>NZ_CP011310.1:2409920-3012400 GCF_001077815.2 Aurantiacibacter atlanticus | reverse complement strand
CTCATCTCCAGGCGTGCCATGGGATGAGCGAGGTGATCGGTCCGCGCGGCAAGTCCGGCATGATCGTCAGCGACTATGGCACGGAGCTCATTAGCAACGCTGTGCTGGCATGGTATGGCGAGATCGGCGTCGAGTGGCACTACATCGCGCCGGGAAGGCCGATGCAGAACGGTAACGTCGAGAGCTTAAACGTCTCATTCGCGACGAACTGCTCAACGAGACATTGTTCCTCAGCCTCGCCCCGCGTCGCGATCGCTGCCTGGGCGGAGGATTACAACCGGGAGAGACCGCACTCCTCTCTCGGATACGAGACACCGGAGGCGACCGCCGCTGAACTGGATAAGCAACGGCCTGCTTCAACCGCGCTCATTCGCAACAACGCGGCTCGGCTCTAATCCCAGCTGGTAGAAAGCTGCCCTGCGTCGATGGCTGTCACTCAGTTACTGGAACTGGAGCGATCAGCCACCGGGCAACACCTTGACTAAAAGCTTAGCTCTGCACCTATCCCGATGGTTCTAGGCTTCTCGTATAGAATGTCTGTGGCGAAAACACCTTGCCTAATTTGTTGCGCAACTTTGGCATTGCTTAGATTGGTTCCCCACAAGGTGAATCTGACCCGATCATTTGGCATGGTCCACGAGATTTCACCGTTGACCAAAGCATAGGGATCCTGAGAGAACCTGTTCAGAAAGTCATAATATACGCGATCACTGAAGAAAAAATTAACAGTAGCTCCGAACTCTCCGTCTTGAACCATCGTGGCCCAATCCAATCCGAGATTCGCAGTAAATTCCGGAGCCCGAATAAGCGATTTTCCGGCTGCATCGTTTGACGTAACCAGGTTGCCTCCGACTGGAAGGGGAATGAAATCCTGTGCCGCCGGGAATTCTACATACTCACCGTGATTATAGGTCACGGCTGCCCGGATAGTGAACTCGTCGGTAGGCAGAATTGTGGCTTCAATTTCGCCACCATATATCTTTGCATCGGCTGCGTTCTGGAGAACATAACTATTGCCATCTTCACTACGAGCCTGAACCTGCAAGTCTGAATACCAATAGTGGAACAGCGATAGATTCGTTCGCAGCCACGGCAGGGGATCGGCCTTAAACCCAATCTCTGCAGCTTCGATAACTTCTGGATTGACCGGTGTACTGGACGTCGAAACCACGTTGTAAACGCCGCTCTTATATCCTGTGCCAAAGCTTCCGTAGATATTTGCTGAATCCGTAAGTTCATACCGTAAGGCAGTTCGGTATGTGGCCTTGTTGAAACGCTCGTCGACCCGCCCATAAGGCAGTGGATTTCCATTCACAGCCTGCTGGAATTCCTTCTTCTCTGTCGTGTAGCGCCCACCTAGGGTCAAGAAGAGCCGGTCAGTAACTCGCAATGTGCCTTCGGTGAAGCCGGCGAATGAGAGGGTCTCTGTCTCTGGGCTCAGCGTGAAACGAACAATCGGCGTGCCGGGCGCGGGCGAACCTGGGCCCGGTGGAGGCGAGTTTATAAGTTCAATCGGGCCCATGGAGGCGTCGAGATGAAAAGCATAGAAACCAACAATCCACTGAAACGGACCATCGCCGGTCGACAATGCACGAATTTCCTGACTTTCCGCCTGCACTTCGAGCGGGAAGAGGATTTGGCCCAAATCGATGTTGGTCGAGTCCGCATCGGCATCTTGTCGGCCAGTATTGTGCATAAATGCAGTTGTTGTTTCGATGTCGAAATGTTCAAATTCGAAGCGCGTACGAAGCGATGCACTAAAGCGTTCGTAATCGATCCGAGGTGTTAAAGACAACGACGTTTCCCACGGACCATCGGGTAAGATGACACCCTCGAATCCGCGAGCCGCCGTGTTGTCGTCCAAGGGCTGTGTTGCGTTCACATTGCTACGCTGCCGCGTGTAGTTTGCTGTCAGAATAAATCGAGCTGTATCGCTTGCTTCGAGAAGAATTTTGCTTCTCAGATCGAAAACCTTGATACCGCCAAACTTACGGCCGGTCGATATTTCAGGAATGTATTGTTCAGTTTGTCGATACATGCCGGCAAAATCAACAGCAATATTATCGGTTAGCCCGGTAGTTACATAGGCACGCAGATCATATTCATTTGCGTCATTACGAAGGCGTCCGACGCGAGCTGAAATTCTTCCTTCTGTAACAAAACTAGGATCTGGCGTAATAACATTTATCAAACCACCTGTCGCGTTTCGGCCAAACACAGTTCCTTGCGGACCGCGCAGCACCTCCACACGTTCCACCTCAACAAGTTCGAGCGAATTGGAGAAGGCATCGGGCTGATAGACACCGTCGATATAGGTAGCGACATTGGGTTCGTCGCCGACAGAAACGCCTCCGGATCCGATGCCGCGAATGACAGGTTGGATTACCGACGCCGTTCGATTGCCGGTAAAGCCCGGAATGACTTGGGTCAGGCTGCGCGCATCGACGATGCCTGCGGCATTCAGCGTCTTGTTGGTTATAGCGGTGACAGTGACGGGAATGTCTTGCAGACGCTCCTCGCGCCTGGTGGCGGTGACGACGATCTCCTCAAGGCCTCTAGGGCTCTCTTCGGTTTCCTGGGTAGCTGGGGGCGTTTCTACAACAGTCCTCTCAGCGCCGTCTTGCGCATAAACAACACCACTTCCCAAAAAAATGTTGTAAAATGACGCGGTTGACATCATAAATACTTTGTACTTGCCCACTTTCCGTCTCCCCTATATATATTTATATTTGCTATACTCTCATCATGAGTTTCTATATTCCTAGTATTAGTCCGCTGGTTGGTACGCCCCCACCGGAGGTAACCATTATATTGCTGAGTTCGGCGATTTGGTTGACAGCGTTTCCGCGAACTTGCCGGACCGCTTCAGCAATTCCGTTCATGCCATGAATATATGCTTCGCCAATTTGACCCCCGTGGGTATTCAGCGGCAGTCCGCCTCCGATTTCGATATTGCCATCCTTGATGAAATCCTTGGCTTCGCCGCGGGCGCAGAATCCACTCGCCTCAAGTGCGGGGAGAATGGTCGGCCCGAAGTGATCGTATATAATCGCCGCATCCATATCGCTTGGCGACAATCCCGACATACGATAGAGCTGGTCTGACACCACTCGCGTGTCATCGAACGGCACAATGTCCCCACCATAAAAGTTCATCAACGGGATAGAGCCACGACCGGCTCCCTGCGCAGCACCCCGAACCAGCACAGGAATTTGGCGCAGGTCTTTGGCCCTTTCCGAACGGGTAACAATTAACGCCACGGCGCCATCGCTTTCTTGGCAGCAATCAAACAGATGCAGCGGATCAGAGATTATTCTGGAGTTTAGATACTCGTCGAGCGTAAGCGGCTTGCCATAGAAAAAGGCCGCAGGATTGGTAGCCGCATGCTTACGCGCCGCGAGCGAGACATTGGCGAAATCATATCGGGTCGCACCATACATTTGCATGTATCGCCGCATCATGACCGCAACCAGGGCTGCTGCGGTAGAAAGACCATGCATAGTATGATAGTCCATCACCTCGCCTTCACTGGTCTGAGGTGCGCCTGCCAGCGATCCGCCGAAGCGGTACTGTGATCGTTCGTTCATTGCCCGGTAGCAGACGACGACGTTCGCCAAACCGCTGGAAATTGCAAGAGCAGCTTGCTGCACAACCGCACAGGCGCCGCCACCGCCGAAGGGAATCCGCGAGAAGAAACTCAGTTCGCCTGCGCCAATCGCGCGGGCAATGTCCACTTCCGAGTTATTGTCGGCTGTCATGGTGCACATACCGTCAACTTCGGATGCGCTTACCCCAGCATCATTGAGCGCCGCGGTGACCGCTTCCGACGCGAGCCTGAATTCGCTTCGGCCTGAATCCTTCGAAAACTCCGTTGCGCCAATTCCAACAATTGCGGCTTTGCCAGAGATCATGCTATTTGCCCTTTTGTCGATTATTGCGATGCGGCACCAAACCGGAATGACGCCCGGCCATTCCGTTGGATGAATTGAATCTCCACCGGTTTCTCAATTTCGATGTCGGCAATCTCCATGCCATCCAGCCCGGCGACCACTCGCACACCCTCAACAAGGTCCACGACACCGACTGGGTGCGGCAGAGCGAAGCCCTCCAATGGAGGGTAGTGATGAACGGTGTAACTATAGACTTCACCTCTCCCGCTCATCTTTACCGGGGCCCACTCAAAGCTTCCGCATTGCGAACACATAGTCGTCGGTGGATTACGGATCGAATTACAGTCGGTGCACGACTGCATCAGCAGTTCCCGACGCTCTAATCCTTCATAGAAAAACGCGAATTCCTTGCTTGAAACGCTCATGTTTCCCTCATTTGTTTCTCAGCGTCAGACTGACTTCAAGCCGTCTGTTTTCAGTCAATCAGTCTGGCGCATAACCTTCTTTTCCGGGCTTAAATTCTCGTTTCGAGAATTGGCGCAATGCCACGTCGAGCCATTCTTGCCGCGTGGCGTAAGAAAGTTCGAAGAACTTGGCCATTTCCCACTCAACCGCTTCGTCAAATCCCAAAGCGGTGGTTCGCTCGTACACGCGCTTGATCGCAACAGCTGCGTGGGTGTTCTTGGCGGCAATTTCCGATGCCAGTGCGTCGACCTCGTCATGCAGGTCCTTTGCCGGAACCGTATAATTCACGAGGCCGATCTCCGCGGCCTTTTTGCCATCGAACAAACGTCCGGTAAGCAAATAGTAAAGGGCAGCCTTCCGCGGAACATGATGGGCGACCATCCAGGTGAGACCAGCGCCCGGAATAACGGCGAAGTTGATTTCCGAGAGACCGAATTTCGCGTCTTCAGCCGCGATGGACAAATCGCACAGACCGGCCACGAGCATTCCGCCACCAACGCACCAGCCATTGACTTCGGAAATCGTCACGCCGTGAAAATTCTTGAGGCGCCTCATCCAGGATAGCGCCCTCTCGCTCGTGCGGAGAAAGGCATCAGGGTCGCTAAAATTGGCGAGGATAAATTCCTCAAGGTCCATCCCGGCGCTGAAACTATCACCGCGTCCAGTGATGACAATGACCCTTGCATCGCCCTGATCCTCAATCGCATCCAATGCCTTGTGCATATCTTCGTGCAACTGTGGCGACATCGCATTGCGCTTGTCGGGTCGATTCAGCTCGATAAAGGCGCGTGTATCGTCAATGCGCAATTCCACGTTGGTAAAGCTAGTTGTCTTCATGTAGCATCGCCGGAATGAACCGCGCGATTGGGCAAGCCTTGATCGCTTTGGTGTTGATTGTCGCCCAATCCGAAGTAACGCGAGTTATGTTCGCCAAGCGCTGGCGAAGGAGCGTCGAAATCGGGGGTGTGGCCTTTGATCTTGACCGGAAGCCCGATTTTCAGACCTGTAGACAAGCCCACTAGTGATTTTTCAGGCAAAGTTTCCTGCATGGCTTCGGCAACACTGAGTACGGGCGCAAAGCAACAGTCCGTTTCTGCCAGCCTGGTACACCAATGATCCAGTGTGTGGCTTTTGAAAAGTGCTGTTAGTTCTGCCTTCAGCCAAGGTTGCCTGTCAGCGACAAATTGCAGCGGTTTCAGATCGTGGCGCTCCAGAGCTGCACAAAAGTTATGCCAAAACTTTGCTTCCCCAGCGCCGAGTGTCAGATGGCGGTCATCGGATGTCTGATAGATTTGGTAACATGCGAAGCCCCCGTCGAGCATCGAAGCCGGACCCTGGGACATCGTCAACGGACCAATGTTCAAGGGTTTGCAGCAGTCGGTCATCGAAACATCTAGATAACGGCCACGTCCTGTTAGCTGTTTTGAAAGGAGACCGGTCAGCATAGCGACAACGCCATGTAACGACCCGCCGAAGACATCTGCGATCTGGATGCCTGGAAGAACTGGTTCTCCCGCTTGATCCCGCAAGAGATCGAGGACGCCAGCATAGGCAATGTAGTTCAGATCGTGGCCAGCCTTGGAGCTAAGGGGACTTGACTGGCCATAGCCCGTTATCGAAACGTATACGAGACCCGGGTTTATTGCGGATAACTCCGAATACCCAATTCCAAGGCGGGCAGCGACACCAGGACGGAAGCTCTCCACCAGGCCATCGGCGTCCCTTATCATGTCGATCAAATGTGCGCGCTGGTCGCTATCTCCAAGATCAAGCGTGACGCTTTGTTTGGATCGATTGACAGTCTGGAAGAACGCCGATGTTTCCGCCGATTCATCCTGTGACGCCTCAATCGCCACGCGAGCATAATCGCCGCCTTCGGGATGCTCTACTTTGATCACTTCCGCGCCCATATCCGCCAAGTACTGAGTGCACAAAGGTCCGGGCAGTAACCGCGTCAAATCAATAATCTTAACGCCGTCCAACGGCGCCCCCGTATCGGACATCATACGTTCCACGGCAGAAGGTCGGGGCTGTTCTTGAACCGCTGGCGCAGGGAAATCTTGTCAATCTTGCCAGTGACGCCTCTCGGCAGATCATCAATGAAATCGATATATTTGGGAACTTCCCATTTGCCAATCTTCGGGCGGACGAACTCTATGAGCTCCTCACTGGAAACATTTTGACCATTCTTGAGGGAGATCACCGCAGTTACAACTTCGCCCCATTCGGGATGTGCCGCGCCAATCACACTTACTTCCCGCACTGCTGCATGTTCGGCTAACACGTTCTCAACGACAACAGGATATACATTGTAACCGCCAGAGATAATCATGAATTTACGTCTATCTACAAGGAAGTAGTATCCGTTCTTGTCTCGATTGCCCAAATCTCCTGTACGGAGCCACTTGCCGAAATAGAGGTCTTCTGTTTCCTGGGGTAAATTAAGATAACCGGCGGTATTGGTTCCGCTTGCTACGCACACTTCCCCGACCTCACCATCGGGGACCGCTTTCCCTTCCTCATCAAGAATCGTCACGTCAGCGTGCTGGCTCGGTCGGCCGCATGACTCGAGCAATCTAAAGTCGTTTTCCTGAACCGCGCGTCGATGTTCGTCCTGGCGAAGATAGGTTACCCAGCCGCCGGTTTCGGTCGAGCCGTAAGGTTGGATGAGGTCGCAATCGAGGGTATTGAACAGGCGCTTGGTCAAGGTTGGAGGCATCGGTGAAGAGCCGTAGAACAGGTTCCCGAGCGTACTAGCGTCGTAGTTTCCGCTGTCGTATTCCTCCAGCAGCCGACGGATCATGGTAGGCACTCCGCCCGAAGCCGTCACTCGGTCGCGTTCGACGATATCCCAGTATTTGTCAGCCGCGAAATCGCCATTGATCATCGTCGTTGTCATCCCATTAATGACGCCGAAGGTGTTAAATAGGATCGGCGCTCCGGGTGTAGGAGCAGGCATGAACCATATGTCCTCGTGCCTTAGGCCGAGGTTGAAAATAGAATGGACATTGCTTTCAACGACCAGGGATTGCGTCCATAATGCGCCCTTGGGCAGACCGGTGGTTCCGGTGGTATAGCTGTATGCGAGCAAATCATCAGGGGCGAGATCGACGTGGTCTTGACGGTTGGGATTCTGCGCGATTAGGCTTTCATAATCGTATCTCAATCCGTGCTTTTCTCCGAAACCGATAAGAACCCGCCCCTCTTTTTCAAGATCTGGCAGGAATCGCGCGATCAGTTCATGGCAATTGGCCTGTACCAGTACCGCCTTGGCGTTGGAATCACGGATGATGTGTTCCTGTTCGCGCGGTGAATATCGCCAGTTGATTCCGACACGGATAGCGCCGATCTTGGCACATGCTAGGAAGTGCTCGATGACCTCCAAGTGTTCGTGGGCGAGGATGCACACCACGTCGCCTTTGCATACTCCAAGTTTCTGAAGGGCAGCCCCGAAACGAGCACTTCTTTCATCGACAGTCCGCCAGTCACGGCGGATATCTCCATCAATGAAGGCAGTTTTGTCGCCGTAGCTGTTGGCCGCTCGCCGAATATAATCGCGCAATAACATCAATCTCTCCCTCATCCCGCTCTTTGACGGCGGACTACCGCTTAATAAATTCTAAGAATTCGCAAACTACAGTATTGAACGCATCGTTATGATCACCAGCGACCATGTGAGCCGCATCATCGACGCTTCGATAAAGGGCGTGAGGAACGTTTTCGATGAATTCTGCTACTCTTTCATCGTCAAGTACGTCGCTCAATGCGCCTCGAATGAGGAGCGTTGGAACGTTGAGTTTGTGCGCTACCTGCTTTAACCGACCCGTCTCGGCGCCCGACAGCCCGGTGGATTTTAGAATGTTGGGATCCCAGTGCCAGAACCATCGTCCGTCCCTCTGGATAAGGCTTTTCCTCAATTCTTCAGGTGTGCGCACGCGGTCGCGGTTCTTGAGATACCCACCGACTGTATCGGCGACTTCCTCCAACGAGTCGAAGCCGGTTTCCGCGTGTCCGAGCATGAAGCTTCGAACACGTTGCGAACCGGCTGGATTGACTGACAGTCCCACATCGACCATCACCAGCGCCGAAGCCGAGTTTGGTGCGCGCGTTGAGGCCAACAGGGCAACAATACCCCCTAAAGACGCTCCAATGAGAACTGCAGGTTGCCCGACCGCCCGCGCAACCGCTTCGAGATCTTCTACATAGTCCGATAGGGCATATTGTCGGTTCTCCGACCAGCCGGTATCCCCATGACCTCGCATGTCAAAGGCCGTCGTGTGCCAGCCTGACTCGGATACGAGCTGGGCCGTTCTCCGCCATGAGTGGCGGTTCTGTCCGCCCCCATGGAGAAAGATTATCGACGGATTTGAACGATCACCCCAGGAGTCCGCAACCAAGGCCATACCCCCGGCACCACTAACCTTTGTTGTTCTTGCGGGTGTCGGCATCTTTGCTACCCGAAGCTAGAGCAAGAAAGCAATACTTGCGATCGGCTCATCTCCGTTGACGAGCACAATACGCTTCGTATGAAGCTTCAACTCGCAATTTTCTCGCCGAATTCGGTGCAGCGTGCGACCAGCCCATATGTTCTGGTTATTCGTAGACTGGACGGCGATTTCGACGAGGATGAAATTGGATTCAACCTCGTAGACTTCTGCGCCTTCTACGCCATGAGTTGCAGATCGCTTCATGACGATGTTAGACACCACCCTCCGCATCGGCGAAACTGGAATTTGGGCAAAACGGTATCCAGTCTTGAGTTGCCGAATACGAGTTGCGAGCCGTGCTCGATTGTCATTTATCAACGAGACATGCTTCTCTGGGTCCAACGCATGGGGACCCCGCGGCACCCAATATGTCGCATCCGGGGCGTTAGACCACAATGCCTCCCATTCATCATAGCGAGATTCATCTGCGTATTGAGCTTCGAGCAGAACAAAATTCGTCAACGCACGCTCTTCTTCGCTCGAAATATCGTTTTCGAGCAGATCGTCCTGCTCTTTCAATTTAGCCATTTCGGTCACGCAGCCTCTCCCCGTGCAATCGGTGTGGTTTCGGCCTCCATGAGAGATTTGTATTTCTCCCAAAACGCCCTGTTCGTCAGTTCGCTGACCATTTCGCCGATAGCCACCCCGTCATTTTCCTCGTCGGGTTGTTCGGTGCCCATGCCGCGGCTGATATCCAGCCATTGCGGACTGCGCGCCATCAGGCCCTGCTGGTTGCGCTCCGCCACTATCTGGTCGTCAGCGACTAGGAAGCCACCTGGCCCCAGCGCGCCTTCAGCCTGCCGGATCATCCTGCGATTGACCTCTGGTGCGCCCTTGAAGAATGCAGGACAGTGCCATTGGATTGACTGACCAGCCGAAACCGGTTCGAAAATCACGACGCTCAATTCAGCTATGAAAAGGTTGGGAAAGATTATCGCGTGCGGAGGGCCGTCAATCATTTTTTGCAAGGACAGTTCAGCGCCGTACTCTTTGTCCATCGCTTCGATATAGTTGGGAAACTTGCTTGGGCTGGCGCGGCCGAACCATTCAAAGGGTTTCCCGCTGTGTCGATAGCCAGTGCCGAATTCCAGTTCGGTGTGGCCATCGCCCCAGTCCTTGATCACCGGTTCGGTGTGGATGTCCTTCTTGCCGACGTAATCCGACACTTGAGTATCGATCGCCTGCAGGAATGATGCGTGCGTAAACTCTGGATGATAGCCGTCCGTATCGTTTTCATAGAGCATCTTCCAGTTCGCCTCATATTTATGGCGAACCCATCCAGCAGTCAGCTCGACCTCCTGTTCTGGCGACAGTTCGACGAAGCGATCAATGAACGCCTTGCTGCGGCCTAGATGCTCATCCAGCGTGGGCCCATCCTCGGCCAAGCTGGCAAAGACAAAACCTCTGTATTCGCCAAGCCTGGGAACCTTTGCGAGACCCTTGCTAGCCATAAATTCGGCTGAGTACTCACCGCCATGCGGTGCTTCCACCAAATTTCCCGTAAGATCATAAGCCCAGCCGTGGTAAGGGCATACGAATGCGCGGACGTTGCCGGACATCCGGTTGCAAAGCTTGGTACCGCGATGCGCACAGCGATTGCTGAACACATTGCAATCCCCATTCTTGTCACGCACCATGATGACTGGTTGCAGACCAATATTACGGGAAATATAGTCACCGGGCTGAGGAATTTCGCTGGTGTGTCCTACAAAGACCCATGTCTTGTACCAGATTTTCTCCAGCTCGTCATTAAAGACTTCCGAACTTGTATACAGCGATCCCTCGACCCGATCAGGGTGGATTAACGCCGAATAATCAATCGAGCTATTGTCCAATTGTGTCTGCACAGTACTTCTCCGTAGCATTCTTCTCTTCGAAGAGAGCTTCTCCTCGACTCGCGCAATTTCGAATCATGTCTTTTATACATGCTTAGAAAAAACGAGCAAGCGTTCGGTAGGGAAAAGATTTTATCTTCCGACGAACGCTTGGGGAAAAATTGTGGGGTTGTGAAAGACACAATGTGCTTGCCCGGGAACCCTCAATCGCGACGTCTGTCGCGCGTTTTTGAAGGGAAGGGCCGTGAGGAGGGGGCGGGGTCGGCTTCTCTCGCGAAGTGAGTGACCCAAAGCCGCTTTCTCAGCACTTCGCGTGTCGGTTGACCATTTCGTTCGCCGCCTGCAATTCAAGCCCGATGGCGTCGCGGACAGGCTTGATCGCTTCGATCTTACGCCCACGCTAGAGGGCATCGATCACTCCTGGGCGAGTCATAACCTTGCATGTTCATCAGCTGCATCGGGGCCGTTGGATGGTACCCTTCTGCGCTGCTTACGATTTGTTATGTTGCCACTGGCAGATGAGCGCGAAAGCTCCCAAGCCGCTAGCACGGTCAGGAGACCGCAATCCTCGCCTGCAATCCCGCTTGTACCGGCGAATTTGCCCGCGAGGCTCCGCGCGGATTGCTGCGGACCTTGACGGTCGATCGGGCTATGGAATTGACTAAATGGACGCGCCCCCATCAATCACGATATTCTGACCCGTGATAAAAGCAGCGTAAAATACCGCTATAGGCGCATGTCGCTCGGTCGACCAGGACGTCGATGCAGGTTGCAGATTCATCTTCGGCCGTGATCTTTGGCTTTGCCAGCGTTGATTAGGAAAAGTCTGTTTCAATCACACCCGGAGAAATCGCATTCATGCGGATCTCTGCGGGACCCAATTCGCGCGCGTAATTACGCGTCAATTGCAGCAGGCCTGCCCCTAGACGTGGGATCGGCGCCGATATAATCATAAGCACGAAAATCGCTGATCGACGCGATATAGAGGATCGAGCCCCAGCGAGATTTTCCATATGCGGTATCGAAGCTTGCGTAAGTCAATAAGCCAAAAGAATATTGTTGTTAAGCATAAGCTGGGAATCTTCGTCGGGGATCTCATGCTGGGGGCAAAAGTAAAAGGACGAGGCCGCGTTGCACACCATGCAGTCAAGCCTGCCAAATACTGAAACCGTTTCACCAACGAGATCTTCCAGCGCTGATTTGTCCGCGATGTCTGCGTTGCATGCAATCGTCACATGCTTGCCTTGCGCCTCGTTGATCTTTTCGGCTGCCTTGTCACAAGCTGCGCTTCGCCTAGATGAAATTACAATATTGTAACCGGCGCTCGCCAATTCGGCCGCAACCGAATTTCCAATCCCACGTGTTGATACGTTCTGATTGTTGATCCTGTTATGATTGCAACGCGTCCGGTTTTCTCAATTGCATCTGTCATTTAGGTTCTGCGCTTCTTTTCACTCGTCGCATTTCTTGTCTGGCGTTGCTGCATACGCGCAGCATGATCCGGCCCCATGAAATCCTCCACGCCCTCGTTCCAGCGGATGCCCTGGATTACCGAGACGATCCGCTCGCGCAGCCATTTGTGAGCGGGATCGCTGTGAAATCGTTCATGTCATAGCAGCTTAACGTCAATCGACGGCAATTTGACAGGGTGTTCGTATCCTAGCACACTAATCGGAGAGTCTTTCAAGGCTGGACAGAAAGCACGCGGTATTGTCGCAAGCAGGTCAGTCTCTGCCACTATATTCGGTATCGACATGAAATTGGGTACCCGGACCTTTATCTTGCGATCGATGCCAAGCGCCTCGAAGTTCTGTTCCAGCAAGTAGAAGTGACCAGTGCCCCGAGCCTCGGCAACTACGTGACCGGCGTTCTTGAATGCCGCCATCGAGATGCCTTCAGCCGCCGCTGGATGCCCTTCTCGGGCCAAATCCAATCGACTGGAGATCTTCGCTGGTGGATTGGCAGAGTTGAGCATCGGATCCGGCGCGTTGACGGGGAGCTGAAGATCGCTCGTAAACGTGTGGAGCTTATCAATTCTAAAGAGCCGGTTCCGGCATTGGCATTCCTGATCTAACATAGGCCAAACTGTTTCGTTCGTTCAGAGTCAAAATTAGAATAGATAAGGGCCGTAAGGCGATGGCAAAAAAACGAACAAAGACCAGACGGCCGATCGCCAAGATGAGCGGCATAGGTTTTAGCGAGATATCCCGTGAATTTATCAAGGCGCAGGATAGCCTGGCAACCGATGCTATCATCGCGGCGGTTGACGATGCCGGTCTTCAAAAAAAGAATATCGATGGCGTTCTGATCAACCGAAGCGATATGAATCCGCCTGGCGCGTTGTCGATGAGGTTGCTGGATGATCTCGGTTTGCGAGATCTGTCCTTTGGGAATGTTTTTGCCTCTCAGGCTGCCTGCGGTGTGCAGATGGTACAATATGCGGCGATGGCAGTCGCGCACGGGATGGCGAAGAATATCGTGTGTGTGTTTGGCGATACCCCTGTCCTTCCTCAGCGCCGCGGTGGAGATGCCTATGCCATCGACCTGGGATTGACCAACGTTGCTGGTTGGGAGCGACAGTATGGCCTGTCCGGCGCTATCGGCGCATATGGTCTCGCTATGCGGCGCTACATGGATGTGAATGGCGTGAGTGAAGAGGCATTTGCAGAAGTAGCAATGGCGGCGCGTCAATGGGCACAAAAGAGTCCGCTCGCCTTCCTGACCAAACCGATGACTGTCGATGATTACCTCTCATCGAAGTTCATCGCCGAACCGTTGAGAATGTTCGATTGTGCGTTCCCTGTGAACGGTGCTGGTGCGGTCGTTGTATCATCGGCGGAATCTGACGAAGCGAGCGAGAATGGATCCGCCTATATCTGGGGGATGGGGCAGGGCAATCGCGGTTATCTAGCCCATGGTGAGTATGACAATGAGACCCAGACATCCGCTACGGTTTGTGGAAACATAGCTTATGAAATGGCTGGGATTTCCGCGCGCGAAATTGATCATGCACAGATTTACGATGCTTTTACCCTGACCACCATGCTTGGGCTTGAAGGTTATGGACTGTGCCCGCACGGCGGAGCCAAGGAATTCGTGAAGAACGGGGCACTGGCGCCGGGCGGCTGCATGCCGGTCAATACCGGTGGTGGCCAATTGTCCGGATATTATTTGCAAGGAATGACCCAGGTTTCCGAGGGATATTTGCAGGCTTCTGGTCGTGCCGGAGAGAGGCAGGTCGAGAAGAATGGTTGGTCACTGGTCACCGCACAGGGAGGCCGGATGGATTACCACGCTTGCCTGATCCTGAGTTCGGAGAAGACACATTGAACAAGAATCATAATTTTAGGAATGAGAAAGATATCTCTTTCTGGGAGGCAATCGGCCGTTGCGAATTCTTGCTCAAGAAATGTGGCAATTGTAGCACCGTACTTGCACCTGGTACCAAGTTCTGTCCGGAATGTTGGTCGCATGATTTGGGTGAGGTTAAGGCATCAGGGCGCGGAACGGTTTACAGTTTCGTTGTCTTCCACTGTGCGCTCAGCAAGAATGAAACTCCGCCATACGGCGTTGCGATGATAGCGCTTGAAGAGGGCGTGCGGATAGTTTCGAGAGTGAAGGGCAATGGCGCTGTGAATATTGGTGATGCGGTGGAGGCCAAATGGTCGAAAATGCCAGATCAGATTCCGGTACTTGAGTTCGTCCAAATTATGGAAACGGGCAAAGCTTCGGATAGGCCTAACTCGTTACAGATTGTGGCGGCACCGAGAGGGTGAGATTGGCGTTGTCATCGCCTACATCGATCCAACGGTTTCAACTCTCGTCGTCTGATTTGGCAAACCTTTGTTTGCAGAGGTTAAATTTGCAAATTTGGCAGGCCAAGGTCCACATTCTTTGAAGGAATACTGCACGCGGAAAACGTTCCTTCCCACCCTCGCTGTAAGAATAAGTAATGGCCTCAAGGTTAAGAATCTGCGCCTTAGTCTGTGGAGACCTGATTTTGAATCGTTCCATAGGCTGCAGAAGTACGAATGATAAGTGCTTACTAAGGGCCCTTCCTAGACTTAAGGATGTCTAATGAAAGATATGTTGTTTTTGTGTAAAGAAGAGGACGTCGTCGAAGACCCGCCTATGTCTATCGATATTAAGGGCCGCCCTCCGTTGGCGGTCTATCAGTTAAGCGAAGAAATTTACGTGACAGACCGTACATGTACGCATGGTGACGCAGATTTGACTGAGGGCTTTCAGGACGGTGAGGCAATTGAATGCCCATTTCACGGGGGTGCCTTCTCGATAATCACTGGCGAGCCAATTACACTACCTTGCTCGAAACCCCTTTCGACCTATTTTGCGATCGTGCAGGGAATGTGTATATCAAAGGGGCGCTCGATTCTGCGAATTTCCCGGTATCATAATTCATCTGAAATATGCAGGATTCCTGTTTTTGGCGTCATGCGGAGCATTGATGGCCGTTTCTCGGCCGTGTTGACAAAAGACTTCAGCTATAGGCGGCCGGCGGTGAGGTTTAGGAAGCTTTCAAAGGAGAGGACGGTCTCGTCATAGCGCGTGGCTATAAGCAATCGAAAACTGCAGATCGCGCACGATCGAACCCTTTATTCCCAGCCCGCAGGGTCGAGGTAAGCCTTTGAGAAGCCCGAAATCGAAAGGCCCGCATAGCCCGGCCAATTGCAGACGGGTCTAAGCTGTCTGCAAATACTTAGCCTCAACACGTGATTGATCGATGATTGCCGAGTGATTGCGCGAGCGCTGCAGCCCCGGGTTATGATGGGTGGCGATGTTCATTGGGAAACCAGTGTTTGGTGCGGTTGGCGAAAGCGACGAGCGAGAGCATTACCGGCACCTCCACCAGCACGCCGACGACGGTTGCAAGCGCGGCCTCCGATCCAAGGCCAAACAGGCTGATGGCCACGGCAACGGAAAGTTCAAAGAAATTGGACGTGCCAATCAGCGCACAGGGCGCAGCAATATTGAATGGAATACGCCACGCCCGGGCTGCACCATAAGCGACGAAGAAGATGCCATAGGATTGAATCAGCAAGGGAACGGCAATGAGCGCTATGATAAGTGGACGATCGAGAATTACCTCGCCCTGAAAGCCGAACAGCAGCACCACGGTCATCAGCAGGCCGACCATCGAGAACGGCTGCACCCTAACTTTGAAGCGGTCCACCGCTGCTTCGCCTTGCAGGGCGACCAGTCTGCGGCGGGTTACATAACCCGCCAGCAACGGCAGCACGACATACAGTCCGATGGACAGCAGCAAGGTGTCCCACGGCACTACGATATCGGTCATGCCAAGCAGGAAAGCGACAATCGGCGCGTAGGCGAACACCATAATGACATCGTTCACGCTGACTTGCACTAGTGTATAGGTCGCATCGCCGCGTGTCAGGTTCGACCACACGAAAACCATCGCCGTGCACGGGGCTGCGCCGAGCAGGATGAGGCCCGCAAGATAGACCCGCGCATCGTCAGGAGGAATCAAGTCTGCAAATACATAATTGAAGAACAGCACACCGAGTGCAGCCATCGTGAACGGCTTTATCAGCCAGTTAACCGCCAGGGTCAGGACCAGCCCCTTCGGCCTGTCGCCAACTTGGCGCAGTGCTCCAAAATCCACGCCGACCATCATGGGGTAGACCATCGCCCAGATCAGCACCGCGACTGGCAAATTGACAGAAGCAATTTCCAGCGATGCAAGCGCCCCAAAAAGACTGGGGAACAGATTGCCGAACAGAAGCCCGGCGGCGATAGCAAGGGCTACCCAAAGGGAAAGCCAACGCTCAAAGGTTCCCAGACCCGCTGCGGCTTGCGGTGGTTTTTCGACTGCGACAGTTTTGTCAGGCACAGGCAATCTCATCTATCACGGCCTGACACAGTTCCGGGCGTCCACCGCAGCAATCTTCCATCAGGAATGCGAGCAGCCCGCGCATTCCATCCATATCGGCGAAATAGCGAATGCTGCGACCCTCGCGCTGGTTTCGGATCAAACCCGATTGGGTTAGTATCGAGAGATTGGCCGACATCGTGTTTTGTCGCACTTTCAAGGCCTTGCTAACCTGACCAGCTAACATGCCGCCATTGCCTGCCCTTACGAGAAGGCGAAACGCATCAAGCCGCGTCGGTTGACCGAGAGCCGCAAAGGCATCCAGGGCATCAGTCTTATCCATATATCATGAAATACAGATATAAGACTAAGAGTCAAAGGGTGGCTTTGGCGACAGACTGAGTGGTCTTCGTGCTCCATAGCGTGAAAGTCACGTTGGGTGACGCTGGTACGCCTCTGCCTTTCTTAAAGATGTTGGCGATGGTAAGATGGTGCAATAACCGGCTGTAGAAGGGCGTGACAGGTCATGGGATCCAGGTTGAATGGGTAGGCCTACGCGCCAAGCTTCGATGGCCTTATCGAGAAAGATACTCCGGACTGCTCGTCAGGTCTTTCTGGAAGAAGGCTTCGTCAGAACGACGACCGAACGCATTGCCGAAAGAGCAGCCATATCTAAGCGAACCCTGTATACTCGTTACAGGGGCAAATCCGCATTGTTCGAGACGGTGATCCTGGCGGAAATCCACGATCGATTGAACGATCTGGAGCAAGACATACCGGATCTTGGCGATGTCACCCAGGATCTTGCTGCTCTAGCTGAAAACCTTCTCTCCTGGATGCTTTCCGATATCCATATCGCAATGGAGCGCGCCGTCATGGCAGAGGCTTCGCGTTTCCCGGCGCTTGCGCAAAAGCTGTATGAATTCGGCTTTATCCGTACGACGAAACTGGTGGTCAGGGTGTTGGAGAGAGCGGATGAAACAGGCGAGATTGCTGTGTCGGATACAGATTTTGCCGCTGAACAATTCGTCTCGGTTGTGATCCTGTCCCCATTTCGTCGTGCTGCGCTGGGCATAAGTGACGCCGGCTTTACTCCGGAAACTGCCGAGCGAATGAATCGATCAGTGCATCTCTTCGTTCACGGCTGTCGGTCGTCCGCCAAAATTTGATTGATGGCCATCCCCTGTAATCAGGGGGATATTAGAATTTAGCTGCCGCCAAGCCTCGACCAGTTCATTCGCCGAGGTGCGCTCCGGCCCAGACAGCCATCTCGTCAGCAATTTGTACACTTGCCGTGTCGAAAGCGTCGATGACTGAAGAAACCGTGTTCTCCATCGCCTGCACATCACGGGAAAATTTTCCAACTGCCAAAGGGGCAGAGTTCGTAGCCCGGGTGAGTTCGGCCTGAGCGGCAATACGGATAACCGGCGGCGCTTCCGGTCCATTTTCATAATAGGCTGCGTAAGAGGTGAATCTCGTAGAGAGAACATGATGATCGGCTAATCCCGCCTGGATCGGTACATAGGCCTGGGTTGTGTTGCGCTCTATGCTTTCCCTGATCAGATCGCTCATCATCTCGGGTGCGGGGCTGGCCCACCGCGCCTCGGCCAGATATGTGATCTCCTGCATTTCGACGGTGGCGATCCGGTCTGCATCCACGCCTGAAGGCATCTGCGGGCGAGCGATATAGAGAGGACGGCGGCCGTGTGCGATTTCCGGTGTCGGCTCCGCAATATTGCCCAACCGATACAGGGAGGTCTCGCCGCCAATCCCCAAAACACCGCCGCCGCACCCCGTCAGACCAACCAGCATCGCGAGTATCGCAAGGTTCTTCGATAGCAATCTGGTCATTCTGGTAGTTTCCTTTCACGGGGATTACGCCGCAGTTGACGAGAAAGCTGCTCGACTTCAGTCGCGGCTTCGTCGAGCGATTCCAGTGTCTGCGCGATCCCCGATCCGCCCGGCCCGGCCAATCCGCTTGTGGCTGTGTCAAGTTGCTGGATGACGGTGCGCGCCTCGGCGATCCCAGCCTTCAAATCTCTTGCGGCTGCCGACACGTCCGCGAAGGCTTCCCTGCCATCAACGTCAATCGCCGTCCGCGCGGACTGCGCAGCACCTTCGATATCTGCAGCGGCGCGGTCCAGTCGGGCAAATGTCTGTTCCGCTTTTTCAAACATTCCGCGACTGGCGTGGAGTTGTTCGGTGGTGGCCTTAACATCGGCAATTGCGGACGAAATGTTCGCGATGTTCTCATCGGAAAGAGTTCGATTGACCCGGCTCAAGACTTCCGAAGCATCCGCAAGCACCTCGCCGCCGCCGTCTATCAACGATTCCATCGAGCTTGCTTCAGGCTGGATGGTCGGGCGCTGATCACTCGAGCTTTCTTTCAGCAAAGGCTTTGTTGGCGTTCCGGCGCCGATCTGAATATGCTTGCCGCCGGTAATTCCCTCGGACTCGGTCGATGCAGTTGAATCCGATCTTACCGGCGTATCCTCGCGAACACGGATTTCGGTCACAACCAGATTTGGGTTGTCCGGATCGAGCTGGATTGACGTGATTTCCCCGACGGAAATTCCATTAAACTGAACCTCGCTACCTTCGCTCAAACCACGAATAGGGCCATCGAAAACGATACGGTATTTGTCGAAATCACTGGCGAATTGGGATTGCCCCAACCACAGCACAAATGCGAACGCAGCGCCCAGGAGGACAAGCGTCAACCCGCCGATAAGACCGTAATTCGCTTCTCGCTCCATTAGCAATTCCTTTCCTTGGCCCGTCCCGCACGGCCCGCGAAGAAATCCTTGACCCATGGGTGATCGGACTCTTCCAACTTGGGAATTGAGGCAGTTTCCACGATCTTGCGGTCAGCCACCACGGCGGCGCGGTCGCAAATGGAATAAAGGCTGTCGAGATCGTGAGTTATCATGACGACGGTCAGGCCGAGTGTATCGGTCAAGGTGCGTATAAGTTGATCGAATTCTGCCGCGCCGATTGGGTCGAGCCCCGAGGTCGGCTCATCCAGAAAGAGCAATTCGGGGTCCAGCGCTAGGGCCCTAGCAACGCTAGCGCGCTTGCGCATGCCCCCTGAAAGTTCGGTCGGCTGTTGGCGCGCAACTTCGGCTGCAAGTCCGACCAGACCAATCTTCATCAAGGCGACCCGCCTTAGCCATTCGCCGCGCAATTCGGCATGCTCGATCAAAGGGGCTTCGACATTCTGCTGAACAGTCAGAGAGGAAAACAGCGCACCATGCTGGAACATCACGCCAATGCGGCGATCCACAGCAAGGCGATCAGAGACATCCGACATCTCCTTGCCAAAGATTTCGATGGTGCCGCTATCCGGTTCAAAAAGGCCGAGGATAGCATTCACCAGAACCGACTTTCCGCTTCCAGATCCACCAAGGATCGCAAGTATCTCTCCGCGGCGAACATCAAGGTCCAGATCCTCGTGAACGACATGCTCGCCGAACCGAGTGGTCAGACCCTCGACACGGATGATATGGTCATTCTCTTCGCTCATATGCCAAACACATTGAAAAGAATGGCAAAGGCAGCATCAAGAAAGATGATGGCGAACAGCGCCTGGACAACAGCCACTGTGACTCGGGAGCCAAGTTGTTCGACATCGCCCTTGACGGCCAGGCCATGACGACATCCGGCAATGGCTATCACGGCAGCAAGAACAGGAACTTTTGCCATCCCGACCCAGAAATGGCGAATATCCACTGCACTTTCCAATCGTTCGACAAACAGGATCGGGCTAACGCCCATAATGCCCCAACTGACGACCAGGCCCCCTGCCAGGCCGGCGATCATGGCGATGACCGAAAGTAACGGCATGGTGATGAGCAAGGACAAGAAGCGGGGGAGAACAAGCGCATCGAACAGATCGATACCCATTACCTGCATTGCCTCCGTTTCCTGGTTCATGCGCATCGCGCCGATCTGGGCGGCAAAGGTCGATGCCGATCGCCCGGCAAGAAGGATGGCGGGTATCAACACACCGAATTCTCGCAGGACCGAGATGCCGACCAGTTCCACAACCAGTTCAGATGCCCCCAATTGTTCCAGCAGATCACTTCCGATCAGGGCGACCACCGCCCCGATAAAGAACGTCATGATGGCAGTCAGCGGCAAGGATTCGAGTCCGGCTTTCTGGATTGACGATGCCAGGGCAACCGGCCGGATACGGCTAGGGTGAACGATCGAGCGAACCAGTGAAACCTCTAGTTTTCCCAAAAATCGGGCGCTTGTTCGTAAGGCTTCCCCAGCCTGATAAACCGTTTTTCCCAAGCGAATGTGCAGTCGTTGGCGGTCAGCTCTTGGGACATCTGCCCCTTGGGTGGCCGCGTCCACCAGTTCGAACAAGCGTGTCAGATTTTCAGGCAGCCCTTCCGATTTCGTCACCTCGGGCGCCAGGGTCAGGATCGCAAGTGCACCGACGCTGTCGATCCGGCCTAGCTCGCTACAGTCGATTTCCAGATGAGCCGAAGAATCATAAGAACCTGTCTCTGGGAGGTCTGCGAGACTTTGCGTGGTCCAGTCGCCCGAAAGGACCAATGTGGTTTTTTCCTGCTCTTTTCGAACGGAAATTTCTGGGCGTGACTCCGGATTCATCGAACAAGAAATGCAGCTGAAATCGAAGGTGCAATAACAGAAATCGGAACTGGTCGAGCAGCGGGCCCGGGATACACTCCAAATTTGCCGGGATCAGTCAGATCCGTGCTGGACAAATAGCTCATGCGACTCTGCTTGTGACCCTTAAGTAAACTGGTCCGTATCGTTAAATTTCTGGGTAGGCAAGCGCTGCCTCATGATGTTCGGGCCATCGATTGGCGTAGCAATGCCAGCCTCATCCGTACCATCGAACCTTCAATATCTTGGGACCCCATTGCAGCAACCAGTCGTGGCCGAACTTACAGGAGCGGATCGATCGGGAGCTTTTCAAGAAGCCGGACCAGCGCGCGGGATACGAGGCTTGTCCCTGGCTCCTGTTGTTCAATCATGGGATTGTCGTCCCTTGCGTCGATCCAGCCTAACCGCCCGTCGTCGATAACGACGTGATAGGTGTTCTGCTCGATCGCAGTGTCAAAGACTGTGCGCATCTGCTCTGCAAGTCGGGGACTATCAATCACAATGCCCAGTTCAGTATTAAGATTGAAGGACCGGGGATCGAAATTGAGCGAACCCACGAACAGGCGTTTTGCGTCGACGGAGAATGCCTTGGCGTGCAGGGTCGTTCCGGGTTGACCATTCCGCTTGCGGGAGTCTGTCCAGATGAACTTTCGCGCCTTCTTGGGCTCATCATTTGGGGCCGGCACCTCGAACAATTTCACACCGGCCTCGATCAGCTTGCGGCGATGCTTGGCGTAGCCCGCGTGGACTACGCCCACATCCGTGGACGCGTAGGAATTGGTCAGCACGCGCAGATCCACACCGCTTCGTGCCATCTCTCCAAATGCGCGCGCTCCATCATTCGTGGGAACGAAATAAGCCGAAACGATAAGCAATTCGGTCTGCGGCTCGCCGATGATGTCGGTGAGTTCATCGAGCAAACTGTCCACTTTCTCCAGATTGCTCGATACCTTCTCCGGAGGGTCGCTGACGAGCTTGACCGGCGCCCATGTCAGTTCGGCCTCGCCTTGTGCTAAGCGTCTCAGCAGAGGGGCATCGGCAACGTCCTGCCGGTAATTTATTGATGCGCGGTCACCCACCCGACGGGTAAGCCTGCTTTCCAACTCAACTGCATTGGAGGGGGAAACCTCAGGTACAATTTCCTCGATCTGAACGGCAAGCGGGGAATCCCAGAACCTATCGAAGCAGTCCGTCACTTCCTGCACAACTGGCCCGATGCAAGCCGCATCGAGATCTGCGAAAACGCCTAGCCGCTTGGCCGCGAAATACTCATCGCCAATATTGCGTCCACCAACGATCGCGACCTGATTATCAGCGATAAAACTCTTGGAATGCATCCGCCTGTTGGCGCGCCGAAAACGGAACAGGAAATTGAGCGCTTTGAAGCGCCGGCTGTGAAAGGGATTGAAAAGCTTAATCTCGATATTGGGCGAGCCCGCCGTCAAGCGAAGTATCGGATCCAGCCCCGCGATCCCGTTGTCGTCGAGCAGGAGACGAATACGGACACCTCGTGCCGCAGCCGCTCTGACCTGCTCAAGCATCAAATTGCCAGTAAGATCGTCATGCCAGATGTAATATTGCAGATCGACCGAACGCTCGGCATTCTCAAGTAGAATTTTTCGTATCGTGAAAGCATCAAGACCGTCACTTAACAGTTCGACGCCGCTCATGCCGGGATTTTCGGAAATGTTTTGAGCCAATCCCAGGCGGAGCGTCGACAGCCAGGTGTCGCCTATAGTGCGGCTGGGCAACATCTTTGGAGCCCGCTCGGACCGTGGCCGACACACGACTGTCAGGCTTCCTGATCGCGTTGCAGGTGTATCGTTTGCGTGGGAAACGCAAAGTCGATCCCAAGTTCGTCCAGCTTGCGCATGACCGCGAATAACAGCGTTTCCTGCATTGCGAGCGATTCAGGATAGGCGCGCGTATTGAAATAGGCGAACATTTCGATCTGTAATGCGCTGTCGCCAAACCCGTGAAAGCGGACCCGTGCATCGTCATCGATGATATTGCCGTCATCGGCCAGGATCGCCCGCAATTCGCGAAGCAACTGCTCCATCTGCTCGGCACTGGTGTCGTAGGTAACGCCAATAGTCTGATGGAACAGAAAGCGATCCCGGAGAGCGTAATTTTCAATCCGTTCCGAGGCGAGATAACCGTTAGGGATCGACACCAGTGTACGGTCAAGTGTCCGCACGAGGGTGGAACGCATTCCGATATCTTCTATCGTGCCAAACACTTCGCCTATCTGCGCGGCATCACCAACCTGCACAGGCCTGTCCGCGATCAGGGTGACCGATCCGACCAAATTCTCAATGGTCTTCTGCGCGCCCAGGGCCAGAGCGAGGCCACCAATGCCGAGTGCGGCGATACCTGTCGTAACATCGAGCCCTATCGTGTCGAGCACGGCGACGACAGCGATGGCCAGCAGGACCACTTTCGCACCACGTCGAAGGAAGCTGACAATCGTAACCGCCTGACGCCGTTCGGCCCGGTGCATCCGGCCAGTCACGATTCGTGCGATCGCGTCGACCAAGCGCAATGCAAACCAGGCCAGGGCGATCCAGGCAACGATGGCGGCATATCGCAGCAGGGTCTGCCGAGCAACGATCGACACTCCGAGCCCGTCAGCCGTGGCGTAGAATGTGAGGACCGCCAGATAGAGGGACAGCGGCGGCATGGCTGCATCCAGAAACCGATAGGCCGGACTGGTGTCGTGGGTGGCGATGACGCGCCTCAGAATGACCATAAGGAGAGCCGCCAGAAGCCTGAACGCGGCAAAGGCGAGTAGCGCCAGGCCGATAAGCTTCAACCAATCTAGGAGAGGCGCCCCAGCAACGCTCGTGCCCTCCTCGGCACTGACTTGCTCGACCGCTTCGGCAGGCACGAACTGCTCAATCGCATTCTCTGTTTCCGATGCGATACGCCACTGTTTTGTGCCATCCACCTCTATTTGCTGGAGCAGAATTGGTGCTCCTGCTTCTTCTGCAGCAAGATTTCCGACTCTCTCGAAATCTTCGGCGAGGCCATCATCGATAACGCCCGTCGATGCGTTTGAGAGCACGGGAAAGGGTAGCAGGCTCCCGCCGCGATCAAGAGCAATCTGGAGCTTCCTTGCCAGATCGGCAGCACGTTCCAGATCGCGCTGCGCGGCGTCTGGAGGATCGCCACCACCTTGTCCTTCTTCCTCGATCCTCTGGTCGGGAGCCATCTCGACCTCGGCATTCTCGATGGAAGAGGACTGTTCGTCCGCTGTCATCGCGAAGAACTGCGCTGCACGAAGGTAGTCCGCATCGCCCAATGCCTGGAGCAGGCCCGTTACCATACTGCGCGGTGTTTCCCGCCCAAACGGATCCGGCGCGGGTTTTACCGGCTCTTCTTCAGGAATCTCCGCGCCAGGGAGCGACTGCGCTACTGCGGGAGATGCAAGTGCAAGGGTGATCGCACCAAGGATCAGCACGCGGAATAGATGCAGAGCCGCTTTCATTCTTCGTTTTCCATGTCATCCAGCATTCTGCAAAGCGCTTAGCAAATTTCCGCGTCAAGGATACATAGGGGGCGGGGCAATACCACCAGCGAACTGGCTCCGCGAGCCGGATGCTTCAACTGCCGCGGCCTCGCCCGGATCACCGACCAACGGTCGTATTCTGCGTAGCTCTAGGTGCCCAAATGCGGGCGGGGTTGCTGGATAAAGCCAACTGTCGCGCCAACCGATTACATGCCTCCGTCAACGTCAAAGACCGGGAGGCCGACGCTCATGGAGTATTCTGCGCCTCATCGACACTATTCGACCAGTCACCTGCACGCCCGCGTTCTATCCCATGATCGTAGAGCGCGTTCATATAGGGTTGAGAGAACAGCTCATCCGTTTCAAAATCGAAATCTGCCCCGATATAGCTCATGGCGAACCCGATATCGTTGTTGGCGGCGAAATTCTGCACGTTGACAAGGATCGAACGGTCGTGCGCGGAGAGGACCGTACTGAGCGCACGGGTTATAATCGGAAAGATCGATGCCTCAACAAGCTCATATTGCGGCCGCAGTCGACCGTTCATAATCACGAAGATTCGATCCTGTCCGGTGCGGGATTTATGATCTCTGGAGAGTGCCATGCTTTCGGGGACGGCAAGAAAACCGGCTGTCGTAGCGCCATCCACATGCATTTCGGAAAAGCGTTCCTCATCACTTCCGGTCACCTCGATCATCACAGGTGCGAACAAGCCTGGCACGCTGGCCGATGCGAGCAAGACCTCGCGGAACAGCTCAAGTCGATGTGGATGGGTGCTCTGCGCAATCGCTCCCATATCCCAGATTACGCCGCGGGCGGCATCGAGGTTGGTCGTTTGCACCAGCAAACGTCGGCCCCGACCATGCTCAATTGCGATGGCATCAAGCAGGCTGCTGTCGATATTTTGTGCGATTAGAAGCTTGAGCGGATTGGCGTCCGCTGCGCTGGGCCGCGTAAGCAGGCCCACTATTCCGCGCTGACGATAAATATCCTTGCGCGAAATCTCAGTGAAGAAAGCGCGTAGCTTGTCATCATGGTCAGAACCGAGGAAAGCGAAGGGGGCAATCAATGCACCTGTGCTGACGCCCGAAACGAGGGTAAACTGCGGGCGATCACCCGTATCGCTCCAGCCTTTGAGGAAGCCCGCAGCATAGGCGCCATCATCGGCCCCGCCTGAAAGGGCGAGCAAGGTATCGGGCCGGGCGATAGTCGCATCGACCGCCATATCTTCTCGCATCATGGTAAACGTCGCGGCGGGAGCATCTGCCCAATAACGGATCGATGCGAAGCCCGGCACTTGCGCCATCGCCGCCTGCGCCTCAGTATGCGGAATACGATCGGGCCAGGTGGTGCACCCGCTCAGCGCGAGCGAAATGGGAAGTAGTAAGGTCAGCAGTTGCCGCATCAGTCGAGTGCCTCTACTTGTAAGTGGGTTTATCATGTCAGCAGCATGTAAAGTGCTGGAATGATGAATAGCGAAAAGATGGCCGAGGCCACCAGGCTGAATATGATCGCAAAATACAGCGGGCGATAGCTAGGGGCAGGCGTTCATCGACCATAACTTATGTCGCACCAAAACATCTTCCACCGAAAGATCGGTTAGTTGAACCTCAATTGATACAGCCATGCCTGCAGTTCCTTAGATCGCAGATTTCCTGCGGTGCTGCTGAGCGCCTCCCGCCAACTCATTCAAACGTGTGGATAGATTAGGACGATTCTTACCCGGTCGGTTTCTCAAATTGCTAACAGCTGGCGGTTATCCTTGGGACAACCGTGTGCAACGACATGTCGTTTCAATCCTCGCCTACAAATACGGAAGTGCGCAGAAACACCAACGGCGCTGCCCGTTCTCCGTTCCACACAAACCCTGAGCGAGATAGGTTTCGAGCATGATCTGAAGGCCATCTCTAGGCAACACAATGCTTGCTACAACCGGGGCACACTGAATAATGTTGGGCCGTTAGCTTCATAAAAAGCTGAGGTAGAAGGCGAGAAGCAGTTGGCTGCGATGCATTAAGAAGGACTAGCGATGAGCAAGGGCACGAGTGTGATCGAAGGCACTGCCATCGATCCGGTATGCGGTATGAGCGTAGCGATCGACGGTGCGAAGCACGTTGATGCGGTGGAAGATGTGCCTGAGGGCACGATGTACACTTGCCCAATGCACCCTGAAATTCGGCAGCCCGGTCCCGGTTCATGCCCGATTTGCGGAATGACGCTCGAGCCGGAGTTGGTCTCGCTCGATGATGGACCCGATCCTGAACTGGTTGATATGCGGCGGCGCTTCTGGGGGAGCGCGCTGCTCACCCTGCCATTGTTCGTCTATGCGATGAGTGACATGGCACCGGGCATCAGTTTCGACCGGCTTATTGAGCCCGCCCGTGCACAATGGGCGCAGTTCGCACTCGCAACCCCAGTCGTTTTATGGGGAGCCTGGCCGTTCCTTGTCCGCGCTGTCCAATCGCTGAAAACCCGCAATCTCAACATGTTTACGTTGATCGGTTTTGGTGTGGCGACCGCCTATCTCTTCAGCGTTGTGGCAACGGTTGCGCCGAATATCTTTCCGCCCGCGTTTCACGACAGTTCCGGGCGGGTTGGGGTTTACTTCGAGGCGTCTGCGGTCATCACGACGTTGGTCCTTTTGGGGCAGGTTCTCGAGCTCAAGGCGAGGGGGTCCACGTCGAGCGCCCTGCGCGCACTGCTCGAACTGGCTCCGCCTAGCGCGATGAAGATTTTCGGATCCGGCGATGAGCGCGAAGTGCCGCTCGATCAGTTGATGACCGGTGATCGTCTTCGCGTCCGCCCTGGCGACAAGGTTCCCGTCGACGGAGAGATCGAGGAGGGGGCGAGTACGGTTGATGAATCCATGATCAGCGGCGAGCCGCTTCCGGTAGCCAAG
Organism: Aurantiacibacter atlanticus; assembly: GCF_001077815.2. GTDB lineage: Bacteria > Pseudomonadota > Alphaproteobacteria > Sphingomonadales > Sphingomonadaceae > Alteraurantiacibacter > Alteraurantiacibacter atlanticus. The sequence continues at coordinate 2,984,830 of NZ_CP011310.1, read as the reverse complement.
CAGGGGGACGATACCGTCATCGGCGGTACGGTCAACCAGACCGGCGGGTTCATCATGCGCGCAACCGGCGTGGGCAAGGACACGATGCTGTCCAAGATCGTGCAAATGGTTGCCGAAGCGCAACGCAGCCGCGCGCCGATCCAGCGACTGGCGGATCAGGTGGCGGGCTGGTTCGTGCCTGCGGTGATGGTGATAGCCCTCGTCACTTTCATCGTCTGGGCAATTTGGGGTCCTGAGCCTGCGCTGGCCTATGCGTTGGTCAATGCCATAGCGGTACTGATCATCGCGTGTCCTTGCGCGCTTGGTCTCGCCACGCCGATGTCGATCATGACCGGCACCGGCAAAGGTGCGCAAAGTGGCATCCTGATCCGCAGTGCCGAGGCGCTCGAAACCTTGGAGAAGATCGATACGCTTGTGGTTGACAAGACGGGTACGCTCACGATGGGCAGGCCCGATCTGGTGGCAGTGACGCCAGCAGAGGGAATTGACGAAGCCGAATTCCTAACCGCCGTCGCTGGTGTCGAGATAGGAAGCGAACATCCATTGGCTCATGCCATCGTTGAAGGCGCAAAGGTGCGCGATGTTTCGCCAGCCAAAGCAACGGATCTGGTCTCGACCACTGGTGAAGGCGTCGACGCGGACGTGCAAGGTCGCCGTGTTGCCATCGGTAATGAGAAGATGATGCTGCGCGTCGGTATTGATGACGAAACCTGGCTCGGTTCGGCGGAAAGCGGCCGAAGGCGAGGCCAGACAGTGATGTTTGTTGCGTTCGATGGTCGTCCGGCAGGTCTCATTGCCGTGGCCGATCCGATTAAACCTACAAGCCAGGCGGCGATCACGGCGCTTCACGCCCGCGACATCCAGGTGGTAATGCTCACTGGCGATAGCCGCGAAACGGCGGAAGCGGTGGCGCGCGAAATGGGGATCGAGGAGGTACACGCCAATGTCTCTCCCGAAGACAAGCATCGCAAGATTGAGGAGCTGAAAGCGCAAGGTCGCCGGGTTGGCATGGCCGGAGACGGCATCAACGATGCTCCCGCGCTTGCAGCTGCTGATGTCGGTATCGCGATGGGGACGGGCACCGATGTCGCAATCGAGAGTGCTGGCGTGACTCTTGTGCGGGGCGACCTGAACGGAGCGGTGCAGGCCATTGTGCTGTCGCGCGCGACCATGCGGAATATCCGGCAGAACCTGTTCTTTGCTTTCGCTTACAATACACTCGGCATTCCGATCGCGGCGGGCGTCCTGTTTCCCTTCTTCGGACTGTTGCTCAGCCCGATGATCGCGGCGGCGGCCATGAGCCTTTCTTCTGTATCGGTGATCGCCAATGCACTGCGGCTGCGCAATTTGCGTCTCGATGACTGACAGAGGGTAGTTCGTACAAGTCTGTCGGTTTCGATCGTGGGAATGCCCCATAGGATCATGACCTAGATTGGCCCGGGGCGAGCAATAGCGGAAGATTCCAGCCAAATGCTGGCGGGTTTGGCGGTCGTGCCCAATCTGACCACGGGTGGTTTCACCAAGGGGATCGAACAATGATCGGAGGCCGTTTTTCAGGGCTTCATCTGAGCGATCATGTGTCGGTCAAGAATGATGTGCCTGGCAGACGCTCACCTTGAATTATCGAATTAAGGCCGGACTTTCTCAGGTCGCGGCCAATCACTCCGAGGTCGCACGACCCTGTTGTTCACTATCAGAGTTCGGAGCATCCACTGGCGCATTCGTCATAGGCGTTTCGGGAAGATTGACCTTCACGCCGCCCTCAGGAGCGGTAGTCCATTCGGAAGATGGCTGCGAGGCTGAAGAGGGGGCAGGTTCCGCTGACTGCTCAGATTGCACCCATAGCCATATCCCGCCCAGCACGATGGCCAGCAGAAAAATGAATATCCAGATATTTCTCGGCATTAAGGGCCCTGATTTTTCATCCATCATATCTCTCACCTGGGGAACAGCAAATAGTGTGATGGCGATAAGTGGGCATTTGATACCGCGTAATATGTAGATGTCCGTAGGCTGAGCTGCTTGTGGTTTAGCAACCGACACCTGTGCGCATACGTTGAGCGTCACGCTATCGTAGCCGGCTTGCGAGAAACCAGCCAACAGGTTCCAAAAACCTTCGTTTGGTGGACACTGATTTACCCTAGTGGCTCAGGAGTAAGGGAGTTTTCGGATTGGTCAGCATGTCACGCGTAACGCCGCCCAGAATGCGCTCGCGGAATCGTGAATGACCAAAAGCGCCCATCACGAGATACGCCGCCTTGCGGATCTCCGCGGCTTGGCTTAGGATTTCGGCGGTCGACAATTTTCCATCGGACGCCAGTTCCACAATTTCTGCTTCGATACCGTGTCTCGCGAGGTATTTCGCTGCATCGGTCGGTAGAAGGTCCGGTCGCTCGGCATCCTGCTGTTCGCGGACCGTCAGAATTTGTACCTGTGATGCCCGGCTCAGCATTGAAGTTGCGGCGCGCAAGGCATGTGCACCTTCGGGCGATCCGTTCCACGCAACTACGGCCAAGGCATCAAGCGAAAGGCATTTTGTCGATGCCGGCACCACAAGTATGGGAGCCCTAACTTGCGATACCACATCGGATACCAGCGAAGATGGATGTTGGGCACTGCCGACCTGGTTGTGTGCTCCCAGCACGATCAGTTCGCAGAGCGGAGCATAACGGGATATCTGGCGCGAGGCAAAACCATCGGAATATATCCAGTCCCAAGCAATGTCCTCACTGGCCAGTCTGGGTTCAATCTGGTCACGAACTTCCTTTGCTGCCTCTCGCAGATCCGTGACCACTTGCGTAACTACAGGGTAATAGAAGTCTGTTGCGATGCCCTGATTGTAGGGGACGGCCTGAAGACATGTCAGATGCCCGTCATATTGTCGGCACAGGTCCAGCGCGACCTGTAGCCGTGCCTCGAAGCAATCATCATCGTGAATATACAGTAAGATCGTGCGCATACGGTATCTCTTCGTGGTGTTAATCAATCTCCTATTATCAGAATAGTCGCATCACGCCGATGGTAACTACGCAATTGCCCTAAAGGACCTGCGTAGGTTTGCGTATTTCCGCTGCCGGGGAGACTGGCAGATGATCACGCATCAACCGACGCGGGAGTTGTTGATGAGCACCTGGAATATCGTGAAGCTGGAGCTTGCACGGACAGATGAGTTTCCCTCTGGTTCTGCCAGCCGATCGTATCTGATCCGTATTCCTCTGAATGATCGGGGGTTGATTGATGAAGCGGCGCGCGCAGCCGATCCGGGCCGTTCGACCGTCAGACGTTTCTGGCCAAACGAACGCGATCAATCGGGCTACATTCTGAAATCAGGCAATGGGTGGGTCTTTTCCTATGCGATCGGTGAGAACGATGATGAGAATCTTTTCCATCTCGAAAATCATCCGATTCTGCAGGGGGAATATGTGACCGTAACTGAATCCGACGGTGAGCGACTTCCTTATCGCGTAGCGTCCATATCGCCGATCTAGCGTATGTGGTTTTGCACGAAATAAGGGGCAAGCATCGCCTTGATCTCTCTCATTCCTTTTCGCCAATTTCTGCGGCGAATGCGATGCGGAGCAGGTCGGAAAGATTGTGGACTTCCAGCTTGTTCATCACATTGGCGCGGTGGATTTCGACTGTGCGCGGGCTGATCCCAAGGTCGTAGCCGATCGTCTTGTTGGGATAGCCTTTGACCAGACCCGCCAACACTTCAGTCTCTCGCTGCGTCAGACCGTTGATGAGAACTTGTGCTTCATCGCGCCGCGCATGCCGAAGACCATTATCGGCAAGACGGTTGCCAGCATTCTCGAGTGCGCCAAGCAGAGTGGATTTCCCGAATGGCTTTTCGATAAAATCGGAGGCTCCGTTTTTCATGGCCTTTACCGCCATATCAATATCGCCGTGCCCGGTCATGACGATGACAGGATGAGTGACGCCACGTTCACGCAACTCGGTCTGGATCTCCAGACCATCCCGCCCTGGCATTCTGACATCGAGCAGGATGTAGCCTGGGACGAGATCTCTCAGATGCGAAAGCAATTCCTCTCCGGATTCAAACGTTTCCACCCGGTAGCCTGACGTCTTGAGCATAAAGCCGACCGATCGGCGAACGCCATCATCGTCATCGATGAGATAAACTGGATAGTCAGTCATCGTCCGGCAGTGTCCTTTGCGTGACGAGCGAGAAATGGAATTGTGTTCCGCCCATAGGTGAGGGTTCAGCCCAGATCTTGCCGTCATGGGCGTTGATAATGGTGTGCGCGATGGAGAGACCCAGGCCCATTCCACTAGCTTTGGTGCTCACGAAAGGATGGAAAAGACGTTCGGCGACATGCTCGTCCAGCCCTGGACCGCTATCGCTGACAGTGACGACCATCATGCCATCAGAATTCAGATGACTGGAGATAAACAGCCGCTTAATCGTGCTTTCGCTCATCGCCTCGACTGCATTGCGGATCAGATTGACAAGCACCTGCTGGATCTGGACGGGATCGACCAGCACCTTGTCTTCTTCATCGGAAAGCGCCTGCTCGAATTCTACGCCGCGGGCATCGCCGTTTATCAGAGCGAGAGCTGTGGCCTCATTCACCAGTTTCGAAATGCTGGCAAAGGTCCGGGTAGTCTCTCCGCGCGCGATAAATTCGCGCAGCCGCTGTACGATTTGTCCAGCACGAAGCGCTTCATCGGCACTTTCCCGTAACGCATAGCGAACTTGGTCAATGTTGTGCGCGCTGGGCTCGTCCAGCAAGTCTTGCGCACCTTCGACATAATTCGCAATCGCGGTCAGCGGCTGGTTAAGTTCGTGGGCAATAGAAGTAGCAAGCGTGCCCATGGAGGAAATGCGCGAGACATGCGCCAATTCTGCCTGCAAGGAATGTAATTGCTGTTCGGTTTGACGGCTATCGGTCAAATCCCGAATGAAGCCTGCGAACAAACGCTTATCGGCCAGATTGACCTCGCCAACGGAAAGATCGATCGGGAAGGTCGCCCCATCGCGCGCCCTGGCTGTTGTCACGCGACCGATCCCAATGACCCGCCGTTTCCCTGTTTCCATATATTGACGCAAATAGCCGTCGTGCCGCTCACGATCGGGCGAGGGCATGAGGAGGCTGACATTCTCACCCAGCACCTCGGCTTCGGAATAGCCAAACATCAGCTCAGCCCCCGTGCTGAACGACAGGATGTTGCCGCTCGTATCGATTACGACCATCGCATCGGGCACGGTGTCGATCAGCGCATGAAGAACATCCGGGCCACCGAACGGGTGCAGCGCGGAAGGGCTGATGGAAGGTGGGTCTTTCGCCATTTTAGGTATCAAGTGCCAATATGCTGGGGGAATAACAACATCCTTTGGGTAGTGCGGACAATCGCAAGCAGCTCAAGGCTTCCAGATCCGCCATGCTACCCGTTGAGCCAGACTGAATTTAATCCGCAAAACAGGCCGAAATGCCGACCGGGCGGCACTTGGTTCGCAATTGGATATTATAGCCGGTCAAGACCCGAGCCTCTCTACGGACATGTCCTTATTTCGCCGTCCGGCAAGGCGGAGGAAATGCGCCCAATGCGAAATTTGTTTCTGATCCTGTTGCTATTTGTTGCAGGCTTCATGCCTCTGAATGCACAGGATACCGCGAACAACCATGCTCGGGGCAACTGGCGGCCGGCCCAAGCCGAAAATCTCTTGCAATGGGTGCTGCGGGCCGGTGACGAAGCGATCGAATTGCCGATGCAAACAGCCCGTGATCTGCGCGAGGCGATCGATACAGGCGAGCGAGATCATTTGAACGAGGTATCCGATACGGCTGCATTGCAATTGCTGCGTGCATATCACGGGCAATGCTGCGGCGACACGATGCCGGAGAACTGGCATATCGCGCAATCGGTAACCGATCAGACGCTGCGCGATAGGATTGCCGAGGCATTATCTGCCGACCGGATCGATCTGGTGATCCGCGCAGCCCGTCCCGATCATCCCCATTACAGCGCCCTTGCGACAGCTTACACAAACGAGACAAATGTTGCGCGCCGCCAGCTGTTGGCGCTCAACCTGGCGCGCTGGCGCAGCATACCTATCCCGGCGGAGGGGCGCTATTTGATCGTCAATTCCGCAGCGCAGGAATTGACTCTGTGGGAGGGTACCACAATCATGGATAGCTGGCGGGTGATCGTCGGCAAGCCGTCATCCCCCACTCCGGTATTTTCTGTGGACGTGTCTGGCGTCGTGCTGAACCCCTGGTGGAACATTCCATCCAGCATCGCGGCTGAAGGAATCGCTGCTTTCGTGCGCCAAAATCCAACTGCTGCGCGTGCGCAGGGCTATGTCTACACTAACGGGCGATATCGGCAGATGCCGGGCGACAATAATACGCTGGGGCGGATGAAGCTTGTAATGCCAAACCGGTTTGCTGTCATCCTTCATGACACCTCCAATCGCGAACTGTTCACGCTGGAAGAGCGCGCACGCAGCCATGGCTGCGTGAGGGTAGACAGGGCGCTACAGTTTGCGGAAACCTTGCTGTCTCCTGACGGTTGGGGGGCATCCGAAATCGAGCAAGCTATTAAAGCTGGAAGAACCGTCACGATTCCGCTGTCGCATAAAATCCCTCTTTATGTCGCCTATTTTACCGCTGCGCCTGATCGCACCGGAACGATCCGTTTTTTCCCAGACATCTACAATCGTGATGGAGCCGCAGCATTGCGGCAGGCCAATGGAGAAACCGAATGTGCATTGGGCTAAGCTGCAAGCGGCGAACAATCGAAACACGTTCCTCAGTCCTGCCGATCCGGCTTTCTACGGATGTTTCCGTATCGCTGCGTGATTGCACCCGATCTAATTCTTGGCTTCCGATGACCGCAAGACAGAGGATTGAATCGTGACCAACCAACTCACAACCCCGCGTCGTCCGCGCTCAGAGCACGGATTTGCTGAACGCTTCATCGAACCGCTTGCCAGAATGCGCAGCGGCGTCGATCACTTGATCGAGGATTTCCCCACACGTCTTTCAGCGTTTCCGTTTACAGGAGCGCCTGCGGTGGAAATGGCCGAAACCGATGATTGTTATAATGTGGCTGTCGAGGTGCCGGGTATCGCGTTGGAGGATATCGATTTGCAGGTCGATCACGACACGCTGATATTGAAGGGCGAGAAGAAGGAAGAACGCCAGGAAACAGATCGTGACTATGTCATTTCCGAAAGAAGCTACGGTACTTTCGAACGGCGGATAGCCCTTCCTGCCGATGCGCTGACAGATGACATCAAAGCCGAGGCTTCCGACGGCATATTGCGGGTCTCGATACCACGCAGCGCCGAAGCGGATACACGTCGACGCCGAATCGAAATTCATACCGGAAAGAAGGACGTATGAGGCTGTAATCCCGGTACTGCCTGCGCGATTTCCCCAACGCATGCGGGCAACTCTAATCTCCCGGAGTCCCTATGGGACTCACCGCCGAGACTATCACCCCGGTTCTTAGAGGGCCGGGGTGACTTTTAGGTGCCATCACCGCGCTTTGCAGTTCCTCTGCCAGAATGAGAGCACCGATACTTAATTCGAACTGGACGAACGAGTGATGGCAGGGGACCTTGAGGCTCTCCGACATTATCGAAACTTGTCTCGTTCAGCGTCGGCTGCCAAGGTAGGTTCGTAAAACGGTCGGGTTGTGGAGCATTTCATCGGACGATCCTTCGAATACCATCCGCCCCCGATCGATCACATAGGCCCGATCGATCACGTCGAGCATCTCGGGCACATTCTGATCGGTTATAAGAATACCGATATTCCGCCGCTTCATTTTCAGAATCAGCTCTTTGATACTCGCGATGGTAAGCGGATCTATGCCTGCGAAGGGTTCATCGAGCAGCATGACGGACGGATCGAGGGCCAGCGCGCGAGCGACTTCGCACCTTCTGCGCTCGCCGCCCGATAAAGATGTCGCCCGCGTATTGCGCAGATGCGCAATATTGAGATCTGTCAGCAGAGTTTCGAGGCGCTCATGGCGACGCTGCCGATCAGTTTCGGAAATTTCCAGCATCGCCTGCACGTTCTGTTCGACCGTCAGACCTCTAAAAACAGAGGGCTGCTCCGGCAAGTAACCCAAACCAAGAATCGCGCGACGGTAGAACGGCAATCGTGAAATATCATCTCCGCGCAACATGATACGGCCAGCATCGGGTTTCAGCATTCCGAGAATGCAATAAAAACTCACACTTTTGCCCGCTCCATCACGTCCGAACAGCCCAACGACCTCTCCTTGTCTCACAGTTAACGACAGACCATTCAAAACAGGCCGCTCGCCAAAGGATTTGTGGATGTCGATCACTTCAAGACTAGCAAAGGGACCTTCCTGGCGCATCGGATCTTGGGCTCTCGTATTGATCACCTTCGCGCCGTCCAATTGCTTGAGAGGCGCTACCAGTTCTGGTTGGCCTCGCATCAGGGAGCGATCAGGTTCCGCAATTGCGTCTGGCAGATACCGAGAAACGCCAGGAAACTCCCGCAATCCTTTGAAGCTGGCACGCCGGCATCAGCATGGCTCTACGGATGTCTACGGATGGCCGACCGATTGCACGCGGCGCAGAAACCGTTCCTGTGAAAAGGAGCTAATTCATGACAGACGTCAAATCTTCGCCAGGCCCAACGCCTGCGACTGACCAGCACTCGCCCTCGCGCAGTTTCTCCAATCGTGAAGCGCAGGAAGGCTGGAATGCTGTCGCAACCACCCATACCGGCGTGAAGGTGACAATCACGCCTGCGCGGCCAGAAGACCGCAGCGCTCTGGAACGTTTCTTTGAACGGGTAACATCTGAAGATCTCTATTTCCGCTTTCTTTCGGGTTTGCGCAAAGTGGACGATGCTCGGTTGGAAGCGATGTTGCGCGACGATGATGATTCCTCGATCGATTTCCTGGCGATCGACGATGAGGACGGAGAGATTCTTGCGACTGCCATGCTGGTCGCAGATGCAGATTTCGATTCTGCTGAAATTGCAATGTGCACGCGCGAAGACGCCAAGCATAAAGGGATAAGCTGGATGCTTCTTGACCATGGCGCCAATTATGCCGCTGCCATGGGCGTCAGGCGGATTTACGCCCTGCAAAGTATCAGCCAAGCCGATGCCTTGCGTCTTGAGCGCGAAATGGGCTTTACCGTACGGACCCAGCCGGATGACCCGACGATAATGCTGGTCGAGAAGACGTTTCGCTAGCAATAGAATGAAGTCGGAGCGAAAGTCCTGGTATGCGCTGAGTTGTAGCGAGGCTCTGGCGGGCGCGCAGTCGTCTGTGACGGGCCTCGACGAAACCGAGGCAAATGAACGATTGTCGGCTTTTGGCCGCAATAGCCTGCCGGAAACGCGAAATTCCGGTCCGCTGCGCATCTTCCTACGCCAGTTCACCAATCCGCTTATCTATCTGTTGCTGGGTGCAGGTGCCTTATCACTTGCTATCGGAGACAGATGGGACGCAATCTTCATTTTCGGCGTTCTCACCACGAATGCCCTCATCAGCAGCTATCAAGAATACAAAGCCGATGCGAGCGCTATGGCCTTGCGCATGCTGGTGCCGCAAACAGCCCGTATCCGGCGCGGCGGAATTGCGCGGGAAATACCCTCTGCCGAGATTGTGCCGGGCGACATCGTCGAATTGGAAAGCGGCTTCAAAGTAACAGCTGATCTGCGCTTGCTGTCATCCCTTGGTTTGCGGATTGACGAATCCCTGATGACCGGTGAATCCGCGCCAGCGGCAAAGGATGCTCAAGCGTTCATAGAAATGGACACGCCGCCTGGCGACCGTCTGACAATGGCGCACGCTGGCACTACGGTTGTAGAGGGGCGCGGCGTGGGTGTAGTGGTCGCGACCGGTACCGAGACACTCCTGGGCGAGATCGGCACAACGCTCGCGGCGGCCACCCGCACGGCCGTGGACACGCCGCTGGTACGGCGGATGGGGCTGCTTGCTCGCCAGATATCGTTGGCGACGATACTTTTGATCCTTCTTTTGGCAGGCGTTCTCGCGCTCCAGGGCGAAGGACTGCGCGATATCGTGCTTCTGGCAATCGCTTTGGCGGTCGCGGCCATTCCCGAAGGCTTGCCCATTGCGGTTACCGTCGCCTTGTCCGCCGCTGCAAGCCGGATGGCACGGCGCAATGTCATTGTTCGTGCCCTGCCCGCCGTGGAGGGACTCGGTGCCTGCACCCTCATCGCCAGCGACAAGACCGGCACGCTGACGCTCAATCGCCTGACGGTAGAACAGGCCGCCTTGCCCGATGGCACCATTGTAAATCGCAAGGACTGGTTGACCGAAGATTTTCCCGATGCGTTGTCGGATCTTAGCCGCGCAGCGGCCTTGTGCAATGAAGCGCAACTTACCGATACCGGCAGTACGGTCGGCGACGCTGTTGATGTGGCATTGCTTGATCTCGCCGAGGAAACGGGCAACGATCCGGCCACTTTATTAGGTATAGAACGCTTGTCGGTCATTCCTTACGAGCCTGCAGCGCGTTTTGCCGCGGTCGAGGCGGCGACGAACGGAGGGAGCCAGATCGTAGTCAAAGGTGCGCCCGAAACGGTGCTGGCAATGTGTGCCGATGCCAATCCCGATAGCATTGACATAGTCGAACGCATGGCCAGTGACGGCTACCGCGTGCTGGTCCTCGCGGATGGGATGTCGGATCAGTACAATGGACATATCAAGGACCACCTTCACGGGTTGCGCCTGCTTGGCTTTGTCGGTCTGGGTGATCCGCTGCGCTCCGGCGTGGTCAAAGCAGTAGAGCGTTGTCGTGAAGCAGGAATCGGCGTGCGCATGATTACCGGCGACCATCCGGCCACAGCGCTTGCCATTGCCCGCCAGCTGGGCCTTTCAACCAATCCTGAAACAGTGGTGACCGGGGTAGAACTTGCAGCGCTTGACTGTGAGAGTGATGAGTTTGCAGAGAATGTCGGTCGCGCCCTCATCTACGCCAGGATCGAACCGGCACAAAAGCTTGCCATCGTCCGCGCATTGCAAAAGGCGGAAGAAATCGTCGCCGTTACTGGCGATGGCGTGAACGATGGGCCAGCATTGCGCGCGGCGGATATCGGCGTGGCAATGGGGCGCGGGGGCACGGATGTTGCACGTGGCGCGGCCGATATGGTGTTGGCCGATGACAATTTCGCCACCATCGTAGCCGGGATTGAAGAAGGACGGGTCACTTTCCTGAACGTGCGAAAAATCGTACTGTTTATGGTTGCCACCGGATTGGCCGAGATTTGCATGTTTCTGGGCGCGCTGGCTGCTGGCTTGCCAATGCCGCTTACGCCGGTCCAGCTCCTGTGGCTCAATCTTGTCACCAATGGGGTTCAGGATGTCACGCTTGGGTTCGGTCGGGGCGAAGGAGATGAATTGCAGCAGCCTCCCCGTCGCAAGCTGGCAGCCTTGCTGGATCGGGAAGCGGTGATCCTGATGTTACCCGGCGCAATCGTGATGACCGCCATGTCTGTTTGGATGCTCGCCACCCATCTTGGAGCGGGCGACACTACAGCTGAAGCGCGCAATGCTGTGTTGCTGATGGTTGTGCTGTTCCAGAATGCATTCTTGCTGAGTGTCCGCAGCCTCCACCGGCCATTCTGGCGCTGGCACCCGCCTGAAAATGGCTGGATGTTTTTCGGCATGGCTGCTGCGCTGACCTTGCATATCGGAGCACTCTACTTCCCTCCGATGCAGAACTTGCTTGGTGTCCAGCCGGTCCACATGATCGTGTTCTGGCAATGCCTTGCCGGAGCAGCTGCAGTCTTGTTGGTGACAGAGGTGACCAAATGGCTCCTTCGTTCACCTGCCCGGAGCATTGCGTAATGCGCAACCGTCTGGGACTTCGCATGCCGCCTCGATGATTATCGGGCACCATTTCGGTTCTAGGACCCGGAGAGAAAATGACGGATCGACTACCCTCACTTGAACCGCATTGGCTTCGGCCTAGCCGGATCGTGCTGGTTGGGGCGTCGCAGGAAACAGGTTCGGTTGGTCATGCGGTACTGACCAATCTGCTGCGCGAGGCAGACCGGTTTGAACTGCATGCAGTCAACCCTCATAAGCTGGTAATTCCCGGTGCCCATTGTCACACGGGCATTCAAACCGTCCCGCCAGGGCCTGCGCTCGCCGTGATTGCGATTCCTGCCCGGCTGGTGCCAGATGTGCTGCGTAAATTGGCGGCCAAGGGTATTGGTCTTGCGGTGATAATTTCCGCAGGACTGGGCAAGACAACCGAGCCGGGTCAGGAAATGCTGCGCGTTGCGCGCGAGGCAGGCATCCGGATTATCGGGCCCAATTGCCTTGGTATCATCTTGCCACATATGGGAATCAATGCGTCTTTCGCTTCCCACGATGCTCCGGCCGGCGAACTGGCATTGCTTTCGCAAAGCGGTGCGATTGCATCGGCAATGGTAGAATGGGCGGCTCCGCACGGCGTGGGTTTCTCGGCAATCCTGTCAATCGGCGATATGGCGCAGACCGGGTTCGATGAACTGCTCGAATTGCTTGCAGCAGATCCGCAGACCCGCGCTATCCTGATCTATATGGAAGGGCTGGATGATGGCCGGGCCTTTGTCAAAGCGGCCCGTGCGGTAACAGCTATCAAACCTGTGATCGTGCTGAAGGCGGGGCGCGGAACTGTCGCTGGCCGCGCTGCCCTGTCGCACACTGGCGCGCTGGCCGGATCATGGGAGGTCTATCGTGCGGCCTTCCATGAGGCGGGGATCGTTACAGCGAGCAGCCTAGACGCCTTGTTCGATGCTGCCGCAATGCTCGACGATGTTCCAGAGCTGCCGGGTGAGCGGCTGGCCATTGTCACCAATGGCGGCGGCGCAGGTGTGCTGGCGCTCGATGCGATGGAAGTCACCTCTGCGCCGCTTGCCGAATTGTCAGATGATACAGTTTCCCGCCTCGATGCGGTGCTGCCACCGGGTTGGTCACGGGCCAATCCGGTCGATATTATCGGCGATGCGGGATCTGCTCGGTATCGGGCCGCCATGGAGGCGGTGCTTGCGGACGACGGCGTTGATGCCGTGCTCGCGATGAATTGCCCCACCGGCTTGCTTATGCCGGGCGAAGCTGCGCGCGCTGTGGCCGATGCCGCTGGGTCCGTTCCGCGCAAGAAGCCCGTCATTGCCTGTTGGTTGGGCGATGCTAATCGCGCGTCTTCGCATGAAGTTCTTGGCGCTGCCCGCATTCCCGAATTCTCAACGCCTGCTCAGGCAATTCGGGCATTCGGTTATGCGACTGCTGCGCGCTGGGCGCGGGTGCAGATTTTGCCGGACGGGGCGAGCGCTCCCGATGTCGATGCAATTGTGCGGGGCGATGCGATCATCGATGCTGTTCTTGCGGATAACCGTCACTTGCTGAGCGAGATTGAGGCTAAAGGATTGCTGGCAGCGTTTGGCATCCCCGTTGTTTCCACGCAGTTCGCCGCGACGGCCGAACTGGCGGAGCAGGCCTGTACAGAGTTACCGGCGCCTTATGCGATCAAGATTGTCTCACCCGACATAACCCACAAATCCGACTTTGGCGGGGTGGTCCTCGGACTGGCCGATGCAGCAGCAGTCAGGCAGGCGGCGCGCGCTATGGCCAAGCGGATCGCCACACGGTTTCCAGAAGCCCGGATCGAAGGCTTTGCCATCCAGCCCATGATCCGGCGAAAGGCTGCACATGAACTGTTTGCCGGTATCGCATGCGATCCCTCATTCGGGCCGGTGATCCTGTTCGGGGCAGGGGGAACTGCAATTGAAGTGATTGACGACAAGTCCATTGCGCTGCCGCCAGTTCATCTAGAGCGGGCGAAGCAACTGATTGGGGAAACACGCATTGCGCGTCTATTGTCTGGCTATCGCAATGTCCCAGCAACTGATCAGACCGCGGTTGCGGAGGTAATCGCCGCCTTGTCGAATATCGCGCTGGCGCTCCCCCGGATTGCGGAACTTGATATCAATCCACTCATCGCCGATGCGGATGGAGTGGTCGCGCTTGATGCCCGTGTCGTGCTCAGGAAATAGCCGCTGGTGTTCTCGGTCAAAAACGGAATATTACCTATAGCACGCTTCTCGCTATCTGGCTGAAATCTCCTGTGACATGGGCCCACAGGAGATTTGCAATGGACGGCTTTTTGAAAAAGGCGATGATCGCGGCAGTGGCGGCAACATCTTTGGTGATAGCGGGCTGTGCCTCTCGCAGCACGCCATACCAGCCAATCGCCTCGGCCAACAGGATTGCTGGCGGCTATAGCGATGAGCGTTTGGGTGAAGACCGCTACCGGGTATCCTTTGCAGGCAATACGCTGACCTCGCGCGAGAAAGTGGAGAGCTATCTATTATTCCGCGCGGCGGAGCTGACGCTGGAGCAGGGGCGGGATTGGTTTGCCATCGAAGACCGCGTGGTTGAACACGATATTGAGCGCGAGGTCAGGCGCGACCCGCTCTATGATCCATGGTATGGATCCTATTATGGCTATTGGCAGCCATCATGGCGGTATTACGGCCCACGCGGCTGGCGCAGCTGGTATCCTTATTATGGCCATTCATTCTGGACCGACCATGTCGATATTCGCGAGGTCGAGCGGTTCGAGGCGATTGCCGAAATCCGTCTTGGTGATGGCATCACGCCCAATGGCACAATGCGGGCATTCAATGCGCGGGAAGTGATCGACCGGATAGGTCCGCTAGTGGAATATCCAGGCGAGCAATAGTCGGTTCTGGCCAGCCGCAGCTTATCCACGCAATGAGATGCACGTGTCATCGCCGACAGCGCCATAAAGGACGGGATAGCCTGCGCGCTGTTGGCGGGTCCGCCAGATTAGATATCGCAACCTTCGTCTGGGGGACGCTGTAGGGCTTTCTGAATCTGGCTATCATGCGATTGTCAGCAGCAAGGCAAGGCCAATCCCGTAAACCAATAGCACCGCGATTGAATCCACGCCCATCCGCAGGATGGTCCGATCGCGCCGCTCGATCAATCCGAGCACGAACACGCCCGACATCAGCAGCGCAAGCAACGCCGCCATCGCTTCGAACGGTCCGGCCAGTCCGAGCACGGGCGGACCGGGGGAGACAAGATCGATAACAAAGATGAATGCTATGTTGAAAAGGTTGGAACCGAAGACCTCGCCTATCGCCAATTCATAACGCTGGTTACGAATAGCTCCGGTGATCGCGCTGAGTTCCGGCAGAGATGTGGCTGCCGAAACGAACAGGAAGCCCATAACGCTGCCGCCCAAGCCGGTCTGCTGTGCGATCATAGTGGCGCTGGTCGCCAGAACTCCTCCGGCAATAAGGATAATCGCAGCTAACATGTTTAGACCGAGCAAGATCTGGTGCCAGCTGATGTCACTGTGCTCTGCTTCTGCTGCCAAGGCGAGATCGGGTTGATTGACTACCAGCCACATTGGTCGGCGTTCGGATCGATCGGCAATCCAGATGGCGGCCACTGCAGAGCCAAAAACCAATGTCGAACCCAAGCCGGCCAACCCAAAGAGCTGGCTTTCCCCATATGTGATCGCCGCGATGACAAGCCCCAGTACCATCATTCCCAAAACACCCTGTATCAGGGTGACCGGCTTAGCGACGACTGAGGTCAAGGGGTGCGGCCCGAGCAGCATATCGGCCACCGCGAGCAGTAGGATATTGAAGGCCGCGCTCCCCAGTACATCATTGAGCGCCAGTAACGGCGCCCCGATGGCAGCGGCGGTGGTCGCCGTCGCCAGTTCAGGCAGCGAGGTTATCCCGCCCAGCACCAGCATGCCGGCAAAGCCCTGACCCAGCCCCGTTTTATCGCTGAGGCCGACGACATAGCGCGGGAGATGCGAGCCTGCCCACCACACAGCGCTGGCGGCGATAGCAAAGATAGCAATCAGCACTGCGAGAGGGAGCGCGTTCACCGCGAAACCACACATATTCTGCCTGGCGGCGTGCGGGATTGAATTGGAGCCGGGTGTGCCATTGCAACCTATGATCGGCTTGATCTCCGCCAAACCGCTATCCGTAGTGTTCCGGAAGTCTACTTAATGCCGGGGGGTGCTGTGCTGCGTAAGCTGATGCTCGCCACGATGCCCAAGGACCATCAATCTATGCAGAGCCCATGGTGTATAATTTCAACCCGAGCTTCGCTCATTGCCGAGGGCAAACGAGCGAAGCTCGAGTCGGTAATCAGGATCGATGCGGTAGACCGAGCCGTCGGGCACTTCGTGCCACTCTTCATGGCTGATTGGCTCCGACGCGATCACTACCGCCCGATAGGCATGCCGGGGTTTGTGGTGGATATGCGGGAAGCCGCATATCTCGCAATCATGCACCCCGCGCCGCTCGACGAAATGCAGCGGTCTGCCGAGACAACTACCGATCATCTGGCGTCCATCGGTAACCAGCAAATTAAGGCCCAGTCGCGCGCTCGGATCTATCTCGTGACACCATCTGGCGATCATTCCGATCATGGCGTCAAGGATATCCAGCGATGGTCTGGCGGGCTGGCGATCCTGCATCGCGCGCAGCAATTGCAGCACATGCTCGCTATCGGTGTCGCCGGTGATCGCCGCGCGGCGATGTTCTGGAAGCTGCGCCAGCAAAAGCGGACGGACCCGATCGAGATTAGGGATCGTGCCATTATGAATGAGCGCCCAGCCGCCATCAAGAAACGGATGCGTGTTAGCCAGCGTTGGCTCACCAACCGTCGCCCGGCGAACATGGGCAAGCACTTGTTTCGCGTATATCCTTCCTGCCGCCCGGCGAAAATGTTCGCCATGATAGGCCGCCCACGCCTGCCGCTCCACATGCGGGACACGTCCGTCAAAAGATACCATGCCCCAGCCATTCGCGTGCGATTTGCCTGCCTGGTCAGACTGGCTCTGTACCATCAGGGCATTTTGCGCATGCACCAGCGTGCATTCGACCTTGGTCGCCTCACTCGCGCGAAATCCATACAAGCGGCACATGAGAGCAAGTTTACGCCTGCTGACCGCGCGCCATATCCGCAATGTTCCGGAGGAGTACAATGACCGAGCCGGTCAAGCAGTTGTTAGCCGCTTTCAAACGTGATCACGTTGTCTTGGGCCGCGGGTTGCATCAACTGGGCGCCGCCTTGCGGGCCCGTGACATCTTGTCAGCAAAGCGCATTGCTGACCGGCTGAACCATGCTGTCGGGCCGCATATCGCCTTCGAAGAGCAGCATTTTTATCCACGAATGCGCTCGCTGATCGGTGATGAGGAAGTTGACCGGCTTTATATGGAACACCGGATCGGTCAGGCAGCCTTGTGTAAGGTCCTCTCCCTGCCAGATGCAGCGTGGCCCGATAGCGCTTTGGTGCGGGCCTTGCTCCGCGATATAGAATTGATGGAAAAACATGTTGCCGAATGTGGCGAACTGTTTGGCGCGATGGGGCGCATTCCAGAAGCCGAACAAGGTGAACTGCTGGCGCAGCTCGATGCGTTGCGCGCAGAGGGGATTTGCTGGACTGCGCTGACAGCGGACACAGTCCCGTGAACATCGCCCCCGATCTGGCCGGAAAAACGGGCCAGCAATTCCGTTTGCCGATTGTGGTACATCACCGGGTAAAGCTGCCACCGGAAGAACGGATAAGGATAGCCCATCTGGCGCGGCAAATTCAGACGGAGTCTCCCCGGTTGTGCCACGCTCCGAACTTCTCCGAAAATCTCTCCAGCGGTTTGATTGATGCGCCCGCCCTCTTGGTTGAGGATCATAGCGGCATTCAACTCGCCCATGAAAGGGGCGCAGATGCCCACCATAGCTACCGCGCCTTGTTGCTAGCCGGCGAGGGCGATCTGCTGGCGGTCTACGGGAAGCGCTATCCTGCGTTCGAGGCCTATTGCCGGGACTGGCTTGGGCTGGGCCGTGTCGAGGTGATAGCACCGCCATTGGCGGATCCTGTGCAATCGCTCGCCGATGCTTGCCTGAATGATCGGCATCTGATTGCACGCGCTGTGAAGCGGGCGCAGCATGCCGGCGGCCTGAATGTGATCCCCTATATGGCCACTGGCGCAATCTGGCGGCTAGCTGGCGAAATTGCACAGCAGGCGGGGGTGCCCGTCCGCCTCGCTGGTCCTGCGCCTGCGCTGATGCGTGCGGTGAACGACAAATTGTGGTTTGCCCGGTGGGCCGCAAAACTGCTCGGCGAGGAAGCCGTTCCTCATAGCCGAGCGGTGTATGGGATGGCCGCACTGATCGGCTATTTGCGCCGCTTCATGCGAGAACACCGCCGGGTGGCTATCAAGCTCTCGCATAGTGCTGCCTCACTCGGTAATCTCGTGCTAAATAATCCCGAGTTTTCAGGAATGCCAGCCGCAGAGATGTCGGGCAGATTGGTTGATATGATTGATCGTGCAGGATGGAAAAACCCTTTTCCACTGCAAGTCACTGCGTGGGAGGCGCCGATAAAAGCTACCCTATCGGCACAATTATGGATTCCGTATCCAGAAGACGGCTCACCAATTGTGGAGGGCGTCTTCGACCAGATTACTGCCAACTCCAATGCCCGCTTCACTGGGGCAGTGCCAAGCGACTTGCCCAAAGATGTGCGGGACATAGTTGTGGAGGGCGCCGCAAGATTAGGTCTTCTGTTTCAGAGACTGGGATATTTCGGGCGATGCAGTTTTGACGCGGTGCTGTTAGACAATGGCGCAATGGCGCCGTGCCTGCATTGGGTCGAATGCAATGGGCGGTGGGGCGGTGTGTCGATCCCGATGTGTTTGATGAACCGTCTGCTGGGTGATTGGAATAGCCGGTCCATGCTCGTCACAGAACAACAGATCGTCGGCAGGCCGGGACTTACGATGGGCCAGTTTCTAACTGTGTGTGAACCCGAATTGTTTACTGCTGCCGGCGAAGGAGCCGGAGCAGTGCTGCTTTCCCCCGGCAAGCTAGCAGACGGTGCATTTGATCTGCTGATCCTTGGCCACGACCGAAATGAAGTTTTGAAACGCGGGCGAGCTTGCGCAAGCCGGTTAGCCAAGCGAGGGTTATAAATCTTGGACACCATCTGAGGCAGGAACCGTCTGACACAGACAATAAAATCCCTACAGAACCAGTGGGTTGTCGATACCGCTTGATGGGGCACTTCGGCTTTTGTTGCGTGGTGGTTTCTTCATAGTTAAATCTCGGATTCGAGCAGATTATCGATTCGAGGTGTGAGAGTGTCGAGCGATGATGATCAATTTGTCGTGCAGCGCAATATGGAGCGCTTCAAGCGGCTATTAGCTTCCGAAAAGGATGCCAATAAACGCGCGACCCTCATGCAATTGCTGCGCGAGGAAAAGGCAAAGCAGATCGATTTGCCATCTGGCAATACATGTTCTCACGGCAGCTGACGCCTTCCCTCGACTGTCCCTTCCCTTCGGCCGTTTGCACATCTTCTACGGAGGGTTCCTTATATGGGACAGCACCTCGCGCGCGGCATTCTTGAAAGGCTTGAAGGAGAATCGCTTCCTTCGCATCCTTCAAGGAGGTCGCAGTGGTCAGAAGCCAATTCAGATATCTCTCTCAGCCACGGCCGCCAATGCGCCCGGTTCGACATCATTCGTCCGGACAATTTGGTACTGCGAAGCCCGATCATTCTACCCCGCGGCTCGTCGCCTGCGTCGATGACGGAGAACAGGCTAATGCCGTATCGTCACAAGCCCTGGCCATCGCCTATAGCCTTGGGCTGGAAATAACCTTTGCGCGCGTGATCGAAGCGCCGACGCACTTAGCGTCCCCGGCAGACCCCATCGAATGGCAATTGCACCGTCGAACGCAAAGCGAAAATTTGCGCAGATTCGCAGATCAGGAGGAAGAGGCAAAAGTAGCGGCGAACAGCGTGCTGCTCGCCGGTGTTCCGGCGGAAGAATTATCGGATTGGGCGCAGGATCATGGTGCGACGATGCTAGTCATGGGTCGACGCAAGAGCGACCGGGGCAAGGGTTTGGGGTCAACCGCCCAGGCTTTGCTCGACCGTGCAGAACATTCGTTATTGCTGGTTCCGCCTGGCCAGCCCCACAAGGGTAGTTACTGCCGGATCATGGTTCCTATCGATGGGTCAGCCAGGGCGGACAGCGTACTCCCCATAGCCCGCCGTATCGCGCGCACTCACGCAGCTGATCTCGTGCTGGTGCACATAGTGCCACAATTGGAAGTGGTCGGCGCATCCCGCGCGCCGCAAGTCGAGCAATTGCGTGCGCAGATCGATCGTCACAACAAACGCAATGGCATCCACCATCTGGAGCAATTGCGCCGTCGCAGCCTTGAGGATGGGGTTGAGGTCAAGACAATTATCTGTGGTCCGGGCGATCCTCGCTCGATGCTTCGCGACCGCGCCATAGAAGAGCAGGTCGATCTTATCGTCATGGCGTCACACGGCAACACCGGAATGGAAGATGTAGCAGTTGGCAGTGTCGCGGAATATCTTGCCGGTCATGCTCCGGTCCCGCTGCTGATTGTACGGCCAAATATCCGATGCAGTTTTGGTTCCGATCCGACTGGCAGCCGCAATGACTCTGTCTTCCGCTTTGAAGAGTGAACGCGGACATTAGCCCTGAAGCGCCGATTGAGTTCCGCGCGCATGAACTGGCCGCTGGGCACCGGCTCGGCACTGCGTCACCGGACCCGGTCCCGGCATGGGCCCATGTAAAGGCGGTGCAACGCTGGCTCAGCGATGTTCGCCAAGCGTGTGTCGATCCGCCTCCAGAGGCCAGCAAAGCTGCTGAATGGCTACTCGATAATGATTACCAGGTGCACCGTGCTTTGCGCCAGATTCGTAACGATTTACCGAAGAGCTTCTACGTTCAATTGCCCGGATTGGCGAAGGAGGAGGACGAGGAAGAGCAGACCGGCCTACCGCGCGTTTATGCAATCGCCCATGAATATGTACTGGCAAGCCATCTTCAGATATCACTCGCCGGAGCAGTCCGGTTTGTGCAGGCCTACCAACAGCACCTTCCGCTGACGATTGCCGAATTATGGGCGTTTCCAACCATGCTGCGGATCGCCTGCGTGGAGATATTGGTCGCCGCGCTAACGCCGCTGCTCGGTGGATCGATCACCCTGCCATTTGTCTCGGCTGACGCCTCTCATGATATCCACTCGCTCGATCCTAGTGAACGGACCGCGCGGTCTATTTCCAATCTTGGAATTGTTGCGACAATTCCGTGGGAGGATTTCTTCGATCAGGTCAGTCTGGTGGAGGCAGCGCTAGGCCGCGATCCCTCCGCTGATTACCCGCAAATGGATTTCGAAACGCGGGATGCGTATCGAACTGCAGTTGAGGAAATCGCCCGGGCGAGTAGCAGCGATGAATGTGAAGTCGCTGATGCGGCGATCCTGCGAGCGCGTGCGGCCGGGGTCGATGATGTCGGTCGCCATGTCGGCTACTGGCTGGTCGATCGCGGGCGCGGTCAACTGGAAAGAGATCTGGAAACCTCGCTCAGCTTTCGCCAGCAGCTTCGCCGGTCAGTCATGAACAGGCCCGGTCGTTTCTACACTGCCGCTATTTTTCTGGCGGGCGTCGGTGCCTTGATCTTGCCCGCGCTATATCTGGCGTTGGAAGGTGCCAATTTTGCTGGCTGGCTGGGAGCGATGGTGGTCAGCGTGGTGCCTGCCTCTGTTTTGGCAATTACAGTCGTTCACTGGGCGATAACGCGCTTGCTGCCGCCCAGCGTTTTGCCCAAGCTGGATTACCGGAATTGCCTGCCGGAGGGCGCGGACAGTTTCGTGGTTGTGCCGGTGTTGATTGCCTCAAAGCAGGAGGTCGCCAGTCTTGCCCAGCAGCTGGAAACGCATTGGCTCGCCAATGTCGATCCGCTTGTCCATGTGGCTTTATTGGCGGATCTGGCAGATGCGCCGGAAGAAAAAATGCCGGATGATGACGCCATCACCCACGCGCTGGTGGCGGCCATCCGCTCACTTAATCGGCGACATGGCGGCGGCGCAGGACATAAGCCGTTTCATCTGCTGTTGCGCGCTCGCAAATATAATCCGGGCGAGGGTTGCTGGATGGCCTGGGAACGCAAGCGCGGCAAACTTGAGCAGTTCAACCGTCTGCTGGTGGATGGTGATTGGTCCGGCTTTTCTGTGCATGAGGGCAACAGCACAGCATTTAGCGCTATTCGTTACGTCGTGACGGTCGATGCAGACACGTTACTTCCTCCTGGGTCGGTCGCGCGGCTCGTCGGTACGATCGCCCACTCGCTCAATCGCGCCCGGATAGACGGTGAGGCGGGCCGAGTAACGCGCGGCTATGCGCTGGTCCAGCCACGGGTCGAAATATCGCCGCAAGCGGGCATCCGCAGTCTGTTTGCCCGGCTGTTTACCGGTGACACTGCCATCGATATTTACAGCCGGGCCGTGTCCGACGTGTATCAGGATTTGTTCGGTGCAGGCATCTTCGTGGGCAAGGGGATTTATGATGTCCGTGCCTTTCATGCTGCCGTGGATGGACGCGTGCCGGAAAATCGCATTCTCAGCCATGATCTGTTTGAGGGGGCACATGGCCGTGCGGCGCTGGCCACAGATATCGTATTATATGAGAATTTTCCGGCCAGTTACCCAGCATATGCCCGCCGCCTGCATCGCTGGATCAGGGGCGACTGGCAATTGCTCGCTTGGCTATGGCCGTTTGTCCCCGGGTCGGATGACACCAGATTGCGCAATCCGATCAGCGGGATAGACCGCTGGAAAATTCTCGACAATCTGCGCCGTAGTCTGGTCGCGCCTGGCTTGCTGATCTTGGCATTGGCGGGTTGGTTCTTGCTCCCCGGCAGCCCTTGGTTCTGGACCGCGCTGGTCGTGCTTGCCCCGGGATGGCAATTGTTCACTGATATAGTAAGCGGCCTCACCCGTGGCCGTCGGGTTGGTGCATCACATGGCCTGCTGGCACGCCTCACTGATCAGGCAGGTCGGTGGCTTCAGGCGATAGTCTATCTGTTGAATGAAGCCCTGCTATCGCTCCACGCTATCTCCATCACTTTGTGGCGCAATCTGGTTAGCCACAAACATCTGCTGGAATGGACTGCGGCAGCGCATGTTGCGACCAATATGGAGCAGCGCAGCCCGCGGGCCTCGGTCTGGCGCGAAATGTGGCTGGGCTCGGTCATCGCAGCTGGAATCACTGCTGCGCTGATTCTGATCCGTCCCGGCGCTCTGCCCGCGGCAATCCCCCTGCTTGTCGCCTGGATGGGCGCCCCTGAATTTGCTTTGTTCAGCGGCAGGCTACGCCGGTCAAAAGCGATCCCGCTGGGCGAGGGCGATACTGATTATCTACGGCTGCTCGCTCGTCGAACGTGGTATTACTTTGAAAGCTTTGCAGGGCCTGAGGACAATTGGTTGCCACCCGATAATTATCAGGGGCCACCGCATGAAGAAATTGGTCACCGCACATCGCCGACCAATATCGGCATGCTCCTGCAATCCACTGCAAGCGCATGGGATATGGGCTATGTTGGCCGCGCAGAGCTGGCGGCCCGCGGACGCAACGTGTTTGACGCAATGGCGAGGCTGGAACGCTATCGCGGGCATTTCCTGAATTGGTACGAGACGCGGCATTTGCGCCCGCTTGAACCGCGCTATATCTCAACCGTCGATAGCGGCAATCTGGCGGTCAGCCTTATTGCCTATGCGGAAACTCTGCGGGAAGCAGCAGCTTTTAGCGAAATAGAAACGCAGCGCTGGGATGGTCTGAACGATCTGCTGGACCTGCTGGATCAGGCCGCCATCCAATGGGGCGATGCAGCATCCTTGCGAGAGCAGATTGCGGCAATTCGCGAGATGCTGTTCACAGCGGAAGATGATGGCGAGCGCCTCGCTTCGCTCAGCTGGATTCGCAAAAGCGCGATGGCCGCAATCGCGGAGGAGGTCGAGCATATTGCGGAAAGTGTCGGCGATGCTGCGCCGGAAGATTTCCGCGATTTGTTCGCGTGGTTCGATCGGCTGCGGCATCATGTGGATGAGATGCATCGGGACCAGTTCCCGGCCGATGGGTTGGAGCAAGAGTTGCTGGCTTTGGCCGATGATGCGGTTGAAATAGCATGGTCGATGGATTTCTCTTGGCTGTATGATCATGAGCGACGGTTATTTTTCATCGGGCACAACGTCAGTACCAGCCGGATCGATACCCATCATTACGATCTGCTGGCCTCTGAAGCGCGGCTGGCAAGCTTCTTTGCCATTGCGAAAGGCGATGTGCCGGTAGAGCATTGGTTTCATCTCGAACGGCCAGTGACCAAGGCGCCCGGTGGCTTGTCACTGCTCTCGTGGAATGGCTCAATGTTTGAATATCTCATGCCGCGCCTCTTGCTTCGCGGAGAGCCGGAGACTCTGCTCGGAGAAAGCGAGCGCGTGGCCGTGGAAATTCAGCGCCGCCATGGGTTAAAGCTGGGCCTCCCATGGGGGGTATCCGAATCCGCCTATGCAGAACGGGACCCGGAGCATCGCTATCGTTATCAGGCATTCGGGACACCCGGACTCGGCCTGAAACGTGGTCTGTCGCGCGATCGGGTTATTGCGCCATATGCCTCTGCTTTGGCGCTGGCGGTAGCGCCCGGATATGCAACTGCGAATCTGCGCCGGCTTTCCGCGCTGGGAGCAGAAGGACGCTTCGGCATGTGGGAAGCGCTCGATTTCACGCCCGAAAGGGCGCCTGCCAACGCAAGCTTCACGCCGGTGATCGCCTATATGGCGCATCACCAGGGCATGATGCTTTGCGCAATTGCAAATTTGCTCACGCAAGATGCGATGGTTGAACGCTTTGCTCGCGATCCGCAGGTGCGGCTTGTGTCGCTGCTGCTGAGCGAACGCGTGCCGCATGAAATCCCGCCTGAGATAGAGCGGCTCGAGGCTCTGGATAACTCAGAGAGCGGCGTGCAGATTGGACAGATCGCCCCATGGCAGCCTGCAGACACACATTTCCCGCAAGTGCAGGTGTTGGGTAATGGCCGATTGTCGAGCTGGATCGCCGAAAGTGGCGGCGGCACGCTGCGCTGGCAGGGACAATCCATCACCCGCTTCGTGCCGGACGCGACGCGCGATGCCGAGGGGTTGTGGCTCTATATCCAAGATCTGGAGAGCGGTGCATTCTGGTCCGGTGCCCGCCAGCCCACGGGGGCCATTCCCGACGAATATCGAGCGGTGTTCCAGCCACATATGGCGGAATTTCATCGGCGCGATCACGGGATCGATCTACGCATGGAAATATGCGTCGGGAGCGGTGATGATCTGGAGATCCGCCGTGTGACACTTATCAATGAAACTGGCGTGCCGCGCACGCTGCGTCTTACTAGCTATGCCGAAGTAGTGCTCGCGCCGCCTCTCGATGATGAACGGCATCCCGCATTCAGCAAACTGTTTACCGGTGGCGTATATATTCCGCGGATCGGCGGGCTATTGTTTACCCGTAGGCCGCGTAAGCCCCACGAAACGCCTGCGACGATGGTACAATTTGCCATCGATGGGGCCGGACCGATCGAGGGTCTGCGTTACGAAGTCGACCGGCGAGCCTTTATTGGCCGGGGCCGCACTTTGCGCGATCCTGTTGGCGCGGCCCAGCCTCTGGGCGGCAGCACCGGCTGGACCCTGGACCCGATTGCCGCGCTGCAACACGACATTACTCTGAAACCTGGCGAGCAGCGCATTTTTTGCGTTGTCACTGCGGTCGCCGCCACTTCTTCCGCCGCGCTGGAGATAGCGGCACGGCATGCCACATTGTCCGCGATGGAGTGGGTAATTGGCGATGCAGCCGCCGAGTCTGCGCGGACGGTCGGGCGGGCTCGGGTGAAGCCGGAGGATTTACCCGCTTTGCAATCGCTGGGTTCGCTCCTTATTTATCCCCATAAAGCCCTGCGCGCGGACTCTGCACATATTCGCGCAAATACTCTTGGGCAGGGCGCCCTATGGGGTCTTGCCCTGTCGGGCGACCTGCCGATCTTGCTGCTGCGCACTGATAGCGCGGAGGGTGATATGGTGCCGCTGCTGGCCAGCGCACACCAATTGTGGCGGCGCACCGGCCTGCCCGTTGATCTGGTGATCCTGCAAGTCAGTGGTTCGACCTATGCAGAACCAATGCGCGGCGAGCTGCATGAGCTGCTGCGAGAAGTCGGGGCGAGCGAAATGTTGGGGCGCAATGGCGGAATCCATCTCCTCTTCGCCGATCAGAGCGGTCCCGATCAGATCCGTTTGCTGGAAGCGATGGCGTGGGCAATTTTGGATGATGATGCAGGAGCGCTGGAGGATCAACTGGCCCGCGCCTCTCACCCGGCATCTCTCCCGCCACCGATCTTTCCCAGCCTGGCTTATTCCCCTGCAACTGACGAACCGCCGTCTCAAACCCGTCCGACAGGGTTGCAGTTTGGAAATGGCTACGGCGGTTTCAGCCTGGATGGACGCGAGTACATCATCCAGCTTGAAGCCGGGCAAACGACCCCTGCGCCCTGGGCCAATGTTCTCGCGAACGATTGGTTCGGTACGCTGGTGACAGAGGCGGGCGGAGGTTTCACCTGGTCGGTCAATAGCGGAGAAAACCGTCTGACTTCCTGGACCAATGATCCGGTTTCCGACCGTCCGGTAGAAACTCTCTATTTGCGGGATGAAGAAACCGCGGCGGTCTGGACCGTCACACCTGCTCCGGCGGGACAAGAGGCGCCCTGTGACATTCGGTATGGGGCTGGATATTCCCAGTGGCGCAGATCTTCCCACGAGATAGAGCAGGAACAGCGCGTGTTCGTAGCTCCCGATGCGCCGGTCAAACTGGTTCGTTTGCGGCTCACCAACATGGACCGGCG
Organism: Aurantiacibacter atlanticus; assembly: GCF_001077815.2. Lineage (GTDB taxonomy): Bacteria > Pseudomonadota > Alphaproteobacteria > Sphingomonadales > Sphingomonadaceae > Alteraurantiacibacter > Alteraurantiacibacter atlanticus. The sequence continues at coordinate 2,958,053 of NZ_CP011310.1, read as the reverse complement.
CCATCGGCGACTGACGGCGACTTATTACGCAGAATGGCTTTTGGGATCGCTTCCTTCGATCGCGCGGCGGCATGTTGCCTGCCGCTTCGATCCAGCGTCGCAGCTGTTGCTGGCGACCAGCCCGTGGAATGCGGATTTCGCAGGTCGCACCGCATTTCTGACTGCCACAAATGATGCACATGGATTTACGACCGACCGGAGTGAGTTCCTGGGGCGCGAAGGGGGTCAGGCGGCACCCGCTGCGCTTGGCCGTTGGGGCTTGGGCAGCGCCGAAGTGGCCGGAGCCGATGCTTGCGCGGCCTATCAGGTGCATCTCGATCTTGCGCCTGAAGAGAGCATTGAAGTGACCTTCATATTGGGCGACGCGGCGAATGAGGCAGAGGCGATAGCGCTCGCCGCGCAGTGGCGGGATGACGCGGCCATATCCAATGCTGAAACTGCGCTGACCCAAAAATGGGATGATCTGCTCGGCTGTATCACGGTAGATACGCCCGACCCGGCTTTTGATATGATGATCAATCGGTGGCTGATCTACCAAAGCCTGTCGTCGCGCGTGATGGCCCGGACCGGTTTTTACCAGGCTAGCGGGGCGATCGGCTTTCGTGACCAATTGCAGGATGTGCTGGCCCTGCTGCCGTTTGATCCAGCGCGAGCGCGGAGGCATATTTTAATCTGCGCCGCACATCAGTTTGAGGAAGGGGACGTGCTGCACTGGTGGCACCCACCCTCTGATCGCGGAGTGAGGACGCGTTTTTCGGACGACCTCCTATGGCTGCCTTATGCGGCGGCGACATATGTCCGCGCGACAGGAGATCTGACGATCCTTGAGGAAGTGGTGCCATTCCTTTCCGCCCCGCTGCTGAAAGAGGAAGAAGATGATCGCTATGGACAGTTCGAGCAGTGCGAAGCCAGGGAACCGCTGATCGAGCATTGCGAACGCGCGCTGGAGAGAATTCAATTGGGTGCGCATGGCCTGCCATTGATGGGCACGGGCGACTGGAATGACGGGATGGACAGGGTTGGCGCAGAAGGCCGAGGCGAAAGCTTGTGGTTGGCATGGTTCGCCTGTGTCACTGCCGAGTTGCTTGCCGATCTTGAGCACCGGATGGGACGAGATCGCGAAGCTGATCATTGGACGCAGCAGGCCGGCATGCTGCGCCGCAATGTAGAGGAATCCGGCTGGGACGGCGCATGGTACAGGCGCGCTTATGATGATGCAGGACACCCGCTCGGTTCCGCCAAAGAAGCAGAGTGCCGGATCGATTCAATCTCGCAAAGCTGGTCCGTTTTTGCTGGTGCCGATCCCGCGCGGGTCCAAGAGGCGGTGGAAGCGGCAAAGCGCGAGTTGATCGATCCGGATGCGGCATTGGCCCGTCTTTTGTGGCCCCCATTCAACACAGGGCCGCGCGATCCGGGTTATATCAAAGCGTACCCGCCGGGCCTGCGCGAAAACGGGGGGCAATATTCTCATGCGGCCGCATGGCTCGGTCTGGCGCTTGCGCAGACTGGCGACGCTGATGGCGCTCTCGACGTTTTCCATATGATCTGCCCTGTCCATCGTGCTGCGACACAGGAAGGCGCAGAGTTATACCGGATCGAACCCTATGTTGTGCCAGGCGATATTGCTGCGGCTGAACCACATCGCGGCAAAGGCGGGTGGAGCTGGTATACCGGCGCTGCATCATGGGCGTGGCGGCTTGGAGTGGAAGGCTTGCTCGGCCTGACAATGCATGATGGCAACGTGTGCATTGCTCCCTCCCTTCCCACTGACTGGCCGGGCTACAACGCTACGTTGCGACGCGGCAATGCAAGCATTGCGGTGCAGGTCGAACGTTCGCAAGATTCTCTCGATACGCAAGTGGAAGTCGATGGCGTGCCCTTTGCTAGAGAAGCGATAGCCTTCCCTGCCGAAGGCGAAACGCGCAACGTGCTGGTCCGCATCGGACAAAAAACCCTCACACGAGCAGGAGCACCCGCATGACCACGTCCATGATCCTCGATTTTGCCCAGGTCTCGCGTGGCGATGTTGCCCGGGTTGGCGGCAAGAACGCTTCATTGGGAGAATTGATCGGCGCGCTGGTGCCGCAAGGGATTGCCGTCCCGCCTGGTTTCGCGACCACGGCCGACGCCTTCCGCATGTATCTGGTACATAATAATCTTGGGCAAGCTATTGCGGATCATCTGGCGGCTTATCTGGCAAAAGAGGTTTCTCTTGCGGAAACAGGCGCAACCATTCGCACCGCGATCCTTGCCGGGGAATGGCCTGAAGCTTTGCAACAGGCCATCATTGAGGCTTATCGTGATCTCGCTTTAGATACAGGTAGCAACCAGCCTGCCGTCGCCGTCCGGTCCAGCGCAACGGCCGAAGATTTGCCGGAGGCCAGCTTTGCCGGACAGCAGGAAACTTTTCTCAATGTCAGTGGCGAGGCCGCGCTGCTGGATGCGTGCAAACGCTGCTACGCCTCACTCTACACCGATCGGGCGATTGCCTACCGAACCGCACATGGCTTTGGCGAAGATGCGGTAGCTCTGTCGATAGGGGTTCAGCGGATGGTGCGTGCCGACCTGGCAGGCTCTGGCGTGATGTTCTCTATCGATACTGAAAGCGGCTTTCCCGATGTTGTGCTGATCGATGGAGCATGGGGGCTCGGTGAAAACGTCGTGCAGGGGGCTGTCGATCCTGATGCATGGCAAGTCTTCAAGCCTCTGCTGAGTGAAGCAGATCTTTGCCCGATCATCGCCCGCCAACGCGGGGCCAAGGCTGTAAAGATGGTCTATGCTGACAGCGCAGAAGCAAGCACGGTCAATGTCGAAACCAGTGCGCAAGAGCGCGCTGCGCTTGTCTTGTCCGATGCCGAAGTTTTGCAACTCGCCCGCTGGGCGGTGCTGATCGAGACGCATTATGGCTGTCCTATGGACATGGAATGGGCAAAAGACGGGCCAGATGGCGGCCTGTTCATCGTGCAGGCCCGCCCGGAAACTGTCCAGTCACGCGCGCAACGCGGAACGCTTGCGTCCTACTCGCTGAGCGAAACAGGTGAAGCGCTTGTCACAGGCCTGGCCATCGGTGAGGCGGCGGCGACAGGCAAAGTGTGCAGAATTGAGAGCGCCGCCGATATTGCTGAATTCGTCGATGGTTCTGTTCTCGTCACCTCCACTACCGATCCCGACTGGGTGCCGATCATGCAGCGTGCTGCAGCCATCGTCACCGATCACGGAGGGCGGACTTCGCACGCCGCCATTGTCAGCCGCGAATTTGGCCTGCCGGCAATTGTCGGCACGGGTAATGCGATGGCGACGTTGCAATCGGACCAGGAGGTCACCGTGAGCTGCATCGCAGGTGACGAGGGTGTCGTTTATGCAGGCGCAGCGACGATTGCGACCGAGACGATTGATCTGACCAGTGTTCCCGAAACACGCACTAAGCTTATGCTCAATCTCGCCGATCCCGGCGCGGCAAGCCGCTGGTGGCAAATTCCCAGCGACGGGGTGGGTCTCACGCGGATGGAATTTGTGATCGCCAACACGATCAAGGCGCATCCGATGGCGCTGATGCATTATGACGAGCTGGAAGACGCAACTGCAAAAGCAGAGATCGAACGGCTGACCGCAGGCTATGAGGATAAGCGCGAGTATTTTATCGATCAATTGGCCTGCGGCCTCGCGCGGATTGCTGCAGCCCAATATCCTGCGCCGGTTATCGTGCGGATGAGCGATTTCAAATCAAACGAATATGCTGATTTGGTCGGCGGGGCCGCATTTGAGCCTGAGGAAGAAAATCCCATGCTCGGCTTTCGTGGGGCAGCGCGTTATTACTCGCCGCTCTATCGTGCCGGCTTTGCGCTTGAGTGCAGTGCCATAAAACGGCTGCGAGAGGACATGGGCTTCACCAATGTGGCCGTGATGATCCCGTTTTGCCGCACGCTGGAAGAAGCCGACAGTGTACTCCAGGTGATGGAGCAGGAGGGGCTCAGGCGTGGCGAAAAGGATCTGGAATTCTATGTCATGTGTGAAATTCCGGCCAATGTTGTGCTGGCGGACGAATTTGCCAAGCGCTTCGATGGCTTTTCGATCGGCAGTAATGATCTGACTCAGCTTACTTTGGGAATCGACCGCGATTCCGAATTGCTCAGCAGCCAGTTCGACGAGCGGGATCCGGCAGTCGAATGGATGATTCGCCATGTGATCGACGAAGCGCACATGCATGATACCAAGGTCGGGCTATGCGGTCAGGCGCCGAGCGACCACCCTGAGTTTGCACGTTTCCTGGTTGAATGCGGGATTGATTCCATTTCGGTCACCCCGGACAGCTTCGTGGCGGTGAAACGGCATATTGCCGAAGCGGAAGGTGAATTAATGGAAGAAGGTATGAATGGGAGCGCATGCAGATGCTGAATCTGGCTACGCTCACCATGAACCCTACAATCGATGTCGCTTATGAGATCGACCATTTGGACCAAATTCACAAAATCCGGGCCGAGAGCACACGCAATGATCCCGGGGGCGGCGGTATCAATGTCGCAAGGGTATTCGTCCGGCTTGGCGGAAATGCGCGCTGCATTTACCTTTCGGGCGGGGCGACAGGGGCTGCTCTGGATGGCCTGCTCGATCTACATCAGCTGGTTCGGACGCGCATTGCGATCACGAGCGATACGCGCATCAGTACAGCGATACTCGAACAGGCAAGCGGGAAAGAATATCGCATTTCGGCGCGCGGACCCGAAATCGCCAAGAGCGAATGGCAGTCCTGCCTTGACCAGTTAGGCAGCTTGAGATGCGATTATCTGGTCGCCAGCGGGTCCTTGCCAGGAAACGTACCGAATGATTTTTACGCCCGGGTCGCCGCAATCGCGGCAGTCGGTGGGTATCGCTTCGTGCTCGACACATCGGGGCCGGCACTCGCCGCGGGAATAGCGGGCGGGGGCGTCTTTCTGGCGAAGCCGAGCCTTGGAGAATTTCGCGCATTGGTTGGCCGGGAACTGACCGAAGAAAGTGAGATAGCCGATGCAGCGATGAATATCGTGGAGCAGGGCAGAGTGCAGCATCTCGCGGTAACGATGGGGCGGGATGGCGCATTGCTCGCCACCAGATCGGGGTGTTTGCGCCTGCCATCAATCAAAGTGGAAACTCGCAGCGCGGTCGGCTCGGGCGACAGCTTTCTGGCCGCAATGGTTCACGCGCTTGGCCTAGGCAAGAAGCCTGAGGACGCTTTCCGGTTCGGGTTGGCCGCAGGCGCCGCCGCGGTCCTCACCCCGGGCACCGATTTGTGTCATCCCGAAGATGTCCGGCGTTTGTATTCCGCTTTGACGGTGTGATCCAAGGTCAATTCCAGGCCCATTCGGTTAAGAGGGTTTGCGTAGTTACCGTGTCCATCCCGCCAGCCATTGTCGCCCGCCAAGGCAATGGAAGGAGTCGAAGAGATGGACAGGCTTATGAAAGCGGCAATATTTATTGAGCCGGGGCGGATCATTCTCGGTGAAAAACCGGTTCCCGACGTCGGACCGCTGGATGCTTTGATCCGCATTACCACGACCACCATCTGCGGCACTGACGTACATATCCTCAAGGGCGAATATCCGGTTGAGAAGGGTCTGATTGTTGGTCACGAACCGGTTGGAGTTATCGAGAAGCTGGGCTCGGCGGTGACCGGCTATGAAGAGGGGCAGCGGGTAATTGCGGGGGCGATAACCCCGTCTGGAACCTCCTATGCTTCGCTATGCGGATTTCACGCCCAATGCGGCGGGCAGCACGGGCACGGCTGGAAAGCCGCAGGTGGCTGGCGATTCGGCAATACAATCGACGGCGCACAGGCCGAATTCCTCCTTGTCCCTGATGCGATGGCCAATCTTGCGCCCATTCCTGATGGGCTGAGTGACGAGCAGGTGCTGATGTGTCCCGACATCATGTCGACCGGCTTTAGCGGGGCCGAATCCGGTGGGATCAGCATTGGTGATACAGTAGCAGTTTTCGCGCAGGGTCCCATCGGTCTGTGTGCGACGGCGGGCGCACATATGATGGGGGCTACCACTATTATCGGGGTCGAGGCTGTGCCCGCGCGCATGGACATGGCCCGGAAGATGGGCGCGACCCATGTGGTTGATTTTTCCAAAGTCGACCCGGTCGACGAGATATTGAAAATTACCGGTGGGCGCGGGGTCGATGTCGCAATAGAAGCCCTGGGGACGCAACAGACCTTTGAAGGGGCCCTGCGTGTGCTTCGGCCGGGGGGTACGCTATCTTCGCTCGGGGTCTATTCTGCTGACCTCACCATCCCGCTCGATACTTTCTCGGCAGGGTTGGGCGATAATACCATCCGCACTAGCCTGTGCCCCGGAGGCAAGGAACGCATGCGGCGGCTCTTGGAAACCGTGGAAGCGGGCCGTGTGGACACTGCCCAGTTGGTTACGCATCACTATCCACTCGATGCAATCGAAGACGCCTATGAGCTGTTTTCCAATCAACGCGATGGCGTGCTCAAAGTCGCCATAACGCCCTGACCGCGCACTGGATCGCCAGCCATGCGAAAGCAAAGTTGATGCGGGAAGGGATTCAGATGGAACATGATCCACTGCCGCCGCTCTATTCGCGCATAGCGGTGGGCCTTCTGGTCCTGCTTGGTATTGTCTTTTGCTACCTGATTACCGCTCCCTTCATCCCGGCTCTGATCTGGTCATTCACGCTGGCTGTCTTGTTCGCTCCCCTTGAGAGCGCGCTTCGGGCGCACCTGTGCCATCCGGGAGTGTCCGTGACCTTGACCATGTCGATTGCTGCCATTTTGGTAGTCGCACCGGTTATCTTCGTCTCGGCAGCGCTGATCGAAAGTATCGTTGAAGGCGCCAATGCAATGAATGAATTCGTATCCGACGAAGATTGGCGTGGTCTGGCACGGGATTATCCAAACCTCTCGTCGGCTCTGTTCTGGCTGATCGATCATGTGAACGCACCGCAATTCCTGCAGACTGTCATTGCCCGCCTGGAAAACTGGGCTGCCAATCTTGTCATGGGTTCAATCGCCAGCATCATCACCCTGCTGATGACTTTCTATTTCCTCTTCTATCTTCTCCGCGACCGAAAATGGATAATTGAAGTCAGCGGGCGAATATCACCACTTTCAAAGCCGGAGTGCCGGGCGCTGACCGATCGGATGGAGAAAACCATCTTCGCTTCGGTATACGGGACTGCCGCTGTTTCTGCCCTGCAGGGGCTTCTGGGCGGGCTGGTTTTCTGGTGGCTCGGCCTTCCGTCCCCGGTCTTTTGGGGCGTTATCATGGGCTTGCTTGGTATTGTTCCGTTTCTAGGTGCGTTCATCGTCTGGGTGCCAGCATCGATTGCTCTGGCGCTTAACGGACAGTGGGGCTCGGCGATAATCCTGGCAGTCTGGGGAACCTTCATCGTCGGGCTGATCGATAACATCGTCTATCCAATTCTCGTGGGTCGTAGGCTGGCGCTTCATTCCATGCTGTCCTTCATAGCGATCGTCGGTGGAATTGTCGTTTTCGGAGCGCATGGCTTCGTGCTCGGTCCACTGATCGTTGCGGGAACGCAGAGTTTGTTGGAGATTCTGCGGAGCAGGATGGATGAAGACAGGACCTTGGTTCGATCGGCCTAGAAATATCTGCGCGTTCTGACAGCAATCAGGAAGTCTACGGATATCACTGCCGAATGATGGGAGCGATACCTCAAATCGAAGGACCTTCTTAGCAAAGGATTTGCGATATACGGATGGCGAGTTTCCGAGCCAATAAGGGTGGCAGCCCGGAGAGCTATTGCTCGGAACGGCTGGCCCCACCTCCGCCGAAGTGGAGTCGGTCGTTCGTCGCAATTGCTGTTGCAGCTCCATCGCTTCTGTTGTCGAGCTGCTCGTTTGCTCCGCCATCCACCCGATCGGTTGCTCCTGTTCCAGAACGCTACTTTCATTCGACCCCGGCAGGGCAATCAATTGCGCAGACCGGTTGGCAGGATTTCATACAGGATGAGTATTTGCGCGCGCTCATTTCGGTCGCGCTGGAAGAAAATCGCGACATCCACATTGCCGCAGCTCGCGTGGCACAGGCGCGGGCGGCTTGGCGCATTCAGGGGGCAGGTCTTTATCCCCGCCTGGATGCGATCGGCACCGGGACGAGGGGAAGGTCGCTGATCGAGTTGCCTGGAACAGGGCCGCTGCGCTACGATGTGGAGCAGGTTACCGCTCAGGTGAGTGGGGGTTGGGAAATCGACTTTTGGGGCCGCCTGCAAAACCTCAACGAAGCCGCCCGCAACCGATATTTGGCAAGTGAGGAAGGAAAGCGCGCCGTGGCCACTGGCCTGATCGCGCAGGTCGCCAGTCTCTATCTGCAGGAACGCGAATACACCGGCCGGCTGGCGCTGGCATCGCGCACCATTGCGACGCGTGAAGAGGCGCTGCGAATAATGCGCCGTCGCTATAAAGTGGGGGCCGGTTCGAAGTTGGAAGTAACCCAGGCACAGACCCTGTTGGCGCAAGCGCAGGGTACCTATGAAGCGCTGGAGCAAGAGCGGCACATCAATCACAACGCACTCACCGTGCTTGTCGGACAACCAGTGGAGGCAGCACTGCCCCCTCTGGATCTGGTAGAGGCACAGCCTGCCATCACGCTACCTGCGGGCCTGCCATCCGATCTGCTCGTGCAAAGGCCGGACATCATGGCGGCGGAATACCAATTACGCGCCGCAAACGCTGATATTGGTGCGGCCCGCGCTGCATTCTTCCCCAATATCCGCCTGACAGGGGCATTTGGCACCACCAGTACCGAACTGGACGGCCTGTTCGGTTCAGGCAGTGAGACATGGAGCTTTACCCCCAGCCTTACGCTGCCCCTGTTCCATGGCGGGCAGCTGGCAGCTAATCTCGATCTTGCGAGTGCCCGGCAAGTGGAGGCCGTGGCAAATTACGAGCAGACGGTTCAGCTTGCCTTCCGCGATGTGTCCAACGCGCTGGTCCAGCGTGAGCAATTGGCAAGACAGATCGCGACGACAAGCGGTGCGCTCAGTGCTCTGCGCGAACGCGCGCGACTGGCGCAACTGCGCTTCGACAATGGCCGTTCGGCCTATCTCGAAGTGCTCGATGCCCAGCGCGATCTTTTTGAAACCGAGCAGGTGCTGGTGCGATTGCAGCGTGCCTATCAGGCGGCAGGGGTCGGGCTTTACACCGCGCTTGGTGGCGGCTTTCCGGCAGACAACCCGGATAAGCGCGCACCTTCGCAACAGACTGGAGAGCAATCGCAATGACATCATCCCGCAAGACCTGGCTGATCAGGGGCGCGATTGCGGCTGCCGTGCTGTTTGCTCTCTACCTCGGCTGGCAGATGCTTGATGGAGACGAATTGCCCGACGGAATCATCAGTGGCAACGGCCGCATCGAAGCGGTCGAAATAGACGTATCGGCCAAGATACCTGGCCGGGTCGACGCGATCCTAGTGGATGAGGGCGAATTTGTCGAAGCAGATCAGATCGTTGCCCGCATGGATACCGAAACCCTGCTTGCGCAAAAGGCCGAGGCCGAAGCCCGACTTGCGCAGGCCGTCAATGGTATCCAGATTGCCCAAAGCCAGGTCGCTCAGCAGTTGAGCAATCGCGCTGCAGTCACAGCCATGGTTCGCCAGCGCGAGGCAGAGCTGGTTGCCGCACGAGGGCGGCTGGCCCGATCGACGACACTCGCTGAAGAGGGCGCTACCTCAATGCAGGAACGCGACGACAATGCCGCGCAAGCCGAAAGCGCGGCAGCGGCGGTCGAAGCTGCACAGGCGCAGGTTTCCGCGGTAGACGCCGCCATTCAAACAGCCCGAAGCCAGATCGGCGCAGCCCGTGCGCAAGTCGATGCCGCACGTGCAACGGTGGCGCGAATCGATGCTGAAATCGGGGACAGCGCCCTACGCACTCCCACTGATGGGCGGGTGCAATACCTCGTTGCGCAGCCCGGCGAGGTGATTGGCGGCGGCGGGCGGGTACTCAATCTCGTCAATCTGGGTGATGTCTACATGACTCTGTTCCTGCCCGAAGCGGTCGCTGGCCGTGTCGCTCTAGGCACGGAGGTCCGCATCGTGCTGGATGCCGCGCCCGAAATGGTTGTGCCCGCCAGGGTCAGCTTCGTCGCCGATGTCGCCCAGTTCACGCCAAAGACAGTGGAAACCGCGGATGAAAGGCAGAAGCTGATGTTCAGGGTGCGGGCGCAGATCGATCCTGAACTGCTCCAGCGCAATCTGGCCCAGGTCAAGACCGGTCTTCCGGGGGTCGCCTATGTGCGCGTGGACAAGGCTACCCCATGGCCTGACGAGCTGGCGGTCAATGTCCCGCAATGACAAGTCCTGACACTGAACCGCTTGCCCGTCTTGCAGGGGTAAGCCTGCATTATGGCGAAGTCGCAGCGCTAGAGGAGGTGGATCTGACCATACCCGCCAGGCGGATGGTGGCGATGATCGGCCCGGACGGGGTAGGCAAATCCAGCCTATTTTCCCTCCTTGCAGGGGCCCGCGCCATTCAGCAGGGAGAGGTCGAGGTGCTGGGCGGCGATATGGCGGACCGCCAGCACCGCGCGGCGGCCTGCCCCCGCATTGCCTATATGCCGCAGGGTCTTGGCAAAAACCTTTATCCCACGCTGTCGGTAGAGGAAAATCTGGACTTTTTCGGACGGTTGTTCGGTCAGCCGTCGGCGGAGCGCGAACGCCGCATTGCCGACCTAACCGAAAGTACAGGACTGGACCCGTTCCGCAACCGTCCCGCGGGCAAGCTTTCAGGCGGGATGAAGCAGAAGCTCGGGCTATGCTGCGCGCTCATCCATGACCCCGACTTTCTTCTGCTCGACGAACCCACCACCGGCCTGGACCCGCTTTCAAGGGCGCAGTTCTGGGAACTGATCGAACGTATCCGAACGCGGCGCCCTGATATGAGCGTGCTCGTCGCCACGGCGTATATGGAAGAGGCTGCGCGCTTCGACTGGCTGATCGCGATGGATGCGGGCCGGATTCTGGCCGATGGGACACCACAGGATTTCTATGAGCGGACCGGCGAGACTGCGCTGGAGAAAGCCTTTATTGCTCTGTTGCCGCAAGATCGCCGCGAAGGTCACAGGCCCGTTACGATTCCCCCGCGCAGTGATGGCAGCGACGCGCAGATCGCGATCGAGGCGAAAGGCCTTACCATGCGGTTTGGCGATTTCACTGCAGTCGATCACGTCGATTTCGAGATCGAACGGGGGGAGATTTTCGGATTTCTTGGCTCCAACGGGTGCGGAAAATCGACGACCATGAAGATGCTGACTGGCCTTCTGCAGGCCAGCGAGGGACAGGCTTGGCTGTTCGGAAAATCAATCGGTCATAACGACATGGAGATCCGTCGCCGGGTCGGCTATATGAGCCAGGCCTTCTCGCTCTATTCCGAGCTTACCGTGCGCCAGAATCTGGAGTTGCACGCCCGGTTATTCCACCTTCCCCCCGACGACATCCCTGATCGGGTGAAGGAGATGGCGCAGCGTTTCGATCTCACCGATATCATGGAAAAGCTGCCCGCCGCGCTGCCTCTGGGGCAGCGCCAGCGGCTCAGTCTGGCGGTGGCCATGATTCACAAACCGGAAATCCTGATCCTTGATGAACCGACCTCCGGCGTGGACCCGATCGCGCGGGACCAGTTCTGGCGGATGATGATCGACCTGTCGCGGCGCGACAAGGTGACTATCTTTATATCTACCCACTTCATGAACGAGGCGGAACGCTGCGATCGCATTTCGCTGATGCATGCGGGTCAAGTGCTGGTCAGCGACACGCCGCAGGCCATCGCCGCAAGCCGCGGCAATGGCGATAATCTGGAAGAAGCCTTTATTGCTTACCTGAAAGAGGCCAGCGAGGACGATGCGGCTCAGCTTGATTCTGACCCTTCGCAGGCGGTGCCTGAATCGCTAACCGCCGGTGCGAATCGCGCAGGACCGGCAGGCGGCTGGCTGACCTACCGGCGAATGATGAGCTATGCCTGGCGCGAGGGGCTGGAATTGCGGCGAGACCCGATCCGCGCCACGCTGGCAATGGTCGGCAGCGTCATACTCCTGTTTATTATGGGTTATGGCATCAGCATGGATGTGGAGGATCTGACCTTTGCAGTGCTTGACCGGGATGGAACGACAACCAGCCAGAATTATGTGTTGAATCTGACCGGTTCTCGCTATTTCATCGAACGCCCGCCGATCACCGATTATGGCCAGCTAGACCGCAGGATGCGTTCTGGCGAACTGAGTGTGGCGATTGAAATACCACCGAATTTCGCGCGTAACCTGCGGCGTGGCAGTCCAACCGAGATCGGCGTGTGGGTAGATGGTGCAATGCCGATGCGGGCGGAAACGACCCAAGGCTATGTTCAGGCTCTGCACGCCCAATGGCTGGGCGATATGGCGGTGCGCGAACTGGGTGTAAGACCTCAGGCCGGCCCGGTCGATATTGCTCTTCGCTATCGCTATAATCCCGATGTCGAAAGCCTGGTGGCCATCGCACCGGCGGTGATTCCCATCCTTCTCATGCTGTTTCCGGCCATGCTGACAGCGCTCAGCGTGGTGCGGGAAAAAGAGCTGGGCTCGATCGTCAATTTCTACGTCACTCCGATCAGCCGCGTAGAATTTCTGCTAGGCAAGCAGCTGCCCTATGTGGCGCTGGCCATGATCAATTATTTGCTGCTGGTCTTTCTGGCCGTGGCCGCCTTCGGCGTACCGATTACCGGCAGTTTCGCGGTCATGACACTTGGCGCGCTGTTATATGTCTTGTCGTCGACCGCGCTGGGTCTGCTATTCTCGGTATTCCTGCGCAGTCAGATTGCGGCGATGTTCGCAACCGCCATCGGCACCATCCTTCCCACGGTAGAATTTTCCGGACTGATTGATCCGATTTCCTCGCTGGAAGGGGCAGGGGCGGTGATTGGCACCGTGTTTCCGGCAACATGGTTTGTCACCATCTGCCGGGGCGTTTTCTCCAAGGGGCTGGGTCTGTTTGACCTATGGGGCCCCTTGCTGATCCTGTTGGTTACCTATCCTGTCATTCTCGGCATATCCGTGGTATTTCTACGCAAGCAGGAGCGGTGAACCATGGACCGAGCCGCGAAAACTGCCAATATCTATCGCCTTGGAATCAAGGAATTGCGCAGCCTGTGGCGCGACCCGATGATGATGATCCTGATCATCTACGCCTTCTCGTTCAGCATCTATGTTTCGGGCACGGCCATGCCTGAAACGCTGCATAAAGCCCCCATCGCCATCACCGATGAAGATCAGTCACAGCTTTCCCGCCGCATCGTAAGCGCCTTCTACCCGCCGCATTTCGTCAGTCCGGCAATGGTCGGTCTGGACGAGGTGGACCGGGGCATGGATGCAGGCCACTTTACGTTCGCGCTTGATATCCCGCCCGGTTTCCAGCGCGACGTGCTGGCCGGGCACCGCCCGACGATACAGCTCAACGTTGATGCAACGCGCATGAGTCAGGCATTTAGTGGAGGCGGCTATATCCAGCAGATCGTTCAGGCCGAGGTGGCTGAATTCACCCGCGGTACGCGCGCCGGGCCGCCGCCGCCGATCGAGCTCGCCGTGCGCCAGCGGTTCAATCCCACCCTGGCCCAGAGTTGGTTCGGCTCGCTGATGGCAATCATCAACAATGTTACCATGCTTTCCATCATCCTGACCGGCGCGGCCCTGATCCGCGAGCGCGAACATGGCACTATCGAGCACCTGCTTGTAATGCCGATCACACCGTTTGAAATCATGGCGGGTAAGGTGTGGGCGATGAGCCTTGTGGTGCTGATGGCCTGTGCCTTCGCCCTGAAAATAGTGGTCGAAGGCGTTCTTGCGGTTCCTGTCGAAGGCTCTGCCCTGCTTTTTCTGGCGGGGGCCGGGCTGCATCTGTTCGCCACCACCTCCATGGGCATATTCATGGGTACGATCGCGCGTTCTATGCCCCAGTTTGGCCTGCTCCTGATGCTGGTCCTTCTGCCGCTGCAAATGCTGTCAGGCGGGGCGACCCCGCGCGAGAGCATGCCCGAATTCGTCCAGACCGTAATGCTTGCAGCGCCTACCACGCATTTTGTGAAGATGGCCCAGGCGATTCTCTACCGCGGTGCCGGGTTCGACGTCGTATGGCCCCAGTTCCTGGCCATCGCCGCGATAGGCGCTGCGTTCTTTATTGTCGCCCTCAGGCGGTTCGGACAGACGATCACGACAATGGCCTGAGCTTCTTTCGATATGTCACGTTCACGGAAGGCGGGGTTGAATGTCCAGCGAACAGATCGACCATAATCCTGGCGCCGATCCTGACCGCGAATCGTGCTGTCGATCATTCGCTTGCGAACCTTTTAGTGAACCTTGACCCTGGTTCGTCTTGAAATGAGAATTGACACGACAACCATCAGCGCTCCTACGAAATGGTAGTCTTCGAATCGTTCGCCCAGCAGGGGTACTGCCATGGTGACACCGAAAACCGCGGGCAGGTTCATATATATTCCAACCCGAGCGGATCCGATCAGTGACACTGCTCGGTTGAACAGAGCGTAGGACGCCAAAGATGGGAAAATGCCGACATATAATAACGCGCCGATCGCCTCTGGGGATGGCATGCTGACACCGTTGACAAGCAGATGTCCGACGTAAGGTATGGCAAGAGAGGAAGCCCCGACCGCGAATAATACGCTCAGTAAGGAAAGGTGATGGATGGTCGGTGCCTTTCGCAGGAACGTCGCGTAAGCTGCGTAGAGAAAGACTGCCGCCAACGCGAGCAAGTCACCGCGATTGAGCGCGCCGATTTCCAGATTAGTGGGGTCGCCGCGTGTCATGATCCATATGATGCCGCCGATGGAAATTAGGGCGCAGACATAGTGTAATGGCGGAATGCGATCGCGGAAGATCAGGGCCGGCATTACCAACGTCATGATCGGCATTGTTGCCTGCAACAACAGATTGTTCGTCGCTGTCGTCCATTGCAGGCTTGCATAAACGAGATAGGCAAACAGGCCGAGTCCGCCGGCCCCGAGAACTGTGAGAAAAGGCAAGGATTGCTTAATGGAAGGCAAATCTTTCCGGACATGACGCCATGCGAAGGGGGCGACAATGACCAAAGCAATTATCCACCGCCAGAATGCGATCGAGACTGGTGAAAGAAGGTCGCGGGCTGCTCGACCGACAATCGGATTAAGCGCCCAAAAAAAGGAAGCCAAGCAAAGCAGGAGGGCAGGCGATTGCCAGAAACTGAAGCGCGTCAGCAGGCCGTTATCTGGATCGAACAAGGTCTTACGCAAACCACAATCTCCTCTCTGCAAATCAGGATTCGTCGCCCTTGAGCATGGACGATAGGCACACCTCCCATGCAGCGCTCAACCCTGGATCAGTCTCCAATGTGGTAATGACCGCAATCGTAGGCAGGCCCAGACTTGGCACAAAATTCTCACATGTCATGAATATCATTCGGTTCGGCCGTGAGCTGCTTGGTGTCGAAGGATCGCACGCTACGCAAGCTTTATCCCACACTTGCTAGGCCAACGAGTGACAATCGAGCGGTGTAAGAGGGCCCTCTCTTACAGCAGAATGCTTCTGCAGAAGGGCCAACTGTATTAGTCCGGCAATCCCGTCTGGATCTGGCCTATTGCAAAACGAAAGAGCTCACCATGCTTGTTATGGTATTTCCCGCCTTTCGGAGTTCATGCAAATCGCGATGAACGTCAGGGAAGTAATTACCTGGAAGGTCCTTGCGTGACAGCGATATTGCCAGCGGGAAGTCCAGTACATCCGAAATTATCGGAGCGGCTATGCAGATAGGGTCTTCCTGGATCTCTCGATTATCGATGGCGTATTGCTTCTTCTTGACCTTCTGTATTTCTTCCCGGAGTTTATCCGGATCTGTAATAGTATTCTTCGTTAATGACTGGAATTCCCCTGCCTTTAAATACGTTTCGAACGATTTACTATCCAAATTCGACAGCAATACCTTCGCCAGGCCGCTGCAACACCCTTCCAGCTGCATTGTCTCCTGGGTGAAGAGGATTTTCCCTTCTTGTGCGGACTTGATGATGTAGGTCACCATGTCATCGTCCCAGGTCCCCATATGGCTTACGCCATTCAATTTGCTGGAGAGTTTGGCCAAGATGGGCCGGGCAATCTTGCGTAACATTTCACGTTTCGAGCAGTGTCCGGAGATAGCCTGTAATGTTGGGCCTGGGACGTAGCTTCCCCGGCGAAGGCGAGTCAAAAAGCCCCGATCGGTAAGCGCTGCGACATGCCGATAAATGCAGTATGACTTCACCGACGATGTGATGGGTTATTTCGTCTTCCAGCAGGGCTACAAAGGCGGTGGTTTCAATTTTGCAGTGGTAGGCGGAGACCCCTTCCTTCCAGAAAAGATCACATCCTATGAAGCGGGTCTCAGATCCACCCTTTTGGATGGCGGTGTCACAGCCAATCTCACTGGTTTCTACTATGATTACGAGGACCTGCAGGTCTTCAAGAATTTGACCGTGCAGGCATTGGTGGAAAACGCTCCCAAAAGCCGGGTAAAAGGCGTTGAATTGGAGCTTGTTGGCTATGTGACTGACAATACGACAATTCAATTTGCCGGAACGTATCTCGACGCGGAATTCGTGAGTTATTCGGAAGATGATGTGATCTTTCCCGGTATTGATCTTGAAGATTTGTCTGGAAATCCACTCAACCGAGCGCCCGATTTCTCGTTCATGCTCGGCGTGGATCACGAGATCCCTTTGAACTCCGAGGTTCTCGATAGCATCAGATTCCGGGGGGAAGTCAGCTATACGGATGATATCTCTTTCCGTCCATTCAACAGGGAGGAAGATATTCAGGAAGGCTATGCTTTGCTGAATGCGTATATGGTGCTGTCGGGAAGGAATGATGCCTATTCGCTGCGTATTTTCGGACGCAATTTGACCGATAAAGCCTATTATAGCCAGATCCAGGGCGGCGGATTGCCTATCGGCGGATATCGCAAAGGCGAATGGTCTCCCCCGCGGACCTTTGGGATAGAATTGACGACCCGCTTCTAGTGCTGGGACGCGCTATCTCCATTAGGTGATGGCGGCGACGTTGGCACTTGTAGCCATCAGACGTCTTGATGTTGCGATCGAAGCTGGTTTGAGATTCTCAGCCAGTCTTCGGCGCGGCAGGATATGCGCTTAACTAGCTTACGGTGGGCTCTACGGGAACTCCTGCGTGGAGCCGCGCACCGATGCTAGAGCAGGCGCGGTCGCATGATTGGAATAGCCCGTCATTATCAGAGTGAATTTGATGGATACTCAGTACAGCTTGCTGCCATCACTGGTCTGAAGAGAAAATCTCGATCGTCCTAAGCCGTCCGCTCCTACCAGCCGGATGCGACCGCAAGTGAGAAATTTGCTGCAATGCAAAAAACTATTGCCACGTCGCCCGGCATTTGGCACATCTTGTGCACACAGAGTAATTCTTGAAAGGAAAATGCATAGAATACCGCAATCGTGAAATCACATTGCGAAGCGGTATCATAGGTAACATGGCGACGGCTGAATACAGCCCGTCGGGAGAGGCAAGAGGAGAGGAGACTTACCACTGTCAGGGGGTCTTCCATGCATCATTACCGTACCGATTCCATGCTCGCCTTGGCTTGCGGAATATTCGCGCCCAGCGCAGCCTTCGCTCAGGCGATAGACATAGACGATCCGATCCAGCCTGCTGAGGCGATCATAGTTACCGGGTCCAGGGGGTTGGAGCGCACAGTCGCTGATTCCCCTGTGCCGGTCGATGTCTTTTCCGAAGAAGCGATCAACTCGGTGTCCTTTACCGATACCAACGATGTCCTGAAGACACTCGTCCCGTCATACACAGTATCGCGCCAGCCGATCTCCGACGGCTCGAGTTTTATCCGGCCCGCTTCGATGCGTGGCCTGCCGACCGACAAGACTCTGGTGTTGGTCAATTCCAAACGCCGCCATCGCGCCGCATTGGTGACGATTGGCGGATCGGGCACGCAAGGTCCCGATATCGCCACGATTCCCACAATCAGCCTCGCCTCGGTCGAGGTGCTGCGTGACGGCGCGGCCGCGCAATACGGGTCCGACGCTATCGCGGGGGTCATCAATTTCCTGCTCAAGGACGATCCGCATGGCGTCGATCTGGAAGCGGAAATCGGAGAATTCTACGAGGGCGACGGCTTCGAATACAAATTTGCCGGCAACATCGGCCTACCCTTGGGAGACATGGGTTTCATCAATTTGTCGGCTGAATATTCGAACGCGGATTCGACGAACCGGGCCCAACAATATTGCGAAAGCTTCTTTTGCGTAACCGAATATGCGGCGTTGCCAGGCAATGAGGATTACGCCGCCGCGGTCGAGGGGATTGACACGATACAGCCTTGGGGCCGGCCTAGCGGGGAGGCGGTGCGCACCTTTGTCAACGCAGGCTATGAGCTCTCCGCAGCTGCAGAAGTCTACGCCTTCGGCAATTATTCGTGGAGCACATCCACAACCAATTTCTTCTATCGCTATCCCGCCAATGGCACGATCGAGGATCTGCGGCTGGAAGACGGTTCGATCTATAATCCTACAGAACGTTTTCCCGGAGGCTTCACACCACTGTTCAGCGGAGATGTCGAAGATTATTCTGCGCTGGGCGGCATCCGCGGCGATATTTCGAGCGCATTCTCTTACGATTTCTCGTTACGATATGGCCGAAGCGAAATCTCCTACCTCCTGGAGAATACGATCAATCCCTCCCTCGGGCCGGAATCGCCAACCAGTTTTAAACCAGGCGATCTCATCAATGATGAACTACAGTTTCAGGCTGATTTCATGCTCACCCACGATGTCGGGCTGGCCAGTGAAATTGCCCTGGCCTTTGGCGGGACGTATTTCGAGGAAGGTTATGAAACAGTCGAGGGTGAACTCGCCTCGTACCATGCAGGACCGTTTGGTTCGCCTGACCCGTTTGATTTCTGCAACACTGACGGAACACCAACGCTTGCTGGCTCGTCTTTATCGTTCTCTGCCGGGCTTAATTGCGCCGATCCTGCCGATCCGGTCTATCAGGTAGTTGGCGTAGGCTCCAACGGCTTTCCCGGATATTCTCCCGAATTTTCCGGTAGCTATGATCGCGATAGCTACAGCTTTTACGGCAACATCGGTGCAGATGTGACCGATAGGCTATTTCTTGAAGGTGCTCTGAGGTTCGAGAATTACTCGGACTTTGATTCTCAGCTCATCTACAAGGTGGCAGGTCGGTTTGAGATACTTGACGGACTGGGTATCCGTGCCTCGCACGGTACGGGGTTTCGCGCGCCTACACCTGGCCAACAGGGCACCACCAATGTTTCCACCCGAATACCCAACGGGTTCCCCGTCGCCACCGGCCTCTTTCCCGCCAGCAGCGCAATCGCCGCAGCGCTAGGCGCAGTGCCCCTGGAACCGGAAACATCGACCAATTGGACGGCAGGCATCAGCGGCGCGTTCGGCGGTCTAACTTATTCGATCGACTATTACCGCATCGAACTGGAAGATCGGTTGCAGGCTCGATCCACCATCACCGTGGTCGATGATTGCATTCCCTCGACACCGGAAATCGATTCCGAATGCATCGGCTTTCGCGGCAGGATGATCGATGCCGGGGTCGCCGGGGCCCAATCCATAGGCGGTGTGTTCTATTTTCAGAACCTGTTCGACACCGTCACCCAAGGCGTCGACATCGTGCTGTCTTACTCCCAGTCATGGAGCGGGGGCACCAGCGGGCTCGTAGCGGCGATCAATTACAATGAGACCGAGTTCGACGGCGATGTACCCGCCCAGTTCAATGCTGAGGACCAGTATGATTTCCTCAATGCGGAACCGAACTGGCGCGCAGTCTTCACCGCCACGCACGAGACCGGACCGTTCAATTTTCTCGCCCGTGCCAATTATTACGGGCCCTATTCCAACTCCGACGGTGCGGGCGGCCCGCTGATCTCTCAGGATTTCGACTCCGAATTGTTGATCGACGTCGAGGCCAGTTACACTTGGCGCGACATGCTGACCTTATCGATCGGCGCTCGCAACGTCTTCGACAATTATCCGGAGCCGGGCGAGTTCGAGGTTTGTTGCGGCCGGATCTATCGTTCGGACTCGATCGTCGACTGGCAGGGTGGCTATTATTATGCTCGTCTGCGCGCCAGTTTCTGATCCTCGCGGTCCGTCCCCGCTTTCCGGGATCGATCCGGAGGGCGACGGCGCGTCCCGATCATTCACTCTGCGCCTAGCCACCATGGCGGACGCCGCGGCGATTGCAGAATTGATCGATGCCTCGCTAACCGCACTACTCGCCGATCTGCTGACGCCTGCACAGATTGCGCATAGTCGCACCTTTATGGCGCTCGACAGGCAGTTGATCGAGGACCGGACCTATTTCCTCGTCACTGACCAGTCTTGCCGGATCTTGGGCTGTGGCGGCTGGAGCTTCCGCGCCACGCTTTACGGGGGCGATCGCAGCGCGGGACGCGATGACATACGGCTCGATCCCCAGAGTGATTCAGCGCGCATCAGGGCGATGTACACCCGCCCCGGCTTTGCCCGCCGCGGAATCGGGCGAATGATACTGGAAGAATCCGAAAAAGCAGCCGCGAGGGCGGGGTTCGGCGCAGCAATATTGCACGCGACCCTGGGTGGAGAGCCTCTCTACCGGACGTGCGGATACCACGAAATCTCACGCAGCCTCGATGGCGGCTTTCCGATTGTGATCATGGGAAAGGATCTCACTTGCCTCTAACCATATCGTTTTCACCACAAGCTTCGGACCATGCCTGATGGAGCTGATTATCGAATGGGCGTGGATCATCGCCCTCATGCTCGGTGCAGGTTTGCTGGCAGGATTTGCCGCTGGCCTGTTCGGGATCGGCGGCGGTTTCGTGGTGGTTCCGGCGTTATATGTGCTTCTGCCGCTGATCGGGACGCAGGCCGAGGAATTGTCTCACGTCGCGGTCGGCACTTCGCTGGCGACCATCATCGTTACCTCGCTCCGGTCGATGCAGAGCCATGCCCGACGCGGCGCAGTGGACTTCGTGATCCTGAAATCATGGGCTCCCTGGATCGTGGTAGGTTCGCTTGCCGGCGTGCTGCTCGCATCACGAGTGAGCAGTGCTGGTCTGGCGATCATATTCGGCATCGGAGTGCTGATGATGGCTGTCCATTTCCTCTACCCTGTGTTGAGGTCGGTTCAGCTGGGTACAGAAATGCCGGGCGGGGCGGGGCGATCGGCTCTGGCGACAGGCCTGGGGGCCTTCTCCTCGCTGCTGGGCATCGGTGGCGGGACCATCGCGATCATCGTCATGACGCTATACGGACGCGACATTCACCGCGCCATCGGGACAGCATCGGGGGTCGGGGTGATCATTGCTCTGCCCGGCACGTTGGGATTCATGGCCATCGGTTGGGGAGCATCGGGGCTGCCGCCGTTGTCGCTCGGCTATGTCAACCTGCTGGGGGCCTGCGCCATCGTGATCACATCCTACGTCTCGGCGCCGTGGGGCGTCGCCTTGGCGCATCATCTCAGCCCCAAATGGCTGCAACGCGTCTTCGGCTTTTATCTGGTGTTCGTGGGACTGCTTATGATCCGCAACGGACTGGCCGCATGACCGATATCGCACTTTCAGAAGGGAGATACCAATGCTCGACTTTTCTCGCCGTTCAATGATCCTGGGGGCCACTGCTGGGGGCACCACACTCATGGCTCGTGGCGCACTCGCTCAATCGCCGCTCGACCAAGCGAAACCCGATCCCGGCAGCCCGCCGGTATTCGGCCCACCAGAAGGGGTGGCGCTGCTGTCCCGCAACGAAAATCCCTTCGGTCCCTCGCCCAGCGCGTTGGGCGCAATATACGACAGCGCCAGTAAGGGCTGTTATTACGCCGACGGCGGCGTACGCAAGCTGACCGAAATGATAGCTGCTCGGTTCGGGCTCGACACCGGTAATGTCCTCGTCAGTTCCGGTTCGACCGAAGCGCTCAGCGCTGCCGCTCTGGCCCTGCCAGATGGCAAGGCAATCCTGTGTCCCGAATTGTTCTGGGACACCACGGTCCTCTATGGCCAGCGCAAGGGTGTCGCGGTCAACCGCGTACCGATGGAAGAGGATATGAGCGTCAGCCTCGAACGTATGGCCGCCGCGATCGGACCGGATGTGGGCATGGTCCAGATCTGCAATCCCAACAATCCGACCGGGATAATCATTGACGGCGATGCCATGCGCAGCTTCGTGGAGAACATTGATCCTTCTGTCACCATCCTGGTGGACGAAGCCTATAATGAACTAGCGGATCGTCCCGATTACTATTCGGTTGCCAATCTCGTTAAAGACCACCCCAACCTGATCGTATGCCGCACCTTTTCCAAGATCTACGGTCTTGCGGGAATGCGTGTGGGCTATGCCCTCGCTGCACCCGCGACGGTGGAGAAGCTGCGAGGCTATCTGATGAGTTTTGGCGGGAATACGGCGGGTCTTGCTGCTGCGATCGCCTCTTACGAGGACGAGGCTTTCACGCGCTATTCCAAGCACCAGATTGTGCAAGGGCGTGAGATGATCCTGACGGCAGTGGAGGCGGCGGGTCTGGAGGCGCTGCCATCCCAGACAAATTTCGTTTACGTGAAGGTGCCTGATGCTGACGCTTTGCAACAACGCATGCGCGAAAATGGCGTGATGATCCGTGGAGCCTATGGCGAATGGACCACATGGTCCCGGGTTAGCACAGGCAAGCTGCCCGACGTGCAACGATACGCGCAACTCCTGCCACAATTGGTCTAGGCCGAGTAGGTAATTTAGAGCCAGTATCTGGTAGTGGCCATGGGGATTGGATAGCAATGATCCCGCGTCCTCATGGCGGCGAAATATCGGCCAGCGTTGGCATTACAGACACGGCTTTCTAGACCCCCGATCTCGTTCCATCGTCTGAGACGGCTATGGAGCCATGGCCAATCACTTCATCCGGTCGGACGGGTGGATTACCAGTTGCGGCGCCGATACGCCCAATTCTCCCGCAAAATCGCACCAAATCCATTGACAAGGCAATGATTGCTTTGGCAATGGATTTTTCATGCTCCCTGATGCTCTTCTTTTCGACCTGACCAATTCTCTGCAGCCGGTGCGCCGCGCATGGATGAAGGTGGCAAGCACTGTGATGGCCGACTTGCAGCTTTCCACCTCGCTCGGAACCGTGATCATCCTGATTTCGCGCCTTGGCCCGGCCGTGCCTCAGAAGGAACTCGCGCTGGAGGTTGGCGTCAATCCGGCTGCCCTGGTCCGCACCCTTGATCAGGGAGAATCGGCGGAGCTACTCAAACGCGACGCAGTAGCTGGAGATCGCCGCAGCAACACCGTGAGCCTGCTTCCTCCGGGAAAGGTCTTGGCCGAGGCGATTGAGCAACGTCTGGTTGAACTAAGGCGAGCGCTGCTGGACGATCTTGCTGCGAAAGACGTCGAAACTGCGCAGCGCGTCTTGCGGACGCTTGAGATGCGGGCGCAGAATCATCTGCAACGAGGGGATGCGTGAAACCACCCTATCTTTCATTCCTCCGCTGGCTGTTCGCGGTCAAGCTGTTCATTGCGGGAATGCTCGCATTCACCAGTGCGGTGCACATTGGCCTGCCCCAGCCTTACTGGGCGCTCGTCACCTGCTGCGTGGTGATGAACCCGATTACCGGGGCAATTCGATCGAAGGCAATCTATCGCTTGATGGGCACCCTTGGTGCCGGCGTAGTGTCACTCACGCTTGTAAGCATCTTTGTGAATACTCCGCTGCTCATGGTCGCTGTTACGGGTCTGGTGGCAACTGCCGCCTTTGCCCTAGCTTTGGTTGACCGAACTCCACGCAGCTATGGGTTTCTTCTGTTTGGAATAACAATAATGCTGATCGCCGTGCCCCAGATTGGTCAGCCCGGCAACATGTTCGATACAGCAGCCGCACGCATTACGGAAATCGGTCTTGGGCTGATCTGCTGCTCGGCAGTCGACAGCATCATTGCGCCGCGCTCACTCGGCCGGGAAATGCGCGAACGTTTGCATGCGTGGATTCCAGATGTTGAGCGCTGGTTCCAGGAAGCGCTGGCAGGAAGGGAAACCGATCCAGAGGCTACGGCCGATCGGCTGCGCATGATCGGGGATGTCACCGCATTATCGGTGCTGGCAGGACAATTGCGATATGATCCAACGGTGCCGCGGCGTGACCGCAAGATTGCTTTTGCGATCCAGCAGAGGATGCTGCGTCTGGTGCCATTGATCTCCGCGATCGGATCCCGAATTTCGACTGGCGGCGATTCCCCGGGGGAGGATTTGTCGCTGGCTTTGGCCGATGTGCCCCGGCTTGTCAGTGACGGTGAGGGCCCACCTCCCGATTTCACGGCACGCATGAATGCACTTGATGAAGAAAGACCGGGGAGCTGGTCCAGACTGCTGCATCGCAATCTTGCTATTCTCATCGCCGATGCGCTCAGCCTTTGGTCCGAGATCCGCGTGCTTGATTCTGCTCTCGATAGCGGGGCTGCGTTGCCCCCTGCGCTTGAAGCCGCCACCAAACGCGCGCGCGCATTCACGCTGTTTCCCGATTATCACATCGTCTGGCGTGTATCCGTAGCGATCCTGCTTACCTATGCTACGCTGACCGCGCTCTGGTATCTCACCGGCTGGCAACAGGCACCTGGGGCATTGCTGATCGGGTCCGTGGCGATAGCCTTCTTCGGTGGAGTAGACGAGGCTGGCGTCGCAATTGCGAAGTTCGCGCAATTTGCAGTTTTGGCCACCGCTGCGGCTGCTGTCTTGTGCTACGGACTGTTGCCGATGGCGACGGATTACGGGGCCTTTCTCGTCGTCATGGCATTATTCATGATGCCGATCGCTGCATGGTCGATCAGCAATCCTTTGGCGCTTTTGTTGCTGGCCTTCTCACTCAGCACGATCAACCTTCAGGGCGAATACCGGCCGCTGGATTTCGGCGTGTTCCTCGATGCAAGCTTCGCTTCCCTTCTCGGCATATTTGTAGGGTTTTTCTGGCTGCATATAGCCCGAAGGATGGGGGCTGCCCATGCCGTGGAACGCTATGCCAAGACGGCGCGCGCCGACATACGCGGGCTTGCCCTGCGTGCTACGGCCGGCGATCGGGACCGCTATATTGCGCAATCGTTGGATCGTATCGGTGCCTTGACGATGCGGCTGGCAGCCGCGCATGGATCGGATGAAAGTTTGCGTCTGCTTCGCCGCTTGCGTGCAGGGGCCAATGTCGCCGACCTGCGCCACACTGCCAACGGCTTATCCGGAGATACGCGGCAAGCGGCTGAACGTCTCCTGACAGCGATCCATCGGGAAACTGACCAGGACTCGCCATCATCTTCCCTGCTCGACAGCATAGATGAAGCACTGTCGGTGGCTCTTGGCAGTGCGACCGGGGAAGACAACCCGCTCGTGCGTGGTCTGCTTGGTCTGCGTCTTGCGCTGTTCGAAAAAAGCCCGCCCTGGAAGTCAGTAGGATGATCGGCGAAATCGACATTGCCGGCGTATTCGTCTCGCCATTGCTATTGTGCCTCATCATGGCCTTTTTCGCGCGATTGCTGACCACGCGGCTGCTGGATCGGATCGGCGTCTACCGGTTTATCTGGCAGCGCCCACTTTTTGACCTTGCCCTGTTTTTCCTGCTCCTCTGGCTCGCCTTTGCGGGCCTATATATGATGACGGCCTGATCCATGTTCTTGACCCGAGAAACCCTCATTCGCAGCTTCAAGATGATGCTTACGCTCACGCTTGCTGTGCTCGCCGCCCTGCTGCTGTGGCATCTGTACAATTATTACACCTATGCCCCGCAAACCCGAGACGGCAAGCTGCGCGCGGATATCGTTCCCATCGCTACTGATGAGGCGGGACGTGTGGATTCAGTCGTCGTGGAGGATGGCGAGATGGTGGAAAAAGGGCAATTGCTCTTCACCATTGACAAGGTGCGTTTACGCAACGCGTTGGCGCAGGCGGAGGCCGCGATCGCAACGGCGCGGGCCACACTGCGTTCGGCCGAGCGAGAGGCACGGCGCTATGCCGCGCTTGACGGCGTAGTATCAGCTCAGGATCGGGATACGCGGCAGGCAGAGGCAGAGGAAGCGCGGGCCCGATTTACGCAAGCGATCGCGGACCGCGATTTGGCGCGGATCAATCTGGAGCGCGCCGAAGTGCGATCTCCCGTCAATGGCATCGTGACCAATTTCCAGCTTCGGCCAGGGGTCTATGCAAATGCAGGGCAGCCGGTGATGTCACTTGTCGACCGGGATAGTTATTATGTGTCGGGTTATTTCGAGGAGACCAAGCTGGCCCAGATCCATCAGGGCTTGCACGCAAGGATACGCTTGATGGGTGATGACCGACTGTTGGAAGGCCATGTCGTCGGCGTGGCCTCGGCCATCAATGATAGCGAGCGGTCTACCGATGCTGGCACCCTACTTGCCGACGTTAAACCGACCTTCAGCTGGGTGCGACTGGCTCAGCGTGTGCCGGTCAGGATCGCCATCGACCGCGTACCCGAAGGCGTGATGCTTGTAGCGGGACGCACCGTGACGGTCACGCTGGACGGGGCGGACAAGGAGATTTACCCGGATGAGTAAGGCGCGATGGTTGAGAGGCTCTGTTCCGGCAATTCTGGCGGTCCTGTCGGCATGCACCACGGTTGGCCCAGATTATGTGCTACCCACCCTGCCTGCAGGGGCGGCGACTGGCGCGGCGGGTGCCTTTGAGGCCAGCGCATCGCCCGCCATCTCGCGCGCGCCGCTGCCTCCCAGATGGTGGCAACTCTATGATGATCCGCGGCTAGATGCGCTGATGGAGGACGCGCTCGCCGCGAACACCGATCTGCGTGCCGCTGCGGCCAATCTCGAACGTGCCGAGGCATTTACGCGGGAAGTGCAGGCTGCCTCTGGCATTCAGACCACACTCGATGGCTCGGCGAGCGTTGGGGAAACGTCCAATTTGGGTATCGGGAACCCTTCCGGCATCCACGACCTATTCAGCCTTGGCGGCAGCATTTCCTATGAGGTGGACGTGGTTGGCCGTATACGCCGTTCTATCGAGGCTGCGACGGCCGACGAACAGGCGCAGGCAGCCGCGCTCGATCTTGTTCGCACCACTGTCGCGGCAGCCGTTGTCGGCGCCTATACCGACGCTTGTGCGGCCGGTGCTTCACTTGCGGTTGCCGAGCAATCCGTGTCGCTGCAGCGACAATCGTTGAGCCTCACTGAAAGAGGGGTGAGAGGCGGGGTGTTTGCGCCCATCGATGCGACCCGATCGAGCGCACTGCTCGCGCAACTAGAATCCGTGACACCCGGTTATGCCGCAGACCAGCGCATCGCGCTCTACCGGCTCGCCGTGTTACTCGGCCGAACTCCGCAGGACTATCCGGCCAGCTTGGTCGATTGCGCGTCGATACCATCACTCGTCCAGCCGATCCCCGCAGGTGACGGTGCTGCCCTCATCAGGCGAAGGCCTGATATACGGCAGGCGGAGCGCCGCCTTGCTGCCGCGACCGCCCGGATCGGCGTTGAAACCGCTGCCCTTTATCCGACAGTCGGTCTGGGTGCTTCTGCGGGCGTGTCATCCCGCACAGTTGAAGGACTGGTAAGCAATTCAGCGCTGCAATTCAGCATTGGTCCGCTAATTTCCTGGAGCCTCCCCAACCGCAGCGTCGCGCGGGCCAGGATAGAACAAGCGGATGCGTCGGCCAGGGCGGCGCTGGCCGAATTCGACGGCACGGTACTGGCGGCGCTTCGAGAGACCGAGAGCGCGCTTACGCAATATGCGAATGATCTCGTTAAAAACAGGCGGCGGCGGGCTGCCCGGGACAGGAATCGAGAGGCCGCAGATATGCAGGCCAAACTTGCGCGCGGCGGCGCAGTTTCCAGTCTGGAAGTGCTCGACGTGGAACGCTCACTTGCGAACGCCGAGGCTGAATTGGCATCCTCGAACGCAAGGCTTGCAGCGGACCGGGTGCGTATCTTTCTCGCCCTTGGGGGTGGCTGGGAGTAAGGGTCGAAGCTGGCATCGCGCTCAAGCACGAATTCCATTGCTCCTCACTCTCCTTCTGTCTTCCGTCACACGTTCGTTTTGTGGAAGGGGCCCGGCTCCGTTTCAGAAGCCGGGCCGCACAGGCGTGCAAGCTTAGTTGCTTGTGGGTGGATAGGCGACACCAAGCTGTTCAAGATAGCTCGAATAGCGTGATGGATCATAGTAATATGGCTCCATTTGCGGACGCATCCGTTGCATGATTTCCCCGTTTAGATCGATTGCAGGCATATCCGCTTCAGTCAGCACAGGGGCATATTCGCGACCATCGGCGAATTGCACTTCTTCGCGATAACGGTTCGCATCTGCCAGCAATTCTGGATCCATCAATATGTCGAGCGTGGTCAGTGCCACGGCCTTTGCCCCGGCTACAGCGCCCTTGTGCGCAATTGGGGTGGCCATTGGCATGGCCGCAGTCACATGGTGGCCGATCACATTGGGAACGTTCGATGGAAATCGGATAGTGATCGTGGGAAGCGCCCACATGATGTCTCCGATATCATCGGAACCGCCACCAGTAGGAGTGAAGTCCTCATCCACTTCCATGGGCAGGATCTCGGCGCCAAGCGGCTCTATCTCACGGTCATTGGTTTCCTGCACAAGCCGCGCGAAGGCCTGGTCGGCAGATGACCAGGATGGCATTCCGATTTGTTCTATATTTGCAAAAGCCGCCTCAGCCAGCGGCCTGTTGCCCCATTGCGGGGCGGCATAGCCCAACGTACGGCGCTCTACCGTGGTCCCTGTTGCGTCCGCCGCTGCCTGTGCGATCGTGTTGCCGATATCGAAAAGTTCGCTCACCCCGTCAAACGTGTGATCGCGAAAATAATACCAGACTGACGCGGTTCCCGGTACAATATTCGGCTGGCCACCACCGTCGGTTATGACGTAGTGAGAACGCTGTGAGATAGGCAGATGTTCACGGCGCATATTCCACGCCACATTCATCAGTTCCACACCATCCAGCGCGCTGCGGCCGAGCCAGGGAGCGCCCGCACCATGTGCAGTCTTGCCGCTGAAGTTATATTCGACCGAGACCATGCCATTCCCGCGTCCTTCGCCGTATGTAGTTGAGAAATCGGTGCTGACATGCGTGAAAAGGCAGGCATCGAAACCATCGAACATTCCGGCCCGCACATAATATGCCTTGGTAGCCAGCAATTCCTCCGCAATGCCCGGCCAGATCATCAGCGTGCCATCGATGTCATGTTCCTGCATGATGTCCTTCACTGCCAGGGCAGCAGCAACCATTACGGCCATTCCCGAATTATGGCCCTCTCCATGACCAGGGGCACCTTCGACCAGTGGAGCGATCTCTCCGGTGCCCGGCTGCTGGCTGAGACCAAGCAGCGCATCGACATCGCTGCCAAGGGCAACCTTGGGCCCGCCTGTTCCGTGGGTCCATGTGGCAGTCCAGGCACTGGGTATCCCGGCCGATCCAAGTTCAATCGTAAAGCCAGCCTCTTCAAGAATTCCGGTTACATATTCCTGGGTCTTGAATTCCTGAAATCCGGGCTCGGCAAAGCTGAACATGGAATCCACCATTTCCTGCACGAGCTCTGCGTGAGTATCGACAGTGGCCATTGCTTCGGTCTTGAGCGCTTCGGGGGCCTCCGCCGCCGCGGGATTTGAAGCGAGCAGCGAAAGAGCTGCGACACTTGATAGGACAGCCGTCTTGATTGTCTTTGTCGTTTTCATATCTTCATACCTCGAGTTTTTGGTCTGGAGTTATATTTACGATTCAATATCTTATTCTCAGGCCAAGCCGAAAGGTACGGCCAAGCGTATCGTAAAGTGCGCGGTTGGTCTGAGGATATGCTGGGGTATTGTTGCCGTTTGGACCATTCCCGACGAGCACGGGATCGCGATCGAGAACATTCTTCACCCCGAGCATTGCAGTTGCATCGACCGGTCCGAGTGTGAAATCATAGTTGAAATTGGCATCGAGGTAGAAGGTGCCGTCTATGCTGTTGGTGTTAATGGTGCGGGCAACCCCCAGTGGATCGCTTGCAGGACAGGTCGCGGCGCATTCAATATAATCATTGTCATACTTGCCGTCGCTGAATCCACGCCCGACAAAGCTGGCGGTAAAGCCACTGTCGAAACCGTAAATTGCCGAAACGCGATAGGTGAAGGATGGAATGCCCCCAAAAGCGTTTACGCCGGCCACATCGTTGGGGGCATCAATGCCGTTGTCGCTGACGTTTTCAATGTAATAGGTCGCCAGCCCCCGCAGATTGAGCGTGCCCGGCCCCACAGGAGCGGTATAGCCGATTTCAAAATCTACGCCCCGGGCCGTTTGGCTAGCGAAGTTGAAAGGCGCCAGATCGACGAATTCAATGTCCGTGGTGGAGCCATTGGCGTAGCGAATATTGTCGCAGAAAAACTGTTGTGACTGTTCATAGCACAGATTGACCGTGGTCTGGGCCGAAACAAAGCCAATGGCATCCTCTATGGAGATGTCGAAATAATCCACCGCCATCGTTAGGCCCGGTATAAAAGCCGGTGAGTAGACCACACCAATGCCATAGGTTTCGGCCTCTTCCGGTGAAAGATCGGTGCTTCCGGTCAGATTTTGAACGAACTGGTCGGAGCGCCCGCCGCCCGCACCCGGAACAATCACCGAATTGGTCCTGGCAGTCCCTGCATCGAACAATTCGTTGAGATTGGGCGCGCGGATATCGCGGGAAATTGTCCCGCGAAAGCGCAGGTCGGCGGTGGGTTCCCAAATCAGCCCCAGCTTCCAAGTGGTCACAGATCCCGAAAGAGAGTAGTCAGTGAAGCGCACTGCACCGTTGAATTCCAGGCCCAGCCCCAATGGCACAAGTGTTTCGGCATAAGCCTCCTTCACATTCACCGATCCGGCGGTCACCCGATAATTGCCGTAGAGGAACCTCTCGAAATTGATGGGGTCAACGTAACCATCCACCGAATCCTCGCGATATTCAGCGCCAATGGCTACCGAAACCGGGCCTTCCCATGTTTCGAACAGGTTTGATGTTGCCAGGTTGGCTGCCCATACATCCTGACGAATATATTGTTCTCGCGAAGGATAAACTTCGAACAGGAAATCGAGCGCTTCCTGCGTCACTCCGCCGACGCCGATCCGGTTCAACGGAACGCATCCAGCCAGGTCGTTCGCAGGATCGGCATCGGTATTGACGCGGCATTCGATCGCGCCCGACCCGGTAAAGACGGCATCCTGCATGGCTGCGATGCGCGAATTCATCCAGGTATTGACGAGTTGTTCATCGGTATCCGTGGCGCCGTGTTGGAAATAGGCATCCCAATCCAGATCGACGCTTCCAATTCCGAAGTAGCCGTTGACACCGATCACATAGCGCTGAACGCTGCGAACATTGTTCCCACCTGCTGCGGGGATACCGGCATTGGATGTTCCCACGGTGACCGAGGTAAGGTCGTCTATTCCGGATACAGCAGGATCGTTTGTCGCGTTGAAATCATTCACCATGCTGACAAAAGACGGGGGTAGAAAAGCGTTGTCGAGGGCGAAGCTGGTCGCGGAGGTGGGCGTCTGCTGATAGTAGCTCAGCCCCTCAAATCGATTATATGATGCCTGCACAAAGACTTCGAATGCCGGAGAGATTTCGAAGCTCGCCCGGCCAAAGATACTGATACGTTCCTCATCATTGGCAAGCGAGTTGGAGCCGACATGACCCTGACGGGTATATAAATAGTCCCCGCCTTCCATCCACGGGCCGCTGACCGATCCGAAATTTAGCTGGCCTAGCGAGGCAAGCCCCGTGTCGGGATCCATGGTGCCGAAATAGGTGCCGCGAAACGGGCCGCTGCCAATTAGGCCACCGGGCGAAAGGTAGCTTTCACCTACACCGGATGTCACCAGACGCGACGGTTCGCCGTTCACTCCATCATAGGCGGGATTGTTGATCTGGAAAAAACCACTCTCGTTCCAGTCCCGATCAATGGAATCCTTACCGTCCTGGGTAAAATATTCACCACTCACCACAATATGGCCGCGTCCATCGGCAAAGTCGGAGCCACCAGTCAGCTGGATCTTGTGATTAGGTACGTCGCTATAGGTGGTGACGCCATACTCGTAATTCGCCTCGATCCCCTCGAAGTCCTTCTTGAGAATGAAGTTGACGACACCCGCCACTGCGTCAGATCCGTAAACGGACGACGCGCCGCCCGTAACCACCTCCACCCGTTCGATCAGCGCTTGCGGAAAGGTATTTATGTCGACCAGGCCGGTAGAGGTTGAGCCGACTGATCGTTGGCCGTCCAGCAGGACAAGAGTGCGGTTTTGACCAAGTGAGCGGAGATTGAGGGCACTGATGCCCGATTGTCCGTTGGACAGGCTGCCAGAATTGGAAACCGGAGTTTGACTGCCGCTGACTGACGGCAGGGTATTCACGAAATCGGCCACATTGGCCGGTGCTTCGAGATTTATCTCCTCGCTGCTTATCACGCTGACAGGCGTGGGGGCATTCCCGCCATCGCGCACGATGCGAGAGCCGGTAACGACGATTGCTACGTCATCTTCAGAATTCTGAACCGGGGTCTGGTCAGCGACTTCTGTTCTATCTTCCAGATCAGTCTCGTCGGCCCACGCCGTGGTTGGGGCAAGCTGCATGGCGAACATGATGCCGCATGTCCCTGCCAGCAGCCTAAGCCGACACGCCCGATTTCGCTGTACTTTGTACTTCATGGACCAATCCCTCATATTAGGTGTATTGATCCTCTCCCCGTCCTTTGATGACGCCTCGCCTGCATGTCCCGAAAAGCTCGTAATCCTAATTTGTAATTTTATTACGCAAATGGCGGTGCTGACGAAACTATAGCCGAGAAGCTGCGAGTGTATGCGCAAAACTTGGTGGATATTTGCATTGCCCACGCAGGAATCGTTCAAGATGGTAGCGATACTTGGCAGAATCCGGCGCCGATCGTTAGGGCGAGTTACGATTCGCTAGAGCAATACGTTATCTTCCAGCACTGCTGGCGCCACGGGGTGATGAGCGACTTCGCGCAAGAGAAAATTGCTTCGAATCTTGGTGACGTAAGGCAGCTTGGACAGCTCACGGCGATATACCGAGTTATAATCATCTAGAGAACGAACGTT
Source organism: Aurantiacibacter atlanticus (assembly GCF_001077815.2). GTDB lineage: Bacteria > Pseudomonadota > Alphaproteobacteria > Sphingomonadales > Sphingomonadaceae > Alteraurantiacibacter > Alteraurantiacibacter atlanticus. The sequence goes on along the minus strand of NZ_CP011310.1, from coordinate 2,924,899 downwards.
GATCAGCATCATGAAATCGTTTTCGCCAGACATGAAGCTGCAATAGGACATGAAGGGGCACCGCAGCACGGCCTCTTCAAACTCCATCAGCTTGTTCTCTGATTGAGAACTCAATTCGATCAGCACCAAGACTGTGATCGTGAATCCCAGTTTTTTCTGATCCACAAATGCGCTGTAGCTCGATATGAAGCCCTGCTCTTCCAATTGCCTACGCCGCCTCGCCGCAGCAGTGCCTGACAAATTGACGGTTTCGCCTAGCTGCACATCGGATGCCCGGCCATTAGCGCTGAGCGCGCGCATCACCTTGAGATCTGTGCGATCGATATCAGCAGAATTGATTTTCAATGATATTCTCCATTCTCCAACGTATTCACGTCGAGTATCATCAAAAATACCACATTTATCGAGGATAAATTGAGGACCAGAGGCCGTTTGCGAAGGTTGCCGATATTTGCTGACGCAGAAAACATTGAATCACCTAAGGTGGAGCCGTCATCCTGAGTTCAAGCGAGGGTGGGATGCTGCGGCAGAACGCCGCCTATCACCGGGGCTTCCTTGAAACTATCGCGGTCAATAGTCCTAGTCGGCGAGCCGTGCCTTGAGCGTCGGTAGCGGCGGTCTCATCAAGCTTCCTTCTGCCAGGCTTCAACGCTGGTGACGTGACCCCCTGATTTTCCTCCAAGTTGGATTAGAGTCCGGCCCTGACAGAAGGACGGACGAGATGAAGAGAACGAGGTTTTCAGAAGAGCAGATCATTGGCGTGCTGAAGGAAGCGGAGGCGGGAGCCAAGACCGCTGACCTTGCCCGTCGGCACGGTGTATCTGAAGCGACGATCTACAACTGGAAGTCGAAGTATGGCGGGATGGAAGTGTCCGATGCCCGGCGGCTGAAGGAGCTGGAGAGCGAGAACGCGAAGCTGAAGCGTTTGCTGGCCGATGCGATGCTGGACAAGGCGGCGTTGAAGGATCTTCTGGCAAAAAAGTTTTGACGCCCGCCGCGCAGCGGGAAGCTGTTGCTCATCTCCAGGCGTGCCATGGGATGAGCGAGCGGCGGGCGTGCCGTGTCATCGATGCTGATCGCAAGAGCGTGCGTTACCGTTCCACCCGGGACGATGACGTCGATCTGCGTGAGAAGCTGCGCGAGCTGGCCAACCAGCGTCGCCGGTTCGGCTATCGCCGTCTGCATATCCTGCTGCGCCGGGAGGGGATCATGATCAACCGCAAGAAGACCCAGAGGCTCTACCGTGAGGAAGGCTTGGCGGTCAGGCGACGACGTAGCCGCAGGCGTGCTGTTGGCACAAGGGCACCTGCTCCGGTTCTGGCGCTGCCGAACCAGCGCTGGAGCCTGGACTTTGTTCACGACCAGATGGCTTCGGGAAGACGGTTCCGGGTGCTCAACGTGGTCGATGACGTGACCCGGGAGTGCCTGGCAGCGGTGCCGGACACCTCGATCTCTGGTCGCCGTGTCGTTCGCGAGCTGACCGCACTGATCGAACAGCGCGGCAAGCCAGGCATGATCGTCAGCGACAATGGCACCGAGCTCACCAGCAACGCTGTGCTGGCATGGTGCGGCGAGGTCGGCGTGGAGTGGCATTACATCGCGCCCGGAAGGCCGATGCAGAATGGCTATGTCGAGAGCTTCAATGGCCGGATGCGGGACGAACTGCTCAACGAGACGCTGTTCTTGAGTATGGCCCATGCCCGTGTCGAGATCGCGGCCTGGGTCGAAGACTACAATCGGGAGCGACCACACTCGTCTCTCGGTTACGCAACACCGGCGGCGTTCGCCGCTGAACTGGATAAGCAATGGCCTGCTTCGCTACGCCCTACGGGCTCCGCTACGCAGCCCATTGCTTCAACCGCGCTGATGCGCAAAACAACCGCCCGGCTCTAATCCCAGCTGGGGGAAAGCTGGGGGTCACGTCACTGGTTGTGCCCCATCAGCATCCTAAGAGTTAGCAACGGACTGACCGGACCTCACTCTGCATGCGGGCGAATTCCAACGCACTAGCCGAGCGGGCGCGAGATGACATCAACAGCATTTTGCCGATGGATGACCGTGCGGTAGAGATATGATGCCGACATGCGTACGGGAGCGAGTGTTCTAACCCGCTCCCGCAGCAAACGACACCAGCTATCTCAGGCTGATCAAAGTGGGTAAATAAGATACCTTGGCAGGACCGATGTATCCAGCTCAGCGCGTCGAGACAGCAATTTCGCGCCACCGTTCCCATCCAGACGAACAGTGTCGATGTATTCACCTGCCGCCAGAACCTTCGTCACGCCGGTGTCCTCCGGCGTCATGAAGACTGAAAAATTGGACGAGACATCAACATTGTCTTCGTCAATCTTTTCATAGCGGATCCGTTGCACGAAGTGCCTGGTCCGATAATCTTGAAAAGTGCCAGCCCAAATCTCGTTAACGTAGGTTACGCGGTCTTCCAGTCGTGCGCGGCGATCGTCAAACATGAACCCGAGTTCAAAGCCCTGCTCGGTGTTTTCCGCTGAACGGCAGTAATACGATGCCGTTTCATCTTCCGCATAATTGGATAACCAGCTTTCCATTTTCTTGCTGTCGAGTGCTTCTGCATCGGCAAGCAACAGGTTATCGAGAATCCTCTCCAACTCGATGTCGGTCACGCCGTCGCCCTCTCAAAGCCCATTACCGAACGATAATACTCCCAGCGAGGAAGGTTGCCGCTCTCGTCATTCTGCAGAAATTCGCTTTCAAGTTTTGATGGATCGCGAACTCCCTTTTGGAAAATCGCATTGCCTGGAGTGTGATTCCCGACATGAATGCGGTGGAAGATGGAGGCATCCTCCATGCTGATCAGTCCGCAAGGCCCCAACAGGTTCGAACTTTGACGAAGGCGGTGTCGCACCATCTCTTCATCATCGTCCTCATGCGCAAAATAGGCATAGTGAACCTCTGTCGTTTCCTCGTCGATCGGCGTAGCAAAGCGGAGATTGATAACATCCAGATGCTTTGTCGAAACGAAAGTAGGAAAGAGCATGACGATGCGCGATCCCACAGACGGATCTTGTCCCTTGAAGGCGATCAGTTCGGAATCTTTGAGAACGCTTGGTCCGCTCGCCACTGATAGCGCTGATTCGAAGCACACATGGCCCCTTTCAGTCACAGCAAACTGGCGTCCCTTGCCCCCTTGCCAATTAAGCATTTTGAAAGCCTGATGCAGCAGCGGCGCGTGATATCCGTCATTATCCGAATACGACTTCCAATTGGTGTCGTAACGCACCTTTTGATAGCCCAGCAACTTCAGTCGCCCATCTCCGCCCATCAGTTCGCGGAGAGTTTCGCTTGAATCACCAAGATATTCATCAAGCGGCTCTGTTTCATTGGAGAATGTAACAAAGATCAGACCATAAAAGCTGTCAAAGCGAGGCTGGGCTAGGGGATAATCCGCCTTGTCAAACCCCGGAACGAATTCGCGAGGATTAGGACAGCCAACGAGATCGCCATTCGTATCAAACAACCAGCGGTGATAGGGACATTCAAATTCAGTCTTGTTTCCCATCACCGCGGTTTCGAGCTGGTTTCCGCGGTGCGAACACGCGTTGTAGAAAACGCGGACCTCGCCCTTTTCGTCCCTGGCTATCAACAGAGGGATACCCGTCAAACGAACGGTTTTAAAATCCCCGGGTTCGGGCACTTCGCTTTCATGCGCGATCGGATGCCATTCCTTGCCGTGGAAAATCCGTTTGATTTCCTCAGAGTAGATATCCTTGCGGGTAAATGCAGCCTTAGGAATCTCGTTATAATTCTTCGGCCATTCCAACGTTTCCGTCGACATCGCCCTCTCCTTTTATAATTATGTACTTTGTTGATCAGGCCTCGTTTTCGAGTGCCTTGCCCAGTTCCGCCCACATACGCCCCGATTTGCGAGCGCCTTCCAGGTAAGGCTCCGGACATAAGTGATAGGGCGGGCGGCAAGGGCCAGCATCCATCCAGCCACCTGCTGTCATCCGCGCTTTTTCCAGAGCAATATTATAGGTCGAAAACTCCTTGAAGCTTCCGTTCGGAAATAGGGTGGCGGCGGTGGGGCCTAGGCGGCCCATGAACGCCTTAGCCTGGCTCCAATCGCCGCTTTCGCGTGCTTGGGCGACCAGATCGCGCAGAGTCGTACTGACCAATGGGTGACATACCGCACCGCTTGTCCAAAACGCGTTGATTGAATCGTCCATGCGCGCCGCGCCATAATAATCAAAGTCGATCGGCAACAATTTGATCCGACCCTTGATTGCTGCAAGATCGGGTAGAAGCGTTGCGACACCGATATACTTCGCCGTGACAACCTGGGGAATTTCCGCGACCTGAGCCCAGAAATTCCGCGGGAAATCAAATTTGAACGCTTCTGGATTAGCATAGATAGCGACGTTGATATCAGGAACCGCCTCGCTGACGTCCTTATAGAATTGGACTGCCACATCGACGCTGGGCGCACACCACATGGGAATACCAAGCATGGTCCCGGTGGCACCGATATCAACAGCTTTACGAGTTAAGGCCACGGTGTCGCGAGTATTAATACAGGTCGTTCCGACGAAAACCGGCACCCTGCCGGCAGCGGTATCTACCAATGTCTGCATGAAAACGAGCTTTTCATCGTAAGTCATGGTCGCGGCTTCACCAAGCGTACCCATGCTCAGGATCCCATCGACCCCGGCCTTGATCAAGCCATCAACCATACGGGCAGTCTCATCGACATCGACAGTATTCGTAGCTCTCCAGTCGGAGGCGCCCTGCTTCGCCGGTGTTGGAACAATAGCCCAAGCACCCTTGACATCATCTGCAGTCAGAAGTTCACGCGACACATATCTCTCCCATAAATACCGCCAATCTATGCGGCTATTTTTTATTGTGTAACGCGTTTCCTTGAGTCTTGGCAAGCCCGAAGCTATCCTCTGATGCATTAAGTTATCGCACTGGCGGTTTCGACAAAGGAATGGGTTAATATGGTGGGGAATTCTCAGGCAAAGGGACGGGGTAGATTTGCAGGAAAGGTGGCGATCGTAACCGGTGCGGCACAGGGAATTGGTCTCGCCTGCGCCCGCCAGATGGCTGTTGAGGGTGCGACTGTAGTCATCGCGGATCGCGCGGAGGATGCCGCCAATGCAGCTGCCGAGGGGCTATTGGCAGAAGGTCTGGAAGCATCCACCGCAGTCCATGATCTTGAGCAGCGCAAGGAAGCAGAGGCACTCTACCGCACTGTCATGGAGCGTCACGGCAAGATTGACATCGCTGTGCACAATGTCGGCGGGACGATTTGGGCCAAACCCTATTGGGAATACGAGCCCGATGAAATCATCGCTGAGATCAATCGCTCGCTTTGGCCGACCTTATGGTGCTGTCACGCGGTGTTACCACATATGCGAAAGGCCGGCCGTGGCGCGATCGTCAATATCGGTTCAGTCGCCACGCGCGGTGTTAACCGGGTGCCTTATGCGGCAGCCAAGGGCGGCGTGTCCGCACTGACATCCGCTCTTTCACTGGAATTGAGTGACTGTGGTATCCGCGTAAACTGTGTAGCGCCTGGGGGCGTGAACGTGACAAGGGTGACTCCGCGCAATCCAGCCCCACCGACCGAAGCTGACAAGGAAGGCTTTGGTGAGGTTATGGAGCAGACCTTGCGGGACACACCCTTGGGACGTTTTGGCGAACCGCATGAATTGGCAGCCGCAGTCTGCTTCCTTGCTGCGGATGAGGCATCCTATATCACCGGGCAGACATTGTATGTCGCCGGTGGCGGTATTGGCTAAACAGCCAATACCGCCACCGATGGGCGGACTTGCTCAACGCGGGGCTTTGAGCAAGTCTCGCAGAGAGAAATCCGCGTCCGCAAGCGACGCGGCATCTGCTGCCAGACGGCGTTCCACCAGCCGTTTGCCGATGCCCATGTCACGCGCGTTGTTTATCGCCAGCATTCCCTCGATGATTCCACCTGACTGAAAGAAAGCACTGAAAACATTGCTTTCCATGTCACCACGCACGGTAACTTGTGCGTCCATTGGTATATGCCCGCAGAACTGGATGTTTAGATCAAACTGGTCACTCCAATACCAGACAGGCTTGTGGTAATCGACTTCTTGCCCAAGCATCGCCATGGCCGCAGCAGCCGCCTGGTCGGACGCGTTCTGATAGGTTTCATGGCGAATATGCCCGCCAAAGAAACCATCCTGTTCGGCCACATCGCCAGCTGCAAATACCATAGGATTGCTGGTGCGACATTGCCGATCAACACGGATGCCATTGCTGGTTTTAAGGCCGGCATCCCGAGCAAGGCTGATTTCCGGATCGATTCCGATGCCGACTACCACTGCGTCACATTCGACTTGGGAACCATCATCCAGTTCAACAGCCGTAACGCGTTCATCAACCACCTTCATGGCGACGACACCGCAGCCAAATCGCGTATCCACACCCTGTCGACGATGTTCTTCGCCCAGCCAATGGCCGAACTGTGGACCAAGCGCACGAATCATCGGCGCAGCCAGTGGTTCGACAGCAGTGACCTGACACCCCAGCTTCAGCGCGCTTGCCGCAACCTCCGCGCCAATCACACCCATACCGATGATTACAACACGGGCCCCGTCGGTCAGGTCTGCCGCCATTCGAGATGCATCACCGAGGGTGCGCAGGTAATGCAAGTTTACCGCGTCGGCACCTTCCATATTGAGCCTGCGTGCGGCGCCCCCGGTGGCAAGTAGGATACGGTCCGCTTCGACCAGCTTTCCGCCCTGCAATTGCACAGCGCCAGCTGAAAGATCGAGTGCTTCGGCGCGCTCCCCAAGGCGGAGGTCTATACGATTTTTTTCGTACCAGGCCTCTTCGTGGAGGAACAGTTCGTCAGTTGAGCCCTTGGGGTCCCATAGGACCTCTTTTGACAAAGGCGGGCGTTCGTAAGGACGCCAAGGCTCCTCGCCAATCAACGTTATTGCACCTTCGAACCCTGCCGTACGAAGTGCTTCAACAGCCCTTCCACCAGCAAGGTTGGCTCCAACTACAGCAACTGACTTCACGGTATCTCCCCAAAAATTGATCTGCGAGCAGACGAAATTTCTGCCGCACCACTCACTACACCTTGTCCACGCCTGTGCAGAAACAGTCGGTCGTTATCCATCCGCTCACCTTCGTTCAAGATGAAATGCCGTCTGATGAGATGGTTCAATGTTCCGCTAACTATCCTGCCATCTGATAATGGATGCCTTTGGTGCAAGGGACCTTTCACATCCAGGAGGTGATGAAAGAGCGGTAACACCGCCTGTATTGTGCGGTGTTACCATGTTCCAGAAACGGCGCGAGAAAGATCCAGTATTGTCAGTCTGCTGCATCCCACCCGCACGATGCCTGACATCTTTCATGCGATCATCTGCAACTCATGCATTGCCTCAGGAGCAAACCATCATTCAAGAGCTTTCGAGGAGTGAAAGAAGGGCAGCTAAAGAAAGGCGGTCGACTAGCTAGCCCTCCGGGCGTTTTCCGATGCCGATTCCCCCATCGCTCAAGATCACCGTTCCGGTCAAATATGCCGAATCGCGCCGGGATGCGAGCATTGCGTAAAGACCGGCATGATCCTCGGGTTCAGCAATTCGGGCGAGGGGGGTCATGTTGCCGATCATCTCATCCAGCCCTTGCATGTCCTGCATCTTAAGCTCGGCAGTTTGCCCCGCCATCGTTCCGCTTAGCGGCGTACGAGTGCCGCCAGGAGCAACGCCATTCACTCTCACTTCAGGTGCGAGTTCATGCGCAAGTTGTCGGATCAAACCGATTACGGCGTGTTTCGAAGCGACATAGGGCGTTCCTCCACCACCAGTATAGTAACTGGAAGTCGAAGCGGTAAAAATGATGCTTCCCTTCGTCTTTCTCAGTTCGGAAATAGCCGCTCTTGCACCGAGGAAATACCCTTTCAGATTGACGGCGAGGATTTCGTCCAGCGTCTCCGAAAGTTGCTCCGGATCCATTTCCGCCAGCGGGGTCATGAAATCCCATATTCCGGCATTGCCGACAAAAATATCCAACTTGCCGAATGCAGAGACGGTTGCGCTAACCGCCTCTGCATTGTCGGCAAAGTTTCGGACATCGCCGGTCACTACGATGACATCATCACCGTGGCGTGCTTGAACGATTTCTGCCTGCTCGGCATCCCTGACCAAGACGCCGACTTTGGCTCCTTCTTCAATCAGCCGGGCAACAACTGCCGCGCCAATTCCGGTGGCGCCCCCGGTCAGAAGCGCCACCTGATCTGTTAGTCTTTCAACCATTCAGTTTCTCCGCCGAATGTCCGATGATGCTCACTGGTCGAACATTCCAACGCGACCTTCCTGAAGGTTGATCACAACCGATTTCGTCTGCGTATAGTGGTTGAGAACTTCATGGCTGAATTCACGGCCAAAACCGCTTTGCTTGTAACCACCCACAGGCATGTTGGCCTGCATGTTATAATAGCGATTCACCCAGACCGTACCAGTTTCCAGACCACGCGAGATCCGATGTGCGCGGTTCAGATTGGCAGTCCAGACTCCTCCTGCCAGACCATAGCTGGTATCGTTGGCCTGCTTCATCATCTCGTCTTCGTCGGACCAGGTGATAACGCTGGTGACCGGACCAAAAATCTCTTCCCGGGCGATCCGCATTGAGTTCTTAACATTTGTGAAGACGGTCGGCTTGATGAAGTGTCCCGAAGCAAGGTCAGCGTTATCGGATCGAGTGCCGCCGGTCAGTACGTGGGCACCTTCTTCGGTCGCCAGACTAAGGTAGCTTTCGACCTTATCCATCTGCATTTTCGAAGCCTGAGCGCCGAGCTGGGTTGCCATGTCAAGCGGGTCACCCTGGCGAATGCCTTCGAGGGCGGTCTTGAACTTTTCAAGAAATTCTTCCTCGATTGACTGGTGCAGGAACAGTCGAGAGCCGGCCAGACACACTTCACCCTTGTTAAGCACTGTAGACATCGTCGCACTTTCAACTGCGGCGTCGATATCGGCGTCCTCGCAAATGATATGTGCGGACTTACCGCCCAGTTCCATAGTCTGCGGGATGATATTTGCCGAAGCATACTGGATAATCCGGCGCGCGGTGGCCACCGAACCCGTGAAAGCAACCTTGACCACATCGGGGTGCGTGACCAGGGCCTCGCCGACATCCTGACCATAGCCCGTCACGACATTGATAACGCCGGGTGGCAACAGGTCAGCCATTTCCATGAAAAACTCGATCACGGATAGGCAAACAGTTTCCGCCGGCTTGAGCACGACGGTGTTGCCCGAAGCAAGGGCTGGTGCGATCTTGCACGCCATCATCAGCATGGGCACATTCCAGGGGATGATCTGAGCGCAAACGCCCAGAGGCTCCCTGTGGACGATGCCAATGGCGTCCGCATAATCGTGTGTCTTTCCGTGAAGACCAAAGGCAGCGCCCGCGAACAGTTCAAACTGTCCGATCGCTTGCGGCATATCAAAATACATTGATTCCCGCATCGGCTTGCCGTTGTTCAGCGTCTCCAGCGTAGCATAGTGGGAATGCCGCTCTTTCAGGCGACGCGCGATCTCTATCAGGATGTCCTGGCGCTCATTGGCTGAGCTCTGCGACCACTTGGGAAAGGCATCCTTTGCGGCAGAAACTGCACGTTCAATGTCCTTGGCATTGCCTGCCTGGATTTTTGTCAGCACCTTGCCATTGGCGGGATTGATAAGATCAATTGTCTTCCCGCTATCACCCTGGATCCATTCACCGCCGATATAGTGGCCGTATTCTGACTTGATCCCGTACTCGTCTTCTGTCGTATCCAACTGCGTAGCCATCTGACCATTCCTCTCTAAGTTATTTCAATCGTCTTTCAACACTCAGTTCGCTTGAGGGGTCTAACCGACAAGCAAGCACGTATCCGTTTAGCTGGTCTTCTGCCGAGACCTTGGCTCTAATCATTCTGTCTTCGGGAGGAGGGCCGTCTAAGACCCAGTCCCGGGGAAATCATTGCCATCTATTACGTTTGCATGATGGGCGAGCGCGATCATAAGGTTACGAGACTTCACTCTTGGCCGCAGCCTTTGCCGCGAAGGTCTCTCCGCCGACGGAATAATGCGCTGGAGCCATCTCACGCAGGATGACGCGAACTGACTCGCGGGGAGCGCCAATTGCTTCGATCGTTGCCTTGGTCAGCTCCTGGACCAATTTTTCCTTCGCTTCCGGAGTACGTCCTTCCAGCAGATTCACTTCGATAATCGGCATTCTCAGGACTCCACTTGGAACATGACTGAACCCAGATTCTGAACCGTGTTGCGCACGGTTTGTCCGGGTGAAAGATTGGGGGCTGCAGTAATGCCGCCCGCCATTACGATATCGCCTGCCTCAAGCTGTTCGCCAGCTTCCGCAACGAGCCTGGCAGCCGCCACCAAAGAGCGCAGCGGGTGGCCAAGAATGGCCGCCGTTGATCCGACTTCGACAACTTCGCCGTCAATTTCAAGGATCACGCCGAGATTGGAGAAATCCTGGCGTGGACTGTGCCACGGTCCGATCACCAGACCCGAAGATGAAGTATTGTCGGCAACAACATCTTCCAGCGCAAACTTGAAGTTCTCAAACCGGCTGTCGATAATCTCCATGGCTGGTGCGATCGCCTCAACCGCCGCCAGCGCAGCAGCAGCTGTGACCTTCCCTGCAAGCGGGGCCTTCATCAGAAATGCGATCTCCGGCTCCACCCGTGGATGGACGTATTTGGCGCGCGAAAGGGATGATCCTTCTTCCACCAGCATGGCATCAGTAAGCCGACCCCAGGCGACTTCGTCGACACCGACCTGCAGCATTTTCGCGCGGCTGGTGAGCCCCATCTTGACTCCGATGCGCCTTTCCCCGCGGGCCAGCCGCCGATCAACTGACAGCTTCTGGACTTGGTATGCCTCTTCGACCGTGAAAGCTGAATCCACTGGCGTGATCTGCGGTGTCGCCTCCGCCTTGATAGCGGCAGTATCGAGCGTTTCAGCGTATTGTGTGAGACGGTCCATATCAGTTCGCCCCTGCATTTGCATTTGCATTTGCATTGACGAGATCGAGAGCGACATCGACGATCATGTCTTCCTGTCCACCGACCATGCGTCTTTTGCCCAGTTCCAGCAGGATATTGCGGGTATCGAGGCCATATTGTTCGGCTGCTTTTTCCGCGTGCCTGAGGAAGCTGGAGTACACTCCGGCAAAACCCAGGCTAAGTGTTTCACGATCAACCCGCACCGGGCGATCTTGCAGCGGACGGATAATGTCCTCCGCTGCATCCATCAGCGCCATCACATCGCAGCCATGGTCCCACCCCTTGCGGTCGGCTGCTGCGACAAATACTTCAAGCGGAGCGTTACCGGCTCCTGCCCCCATCCCGGCAAGGCTGGCATCGATCCGTACCGCCCCTTCCTGGGCGGCGACTATCGAATTGGCCACCCCAAGCGAGAGATTGTGGTGGGCATGGATGCCGCGCTGGGTTTCCGGCTTGAGCACCCGGTTATAGGCGCGCAGGCGATCACGAACTCCATCCATGTCAAGCGCACCGCCGCTGTCGGTCACATAGACGCAATGCGCGCCATAGCTCTCCATCAGCAGCGCCTGCTGCGCCAAAGCCTCTGCATCGATCATATGGCTCATCATCAGAAAGCCTGACACATCCATGCCAAGATCGCGGGCGATGCCGATGTGCTGCTTGGCAACATCGGCTTCGGTGCAATGGGTCGCGACCCGCACCGATCGCACTCCCAGCGAGTAGGCCCGTTGAAGCTCCTCGACCGTGCCGATCCCTGGCACCAGCAAGGTCGTCAGCACAGCGCGATCAATCGCATCGGCGGCAGCTTCGATCCATTCCCAATCGGTATGGGCGCCAAAACCGTAATTGAACGAGGTGCCGTTGAGACCATCGCCATGCGATACCTCGATCGCATCAACGCCGGCATCATCGAGCGCCTTTGCAATCGTGCGCACACTGTCGGTACCATACATGTGCAGGATGGCATGCATCCCGTCACGCAGGGTAACATCCTGAATGTAGAGTTTGTCGGTTGCGGGATCGAAAGTCATGCTGCAGCCTTTTCGAGTTGCTGCTGGGCGAGACGTTCGCCGGCCGCCTTGGCCGCAGCAGTCATGATATCCAGATTACCGGAATATTTGGGCAGGTAATCGCCTGCGCCTTCGACTTCGAGGAATACGCTGGTCTTGAGCCCCTCGAACTCACCATAGCCCGGTATCTTCAACGGGTTGTTCGAACCGAACCGCTCGAACTGCACTTCCTGCTTGAGCCGATAGCCCGGCACATAGGACTGGACGGTCTGGACCATCTCTTTCACCGATGCGCGGATATCGTCCTCATTGACCTGATCAGTGAGTGTGAAGATCGTATCACGCATGATCATCGGCGGTTCGGCCGGATTGAGGATAATGATCGCACGCCCGCGGCCTGCGCCGCCAACATCCTCGATCGCCTTTGCCGTGGTCCGGGTGAACTCGTCGATATTCGCCCTGGTCCCGGGCCCGGCCGAACGCGAGGACACTGACGCAACGATTTCAGCATAATGTACCGGGGAAACGCGAGAAACCGCCGCAACAATCGGTATCGTCGCCTGTCCGCCGCAGGTCACCATGTTGACGTTTCGGACCCCGCTGTCGAGCGCCGCATCGACCGGCGGCACGAAGAACGGACCAATCGCAGCCGGGGTCAGATCGACCACCAGCTTGCCATCCTGCTGCAGAGCGGCGTCATGTTCCTTATGGGCATAGGCCGAGGTCGCGTCGAAGGCGATGCCGATCTCCGGATAAACGGACATCTTGCGCAGCCCCTCTATCCCTTCATGGGTCGTGGAAACGCCACGCTCACGAGCCATCGCAAGCCCTTCAGATGCCGGATCAATGCCCACCACGGCGACAAGCTCCAGACTGTCTGAACCCTTGAGAAGCTTGATCATCAGATCGGTGCCAATATTGCCCGACCCGATTATTGCGCATTTCATCTTGGCCACTTGATTACCCTTCTTTCAAATCTAGTCGGACGCAGACGCAAAAGCTGCGCGAACCGTACCTACTCCATTAATCCGTGCCTCAACCACGTCACCGCGCGATACACCCGCCATCGGCCCAAGTGCTCCAGACAGGATCACATCGCCTTCCAGCAAGGGTCGACCGGCTTTCGCCATCACCCTAGCAAGCCAAACTGAAGCCGTAATCGGGCTCCCCAGGCAGGCGATCCCAGCTCCAACTGAAATCGGATCACCTTTGACTTCCATCACCATACCACAACTTCGCAAATCGAGGCCGTCCAGCTTGCGCGGAACCGCGCCCAGCACGAAGAGCCCGCTCGAGGCGTTATCTGCAATTGTGTCCCAGATCTTGATGTCCCAATCTGCGACGCGGCTGTCGACGATTTCAATCGCGGGCACGACATATTCAACCGCGCGGATCATTTCCGCGGTAGTAACGTCAGGATGCGGAAGATCCCGGCCGATAACGACGGCAATCTCTGCCTCGACCTTTGGCTGAATTACCTGATCCAGCGAAATTGGGATCCCTTCAGGCACGTCCATGTCTGCAAACAGCATGCCGTAATCAGGTTGATTTACACCCATCTGCCGCTGCACCGCCACGGATGTCAAACCGATCTTGCGCCCGACCAGACGCCGCCCTTCAGCTACGGCTTTACGGGTGTTGACCTCCTGCACAGCATAGGCAGCATCCAACCCGCCAGCAGATATCAAGTCCCGCACCGGCGCAACTGGCTTGCCAGTCTCTGCCGCCTCCCGAAGGGACTGTGCCGCCTGATTGATGAGCTTTGTATCGATCGACATGAGGGGTTACAGATCCTTAAAGTTTAACACAGATATTGGTAAGTTCAGTGTAGAATTCGAGGCTGTGTACGCCGCCCTCCCGGCCAATTCCGGAATGACCAGATCCACCGAAAGCGGTACGCAGATCGCGCAGGAACCAGGAATTCACCCAACAGACACCGACATCCATTGATGCTGCCACGCGGTGTCCACGAGACATGTTCTCAGTCCAGATTGAGGCACATAGGCCGTAGGGTGAATCATTCGCCAGCGCGATGACTTCGTCCTCGGCGTCGAAGGGGATCACTCCGCAACAAGGGCCGAAGATTTCTTCACGCATCACTGTACTGTCGTGGGATAGTCCGGTCCACACGGTCGGTTCGACGAAGAAGCCGTCTGCTTGCGCATTTTCGACCTTGGGCACGCCTCCGCCAGTTACGACGGTCGCGCCTTCATCCACGGCACGGCTGTAATAGCCAAGAACCTTGTCCCTATGCTCAGCACTGATCAGCGGGCCAAGATAAGTCGGATCGTCGATCACCCCCGGCTTGAACCCCTTGCCAGCGGCCGCCAACCTTTCGACAAACTCTTCGTAGATCGGGCGTTCAACATAGACACGTTCCGTCCCCAGACATACCTGTCCAGTATTCAGGAAAACTGCGCGCGACAGACCTTCCACGGCCTTGTCGAGATCGGCATCAGCGAAGACGATCGCTGGGTTTTTCCCTCCCAGTTCGAAAGATACGTCACGCACGCCCATTGCGGCCTTCTGCATGATTGCCTGACCCGTGCCGGTCTCGCCGGTAAAGGTAATCGCATCAACTTCGCTATTTGAGGTAAGAAACTCACCCGCCGAATTCGGCCCGAACCCATGCACTACATTATACACGCCCTCGGGCATGCCAACCGCGTTCATTACCTCGCCCAACAGTGTGGCGGTTCGCGGTGTTTCTTCCGAAGGCTTGACCACAACGGTATTGCCGCAAGCCAATGCCGGGCCGACCTTCCAGGTCATCAGCAGCAATGGGAAGTTCCACGGGCAGATTACCGCGATCACCCCTTTAGGCTTGCGAACCGTGTAATTGTTTGCCTGCCCCCCATCGGGCGTGTCGGTGGTAAACGCTTCTCCGGGTATCGTCGAAATGACATCGGCGAACATTCGGAAATTGGCCGCCCCGCGCGGAATGTCTATGTGGGAAGCCACTCCGCGAGGCTTACCAGTATCGGCCACCTCCGCTTCGAGGAAATCATCTGAACGGCGCTCAATCTCTGTCGCCACGGCAGAAATCAGCTTGACCCGTTCAGCGGTTGTCATCTTACCCCAAGGCCCCTGGAGCGCCTTCTTGGCAGCGGCAACCGCATCTGCAACATCGTCAGCGCTCGCCTCTTGAACGAGACCAATCTGCTCCCCGGTTGCTGGATTAAAATTGGGGAAGGTCTTTCGTTCACTTCCCTGGCGATAGGAGCCACCAATAAAGTTAAGAATAGTATCGTCCACGGGACGAGGGGATCTGCTAGACATTTGGATCGTTATTTCCTCGATATGATGCTGCCGGAGCGGATATCAGACCTATTTGGCGCCGATTGAGGCAAGACCTGCAGTGGCACATTCAATGTCCTGCTCCTCCGTCGAGCCGGAAACCCCGATTGCACCGACAAATTCGCCGTCGATCTCAATCGGCAAGCCGCCGCCAAACAATGCAATGCCCGGCTGGGACATGATACCGTCACGAAGTGCGGGATTGCCCGACACCATTTCATAAAGTTGCGGCGTCGGGATCCTGAAGCTGGCTGCACTGTAGGCTTTGTCCTGCGCGATTTTTGCTGATGGCAAGGGTGCGCCATTGGCCCGCAAGAAAGCGATGAGCTCTCCCCCGGGCCCGACAATTGCAACCACAATCGAACAACCAAGCTCGCTCCCTTTTGCAACAGTAGCTTCTGCTGCCTTGAGCGCCAGTTTATGACTGATGACGTTTACTGAGACTATCTTTTCCATGATCAGGTGTTCACCGTCATAAAGCGATCGGTCAGTTCTTTCTCGTAATAGAATATTGCCTTGCCGGCATTTTCGGCCTGCCACATCCGCTGGGGGTTGTCGGGGTAGTAAATATAGCCGCCGCTGAAGGTTTCATTTCGATTACCCGAAGGGTCGAAGAAGTAGATCGTCTGCCCGCGAGTGATACCGTGACGGGTCGGCCCGATGTCAAGCGAAATATCGTAACGGCTGATAATATCGGCAGCGTGGCCCACATCGTGCCAAGATTCCAGGAAGAAGGAAGTATGATGGATCTTGCCATCCTCGGGATAGGCTAGAAACGCTACGTCATGTGCCTTGTTGCTGCACGAAAGGAAAATGCCGAGACGGTTCCCGCTTTCCTCATCCACCAGCTCTTCGGTAAGTGAGAAGTCGAGCGCTTCTACGAAGATCTTGGCTGAAGCGGAAATGTCGACGCCGTTGAGCGCGCAGTGATCGAAGCGCGTTGCGCGCATGCCACGAGGCTCGGCGATCCAGACATCCGGGTTTTTGGTGGCAGGGCCGGTTTCGGAAAGTTCCATCTCGGCGTAGAGTTCAAAGACGTGCTGCGTTGGGGTGTTGAATCGGATTTTGCGGCCTACACCGGGGTCCTCCCCTGCGGCGATAACTTCAACATGGACGCCCATGTCCAAAAGACGTTCAGCGAAGTGATCGAGATCTGCATCTTTGATGACCTTGAAGCCCATGACATCCATGCCAGCGGAATCCGCTTCACGCAGGATGATGCTGTGCCGGTCAAACTCGTCAAAGGCTTGGAAAAACGCCCGATCACCTTCGCGCGCGACGAGATTAAGGCCGATACGATCACGATAATGCTTGATAGACTCTTCGATATCCAGAACTCGCAGCTGGACGTATCCGGGCCGAATTACTCCGGTTAATGCCATGATTGATATCCTCTATTTCTTGGCCTTAAGGCCGTTCTTGAAAAATTCTGTCACCATGCGGTTGAAGCTCGCCATACGTTCAATCTGAACCCAGTGCCCGCATTCTGCAAAGACATGCAAGTCCGCACGTTGCATCAGCGTGGCCAAGCGGACCGTTGAGTCCAGCGGAATGACCTGATCCGAAATGCCATGTAGTATCAGCGTCTCATGCGGCAGCGCGGCGATGTCATCCTCACTGCTTGCAAGCATTGCGACATTGGCCTGGCGATCAGCGCCTCCGAATGTGGCATTGTATGGCTCTTGCGCGCCGGGACGAATGCTGGCTTCATAGCGAGACTGGATCAGATCGTCGGTGAGCCGACTGTGATCCCACGCGAGATATTCCAACGACTCCCTCATCGCTTCCGGGGAGGGCTCATAGCCCCAGACCTTGTCAAGAGCAGGAGTGATCGGAAAATTCAGTCCAGCCGGACCCATCAGGACGGCGCGGTCGATACGATCAGGATGAGCTATCATGAAAGCCAGGGCGATGCCCCCGCCAAAAGAATTGCCAACGACTGAAACCTTATCAATCCCCAGTCCGTCAAGAAAACCAGCGAGTTGATCAACCCAAACTTGCTTGTTCTCTATCCGACCCTTGCTGTCTGAATATCCGAACCCGAACATGTCTGGCGCAATAGTGCGAAACTCACTTGTCAGCTCTGGCAGGTTTAGCCGCCAGTTGGCCCAGGCGGTTACGCCTGGGCCGGAACCGTGGATAAGCAAGACGGGGCTTCCGTCACCCATGTCATGGTAATTGGTCGCGCTACCATCAACGACGAGAGACTTGCCTATCTCAGGGCGGTCACCATTCTCTGTCATATTCGCCATATACCTTTTTCGACCTTCGGAAATTTCACCACGTCCTGCATGCTGTGGAACTGCTTCACAATTTCAGATGTGCTGTCGTGAAGTCCACAATTTAATCCTAAGCAAGCCCCTCCGCCTGAAGAGCCGCGCCCACTGACGGACGCTGAGCGATCCGTCCGCAATAAGCACCAAGCGCAGGGTAAGCGCTCATATCAATGCCCACATGGTTGGGCCAGCCCAGCATGACAAAGAGATAGATGTCGGCCACGCTGAAACTATCTCCGCAATAATATTCTGCGTCGGACAGTTCCTCATTCAAGGCAGCAAGGTGCTGTTTGACATTCTCTGCAGCCGCAGCCTTGGATTTTTCGTCACTGCCAGGATGGAACAAAGGCACGAATGCCTTGTGAAATTCCGAGGCAAGGAAGCTGAGCCGACTGAGTAGAGTATAGCGATCAAATGTACCTTCGCTTGGCGCGAGACCGGACTCAGGCTTTTGGTCTGCAATATAGCTTAGAATAGCAGGATTTTCGGTGAGAGTTTCACCGTTATCGAGCGTCAACGCAGGAACCTTGCCCGAGGGATTTACCGAAAGAAAATCCTCTCCGTTTTCTGTCTTGCGAGTAGCGAGATCGACCTTGGTCAATTCGAAATCGGCACCGATTTCTCTTAGAGCAATGTGCGGAGCCAGCGAACAGGCACCAGGACTTGCGAAAAGCTTCATAATGGACACTCCAGATTATGTAATCGGTTGGTAAAGAAAATGGGTTTTAAATGGGGGTGGCGAGCAGTGTTGGAATCCGCAAAGTATCGTACACACAAGTCCGGCTTCTTAAGCGCACTTCGGCGTCTGTAAAGTCGAACTGGTCCACATATTTTCCTGCATTATAAATGTGCGTTTCCCCGTCATTGCGCGTCTGGAAAACGACATAGCTTGATTCGGCCGAGACAATATTGCCTTCCTGTCCGGTAATTACTGAGCGTCCCGTCAGGTGGCGATTGAAATGTTCAGGAAAAACATTCGCTTTGCGTAAGGCTACTACCCGGTCGATAAGCATTCCCTTGCTATCGCAATACATGACTGCGGCTGGCAGTCCATTATCGACATTTTCGCGAGCAATGATCTGATACAGGCACTCCTCCACGAAGAATTCTGGCCATTGCTCCAGTCTCTCATCGTCAAGGCACAGGCCGTAGGCCGCATTGAGATCGTCTATGGCGCGCTGCGCGTCTTCCTGCGGGATGCTCACGCAGCTTCTCCTGCGGCATCCACCAGAGAATCGCCCATTAGACTCAAATACCCTTTCCAGAATCCGCGCACAGAGTTTTCGTCCATTCCCATAGGCGCATAATACTCTTGCACATCAATGCCACCCATTTCGACAAAGCTATGCTTGCCTTCGGCCCCGAGTGTGCCCTGCTGGCAAAGTTCCACTGCCTCACCGTCCTCCATCGAGATTAGGCCAGACGGCCCCACGAGATTCAGGTTTCTCAAGCGATGGCGCGTAGTTTCTTCATCGTCATCAGCATAGCCGAAATAGGTCCAGACCAATTCGGTCTTGTCAGGGCCATGAGTGACGATCTGACGCGTGGCCAGAGTATTTTGAATTTGCTGAACGACGACCGAGGGGAAGACTGACTGAATATGCAGTCCGACATCATCGTCAATCTCCGGGCGGAATGCGATCACCCTTTCATCTTGCAGCTTTGCCTCACCTTGCATCTGGCGATTGGCTTCGTCCCCGAATGAGCTGTAATCAACATCGCCCTTCGGCTTTGAGACGGTGAAGACATTGTGGAAGCCTTCCTCCGACAATTCACCGGCGCTTTCCTGGCTCTGCCGATATATGCCAAACGTCGGATAGAACAGGTGCAGCAGTCCACCGTGATAGCTGTCACGACTGTTTTCGGAATATAGCTTCCAGTTCCCCGCCATATATTGCCGCGCATAGCCCAGCACTTTGACAGGGCGCTGGAACACGCGTGCAATATATTTGCGCATAACCGGGCCGAGAAATTCTTCCAGCCCGGCAACGTCATCACTGAATGTACCGAATACCATTCCTTCGAAAGTCTCGACCCGAAGCTGTTCGAGCGAATGTGCCTCCAGATCGAAATCCTTTGGATAGCCGCCGACACCCTTCAGGCCGCGGCGAAAAGGTACGCCTGTCAGCTTGCCTGTCGCGTCGTAGGACCACTGATGATAGACACAAACGAATGCATCGTCAGCGCGATTTCCGCGCAGCGAACGGCATACCGTTGCCCCTTTATGGGCGCAGCGATTCACCCAGGCATGGATCTCTCCATTATCGCCCCGCACCATGACAATAGGCGTCTGCCCTACATGAGTTGACCGGAAATCACCCTTGTTCGGGATTTCGGCCTCCAATCCTATGTAGGACCAGGTTTTTCCGCGAAAGATATTCTTCTGCTCGGCAGCGAATATTTCAGGGCTGTGATAGACTGCGTAATCAATTGACGTAGGCGTCGAATTTTTTACCAGTTCCGGGTTATTAATGTTCATCAGAGCTCTCCCTAGCTTCTTCGAAACCGCCTCCAGAGGCGAGGCGCCCTGCGGTAAGCATGGCGCTCAGCATCATTTCGGCATCTGCCGTACCCTTGCCAGCAATGTCGTAGGCCGTGCCGTGGGCTACGGACATGTGTAGATAAGGTGGCCCCATCATGATCACGCAATTCCCTGAGAATCCCCAAGTCTTTACAGCGATATGTCCCTGATCGTGGAACATTGCGAGAACCATATCATAGCGCCCCTCGATACACTGGCGGAAAACCGAGTCAGGGGGGATCGGTCCTTCGACGTTAATCCCCTTCGATCTTGCCAGCTCCACCCCGGGAGCGATTACATCGCGATCCTCATCACCTGCGGCGTGTGGATTGAGGCCTGCAACGGCGATCCGGGGGCGAACGATGCCCCATGAAGTCATCGCATCGTTCAATTGCTCGAGGGCACTCGCCACAAGATCTGATGAAATGACGTCGATTACCTGCCGCAATGGCATGTGATCGGTTAGATGAGCAACGCGCAGGGGCCCCGTCAAAAGCACGAGATAGCTTTCGCCCGGGGTTGGGCTGATGACCTTGTCAATCTTGCCCGCCATCTTCAGCGATCCAGTGCTGATCGGTCCCATGATCGTGGCGGCGAAACTGCCGTCACGTGCCAGTGCATCAAGCTCGTCGAGCCATTGCGCGCTGGCATGGCCTGCTGCTTCGGTATCCTCACCCAAGGGCAAAACACCTTCAGGCAAAGCGCCGGTATCGATGACATCGATAATGGCCGGATCGTCGCTCGGTTTCTCGAACTGCTGCATTACGCGCACCCGGGCATTCAGCCCGGTGAACTTCAGCGCACGTTCCACCGCCGCGGCAGAGCCAAGCAAAACCGGAACCGACACATCATGGACCCGGCCCGATGCGAGCGCTTTTACGGCAACCTCCGGGCCTATGCCCGCCGGGTCGCCTATCATGGTGCCAACGACCGGTCGCGAACCCGCTGCAGGTCGCCGATCAGAGGCTGTAGACATCCGCAACCTCCCGGAAAATATCCGTCGTTACGATTGTCTTCTTGCGCTTTATAACGAAAGTATCACCCGTCGGCTCAAGGTCGTAATGAGCGTGTCCGCTGAGAGTTGATACAGTCTCTTCTAAGAAAGAAGTGGTGTTCCAAGAAGTGCGAACATGAACGAGTCCGTCCTTCTCTTCCACCGCCAGAAGCGTGAACAAATGGACGGTCCGGGGTGGGGGCGTACTCGCAGAAGAGCGCCGCGTACGGATACGAAAAACGCGATCCTCAAGCCCGCCACGATTTGGGTAATAAATCAGCGAAACTTCATGCTGGGGATCGTTGGTCGGTCTTTCGTGGTCGTCCCATGCAGGTACCCAGTATTCGGCATCTTCATGGTATAATTCCAGCCAGCTATCCCAGTCCTTGTCATCAAGAAAAAGCGCTTCCCGGCCAAGAAATTGGGAGACCGCCAACCAACGCGCGTTGGTGTCCGTCATTACGCCTCCTCCCGAATTCGTTCACGCTGAGCAGAAAGTTCCTCGCATTCGCTGTCTATCGCTTTTTCCATGATATCGACCCATTCATCATGGATCGCGACATAGAGGCCCTCGTCAGCTACCGATGGGCTGCTCTTGACGACATCGACATCCAGCGGCTCGCCGAATTTGCCTGGACCAGTCTCCCAGCGGGTCGCGCCACGAGACATCTCGTTATACAGACCTTCCCCTGCAGCATAGGCGGTTTGACAGTTATTGAACTCGGTCAGATCGTCAGGTGTGGCCATGCCGGTTGAGTTGAAGAAATCTTCATACTGGCGCAGGCGCAGCGTCCGCGCTTCCTGATCTTCGCCAACGGGGGCGATGCACACGGTGCTGATCTCAGTCTCATTGACTGAAATCGGCTGAATAATACGAATTTGCGTGCTGGTCTGATCCATCAAGAAAACGTTCGGGAACAGCAGCAGGTTGCGGATGCGCTTGTTCATCCACTTTGCCTTTTCGGCGCCGTGAGATTCTTCAAGCCAATCCAGGATCCGATAATTGGGTCGATCCATGTAATTGGCATAGTCTGCCCACAGCACAGTATGGCCATTCTTAAATGAGAACGAACCGCCATCGCGAGCCGAAAAACCATCAAAATCGATCGCCTTGGTATCGTTCTTCGATAGCCCCTCTACACGCCGCTGCACGGTCATGAAGTAGTTCGCATGCGTGGTCATCACGTGATAACCATCAAGGCCGTTCTCTACCTGCATCTTCCAATTGCCGTGATAGCGATAGCGATTGGTTCCAGGCAGGACTTCCATCTTGCCGGTCTTCGACTGGTCGGCAAACATGTCGATAAAGTCTTTTGACCCGGCAAGGTAATCAGCCAGCGGCTCCACATCAGCAGAGACGCTGCCGAAAATAAAGCCACGATAAACATCGAATTTTCCAAGTGGAACAAGACCGAGATCGTCGCGACTGAAAGCGGGCGAATATCCTCCGAGACTTTCATCAGTCACATCGAGCAGGTCACCACCTGACGAATAGGTCCAACCGTGAAATGGACACATGTGATTGCGCTTGTTGCCGACGCGTTCGCGACACAGGCGCGCACCGCGATGGGTACAAGCATTGACGAATCCATGCAGCTCGCCAGCTTTGTTGCGCATCACAATAACGGGGACACGCCCAATCTTGGTGGTTAAGAAATCGTTGGGTTCGGAAACCTGACTTTCATGCGCGAGATACACCCAATTGCGTTCAAAGATGTATTTCATTTCAAGGTCGAAAAGCGCTGCCTCTGTGAACGCCGTACGATCCATTTTGAAGATGCCGCGCTCTTCATCCTTGCTCAGCCAAGACCGCATGCGGGTCTTCAAATGTTGCAGATCAGCTATCTTGCCGCCGATATTTTCCGCGTCTTCCATTTCACTCTCCTATTCGTGACGCTTTTTAACGTCTTCGAAATCACAAAAATTCGAATCATTGCTTTGCAAGAACCAACCTGTGGTTACACGTGGCCAAGTCACTATGCAATGTATTGCACAATGGAAAACGTCTTGCTAGTCAATGACAGAAATGACGCTAACATGATTCGCGTCAGCGTCGATTCAAAAAAAATATGCCGCTCAATGGCGGTGCTTTGGGAGTAAGATTTGTGACGGCAGTAACCGAACTCGGCTATCTTGGCCTTTCTGTTTCCGATCTGGATGCGTGGCGTACCTACGCAAGCGAGATCGCTGGCATGGAAGTCGTTGACGAAGGTGAGGATGACCGCCTCTATCTGAGAATGGACCTCTGGCATCATCGCATCGCCCTTTATGGGAATGGCGACGATGATCTGGCCTATCTTGGCTGGCGTGTTGCCGGACCGGTGGAATTCGAAGACATGCAGGAAAAGCTGCGAGCTGCTGATATCGAATTCACCGTTGCAAGCAGTGACGAGGCAAAAGATCGCCGTGCTCTGGGCTTGCTGAAGCTCACTGACCCAGGTGGCAACCCTACCGAAATTTTCTATGGCCCCCAGGTTGATACCTATAAGCCATTTCATCCCGGCCGGCCGATGTTTGGTGGCTTCCTGACTGGCTCGCAAGGGATCGGCCACTGTATCCTTCGCCAGGACGACGTTGAAGCTGCGATCCGCTTTTATCGGGTACTCGGCCTGAAGGGGTCTGTTGAATATAAACTCGACCTTCCCAACGGCATGGTCGCAGAACCGTACTTCATGCATTGCAACGAGCGTCAGCATTCCGTCGCATTCGGCCTCGGCCCTATGGAAAAGCGCATCAATCACATGATGTTCGAATATACCAATCTCGATGATCTGGGCATCGCACATGACATCGTTAGGCAGCGGGAAATCGACGTAGCTCTACAATTGGGCAAGCATGCCAACGACCAGGCGCTGACCTTCTATTGCGCCAATCCGTCTGGCTGGCTGTGGGAATTTGGCTGGAACGCGCGGACTGCGCCGACTCAGCAGGAATATTATACTCGCGACATCTTCGGCCACGGAAATGAAGCGGCGGGTTATGGAATGGACATTCCGCTCTAGGCAAATTTTGCCGAGCCCAATTCCCTAAAAATATGGAGTCCAAGGAGTCCAAATGTCAGATAAGTTGCGCCTATGTGAAGTCTCGGACGTCAAGGAAGGCGAGCCGATACAAGTTCTTCTCAAACAAATGCCTGCACTCGCGGTTTATAAAGTAGATGAAGAAATATTTGTAACCGATAACTTGTGTACGCACGGCAATGCAATGCTGTCTGACGGGTATCAAGAAGGTGATGTAATCGAATGCCCCTTTCATGGGGGCTCCTTCGAAATCAAAACCGGTGCGGCAAAGGCATTCCCTTGTCAGATACCAATCAAGACTTACCCGGTCATCATTGAGGATAATTGGGTTTGCATCGAAGAACCGGAGCAGGTGAGCTGATGTCCCTTCCCAGTATTGAGAAAATACAACAACATCATATTGCAGTACAACTCAATGCATACTGCGCTGAACTCATAGATGATGATCGTCTTGAGGAATGGCCCGACTTGTTCGAGGAAAGATGTAAATACTCGGTTATTTCCGCCGAAAATCATAATCGCGGTATGTCTCTATCTGCGGTGTTTTGTGATAGTCGCGGCATGTTAGTTGATCGTATAGTATCTTTGCGCAAAGCTAATATCTTTCCTGAACACAGTTATCGCCACATATTGGGTCCAACTCGCATCGTTAATGCAGACGACTCAGTGTTAAAGTCGCAGACCAACTATGTGGTTCTTATGACCCGCAAAGATGGGCGGACAACAATATATAATTCGGGAAAGTATATTGATGAAATTGTCTTGACTGGAGGCAGTCCGCGTTTTCGATCGAAAACAGCAATTTTTGATACGCACCTCATCGACACGATGATGGTTCGCCCGATCTAGGCATCATTAGGAGCCCAAAAGATGAGCACTACTGGATTGAAAGCCGAAGAACAGAAGGCTGGTACTGATGCATCGGCGTGCCGGGTTCCTTACCGGGTGTTCACTGACCCGCGCTATTATCAGGCTGAGCAGGATAAGATCTTTAAGGGCGAATGCTGGTCCTTTGTAGGACTGGATGCGGAAATCCCGGAACCTGGCGATTTCAAATCAACTTTCGTTGGTGAAACCCCTGTAATCGTGATGCGCGATACAGACGGTACAATAAATGTTGTCGTCAACCGATGCGCGCATCGAGGCGCGCTTGTGTGTCGCGAGGCACGTGGCAATCGCGCTAATCTTGAATGCGTGTATCACCAGTGGGCCTATGATCTGAAGGGTAACCTGATCGGTGTTCCTTTCCGTCGGGGGCTTAAAGGGCAGGGCGGCATGCCCGGTGATTTCGACATGTCCCAGCATGGCCTCCAGAAACTGAAGGCAGAATCTGTAAGCGGACTGATCTTCGCGACGTTTTCTTCTACAGTTGAATCCTGTCGCGATTTCCTCGGTCCGATCGTCGTCGAGCATATTGAACGGATAATGTGCAAGCCGATCAAGATTCTCGGCGACCAGCGTCAGGTTATTCACGGAAATTGGAAGCTCTACGCTGAAAATACGCGTGATCCCTATCACGCGAGCCTTCTGCATTTGTTTCACAACACTTTCGGCCTTTACCGTTCGACCCAGACCGGGAAGTCCGTGATGGACGAAAAGAAGCGCCATTCGCTGCTTTATTCAATTGCTGCCAGCAATGATGATGCTGCGGACAAGGAAGCCTATGGGGATTCTCGTACATTCGACACCGGATTCAGTCTGCAGGACATGTCGCTCCTGAAAGGACGCCAGGAATTCGATGATGGCATAACCTTGGTCATCCTGGCTGTCTTTCCGAACCTTGTTCTTCAACAAATTCAGAACACCCTCGCAGTTCGCCAATCGGTTACATACGGACCTGACGAATTCGAGCTCGTCTGGACCCACTTCGGTTACGAAGATGATGATGAGGAAATGCAGGCCATTCGGCTTAAGCAGGCAAATCTCATCGGTCCGTCCGGGCTCATTTCCATGGAGGACGGTGAAGCCGTCGAGATCGTCCAGAACGCAGTTGTCGGCGAGAATGAGGACGCTTCTTACATCGCCATGGGCGGGGGCGAAGCCAAGGATACGGACCATCTGGTTACCGAAGGCACGATCATCGGTTTCTGGGATAACTATCGTGAGATGGTCGGATACGATCTGGAAAATCAATGACCCGTACTATTGATTTCTATTTCGACTTCATCAGTCCCTTTAGCTACCTCGCGCAGCTGAAGCTTCCAGAGATTGCCCGGCGCAATAATTGCGAAGTGAACTATTGGCCGATGGATATTCCGGAAGCGAAAATCGCAGCGGGAAATTATGGCCCATCCAACCGTGAGGTTGTTCCGAAGATCAAGGTGATGATGGCGGATCTGGAACGATGGGCAAAGCACTACGAAGTGCCCCTGTCTTTTCCTGAAAGCTTCGATTGCGGCGACTGGAACTGCGCTGTTCTATTTGCCCGTGATGAAGGGAAGGCGGAGGCGTTCGTAACAGATGCCTATCGACGCATCTGGGGCGAGGGGATTGATCCACGCGATCGTAAAGAGCTGCGTGCATGCGCCGAAACTGCGGGCCTTGATCCAGACAAGCTGGTTGATTTTGTCGATTCTACGATCGGGCAGAATGAATATCGGAAGGCGAGAGCACAGGCCATTCAGCGCGGTGTTTTCGGTGCCCCCCTGATGTTTGTGAATGACCAAATCTTCTGGGGCAATGATCGACTGGATTTCTTGGAGGAATACTTGCGCAGTCGACAATAAACATAAGTCGATGGAGGCGATCCAATAATAATAACGGGATCGAATGGGAGAGCGAAAATGAGAAACACTACATACGGTGTCGCTATGGCGAGCACCATTCTAATGTCAGCGTCTGGGTTGGTTTCTTTTTCTGCGATGGCTCAGGAAACCGAGGCAGCTTCGGAGCAATCTTCCGAGAGTGTTGAAGAAGAGGCGCAGGAAACCAGTGTAGGCATAGGTGACATTATCGTCACCGCCACCAGACGCGCAGAAAACCTGCAAGACGTACCTGTAGCCGTCACCGCCGTGACTGGAGATACATTGGCCTCGGCAGATGTCTCTACTATCAGAACACTGACGCAGGTCGTGCCGGGTTTTGTAGGAAGTCGCAACATGGGCGTCTTTCAGCCGGTGGTCCGCGGTGTAGGTTCAACCGGCATTTCTATTGGCGACGAGCCCAATATTGCGACCTATATCGATGGTGTATACCAACCCGAATCCGCAGCGAACTGGATCGATCTCGTTGAGGTTGAACGCGTGGAAGTATTACGCGGCCCTCAAGGCATTACATTCGGCCGTAATGCCACCGGCGGATTGATCAACGTCATTACACCCGATCCGAGCTTCAGCTTTCGAGGCAGAGGCGCTTTCAGGATTGGACGCATGCGCAATGACGCAAATGATTATGACGCCAGGATTTATCTGACGGGACCAATCACCGATACAGTCGCGGCCGATTTTGCGGGCCTCTACCGTAAAAATGAAGGTTATATTGAGGATCTCGTAAGAGGCGGTGGTCTGGGTGACCAGCAGGTGATCGACGTTCGCAGCAAGCTGATGTACGAACCGAGTAGTCGCTTTAAAGTTGTGGTTACCGGTGAGTATTTCGACCAGGACAGTACGACAAATTCACCTCAGCCGATCGATGACAACACAGCGGGACGCCGTTTCCCGGGCGTTATCTTGCCCACAGGCCCTTGGCAGGCCTCACTTACTGACGTCCCCGACCTCAACCTGAAGCGTTGGAACATTGCATTGCACACCAGCTTGGATCTGGGTTCCGTAGTTCTTGATACAACAGGCGGCTGGATGAACCTTCGCTGGTTCCAAAACACCGATTCAGATGCAACTAATATTGAGTTGGGGAATTTCCCCGCGACATTTAACGTAGAATCCGGCAGTCAGGAAATAAAGCTAAGTTCTTCAAATTCGAGTCCGTTCCAATGGCTCGTCGGCGGTTATTTCTATCAATTTGGTGGCAATTCATATGTCGCCCCATTCACCGCACCGAGCCCTGACGAACCACTCAGGGGGCCAATTCTGGAACCGGAGCTGGAAGGCCGCTCATTCGCTGGGTTTGCTGAGGGCGTCTATGAAATTCAGCCGGGTTTGTTCTTTACTCTCGGCGGACGTTACACAACCGAGACTCGTAACTTTTCACAGCGTCTGTTTGGCAACCTCGTTGTTGATGATGCTGAAGAGACGTTCAATAAGTTCGATTATAAAGTTGGCGTACGTTATGAACTCGCTCCGCGAACCAGCGCCTACGCAACTTATGGAACTGCGTTCAAGAGCGGCGTATTCAACATGGCTGCGCTAAGCGACGAAGCGGTGGATCCCGAGACTATCGATGCGGCGGAATTCGGCATCAAGTCAGATCCATTCCCCTGGCTCCGCGCAAACCTTGCTGTTTACCACTATGATTACAAAGGATTGCAGCTCCAGTCGAAGGATAGCCTGGGTTCAAGTTACATTCTCCAAAACGCCGCAAACGCGAAGATCTATGGTGGTGAGTTCGAAGCTTTTGTTCGCCCCACTGATGATCTGAATTTACGCGCGGCTGTGGCCTATACGCACGCTCGTTATGAGGATTTCACCAACGCACAAGGTTTCTTCCCACGGGATGATGGCGGCAATTCGGTGGAAACCTTCGATGCCTCGGACAACACGATGACGCGGGCCCCAGAGTGGTCCGGTAGTTTTGGTGCGCAATGGGGTAGCGACGTCGGCGGTGGTCGAATGACTGTGTCGGGTAATCTTTCTTGGAGTTCGCGGGTCTATTATGATTTTGCGAACATTTTTTCCCAGCCATCTTATGCACTTATATCCGGATCAATTTACTGGTCTCCGGATCATGAGCGCTTCAAGATCGGGTTGTGGGGTACCAATCTAACTAATGAAAGTGTTCTTCAGACTATCCGTCCCGGCGCCTTGGGTACAGATGGATTTTATGAACAGCCACGAAAGATAGGGTTAAGTATAGAAACACGGTTCTAAAACGTGTAAACACTTTGGGAGAAGTATAGTGTTTAATCCAAAAAAAGACAAATGTTCACGCATATCATTGTTACTTACTACTGCAGCTTTGGGTCTTGTTTCAACTCCAGCTTGGGCGCAGGATCCAACCGATGAGGTTCCGGATGCTGCGGCGGAAGAGGATAGCAGTTCCGGACTAGGGGTAATTCTCGTCACGGCGCGTAAGCGGTCGGAGAATCTGCAGCAAACGCCAATCGCGATTACTGCCATGACTGGCGAAATGCTTGAAGAAAAGCAAATCGCCAATGTATCTGATGTCGCAAGGTTCGCGCCTAATGTGAACATCTCACCGGTTGCCAATCTTTCGGGATCCAGTGCTTCGATTACAGCGTTCATCCGAGGGGTCGGCCAGACCGATTTCAACATTACGGTTGATCCTGGCGTCGGTGTCTATGTTGATGGCGTATATGTCGCCCGCTCGGTCGGAGCCTTGCTCGACATGGCTGATGTGGAGAGCATTCAGGTCCTTCGAGGCCCACAGGGAACGCTTTTCGGCAAGAATACGATCGGTGGCGCGATCGTGGTCAATTCGGTTGAACCGCAACATAATTTCGACCTCAAGCTTGAGGCGACCACCGGCCGTTTCAACCGGGCTGATATCAGAGGCATGATCAATGTGCCGTTGAGCGATACGCTGGCCATCCGGGCGGTTGCATCCTACGAAACCCGCGACGGGTATCAAAAACGACTGTTCGATGGGGAATACCAGGGCGACAAGGATAGTTTCGGTGGCCGTCTGGCGTTGCGATGGGAGCCCACTCCTGAATTCACCGTCAATCTATCTGGCGATATCAATATTCGGCGAGAAGGCGTGACGCCCTCTTCCCTGATAAATCTGTTCGATTCGCCTGACCTGCTTCAGATTGTGGAGATCAACGATAGGGTCGTAGCCTTCCCAAGTGCCACCTATGCCTGGAACAAGCTGCGCGGTGGGGCCGGATTCTGCGGCGCAGATGGAGAATTGGCACCGGTCGATGATCCGCGCTGCGCAACCACCCAGTGGATAACCGACGATATCGATGAGACGTGGTCTAACGGGACAAACCAGTCAGATTTCGATCTATGGGGTGTCAATATGACGCTCGATTATGACTTCGGTGATGTTAGCCTCAAGTCCATTTCTGCGTATCGTGACCAGAAATCGGAAATCTTCTGGGACTTCGACCTAACGCCACATCCTTATCTTCAGTCTACGAACGATATCGACCTGTGGCAGGCATCGCAGGAACTGCAGTTGACTGGCAGCTTGTTCGACGACCGTCTACAGTTTGCCGTGGGTGCATATTACCTGAAAGAAAAAGGGCAGGATTTCAACGAGCTGCTTTTCGGGTTTGCTGACTTCATCAGTGGCGGCAAGATCGACAATGATAGCTATGCCGGATACTTCCAATTCACCTATGAAGTGACCGATCGGTTCTCAGTTACTCCCGGCATCCGCTACACCGAAGAAACCAAGCGGTTTGACCCGTCCTTCCAGACGATCTTCAATGACTACACTGCGGGCCTCCCCCTGCCGTATCCCGATGGCGTCTTCATCGCTTTCAGCCAGTGCATCGTGGGGCAACCGGAGCCGATTTTGATCACGGATCCGACCAATCCGCTGTTCGGCTTCCCGCCGCCAGGTGGATGTGTTCCTACTGACGTCAATCCGGGTGGCAATCATAACCTCCCAGCCGTTGAAGTGTCGACGGAGGCAAAGGAATGGACCCCCGCGCTTACCCTTGATTATGAGGTCAGCAATGATGTTCTGGTCTATGCCTCCTACTCAAAGGGATTTAAGAACGGTGGCTTCACGCAGCGTGTTTTCCCGGGCGAAGTCGTAGCGCCAGAGTTCACGCCGGAGTTTGTCGAATCCTATGAAGTCGGCGCAAAGACCGAGCTCTTCAACAGCAATGTCCGCCTCAACATGGCGGCATTTCAGTCGGATTACAGCGACATTCAGGTCGTTGTGAACGAAGGTATCGCTCCGAAGGCACGAAATGCGGGTACTGGCCGGATCAGGGGTTTTGAAGTCGAGGGCGACGTCGCTCCATCTGATTGGCTGCGCCTCACATTTGGCGTTGGCTATCTTGATGCTTTCTACCGGTCGATTGATCCCAATGCCTTCCCTATCACTGTTGACTCCGAGTTCGCATTCGTTCCCGAATGGACGGCGTCAGCAGCCTTCAATGCGGACATCTATGATGGAAGCAAGGGCAGGCTAGCCGCACGAGGTGACTGGTCTTATCAGAGCGGCACCTACAAAGATGCCATCAACAGCCCTGAACTCTATCAGCCTGGTTTCAGCGTGTTCGGTGCAAGCTTGGCCTACACTGAACCGAGTGAGCACTTTGTTGTGACGGCCGGCGTCACCAACCTCACCGATGAGCGATACATTCTTGGTGGATTTGTGGATCGCTTCGTGGCTGGTACGGCTTTGGCCAACTATTCCCGCCCGCGGGAATGGTTCTTGAGGCTTGCATATAAGTACTAAATGCTATTGGCACCGGGGCGGCGCATTCAGCTTGCCGCCCCGGCAGCCATCTTTCAAAGCTCCGGGTGAACATCCGGGAATACGTTGCCCGACCAAAAGTTGGTCGGAGAAGAGGGCTTTTTGACCGTTACCACATCGCTTCGGCCAAATTTTCTTAACGGTGCACCGCTCATCGATGGCGAAGCTGCCAGGGCGAAGGAGACCTTTGAGGTCATCAATCCTGCCACTGACGAAGTTATTGCGAATATCCCTTTTCTTGGTGCTGCTGAGGCTGAGGCTTCTGTTGCCAGCAATTTACGCGCCTATACCGATTGGCGCGCAACATCGGCTCATGAGAGAGCCAATATTCTTCGTAATTGGTTTGCCCTGATCACCGACGCGCGCGAAGATCTGGCAAAGATCATGACTGCCGAGCAAGGCAAGCCGCTAGGAGAGGCGCGGGGTGAGGTCGATTATGCCGCCAGCTTCGTGCAGTGGTTTGCAGAGGAAGCGCGTCGCGCATACGGGGAAATCATCCCCAGTCATCAAGATCGCCGCATCCTTGTCATCAGGCAACCTGTCGGTGTCGTCGGCGCGATCACTCCATGGAATTTCCCCGCAGCGATGATCACTCGCAAGGTGGCACCCGCCTTGGCTGCCGGGTGCACCATCACACTCAAGCCGTCCGAATTGACGCCACTTACTGCCTTTGCTCTCGCGCAACTTGCACTGGAGGCTGGCGTCCCTGCCGGCGTATTCAATGTCATTGCGGGGGACGCTCCGGCAATAGGTTCGGTACTTACCGGCCATCCGGACGTAGCCAAATTCACTTTCACTGGATCCACCGCAGTCGGGAAAACCCTGACGGGCCAATGCGCCTCCACGCTGAAGCGCGTATCGATGGAGCTTGGCGGAAATGCGCCACTCATCGTTTTTGACGATGCAGATCTCGATCAGGCGGTTGAAGGGGCCATCACATCCAAATTCCGCAACACCGGCCAGACCTGCGTCTGCGCCAATCGGATTCTGGTGCAAAGCGGCATGCACGATCGCTTTGTGGAGGCCTTGGCCGCGAAGATCAGCAACTTCCGTGTCGGCAATGGTCTTGAAGGCGTTACAGAACAGGGGCCACTTATAACGTCAGCTGCCTATGACAAAGTCGACGGGCACGTTCGCGACGCAGTCGAGCACGGGGCAAAGATCATCACCGGCGGTGAACGCCATGAGGCGGGACCGTTATTTTACCAGCCGACTGTTCTTACAGGCGCCAATGATGCGATGCGCCTTGCCGAGGAAGAAACCTTTGGCCCAGTCGCCCCTATATTCAAATTCAAAACCGAGACCGAAGCTCTGTCTCTTGCCAATTCGACCCGGACCGGCCTTGCCGCCTATGCATTTACGCAGGATGTTGATCGTTTCTGGCGCGTTGCCGAAAGTCTCGAAACTGGAATGGTTGGCTTGAACAGCGGTCTGGTTTCTACTGAGACAGCACCCTTTGGTGGGATCAAGGAATCCGGATTGGGACGCGAAGGATCGCATCACGGGCTCGACGAATTTCTCGAGATGAAGTCCATCCATGTCGGATTAAGAACTGTATAGGAAAGACGCACCGCTTCGATTAAGCACATAATTGCTAATTGCGAAGAGGTCTGTAGATAAATAGATAGAGGCAGGAGAGGGTCTTTAAGTGAACTATTTTCGTCGATCAATATTTTCAGCACCCATCGCACTTTCATTGCAAAATCTTTCGCAATGAAGCGACTTGTCGTGGCAATGACCGGCGCGACCGGGGCGGTCTATGGGTTGCGCTTGCTTGAAATTCTGAGGGAGATGGCCACTCACGAAGTCCATTTGGTGATGAGTCAGGCTGCCCTACTGAATATCCGCGAAGAATTGCCCGACGGAAAGCAGGAGCTGGAAGCTCTTGCCGACGTGGTTCACAATGTGCGCAATGTGGGGGCAAGCATCGCCAGCGGTTCCTTTATCTGCGGGGGGATGATCATTGCTCCATGTTCGATGCGCACTCTTGCCGCCGTTGCGCATGGCCAATCGGATAATCTGATTTCTCGCGCCGCTGATGTCATGCTCAAAGAGCGTCGTCGCCTGGTCATGATGACGCGTGAGACCCCACTAAATCTCGCTCACCTACGAAATATGGTAGCCTGCACAGAGATGGGGGCGGTGATTTCTCCCCCCGTACCTGCGTTCTATTTAAGGCCGGAGTCGATCGGTGACATCGTTGATCATAATTGCATTCGTGTGCTCGATCTCTTCGGTATTCACTCCCAGCCTGAAAATCGTTGGGAAGGTCTGAGCAAGGAAGCCGCCAGCTTGGACAAGACATCTGCGCAATCAGAGGGGAAATAATGTGACCTGGGAAGTAAGTCGTCGCGCGGCGATGTTTGGCAGCGCAGCAGGATTAGTTGGCGCAGGGATAACCATCCGCAGCACATCTGTGAAGGCGCGCACACCGAAGCTTGTCATTATTGAGGAAAGCTCAATCCCGGAAAGTCGGCAGTTTTGTGAAGCGCTGATGGAAGGTGATCATCACGCAGAAATCGTGCGGATCGATCGCTCCCTCAATGGCCTGCTCGATCAACTTTCCGACAGCTCTGCGTGCTTTGTCGGCCTCACCTCCGATCCGGCGGCCATGATCGCCAGCCAGCTTTTGCTGGAGCGCGGAGGTCAGCCCCATCTGGAAGGAAAACACCACTATACCCAGGGTCGCTGGATGCATCAGACAAATGGAACGTCGAGTCTTCTTGAGCGTGCAAGCAATGGTTGGCCGACCGCGCTTGCCTATCACATTCGCGATCTGATGGATGGAAGCATCAACGATCATACGGCGGAGTGCCGCTCAGGCGCTTGCAATTTAGCAGCTAGCAGCCCGGGTGCGCTAGTATCGTGGGCAATCCAAGTGGAAGATCACCTGTCATGAGTAACCGTTTACCCCAAGGAATCGATGCGCAAACCTTTCAAGCGGCGCTCGAAGAGCTTGGCGCAATTGTTGGCAGAGATTGGGTCTTTGTCGACGAACTGCCGCTTTCGACCTATCGCGACGCCTACTCTCCGCTTGCTGATGGAGAACTGTTACCTTCAGCTGCTATCGCGCCCGCGAATGTTGACGAAATTCAGCGTGCGCTAAGGGTTTTCAATTCCTATAAACTACCGATCTGGACGTTCGGAAATGGCCGCAACTTTGCATATGGCGGCCCCGCTCCGCGTCAATCCGGCTACGTAATGTTCGACCTCAAGCGGATGAACCGTATTCTCGAAGTTAACGAGAAATATGGCTATGCTCTCGTCGAACCAGGCGTGACATATTACCAGCTGGATCGATATCTGCGCCAGACGGGCAGCAAGCTCTGGATCGATCCAGCTGCACCAGGGTGGGGCGGTGTGATGGGCAACGCGCTGGAACACGGCGCGGGCTATACGCCCTATGGCGACCATTTCGTCATGCAATGCGGCATGGAAGTGGTTCTGGCCGACGGGGAGATCGTGCGGACAGGGCAGGGTGCGATTGAAGGGTCGCAGCACTGGCAGGCAACCAAACATGCTGCTGGCCCGCACTATGATGGTATGTTCACCCAGTCGAACTTCGGTGTGGTGACGAAGATGGGTATGTGGTTGATGCCAGAGCCCCCGGGCTACAAACCATTCATGATCACTTATCAGCGAGAGGAAGACCTCGCTGCGATTTTCGATGCTGTGCGCCCGTTGAAGGTCAACCAGGTGATCCCGAATGCTGCAGTGGCAGTGGATCTCTTGTGGGAAGTTTCAGCAAAGACGACACGTCGCCATTATTTCGATGGCAAAGGCCCTCTTCCGGATTCGATCCGTGCGAAGATTGCTGCCGACCACGATCTCGGGGCGTGGAATTTCTATGCGGCCATGTATGGTCCGCCGCCAATCATCGAGAACAATTTCAAACTTGTTCAAGATGCGCTGTTGAGCATTCCCGGAGCGAAATTGTATCTTGATCGACAGAACGATCCGGCCTGGGATTACCGTGTGCGTTTGATGCGCGGCGAACCGAATATGACCGAATTCAGCATAATGAACTGGATCGGCGGCGGTGGTCACATCAATTTCTCACCGATCTCTGCACCGGACGGAAACGAAGCGCTCCTCCAATACAATATGATCAAGGAGCGCTGCCACGATTTTGGCTTCGACTATATCGGCGAATTCCTGGTGGGGTGGCGCGATATGCATCATATTCTGATGATCATGTATGATCGGGCGGACGAGAAGATGCGCAAAGACGCCTATGATCTGTTCGGCAGGCTGGTCGACGAAGCAGCGGATGCCGGGTTTGGTGAATACCGCACTCATCTGGCTTTCATGGACCAGATCGCCGGGACTTATAAATATAATGACGGCGCGCTGTGGGATCTTCATCACCGATTGAAGGATGTTCTCGATCCGAACGGTATCTTATCGCCCGGTAAGCAGGGGATTTGGCCGCAATCGATGCGAAGCTGAGCGTCGCCGGACAATAATATTTTTGAAAATCATCAAGGGTTACAGCAGATGAAAAATCTCGAACACTGGATTGGGGGGGCAGCGATCAGTTCCTCCACCGAGAATTACTTCGATGATCTCAACCCAATTGACGACAGTGTCTTTTCGCGGGTTCCCGCAGGCACTGCAGAAGACGTCGATCGCGCGGTTGAGGCGGCGCATCAGGCGTTTCTCACCCATAGGGACACTCCTGCTGCGGTGCGCGAGGAGTGGCTGACGAAGGCCGCGGCGATCATGGAACGCGATGTCGCGATTTTCGCCGATATTCTCGTGGATGAAATCGGCTCGCCAATCGCTAAGGCCGGTTTCGAAACGCGTTTTGCGGTCGGCTTCCTGCGAGCAGCCGCTGGTGTGCCGCGCCGGGTTCGCGGCGAAACCATCCCCTCTGACACACCCGGTCGCTTCAGCATGAGCCTGCGCCAACCTGTGGGCGTTGTGGCTGGGATTACGCCGTTCAATGTGCCGCTGATCAAAGGTATCAAGCAATCAGCGATGGCGATTGCGACGGGCAATGCGTTTGTCCTACTGCCATCCGAGGCCTCTCCAATGGTCGCTGCTCAGCTTGCAAAGCTGTGGAAGGAGGCAGGCGTTCCTGATGGGCTGTTCAATGTCGTCTATGGCAATGGAGCAGACATTGGCGACGATTTGACTGGCCATCCGAAGGTGTCCGCCATCACTTTCACCGGCTCTTCTCGGGTTGGGAAACACATTGCGGAAATCGCGGCGCGCAGATTGAAGAAATATACGCTGGAACTCGGCGGCAAGAGCCCGCTGATCGTGAGCGCCGATGCCGATATCGACCAAGCAGTGAATGCCGCGCTTTTCAGCATCTTTATGTATCAGGGCCAAGTCTGCATGGGCGCATCGCGCATTTATGTGGAGCGACCAATTTTTGACAAGTTCGCAAAGGCTTTTTCTGCTGCGACGAAAAACGCCAAAATTGGCGATCTTCGCGAACCGACAACCATGCTGGGGCCCATCATTTCTGAACGCCAACGCGAGCGCGTGCGCCGACATATTGATGACGCACGCGCCAAAGGCGCAGATGTGCTTGCCGGTGGTGAATGGACCGGCAATTGCTGTTCGGCCACGGTGTTGCAGGGTGTCACGGATGACATGACGGTCTTTGCCGAAGAGACCTTCGGTCCGGTTACATCGCTTTATCCTTTCGACTCACTCGATGAAGTGATCGAACTGGCAAACGATACGGAATACGGGTTGAGCGCATCAATCTTCACTCGTGACATCGATAAGGCGCTTCGTTTCGCGCAGAGGGCCGAAGCCGGCATGGTCCACATCAATGCTCCGACATTGTACGATGAGCCCCATGTGCCCTTTGGCGGCATCAAGGCGTCGGGTTTTGGTCGGGAAGGAACCGAGGCTGATCTGGAAATCATGACCGAGTGGAAATGGGTAACAATCCAGTCAGCTGATGGCGGCGCTGGCGGTCATTGATCGAACTGCGGAGAAACAAGCTATGAGCAAGCATTCAAACCGAGCGCAGTCGATTTCATCACTGCGCGATTTCCTCGAACTACTGGAGGATGAAGGCCAGGCCATAAACTGGAATGAACGGGTGTTACCAGAACCCGGCGTCCGGAACATAGCTGTCGCTGCATCACGAGATGCAAACGGCGCGCCCGCAATCCTGTTCAACAATATCGCCGGCTATCCAGGCAAAAGACTTGCCGTGGGGGTCCATGGTTCATGGAACAATATAGCCTTACTGCTTGGCCGGGAAAAAGGGACGACGATCAGGGAACTGTTTTTCGAAATCGCCGGACGTTGGGGTGATTCCGAGGCTCAGATCAGCCACGTGCCGGAGGATCAGGCGCTTGTTCATGAATGTCGGATTGAGGAAGATATCAACCTCTACGATATCCTGCCTGTCTATCGCATAAATGAATATGATGGCGGCTTTTACATAGGCAAGGCTTCTGTCGCATCGCGTGATCCGCTTGATCCAGACGATTTTGGCAAACAGAATGTCGGTATCTATCGCCTGCAGATTCAAGGGCCGGACAGCTTTTCGCTGATGACGATCCCTTCTCATGACATGGGTCGCCAAATCCTTGCTGCAGAGCGCGAAGGCGTGCCGCTGAAGATCGCGGTCATGCTGGGCAATCATCCTGGCCTTGCGGTCTTTGCCGCGACACCCATCAATTACGAGGAATCGGAATACTCCTATGCCTCAGCCATGATGGGTGCGCCAATCCGGTTGACCAAATCGGGCAATGATATCGACATTCTGGCTGACAGCGAAATCGTAATCGAGGCAGAACTGCAGCTGGGTGAACGGGTGTTGGAAGGCCCCTTCGGAGAGTTTCCCGGTTCTTATAGCGGTGTTCGCAAGGCGCCAATTTTCAAGGTCACGGCGGTTTCCCACCGTCGCGATCCGATTTTCGAGAACATCTATATCGGTCGCGGCTGGACGGAGCATGATACGCTTATCGGTCTGCACACCTCTGCGCCCATTTACGCGCAGCTGCGCCAGAGCTTTCCGGAGGTCACCGCAGTCAATGCTCTGTATCAGCACGGACTTACCGGCATCATCTCCGTCAAGAATCGCATGGCGGGTTTTGCCAAAACGGTGGCAATGCGCGCCTTGAGCACGCCGCACGGGCTGATGTATCTGAAGAACCTCATCATGGTGGATGCAGACGTTGATCCATTCGATCTTAATCAGGTCATGTGGGCTCTTTCTACTCGCACCCGTGCTGACGATATTATTGTCCTCCCCAATATGCCCGCTGTTCCGATTGATCCTTCGGCCGTGGTTCCCGGCAAAGGACACCGCCTGATAATCGATGCTACCAGCTATCTTCCCCCAGATCCCGTGGGCGAAGCTCATCTCGTCACCCCACCGGTGGGAGATGAAATTGACGAGTTGAGTAAAATCATCCGAGCGATGCAGGAAGGAGCCTTGCAATGAGCGGTATAATCTGCGGACGATGTCAGAGCCAAGGTGCCGTCATCGACTATGAAGGCAAAGAGGACGGCCAGACCGTATGGACGATCCTGCGCTGCACCACCTGCAATTTTTCATGGCGTGACAGCGAACCAGCAAAGGTGATCGATCCCGAAGCGCGATCAACCGATTTCGCGGTCGATGCCAAAAATCTAGAACGCTATCCCAAGATCCTCCAGCAATAGGTCCGGCAAGAACCATGATAGATCAAACTCGCCAGGCGGCCGCTCTTACCGCCATCGAAACGGCGCTGGGAAGCGCTGCAGTAGATACAAATCCGCAATCGCTTGCGCGATATGCAATTCCGGGCGCTCAGCCATCGGGGATAGTTCTGCCTGCGGATGAAGGCCAACTGGCCAAGGTGCTGGAAGCGGCAACCGGGGCAGGCGGTACTGTGCAATCAGTTTGCAACGGAGCCAATGGCCACGAAAGGGTCTCTGAAGATGGTGTGATCGTCATTGATCTTCAGCGGATGAACAAGGTGCTGGAAGTTAATGGAGAGCTTGCCACCTGTCTGGTGGAGCCAGGCGTTACCTTCCGGGAGCTTGACGCCCACATCAAGGACAATAATCTGAACCTGTGGGTGGACTATGCCGGCTCTCCTGATGAGAGTGTCGCGGGTTCCTTCATCAAGCGCCGCCCAGGATTCACGCCCTATTCGGACCATTTCCTGATGCAATGCGGGCTGGAAGTCATGCTTGCTGATGGCAAGGTGGTGCGGACAGGAATGGGCGCAATGCCCAAGAGTACTTGTTGGCAGTTGTTCAAATTTGGTTACGGCCCCTGGGTCGATGGGCTGTTCAGCCAGTCTGATTTCGGTGTTGTGACCAAGGTGGGTATGTGGATGATGCCGCAACCCCCAGCCCATAAGACATTCATGGTTTCCGTACCGAATGAAGACGACATTGCGCCGCTCTACGATGTGTTGGGTCCGCTCAAGCTGAACATGGCGGTTGCTAATGGTGTGGCGGTCAGCAATGCACTGCATGAAGCAGCCTTGCTGGGTAAACGGAGACGTGATTTTGATGGTCGCGGGCCGATGAAGACCAGCGCCATCAAAGCGGCAGGCGAAGATCTGGGCATCGGACATTGGAACCTTTATGGCGCGCTTTATGGCCTGCCAGAAAATGTCTCAATCCTCTGGGATATGGTGCGCGATGCCTTTTCTTCCATACCGGGCGCAAGGGTTTCAGATCAACGCGGTGGGGTGAATCCCGACTTATGGAACTGGCGCATGGGGACAATGACCGGGCAGGTCGCCGATGCCTCTGGCCGCCTTTCGGACTGGAGCGGCAACCAGGCATTTGCGGTCAATCCCGTTACCCCCGTTGGTGGCGAAGAGATAGCTCAGCTGAACGAAATGTCGCGGGGTATATGCGCCGATAACGGTTTCGATTTCCTGAGCCAGGGAACCGCCATCTGGCGCTCGGTCGATCACCGTCAAATCCTGCCTTTCAATTCGGCCAATAGCGATTCAGCGGCCAGGGCCAAAAGCTGCGCAGAAGCGTTGATCGCGGCTCAAGCTGAAAACGGATTTGGCCAGGTTGCAACTGACCCCGGATTGGGCGGTGTCGTATCCGGCACGCTAGAAAAGGGCGGACATTCAACGCTGCATGAGAGGGTCAAGTCAGCCCTTGATCCAAATTCCCTTTTTGCCTCGGTCTGAGGTGGAGAAATCATGAAAAAGCTAATGACCCTTGCAGTTCTCATATCACTGGGCGCCTGCAGTGACCGGGATGACGAAGTTACTGTTCCAGAGCCCGACGGTGCAGAGCATTACGCTCTATACTGTGCTGGGTGCCATAATCCTGGCCCCGGACATGGCGGAACAATGCTCCTTGCCGAAAAGGGGGCTCCTGTACCCTCGCTGATCGGACGAGAGGATTTGCAGTACGATTATCTGCATGCAGTTGTCCGTAACGGTCTGATAGAGATGCCTCCCTTCCGCCCGACCGAGCTGTCGGACGAGGAGATTGAGGAAATCTACGAACATATTATGTCGCAGGAACTCCCTGCCAACGCAGGTAATCCAGCTTCCAGTTAAACCTGTTACGACAGAAAGCTTGGGCGCGTGGCCTGAGCGGAGATTATCATGTCAACTTTCGTTGATATCCAGTCCGACAGTCGAGGAAGTCCAGCTTTTTGGCGGGTGCTCTTTCTTTGCATGGTCGTAGCAATGCTTGACGGGTACGATACTCAGGTTATCGCTCTGGTTGCGCCGGTGCTGGGCCCAGAATGGAACCTTGATAGCAGTGCCTTCGGACCGGTTTTCGCCGCAGGCTTGTTCGGCCTAATGCTGGGGAGCATCGCCTTTGGTGGCGTAGCTGATCGTTACGGGCGCAAGCCTGTGATCTGCGCCGCATGCCTTGCCTTTGGGCTGTTGGCTCTGCTCACCCCATTATCGTCCTCACCGCTGGAACTCGCCGCCTTTCGCTTTTTCACCGGCATTGGTCTGGGTGCAGCAATTCCTAATCTCATGACCCTTACAGCCGAGCACGCACCAGGAAAGCGTCGCGCTTTGGCTGCCGGCGCCATGTTCTGCGGCTTTCCCCTCGGGGCTCTGCTGGGGGGGCTGGCGGCGCCCGGGCTGATTGCAATTGGCGGCTGGCAAGGATTGTTCATTCTAGGGGGAGTGCTGCCAATAATCATGGTGCTTCCGCTTCTCTTGTTTCTTGCCGAATCGCCCGAATGGCGAGGAAGAACCGAGAAGGCGGACCGGGAGATAATCCGTCTTCGCAGTCTTTTTGGCGGTACGCTCGCGATTGTTACACCGCTCTTGTGGCTGGCATTCATTGCCAATCTTCTTGTAATGTATTTCCTCATCAACTGGCTGCCTATCCTTTTCGCTGCCGACGGGGCGGATCTGGGCAGGTCCACGATGACCAGTGTGCTGCTCAATCTTGGAGGGATCGGTGGTTGCCTGGGGGTGACACCCTTGGTTGATCGTTTTGGCGCACTCAAAGTCATGCCGCTGATCTTCGGGGCTACTGCGCTGGCGATCCTGGCGATAGGAGTAATTCCCGCAGGCTCGAGTATAATGATCATTGCCATTCTGATGGCTGGGTTCGGCACGATGGGTGCACAGATGGGGTGCAACGCATTCGCGATGTTCATCTATCCCGCTGCCTGGCGCGCAAGCGGATTGGGTTGGGCGCTGAGCATTGGCAGGATAGGATCAGTAGCGGGCCCGCTTCTGGGTGGGCTCTTGTTGGCCTTGCACTTTGAACCGTCCGAATTGTTCCTCGTCATCGGGCCAATCGCCATGGTGCCGGGATTGCTATTCATCGCCATAAAGAGGATCGCATTGCGGCAGAAGCAGAGAACCAATGCTTTTAGCGCATAGCTCTCGCAAGTCTCGATCGTATTGTGCCGATCAGAACAAGACCTTGGCTATCAGATCGTTCAGTTCCACCTCTGATCTTTCAGAGGCCTCCATCACCTCCCGATAATTTTGAAGGCTTGATCGCGCGGCAGTTTCGGTTGTCAAGGCGCGATGCAGCCGGTCTGTGGTCAGGCCTGCGACCAAACAGGACTGCGAGACGCGTTCTGCCTGCAACTCTGCCACTTTCAGCGCTTGGTAAGCCGAGGCTTCAAGCTTTGCGGAGATTGCGCCCTGCTCCCAGTCCTTAAACCAACGGCGAATCCTTCGCAGTGGCCGAACAAGGCGATCATTCGCATCGCCGGCCCCTAGCGCCAGTGCTTGAATGTCTTTCGCTTCAAGCGCGCTCCTGCGGCTCTCTGCCATCCAAAAGCACAAGAGCAGGATGTTCACATCAAAACCAAAACTGTCCTGCAGCGTAATACAGGAAGTTGCCACGCCTGGGCGTGCGTAAACCCTGAGTGAATACTGCCAGAATTCCTCGGCGCTGGGTTTGCTATCTTCTATGTTGCTTTCCTCTGCCGCTAGGCCAGAAATGAGAAAGGCTGACGTCTTGCAATTGCAAACGCCAGCCTCCCCTTATTCGAAGGGCATGTTCTGTTGCCTTAAGCAGGCTTGCCCAGTTTTGCCCGAAGCGGCCCTATCAGAATGAGCGCGCGCCAAAGTGGATTTCCATCATCGGCCGCATCACATCCCAACGTTCCAGCTGCGACCAGTGGCCTGAACGATCAAGCACATACAGCTCTGCATGCTTGAGGTGCTTGATTAGAAACAGGCTGGTGTCGAGCGGAACGACACGGTCCTGCCGACCGTGAAAAATCAGCACCTCATGGGGCATCTTGCCAAGGAGCTCAGGCGGCATGTTGAGCGATTCAATGCCATTTTTCATCGAATCGATCATCTTGACCGCTGTTTTCATGATCTCAGGATCGGTGGCGATCTTGTAACGATCCTTGACGATCTGCTCCATGCCTTCAAACTTATCAGCGTCATGCGCAAAACTGTGCATTACCTGGCGGTATCGCGAATAACGTGGATCTGAATAGAAGGACAATAACCGGATCAGTTCAGGTGTGCGCGGCCCCGGAGCGCCGATCGAACCCATCAAGACGACCTTGTCGATCGTATCAGGTTCCTCGCTCATCATCTGTAGTGTAAGCGCGCCCCCCATGGAATTGCCGACGACATGCGCTTTTTTAACCTGAAGTTCTTCAAGCAGGCCAAAACACTGGTCGACGCGCGTGCCAATCCAGCCCATGACGCTGTCAGGCCATGGTTCGGGGATTTCCGATTGACCAAAGCCAATCAAATCAGGAGCGATAACGAAGAAATTCTCCGCGAGGTCCGGCATGAGATGATACCAGTTTGATGCTGCGTGCGCGCCTGGACCGGCACCGTGCAGCAACAATATGGCTGGGTTGGACGGATCGCCAGCCAGCAGCGTATGTGAGGTCAAGCCGCGGCCTGTGATTTTTTCCTCTTTGATAATGCTATTCTTGCTCAAGGCATCCTCGCTTTTTTTCTATTGTTGTCGATAAACCGGTCCAACACCATAAGATTATTGCAACCGATAATATATCGTTTGATATGATACAATGCATTTAGCAGATAAAATGGGACACTGAAAGGCGAGCGATGAGTGTAAGGCAGATAGACGAGGCAATGGTCAGTCAGCTCGCGCAGGAGCTCGATCACGCAGAAAGGACGCGCGAGCGCATTCGCCCGTTCACGGCCCGCTTTGCGGACATGACTATTGAGGATGCCTATCGCATCAATCAGGCGTGGGTCGACCTCAAGCTGGCTAATGGTCGATCTGTCTATGGTCACAAGATCGGCCTCACCTCGCGGGCGATGCAACAGTCTGCAGGGATTACGGAACCGGACTATGGTACGTTGCTAGACGATATGGTCTTCGAACAAGGCTCAGACGTTCCCATTGATCGCTTCATTACTCCCAAGGTGGAAGTCGAGCTTGCATTTGTTCTGGGCAAGCGGCTGGCAGGGGCCGGCACTACGATATTCGACGTCTTGAATGCGACTGAATACATCGTCCCCGCGATCGAGATAATCGATAGTCGGATTCATCCGCTCGATCC
This sequence comes from Aurantiacibacter atlanticus, assembly GCF_001077815.2. Lineage (GTDB taxonomy): Bacteria > Pseudomonadota > Alphaproteobacteria > Sphingomonadales > Sphingomonadaceae > Alteraurantiacibacter > Alteraurantiacibacter atlanticus. The sequence continues at coordinate 2,880,303 of NZ_CP011310.1, read as the reverse complement.
GCAAAGCGGATCTGCGCGCAGAGTGCAGGACACTATTAGTGACAATGCTGCCAATGCCGGCATTATCCTTGGCGGACTGCCGGTAAGGCCTGACAGCCTTGATCTACGCCGCGCGGGTGCCTTGCTCAGCAGGAATGGGGTGATCGAGGAAACGGGGCTAGCTGCCGGCGTGCTCAATCATCCTGCAAATGGCATCGCCTGGCTGGTCGAGCGCCTCGCTCCCTGGGGGCAGGCACTCGAAGTAGGCGAAATTGTACTCGGTGGATCGTTCACCAGACCCGTCGAAGGGTTCTCCGGTGACGTTTTCAGCGCCGACTTCGGCACGTTGGGCGCAATCAATTTCAGGTTCGAATAGATCAATGCAGACCCCTATCAACCACTTCAAGCGTAGGCTTTATGAACAGCAGGTCCAAATTGGTTTCTGGCTCGCTCTCGCCGATGCGAACATCGCCGAAATCTGTGCCAATCAGGGTTTTGACTGGCTTTTGATAGATGCAGAGCACGGGCCACAGACACTCTCTGGCATCGTCGGACAATTGCGGGCCATCGAATCGTCTCAATCCTGCTCCGCGCTTGTCCGCGCTCCGGGGCACGATCCGGTAGCTATCAAGCAGATACTCGATCTAGGGGCACAGACGATCATGGTGCCGATGGTCGAGACAGCGGAGCAGGCGCGGGCGATCGTAGCTGCGTCGCTTTACCCCCCTGCGGGAATTCGTAGTGTTGGAGGATCGCGCGCGGCCCGTTGGGGAGGGTATCCGGCCTATATCCAGGAATCTAACGCGCAGATTTGCATCATTGCGCAGATTGAAACCGGTCTTGCGATCGACAATCTTGAAGAGATTGCAGCGGTTGATGGCATTGATGCGCTATTCTTGGGCCCAGCTGACCTGGCGGCGACAGAAGGCCTGCTTGGCCCTGACCACTTCGATGATCTTTTTGTATTAACGGGCCAAACCCTCGCCCGCATTGTGGCGACCGGAAAGGCCGCCGGCATATTATCGCGGGACGAACGCCTGGTTCAGCAATATCTCGACGGGGGTGCGCGCCTTATTGCAAACGGCATTGACAGTTTTTCCCTCGCAAGGGCTGTTGGCGACAATCTTCGGGATTGGCGGACACGTATTTCACAGCAAGCCGCGGATTGAACTTGCCACGACTGATCTGACAGGCGGGTTCTACAGAGCACTCTCGCGCGCGATTGATCATGCGCGGCGCTGATCCAGTTAGGTTACTCCGCATCGGATTGTTAGCTTGGAGGGTTCCCGTCTCCAGCCCCCTCCAAGCAACACCGTGCGCTATATTCAAGAACCTAAGTCCGTGCGAAGCGACGGAATAGGCGACCGCGCTCACTGAAGAGCACAAGCACAAATGTGAGCAGACCGACTGCCAAAAGGGAATAAGCCAGAGGGAGTGAAGTCCCGTCGTAAACCTGACCTATGAGCGCGCCGAGTCCTGCCCCTACAACCAGCCGGAAGAAGGTGTGTACCGATGAGGCCGCACCTGCGAACTTGCCGAATGGCTGTAAGGCAATTGCAGTGAAATTGATGAAGATGGTGATCAGCAAACACATATTTGCGGACATGAGCAAAACGAATTCAATCAAGGTCTCATCATGCCACCAGGCAAAGTAAACCTGGAGCAAGGAAACAATCACGTAGAGAATCATCGCGGTATGTCCAACACGTCTGGTGCCGAACCGCTCGACGATTGCCGAATTGACCAGACTGGCGACCATCATCGAGCCTGCCATCAGCCCGAATATTATCGGAAAGGCCTTACCCGCGCCGAAGCTCTCTCCAATCAATTGTTGAGAACTGGTGATAAATCCGAAATGTGCGCCAAATACTAACGCCATACCCAAAATGTAACCGATCGCGTCTCGATTGCCGAGAACCAAGCGAATGTTGTTGACCAGATCTTTGCTGCTGCGGTTTATCCGGTTGGCAGGCGACAAGGTCTCTCCCATCCGCAGATGGTACCAGATCATCATGATCAGCGTCAGAGCCCCGATCACCACAAAGATTGCGCGCCAACCGGCCAGTTCCAGAATCGCGAAACCCAGGCTGGGTGCCAAAGTCGGCACGGCGATAAATACCGTCGCGACGAAGGCCTGCAATTTGGCCATATCATCGCCCTGATAGCGATCCCGGATAATCGCCAGCGGTAATACGGTCAGAGCGCAAGATGCCATGCCGAGCAACGCGCGAGCCGCCAACAACACCACAAAATCAGTCACCAATGCGCAAAGTAAATTGATCACGGCGAAAGCGCCCATGCTGAAAAGCAGCACAGGCTTTCTGCCAAAGCGATCCGAAAGGGTGCCCGGTACAAGCGAAAACAGACCTGAGCTAATCAGGAATATCCCGATGATCCACTGTCTCTCGTTCGGTTGATCAGACCCAAGATCCGTCGCGATGTGACCAATTGCAGGAAGAAGCGTTGTGAAACCAAGCGACTGCAGGGCCTGAATCATGGCCATCAGGAAGACAAATTCGCGCCTGCCGATTGAACTGGAGCCTGTTGCTCCCAATAATGAAGAAGTCACTCTGATTGATCGCCGTCAGTTGCCTGTTGGTCCATTTCCTGGTGGTTCCCGCATAAGAATTTGCTGACGTCTACATCGCCGGGCCGGTTGAAGCCCGGCCAGCCGATCGCTTGACTTGCCTCAAGCGCCTGCCGCTTGATCCTGTCGATCACCTGAGTCGAAAAAAAGCTCTCGTTCTGGGATCGCGTTAGGACACTCATCGTCGCTAGCAAACGTTGATCGGGATCGAAAACCGGAACGCTGATTGCAGACAGACCCGGAACAACTCTGCCGCTAGTCTTGGCATATCCGCATTTGCGCGTTTCGGCGATCATCTGATCCAGTTCTTCGTCAGGCAAAACCAATCCGGCCTTCCGCTCGTTATCGAGTACTGCTTGTGTCTGCTCTCGCGAACAAAGTGCCATGAACAAATTCCCTGTGGATGATGTCTGCAGCGGTAAAACCGAACCGACACGTAAGGTGGTGGCTAAAGGAATTCCTCCGTCTTTCCAGCGGATCACGGTCGGACCGTAATTCCCCCAGACCGACAGCAGACCTGTAGTCTTCAGCTCCTTCAGAAGGATGGAAAGGTGCCTGCCGGCCACCTGAACCGGCTCCACGCGCGCCAGCGCAGCCATGCCGATCCGAACGGAGAATGCGCCGAGAGCGTATCGCCCGCTATCCGGATCCTGTTCGACAACGCCTGTGTTGACGAACGCCAGAAGATAGCGATGCGCCTGGCTGCGAGACAGGTTTGACTTCTCTGCCACGTCACGAAGAAAAGCACCGTCGGTGTCGCTGTTGACCAATGCCTCAAGGACGCGGGAGCCGATTTCGACCGACTTTATCGACTTGCGTCGCGTCCCGTCCGGAGCCGGCTGATCGACCGGTTCCGAACTGTCATCATTAGCGGTCGCAGTGGCGCCGCCAGCTTTTCTACCTGTACTGTTCATCTGGCTAAACCCCTCAGCCGTCCATCGGTCACACTCAGATGACGCATCGCATTATAGGAAAGTTGTTGCACAATGTCCAATCACGAATATAACCACCAGTGACGTTTAAGTTCTTGAAGTAAGTTTTCTAAGACAACCGTTGTTACCCCATCGCGTAGGGACACTACCACGTCAACAAAGCGCGAGGGGAGATTGGGCATACGAGGAAGCCAGGAGGCTATAAAGATGCAAACCAGCGCATTTCCGATTTCGAGCAACCAATATTTCGAGCGTTTGCGAGAGGCACCAGTGCTCGCATTGCCGACTGCGGCCCTTTTTGTGGTCTCCTTGGGAGGCATTGGCACGACCTGGTATCTTGCGCTGAATGACCTCATTCCGCTTTGGGTCGGCGCAATTGCAAATGGTCTGTTAACTTACTTACTTTTCAGTGTGATACACGATGCGTCACACAAATCCCTGTCGCGCATCCGATGGCTTAATGAAAGCATCGGGGCAATTGGTTTGTTCTTCCTATTTCCGTATGCGCCAATGCCGCTGGTCCGCTGGGTTCATAACAAGCACCACAGCTATACCAATGGCCCGAAGGATCCGGATCGTTTTGAACACGAATCACCCTGGTGGCAAATACCGATAAGATGGGCCTTTTTTGACGGTGCCTATATCTGGTATTTTTTCAAAAACGGCCGAAACGTCTACAATAGGCACAAGACCGAACTCAACCTGTATTACATCTCCCTGGCAGTTTTGGCGACTGCGGCGATCTATTTCGGGTTTGGCTGGGAGCTTTTCATGCTCTGGTTTATTCCTTCACGTATCTCGCTGTTCCTGATCGCAGTGGTTTTCGTGATCCTGCCTCACCATCCGGCTTTGATCGAGCAGGAGGAAGACCCCTATATGGCGACCACGATGCGGCTCGGCTGGGAGTGGCTGTTGAACCCGTTGATGGTTTATCAGAATTATCATCTGGTTCATCATCTCTATCCCGAAATCCCGTTTTATCGGATGCACAAAGCCTATTTTCTGAAATATGACGAGATCAATGTACATCGCGTTGCAAGGCAAAAGGCATTCGGACTGAAACCTGAAAATTATGATGAGCACTTTGCCTTTCGCCGTGAACTCGATCTTCGCAATGAGGGGAAGATGCCAGCATAGGCCCTTGCCATCACCAGGTTGATCGACCCGTGTTCAATTTGCCATAGTAGAAGCACGAGCTGCTAGGAAACACATCAATGGCGAGACAATTGCACCTTGGCGCATTCATGCGTCCGGTAAGCATCCATACGGGAGCCTGGCGTTACCCGGGGGCGACGCGTGACGGCAACTTCAACCTCAAGGCAATCTCACATTATATTCGCAAGCTCGAACAAGCGAAGTTCGACTATTTCTTCATGGCGGATCATCTGGGCGTCCTGAATTTACCGCGCGAAGCCCTGATGCGCAGCCACACTGTAACGTCGTATGAGCCGTTCACTCTGCTGTCAGCGTTGGCGGGGGCGACTTCCCAAATTGGACTGGTTGCGACTGCCTCGACGACTTATGATGAACCGTTTCATGTCGCTCGACGTTTCGCCTCGCTTGACCACATCAGCGGCGGACGCGCCGGCTGGAATGTTGTGACCACTTCCAATCCCGACAGCAGCCGCAACTTTGGCATGGACACGCAACCCGACCATGCCGAACGTTACGCTCGCGCACATGAATTCTACGAGGTGGTAACCGGCTTGTGGGACAGCTTTGCTGATAACGCTTTTGTCATGGATGCGGAAAGCGGAATATATTTTGACCCCGATCGGATGCATACGCTGGACTATAAGGGAGAACGTTTCTCCGTCCGGGGGCCGCTGAACATTGCCCGACCGGTGCAGGGCTGGCCGGTGATTTTTCAGGCCGGCGCTTCTGACCCTGGCCGTCAGCTTGCAGCAGAAACCGCTGAGGTCGTATTCGCCGCCGAATCGACGCTGGAAGGAAGCAAATCCTACTATGACGATGTGAAAGGCCGGGCGGTCAAGGCGGGCCGTAACCCGGATCTTATCAAGATAATGCCGGCAGTTTTCCTGGTTGTTGGAGATACCGTGGAGGAAGCCAAGGCAAAACGAGCAAAGCTCGATAGCCTGGTTCATTATGACAGTGGGATACATTCGCTTTCTGGAATGCTCGGCCATGATGTAACCGGATATGATCCCGACGGGCCATTGCCGGAAATTCCGGAATCAAATGCCAGCAAAAGCTCACGGCGTTTTATGGTCGAGCTCGCTCGTGCAGAAAACCTGACGATACGGGAACTTGCTGCAAAAGCTGGTAGCTATGGCGGGCTGGCATTTGTCGGCACCCCGGAAACAATAGCAGACGAAATGCAGAACTGGCTCGAACAAGGGGCCTGCGACGGTTTTACGGCGATGTTCCCCTACCTTCCCGAAGGGCTGGAGGATTTTACTGACAAGGTCGTTCCTGAGCTGCAGGCACGTGGGCTGTTTCGCAGCGAATATGAGGGTGATACATTGCGCGATCATCTGGGGTTGCCGCGTCCCGCCAACGCCTTTTTCCCTGACGAATGAGCGGGATCGTAATCATTGGTCCAGGCGCTATCGGTAGCCTGTTGGGAGCCAGATTGTTCGAGCATGGACATGAAGTGCTGCTCATTGCGCGCGGAAAGCGTCTTCAGGCGCTTCAACGCGATGGTGTGGTGATTTCGGAAAGCGACACGGTGCGCCAGGTGCCCGTACCAGTGGCTGATCGATGCGATGCTGACAATTTACCTGACCAGATAATCATCGCCACCAAAACATTTCAATTGCCGGGCGCACTTGATCTGCTCGAACCCTATCGTGATGCCGAATTCGGTATTCTGACAGTCCAGAACGGCGTGGAAGCCCCGGACATCGTGCAATCGCGCCTGCCCAGCGCGCGCGTTCTGGGTTCCCGGATGCACGGTTTCTTCGAGCTCGAAGGCCAGGTTGTAAAGCACACAGGCGTACCTCCCAGCATCCAGATGGGACCAGTCGCTGCAGGCTTCAGAGATGCAACGCATGAGCAGATCAGCCGCAACCTTGCAGAAATCTTGCAAAATAGCGGCATCATGGCCGAACTTGTGGATGACGTGCGTCCCGCATTGTGGGAAAAATTCGTGATGGCCGCCACAATAGGCGGGGTCGCGCCCGCATTCGGACTAACCGTAGGACAAGTCTCTCAACACACGGGCGCATGCTCCATGCTGGAAGGGGCAATGCAAGAGGTGGCGGCAATAGCTACTGCGCAGGGTATCGCCCTGCCAAAGGACTGTGTGGCAAGGAAAATGGAATTCATCAGCCGGTTTCCACCGGATGTCACCAGTAGTTTGCAGCGAGACCTGGAAGCGCAACGTCCCTCCGAATTCGCGCAGTTGACAGGCGCAATTCCCCGGCTTGCTCACCGTGCCGGTTTGACCGCGCCAATTGCTGAAGAGGTGATCGAAATGCTTCGCGCCAGAGAATTGATCATCGATTGATCAACCTCATGAGATTTGAGGCTTCTTTGCCAGGGGAAAGCTCAACGCCCAGGTCGTGATCACAGCGTGCAGGATTGAAGTCACCACAGTGATCGCTGTCGGCTAGTTAAGGCAACCAGCCAAGGATTTCGCTGGAGTGTGCACAGTGATGACCGATCAACACAGGCGAACTATTCGTTCAGACCTGCTGCCGTGTGTCTGCAAGAAATGAAGGGGCGGAGCACAAGCAACAAGGTTGCTAAAATGCCGCCGCCCCCACTGCGACCCAAGAAAATAGGCATTCTCTTAGGTGTAGAAACTCACGAAATAGCTACGATATCTGAGTCGGTGCAGGCAATTCTGGAGGCCAAGTGCGGTGCATATTCGGGATCACTCATAAATGCATCAATCGCTTCCATGGAAGGGAACTTGACGATGATGACAAGGTCAGGATCCTCGCCTTCGCCCTCATAACGCACGAATTTCTCGGAGCGGCACACAAGTTCACCGCCATGCTTGCCCAGCAGCGCCGGAACCGCTGCATTATATTCTTCTACCCAGCTATCTTCATGAGACTTGATCGATCCGATAAAATATGCGGCCATGATTAGAGCTCCTTTTCTTTAATTCGTGTCTTGTTGTGGATCAGCTATAATTCTAAAAGCTTCGTGCGGACCGCATCAGCGAAAACCGCCGTTGTTGATTTACCGCCAAGGTCGGGTGTCTTGGCAAGTTCCGGATCGACTAACACGGCTTCGACAGCCTGCATAACCAATGCTGCAGCTTCTTCTTCGCCCAGATGTTCCAGCATCATGGCACCCGACCAGATTTGGCCGATGGGATTGGCGATCCCCTGTCCCGCTATATCGGGCGCAGACCCGTGGACAGGTTCAAACATGGAAGGATAGCGCCGTTCGGGATTGAGATTGGCAGAAGGGGCCACTGCGATTGTGCCAGTGATCCCAGGGCCAAGATCCGACAGGATATCACCGAACAAGTTAGACCCTACGACGACATCAAACCGCTCGGGCGACATCACAAACTGCGCGGCAAGAATATCTATGTGATACTGATCTGTGGTGATATCGGGATTTTCAGCTGCGACAGCAGCGAAGCGCTCATCCCAGAACGGCATTGAATGAAACAAACCGTTCGACTTGGTCGCAGAGGTTACATGCTTGCGGTCGAGCCGACGGGCAAAATCAAATGCGTAATGCAAAATCCGATCTGTACCCCGCCGGGTGAAAATCGCCTGTTGAACAACGATCTCATCATCCCCGAGGCCAGTGCGGCCACCAATCTGCGAATATTCACCCTCCGAGTTTTCCCGAACAACCCAAAAATCAATAGAACCTGGGGCCTTGTCCCGCAGGGGAGAGGAGATACCCGGTAACAGGCGCACCGGGCGCAAATTCACATATTGATCAAATTCACGCCGTATCGGAAGCAATAGGCCCCATAGCGAGATATGGTCCGGCACCCCAGGAAAACCGACTGCGCCAAGAAAGATTGCATCGTGGTCCCGCAGTCGGTCCAGCCCGTCATCCGGCATCATCTTGCCAGTTTGAGCATACGTCTCGCAACTCCAATCAAACTGGCGAACGTCGATTGAGAAACTACATTTTTCTCCGGCTGCCTTCAGCACTGCCATTGCTGCTGGAAGAACTTCTTTCCCGATACCGTCCCCCGGAATGCAGGCAATAACGTGACGCTTCATGCAGGCAATCCTATAGGTATGCGTTAAGGGTCTTCAACACCCGAAAGGCGGAGAGGAAAGTAGGGGCATCGACATTCAGCCGCTTTGCTGCATCTGCTAGCGGACCCAGCACTTCATCAACCTCCATTCGCCGACCGGCTACAAGGTCATCGTGCATCGAGGTGCGGACCGGACGGTTCTCAGGTTTGAACCGCGTTCCGAGTTCAAGCACGCCTTTGACAGCTTCTTCGAAGCTTTCCTGGTCAATCTCGATCAAACGCGACACCGGTGCGAAGAAATTCTGCGGTTCGTATCCCAGAGCCCGGTAGATGGCTATCAGGTCCTTCACCAGGAGGACATATTGCTCCGCCCCTTCAGTTACCGCAATTCCATCGACAAAATCGAGTTTGGTAATTCCTCCAAGCGTACTTGCGCTCCACCCTGACGCACCACCGACCTGCACCAGCTTTTCCCAATGGACGTGTACGATATCGGGGGTAGCGCGCGAACCCATCCCCGCTTGGTTGAGAGCGTCTGCGATCGCACGCGTTCGATCGCTTTCTCCACCCTCCAGCTCACCGAAATATGCGGTAATTGGTACAGCCATGTGATTAAGGGTCTTGCCCGGCCCCAGCAAGGTCGCGCCATCCATGATAGAGCCACCGATGACTTTGTCCTTACCGAAGGCGGCCTGCAGCTTTCCTTCTTTGTTCACACCGTTTTGCATTGTCAGTGCGCAGGCGGTGCGATCGACCAGAATCTGCGCGTCAGACAGCGCCTGATCGGAACCCTTCGCCTTCGTTAAGAGGATATAATAATCGATATCCCCCTCAACCTCATCTGGCGTCTCGACAGCGAACAAATTGTCTTTCTGAACGAATTGCGCGCGCACCCCCTCTACATGGAGGCCATCGCTACGGATGGCCTCCACATGGGGTTTTCGGGCAATGAGTGTGACTTTGTGTCCGCCACGGGCGAGGAAGCCACCTATCAGAGAGCCTAATCCGCCCGCACCGTGAATGCAGAAGTGCAATTGCTTCGACATGTCCTGTCACCCCTATGCTGTTTCGTTCAGGCGACACCCAACGCCTTGAGTTGCTCGCTGATCTGTTCTTTCTTTTCCTGCGTCACATCGGCAACTGGCGGAAGGATCGGGCCGGCCTTGAGGCCGATCGCCTCATACCAGGCCTTCACGTTGGCAAGCGCGCTGGCATATGTGGCGGTACGTGCAATATCCCACAGGAAATTGTCGTGATAGAATTCACGCACCTCGTTCAGGCCTTCGGAAGCAGCTCTGGCTTCTTCCCACTTGCCTTCATGTGCAAGGCGGACATAATCCTTCGCGAGGTGACGCTTCTTACCGTAAAGCATGTAGGACAGTTCACCCCAGCAGACCGTGCCGCCATTACGCAAATCGTCGAGGAAGAAATACTCGAACGGTTCCATCGTATTGAAGCCGTCGGGCATTAACTGCCGGATCTTCAGCGTTTCCGCCCGGCTCATCACGCCCTGCTTGACCCCGATCACTGTTTCAAGGTCGGCAAGTCGGCGCAGCAAATCCCAACTCAATACAGTGCCGGAAACAGGCGTGCGATACAGGCATACGGCCATATCAGTGCGATCTGTCAGATATTTGTACCAGTCGAAGATCTCATCATCACGCTTGAGCTGGACGACAGGATTGATCACCTCCGCGCCATTGAAGCCCAGTTCCTCGACGAACTTCATTTTCTCGATCGCCTGATAAACGCTGGGATCCAGAATGATCGTCCAGAGGTCGAGGCGGCCATCATTGGCCTCTGCAAGAATCTCGTGATAGCGATACCAGTCGGACAAGGTGACATTCCAGCATTCGGCAATGAAGCCACCGCCTACGAAACCATTTACGCCCATTTCGACATATTTATCGATGTTGTAGCGGATGCCATCAACGTCGAATTTGTAGTCAGATGTCATCGGGGTAATGGGGCATTGGTAAAATCCCCGGACATTCTCAGTAGCCCAAGCCTTCGCGTCCTTGCGGTCATAATCCATAAGCCTCGTTCCTTTCTATAGAATTGCCAAGCTGACATTCCTTAATTCTGGGATCAGCGTGGGCGATTTTTGCTGGCTGAAAAATATCCGCCAAGAGGTGGTGAACCTCTGGGCATTTCACCCCTCAAAGACTTGAATACCTGTCACGATAAAATGCAGGAGTTGGCCCCCGATCTTTGGTAAAACTCCTCCTACAAAAGGAGATTACATTTTCAGGATTGCCTTGATTGCTGTGCCATTCTTTTCGGTATCTTCGACAGCTTCATTGATCTGATCGAAATCGTAGTAAGTGCAAAGCTTCTCGAAGGGGAACTGGCCCGCCTTCTGCATTGCGATCAACTGCGGAATAAAGACCTGCGGAGTGCTTGATCCTTCGATCACGCCACGCAGCTTGCGGCCGAAAAGCATATTGTTCATGTCGAGCGAGAACTCTGTACCAAGCTTGGCCCCGCCGACGACCGCAGTCTCTCCGACATTATGGGTGCTTTCTACAGCAGACCGTAATACGGAGGGGATGGCAGTTGTGTCCATCGCGAAGTCGACCCCACCGCCGGTCATGCCGACAATAGCTTCCTGTGCATCAGTCTGGCTGGCATCTATAACGTCGGTTGCGCCCAGTTCGCGGGCAAGTTCGAGCCTCGCGGGATTGCGATCGACCGCTATGATCGTCAGGCATCCTGACGCCTTGGCCGCCATTACTGCGCTAAGTCCAACCGAACCGACCCCGAAAATGGCTATCGTGGATCCCGGGTCAGGCTGCAGGGCATTCAAAATTGCGCCTGCGCCAGTCTGGATACCGCAGCCAAGCGGTCCCAGCAATTCGATCTGCGCATCGTCGGCGACTTTGACGCAATTGTTTTCAGTCGTGATCGAATAGGTGGCGAAGGAGGATTGACCAAAGAAGCAGGCATTCACTTCCTCACCATTACGTGTGATCGGGGTAGAGCCATCTAGTCGGCGGCCCATGAAATTCAGGGGGAAGAGGCTGGGGCAATATGCCTGATGCCCCTTCAGGCAAGACGGACAAGTGCCGCAATAGCTGAAGGAAAGCACAACCTTGTCGCCGGGCTTTACCGTTGTAACGCCTCGGCCAACCTTTTCGATAACGCCCGAACCCTCATGCCCGAGCACTACTGGCAGAGGGGTGGGGTAGAATTGATCTCGAACGGTCAGATCGGTGTGACACATTCCAGCTGCCGCCACCTTGACCAGAACTTCGCCATCTCGCGGTTCTTCAAGCGAAACATTGTCCAGTACGAAATCGCCACCTTGTTTCTCAATGATTGCAGCCAGTGCTTCCATGACATTCTCTCTCAGGAATTAGATTTCTAGTTAAGTCTAGGCGAAGAAATACAAGTTCTTGTCCTGCACCACCCGGGCATCATGTATGATCTTACGGCTGAATACCTTGAAGCCCTCGTCCGTCTTTCTCATTTTGTCTTCGCGACCGAGTGTATGGACATAGACTTCAGTTTGGCGCCGGTTTCGATGGACGAGCACATTCGAAAAGACTTCAAATTCGTCAGGAGCTGTTTCGTATGCCTCAACATTGGTGACGAAATAGCGGATCCGCGAAGGTGGATCTTCCATCCACACCTGTCCGGTCAGGAGTCGGTCAACCCGCTGACTCAACTCTTCGTAATTGTCATTGAAGATTGCTGCATCGTTAGGTGTAGGCTCGGCTCGACGGTCGCGAACGTAGCGCTGCTCAAAGATGGGCATCCAATAGTGAATGTCCTCGGCAATAACGGTATCGAACCACTCACGATATTGCAGATCTTGCAGCAGTCGCGCCTCCATGACGTAGTGGCTGGAGATGGCGTGGTGAAGCTCCATGCCGACGGCTTGGCGTTGGTTTGTCATTGTGTTTTCCGGTTTTACGAGCTCAGGCAGAAGTATCTGGGTTGGACGCCATCCGGTCAGGCCAGAAATTGCGATTGGTCCACATCTCGTCCCAATTGTCATCGTTAGCGTGAACAGCCGCCCAGTCTGGCGCCTCGAGCATTTCCTGCCAGAAGCGATAGAAACCACGATAAGATGTTTCACCGATGAAGCTGACCCCGACAATGCCGGGATAAACCGGGTGTGGCCCTTCTCGCTGGACGCCCATGCTTGAATTCAGGCGGCCCTGGCGCGTGATACGGCCTTGGTTGACGTAGGTGGCCGAGGACATGTTCTCGCCATCGTCGCTTTCCAGCGTTCCGGCCGTACCGAAAGACCGGATAGCTTCGCGCTGAATCGATCGCTTCGTCTCGTCATCGGCATTTCGGGGAACCAGAGTATAAGTCCACACCTCGATTTCATGCGGTCCGCGAGGATGCCAAATCTTGAAGGTGTTAGTGCCGTAGAGAAACGAACAATTCGGGAAGATGGACGAGTTCCAATGGCCCATATAGAGCCGCTCACGTTCTGGTCCGAGCTCCTCCCGAACTTTGCCACGATTGTCTTCAAGGAATTTCTGATAACCTTCACGATTCACGTGAATGGCGGTCGCGGCATTGTCGATTACGCCAAACCCATGTCCATGTCGCGTGGTGAACTGAAGCCCAAGATCGTCAAACGGCATATCTGCGCGATTGCCTGACAATGCCGCCAGTTCTCCGCCAATCATCTGCAGCGCCGCAGCGTGGGTCCAGCCCACATGATAGCCATCGCCAACGAAATTTTCGGTTGGAACCTTCCAGTTGCATGACAGCAGGCTTTTCATCGGCGGGCCGAGAAGCTCCATACCGCCATCAGGCCCACCCCAGATAGTATCGAGATACCAGCAAAAATCGCCAAGATATTCCTGCAGCGGAGGCGCCTCGGGATCATGGCAGCCAAAAATGAACCCCTTGTAGGATTCCACTCTGACCTGCTTCAGTCCCAGCTCTGACTTCTCGAGATTGTTATGATAACAGCGCGCTTCCATCGGCACATCCACGAGTGCACCGTCCTGCCCGAAAACCCAGCCATGATAATTGCACACGAAGGCCTTGGCATTGCCAGAATCGGCATGGCACACCTGATTGCCGCGATGGGTGCAAGAATTGATGAAGGCTTTGTAGGAACCATCGGCCTGATGGGAGAGGATCACCCGATCCTCAGCCATGAAAGTAGTCAGAAAATCGCCAGGCTTCGGGATAGATGATTCGTGGCCGAGAAACAGCCAGCAGCGCGAAAAAATGCGCTCCAGCTCAAGCTGATAGACGTCTTTGTCCCAAAATACCTTGCGCGATTGGCTTCCCGTCGCGTTATCAACGAGTTCTGCAGTGTCGATCATGAGAAATATCCTTGCTCCCGTCGCGTAAATGATTAATCGCTTTTACGATTCTTATATGCAACGCTATGTACCATATGCAAAATGTGGCCATGGTCAAGCCTTACGACCCTAATTTAGCGCGAGCAGATGGTATTTGTGCAAAGACGCGCTCTGCTGACACAGTTTGGCTTCTGCCCTACGCGCGCCATCTTGCTGGTTCGACTGGTTTAGCCACTAAATCCGAGTTGGCCGAAAGCCGGAATTGTCCTTTGCCTGCCTCGATTCGCGATGAGGCGGCGGTCCCCATATGTCGAATGGCAAACCAGCACGGGCATGAGAGACGGACTCGGGTGCCTAAATGCGATGCGAGAACGGATGTACCAAATGCCGGGAACGCCCTAGGTACTGATAGTAATTGTGCCTTATTGTCTGGTAGAAGCTTGCCCGGTCTATGTTGCAGTGCAATAGTGCACGCATGAAGATCGCCATCGTCGATGAAAGTGCAGCGCGCGCGTCCATCATCGAGGAAGGGCTGTCGCAACTTGATGGTTGCGATCTGTATGTCCTGAGCGAGCGTAAAGGCCTGCTTGCCTGTATAGAAGAGATCGGTCCGGACGTCGTGCTAATCGATCTTGGCAATCCGTCGCGCGACGTGCTGGAGGAATATTTCGCCGTCAGCCGTTTGCTCGACCGTCCGATTGCCATGTTTGTTGACGAAAGCGACGATGATGCCATTGCTGCGTCCATCGATGCTGGCGTCTCCGCCTATGTGGTGGACGGTCTTGCAAGCAACAGGATCAAGCCGCTTCTCGATCTTGCCGTAAGACGCTTCAATGCATTCTCTCGCCTGCAATCGGAACTTGCGGACGCCAAGGGCAAGCTGGCTGACCGCGAAACGATCGACAGGGCCAAGCGTATCTTGATAGACAATAAAGGCGTTTCCGAACCTGAGGCCTATGGTGAGCTTCGGCGTAAGGCGATGTCGTCGAGCCGGCGCATCATCGACATTGCGGAGGCCGTGGTCACAGCCCACGAGCTGATGAAGGACTGACGAATGGAGTCGAAGTGACGCGCGAATTGAAAATCGGTTTTCTTCCACTGGTCGATGCCTGCCTGCCGATCCTGGCACAGGAGCATGGCTTTGCGGAAGAGGAGGGACTTGCTTTCACCTTCCTGCGCGATGTGAGTTGGGCAACTGTGCTTGATCGATTGCTGTACGGTCATAGCGATGCTGCCCATATGTTGGCCCCGCTAGCCATTGCGACGACGCTGGGTCGTGGCCGTCCGGCATCCTCACTGGTCGCGCCCTTCGTGCTCGGTCTCAATGGCAATGCCATCACGGTGGCGAAACCTCTCGCGCAGAAAATATGCAAGCCGGGCCGATTTGGCGATCCCGCTGCGGTGGGTGCGGCGCTCAAGCAGGAATTGGAAACATCGAATCGCAGGATGCGCTTCGGAGTCGTACACCGCTATTCAAGCCATAGTTACAAACTTCGCTACTGGCTCGCAGCATCGGGCATCAGGCCGGATAAGGACGTCGAAATCGTTACCATTGCCCCACCTTTCGTAGCCGATGCACTGGCCGCGGGCGAGATCGACGGGGCCAGCGTGGGCGAGCCATGGAACAGCGTCAGCGTGGAGCGCGACGTTGGGACAATCGTTCTCGCCACCGCACAAATCTGGCGGCGGGGCGTCGAAAAGGTTCTGGCTATGAAGGAAGGTGTCATGACCGACCGGCGAGAGGATGTGGAAAGCCTGATCCGCGCATTGCGAAAGGCAGGGGCGCATTTCGTCGACCCAGAGAACTGGGAAACCAATGCCCGAATCCTCGCGCAGGAATCCTACCTCAATGCACCCGAAGAACTGGTGCGGCGCTCAATCTCTGATCACCTTGTATTGGTAAAGGGCGCGGGCGAGGTGCATTATCCCGATTTTATGTTCCAACATAGCGAGGCCGCTAATTTCCCATGGGTGAGCCAAGCTGCCTGGCTTTATTCGCAAATGGTCCGCTGGGGCCAGGTCGAGTACGACGCGGAAGTGGCCCGCAGGGCAGCCGGCGTGTTCCGGCCCGATGTCTATCGCTCTGCGCTGAAAGACACGGGGGATGATTTGCCTGCGGCCAATTCAAAGGTGGAGGGAAGTGTCAGCCAGCTTACCCAGATCGGCGCACAGCAAGGGACCATCACGCTGTCAGCCAACAGTTTTTTCGACGGAAGAAGCTTCGACCCCGAGATGATTGAAGCCTATCTCGCGCAACTGCCATAACAACAAATTTTACGCTGCACTGCAAAAAACGCTTTACTGCGCGCCTCCGAATCGCCTATTCAAATGATTGAGCGGAGCCGCTCCACCCATTGACGGGTGATTGTCGGCGGTTCCTCCCAGTTTCAACATTGCGTGGCAACGTCGCCGCCCGATCTGGCCCTTGAGTGGGGCCATGTCGTGGCGGCTTTTTTGTGTTCTGCGCCGGCACTTGGAGATGCAATCGATGATCAGGCTTGGAAATCGCGGCTTCAACAGGCGTAGGACTTTGGGAGTCCTTGCGGCACTGGCAGCGGGAATAACGCTGGCAGGCTGCGGTAGCAGTGAAGCGAATAGCGAGGCGAAAGCCGGCGCGGCCAGCATCGATGGGCCGATCGAGAAACCCAACCTCACGCTGGGCTTCATCAAGCTGACCGACATGGCTCCACTGGCTGTGGCGCTTGAAAAAGGCTTCTTCACGGAAGAAGGGCTCAATGTCCGGCTGGAACCGCAGGCGAACTGGAAGGTGCTGCTTGACGGCGTCATCGGCGGCCAGCTTGACGCGGCCCACATGCTGGCAGGGCAACCCATCGCGGCAACCATTGGTTACGGCACGAAAGCTGACTTGATCGCACCGATCAGCCTTGATCTCAACGGTAATGCAATAACCGTATCGAACCGCGTTTGGGACATGATTCGCGACGACCTGCCCGAAGAAAATGGCCGTCCTGTCCATCCGATTTCGGCGTCGCATCTGAAGCCCGTGGTTGAGCAGTTCGAGGCGCAGGGGCGCCCCTTCAATATGGGGATGGTATTCCCCGTCTCGACCCATAATTATGAACTGCGCTATTGGCTCGCGGCCGGAGGTCTGAGCCCGGGATTCTACACCGATGGCGACGTGACTGGCACAGTGGATGCAGACGTCAAACTATCTGTTACGCCTCCTCCGCAAATGCCCGCGACGCTCGAAGCAGGAACAATCGAAGGCTATTGCGTCGGCGAACCTTGGAACCAGCAGGCAGTGTCCATGGGTATTGGCGTGCCGGTGATTACCGACGACCAGATATGGAACGACAATCCGGAAAAGGTGCTGGGGCTGCGAGAAGACTTTGCCGAGCGTTACCCGGCCACAATTGCGGCATTGCTGCGCGCGATCATCAAGGCTCAACAATGGCTCGACGCGGATGATGGGGTCAATCGCGAAGAAGCGGTCGAGATTCTGTCGCGACCCAATTATGTCGGAGCCAATGCCGATGTGATCGCCGCCAGCATGACCGGCTACTTCACCTTCGAAAAGGGGGACACGCGGCCTGCGCAGGACTTCAACGTCTTCTTCAATAAATATGCCGGCTATCCCTATTATTCGGACGCCATCTGGTACCTCACCCAAATGCGCCGCTGGGGTCAGGTCGCCAGCGACAAGAGCGATGACTGGTACTTCACCACAGCGCAGGCGGTCTATCGTCCCGATCTCTACATGGCAGCCGCCAATCAATTGATCGAAGACGGCGTCATCGCTGAAGGCGACGTCCCCACGACGGACGGTTTCCGCGATCCCCAAAGCGGGTTCATCGATGGTATCACTTTCGATGGCCGCGCACCCAATGATTACCTGTCGCGTTTCAGCATCGGCCTGAAACAGGGCCAGCGCGTTACCGCAGCCGGCATCTCCGAGAATTGATTGCTGCGAAGAGCGAAGGATATTCCAACATGGCTACCGCATTTGTAGATTTGGAAGGGCAGAAAGTGCCCGCGACCGAGGAGGCTTCCGCTTCGCTCGCCAACAAGCCCGACGGCTCGGCTGCGAAACCGGGAACCTCTTCAAAGGGAAATGGATCCGGTCTGCTGGCGGCCAAAATGCCGGACTTGATGCGCGGGTTGATCGCGCCAATGATGGGGATCTTGGTGTTTCTTGGCATGTGGGCTGTGCTTGCTCCACAAGTTGATACGTCGCTCGGCGCGCTGCCCGGGCCGGTCGAGGTCGTTGAACAGGGCGCCGCGCTGTTTGACGAGTGGGGTGCAGCGCAGGAAATCGAAGCGCAATTCTACGCCGATCAGGAAGTGCGCAATCAAGCAGCAATAGAGGCGGGCAACCCCGGTGCGGTGACTGATTTTACCTACGCCGGTCCGCCTACCTTCCTTGACCAGATTCTCACCTCTCTGGAAACGGTGGCCCTGGGATTCGGACTTGCCACCGTGGTAGCTGTGCCGATTGGCCTTGCGTGCGGGTTGTCGCCTTTGCTCAATGCAGCAATTAATCCGATTGTGCAGATCATGAAGCCGGTCAGCCCGCTGGCATGGCTGCCCATCGTGACCATGGTTATTTCTGCAATGATCACCGGTGCGGACCCGTTTCTGCCAAAGGCTTTCGTGATATCCGCCCTGGTGGTGATGCTGTGCTCTCTCTGGCCGACGCTCATCAACACGGCTGTCGGCGCCAGTTCGATTGACAAAGATCTGCTCAATGTAGGCCGGGTGCTCAAGCTGGGCTGGTTCGCCAAGCTGACTTGTCTGGTCTTGCCTGCCTCCCTGCCTTACATCTTTACCGGCATGCGGTTGTCGCTTGGCGTAGGCTGGATGGTGCTGATTGCGGCGGAAATGCTCGCCCAGAATCCGGGTCTCGGCAAGTTTGTGTGGGATGAGTTCCAAAACGGCTCAAGTCAGTCGCTGGCCCGAATCATGTTTGCCGTCATCGTGATCGGTTTGATCGGCTTTGGTCTCGACCGGATCATGATGGCCCTGCAATCCTTTGTCTCCCGCAACAGGACTATATGATTATGGCACAGCCGATCCTTTCCCTGAGGGGCGTAACCAAAACCTATGCCAGCCAGAATGGCGAAGCGACCCAAGTATTGGGAGGCATTGACCTCGACATTGCCGAAGGTGAATTCGTAGCGATCCTTGGCTTTTCCGGGGCGGGCAAGACTACGCTGATCAATTCAGTCGCCGGACTTGTCGAACCCGACACAGGAGATATCCTCCTCAGGGGAGCCAGAATTGAAGGTACAGGCAAAGATCGCGGTCTTGTCTTTCAGTCTTATTCGCTCTTTCCATGGCTGACAGTCGAAGCGAATGTCGCGCTGGCGGTAGACGCCGTGCACAAAGACAAGAGCAAGGCTGAGCGTGGCGCGCTGGTGAAGCAAAAGGTCGAGCTTGTCGGATTGGGCCATGCGATAGACCGCAAACCGGGACAATTATCGGGTGGCATGCGTCAGCGGGTGGCCGTGGCTCGGGCGCTGGCGATGGAGCCGGAGATTCTTCTCTTGGATGAGCCGCTTTCGGCCCTTGATGCGCTGACACGCGCCAAATTGCAGGACGAGATAGAGCGGATTCGCAAGGAAGAGGGTCGCACCATTCTTCTTGTTACCAATGACGTGGATGAAGCGCTTCTTCTGGCTGATCGCGTTGCGGTGCTCACTCCTGCTCCCGCGGCACGGATCGGCAACATCTACGATGTGGATGTGCCGCGTCCTCGTGACCGCGAGGAAGTGAATGGGGATGCCCGTTATCAGCAGCTCCGCCGCGAAATCGTGTCCTATCTGGGATCGCTTAATGATGCATCCGGCGCCGTGGGTGGAAGTACGATCGATCTTCCCAATGTCACCCCGCTTGACCTTGCACCACCCCCGCAAGCCTATCGCGAAGCGGCGCAGAGTCCGGTCGACAAACGCTATCTTGAATTCTTCAAGCTCGACAAGGTCTATCCCACGCCCAAAGGGCCTCTTACGGTGGTCGAGGATTTCAGCCTGATCATGAACAAGGGGGAATTCGTCTCTCTGATCGGCCACTCGGGCTGCGGCAAGTCGACCGTCCTGACGATGGCGGCAGGGCTCAACGAGATTTCGGGCGGCGGTATCGTGCTGGAAAACCGCGAAATCAGCACCGCCGGGCCGGACAAGGCTGTAGTGTTCCAGTCGCCCAGCCTCATGCCTTGGCTGACGGCGCGGCAGAATGTCGCATTGGGTGTGGAGCGCGTCTATCCTCACGCTGCCCGGGCCGAACGGCGCGACATCGTGGATTATTACCTAGAAAGAGTGGGGCTTGGGACTGCCAAGGACAAGCTGGCTGCGGAGATGTCGAACGGCATGCGTCAGCGCGTTGGCATTGCCCGGGCCTTTGCGCTTAGCCCGCGATTGCTACTGCTTGATGAGCCTTTCGGAATGCTCGACAGCCTGACACGCTGGGATTTGCAGGATGTGCTGGTAGAAACCTGGAACCGCACCGAGGTGACCGCCATCATGGTGACACACGATGTCGACGAGGCGATCCTGCTGGCTGATCGGGTGGTTATGATGACCAATGGTCCCCAGGCGACTGTTGGCAAGGTGCTGGAAGTGGATTTGCCGCGCCCCCGCAACCGTAAGGAGTTGCTCGATCATCCACAATTCTATCGCTATCGACAGGAAGTTCTGCATTTCCTCGCCGAATATGATCACGGGCCAGCCGCTCAGGCGGCCTGACAGTACACTTTGAAAGAGGCAGGGGCGGCAAAGGCGCCGTCACCAGCGACATATGATCTGCCGGTATATTCGGCTGTCGGCGGGCAATGGCGTCCGCCTCTCAATTCGATAGCGAACCCTGGGTTCGCACGAGGGAGGTGACCCATGCGTTTTTCGATTTTTCTGCTTACTGCTTCTTCTATCCTTGTCGCCACACCGGCACTGGCCGCTCCCGATGAGCCGATCATGCTGGGCGAGGACATCTCGCTGCGCATCATGGCTAATGCACGCGTCCGCTATGAAACGGTCAATCAGGACAATGCGGCGGACAATGCCGATGCACTGACAGCCCGAGCACGGATAGGGGCGATGATCGCCACCGGCGGTCTCGAAGTTCTTGCCGAAGGGGAATTCACCGGCGCGCTGGCAGATGACTATAATGACACATTGCCCGGCAACGGCATCGAGCCTTTTTCAGTTGTCGCCGATCCGGAAAATGCAGAGCTGAACCGGCTCCAGCTGTCCTACTCCGGAAGTGGCTACACCGGCACGCTCGGCCGCCAGCGCATAATCATGGGTGACGCCCGTTTCGTGGGGAATGTCGGCTGGCGTCAGAACGAGCAGACCTTCGATGCATTGCGCTTTCAGGCGCGCCGCGGCAAAGTGAGCTTCGATGGCGCTTACGCGATTTCGCAGCGCACAATTTTTGGCAATGACAGCCCCAACGAACATTTCGAGGGCACTTTCTTTCTCGGCAACCTTGGTATCGACATCGGGGGAGTGGATGTAACCGGGTTCGTCCATATCCTCGATTACGACACGCGGGTTGCCTTCTCCTCTCAGACCTACGGCGTCAGGGCCGATGTGGAGATCCCGCTGGGCGCGACTGCTCTCAAGCTGTCGGGCGCGCTGGCCACGCAGGACGAGGCGGGCGCAAATCCTGGCGATTACACGGCAGAATTCTATGCTTTCTCTGCAGGATTGGGCCTTGCCGGGTTTACTCTGACAGCCGGCTATGAAGAGCTGGGAAGCGATGGAGGAATGGCCGCATTCCAGACTCCGCTGGCAACCTTGCATGCTTTCCAGGGCTGGGCGGATATTTTTCTGGTGACCCCTGCGAACGGGGTGCGCGATTACTACGCCACGATCCGGCGGCCCTTTACGCTTCCGGGTGTTGCCACCTTCAAGGCTGGGGTGACCTATCACCAGTTCGACAGCGATTTTGGCGGTCTGGAATATGGCAGCGAGTGGGACGCCTCGATTGGCTTCGACGCGGGGCCGGTAGGAATCTTGCTGAAATACGCGAATTACGATGCGGGCGGATTCGCCGTCGATACGGAGAAGCTCTGGATACAGGCCCAATACAGTTTCTAGAGTTTTTGCAGAGGGGTGGCCTCAGGATATTGCACTGCAATAAATACTTGTCGTCGCCCACCTGCATGGTGTAATGAAGAAATCACACGGGAATCGCGCGGCTCATTGAAGGGCCGGGTATAAGCGAAACCCATTCAATCAGTTGCGTGGCAATGGTGCCGCCTGGTCTGTCCTCCTCAGGACGCGACTTGGCGGCTTTTTTGCGTGCGCGTTCGGGCTGCGGCCTGTGGAGGTAAGAGTGAACACACAAACGCCCTTCAAAGAAATGCGGACCGCCAAGGAAAAGCTGGTCGTGATCGGCAACGGCATGGCCGGGTGCCGCGCGGTGGAAGAAATCCTCACGCGCGATCCCGATCGATACGAGATCACGATTTTCGGCGCTGAGCCGCGCGTCAATTATAACCGTATCATGCTCTCTCCCGTTCTCGCAGGAGAGAAGACCTTTGATGAGATCGTCATCAACGGACAGGATTGGTATGAAGAAAACAATATCGCCCTCAGCGGCGGTAGTCCGGTCGATCATATTGATCGCGATGCCAAGACCGTGGTCACCCGCTCGGGCCAGGTCGCGCCTTATGACAAGCTAGTAATAGCAACGGGCTCTGACCCGTTCATCATCCCGATTCCGGGCAATGATCTTGAGGGCGTGGTGACCTTCCGCGATCTCGATGATGTCGAGAATATGGTCGCTGCGGCCGAGAAGGGTGGCGATGCAATTGTCATCGGCGGCGGGTTGCTGGGGCTTGAGGCCGCGCATGGCCTCTCACTACGCGGTATGAAGGTCACCGTCATTCACTTGATGCCCACACTCATGGAGCGCCAGCTGGATGAAGCGGCAGGCTGGCTTTTGCGACAGGAGTTGGAAAGTCGGGGGCAGACTATTCTGACCGGCGCGAATACCAAGGAAATTCAGGGTAAAGAAGGTAGGGTCGCCGGGATCGAGCTGGAAGACGGCACGAGGGTCAAGGCCGATATTGTCGTGATGGCGGTGGGAATTCGGCCATCTACCGGTCTTGCAAAACAGGCCGGGATCGATTGTGAGCGCGGCATCATGGTTGATGACCACATGGTCACCTCTGATCCCGCCATCATGGCGGTCGGCGAATGTGTGCAGCATCGCGGCCTTTGTTACGGGCTTGTCGCGCCATTGTGGGAAATGTGTCGCGCGCTGGCCGATCACGCCACTGATGCACCCACAGGGTATCCCGGTTCCGTCACCTCCACCAAGCTAAAGGTCAGCGGAATCAATTTGTTCTCCGCTGGCGATTTTTCGGGCGGTGAAGGCTGCGAGGACATCGTGATGCGCGACGCGACGCGCGGCGTGTATAAGCGGCTGGTTCTGAAGGATGACAGGCTGATCGGCGCGGTGCTTTATGGTGATACTGCTGATGGCAATTGGTATTTCGACCTGCTGCGGAAGGAGGAAGATCTATCGCATATTCGAGAGGGGCTGATCTTTGGCCAGGCCTTCGCCAGTGGGGGCGCCCTTGCGGACCCTAGTTTCGCCGTTGCCGCCCTTTCGGACGACGCAGAAATCTGCGGCTGCAACGGCGTATCGAAAAGCACGGTCGTCACTTGCATCGAAAAGGGCGCCCACAGTCTCGACGCGGTTCGCAGTCAATGCAAGGCGTCTGCCAGCTGCGGTTCTTGCACGGATCTGGTGGAGAGTCTGCTGTCGCTTACATTGGGCGGCGAGGTGGAGAGCGGACCGCAAACTATGTGTTCCTGCACCAGTTTCACCCATGATGATGTGCGCCGGCTGATCCTCGAAAAGCAACTCAAGGAAATTCCCGAGGTTATGCAAGAGCTGCACTGGACCACGCCCGATGGGTGTTCGGCGTGCCGCCCGGCGCTCAATTACTACCTGATGTGCGCCTGGCCCGGCGAATATGTGGACGACCAGAAAAGCCGTTTCGTCAACGAGCGGCTGCATGCCAATATCCAGAAGGACGGCACCTATTCTGTGGTTCCACGCTTCTTTGGCGGCATTACCAATCCGCGCGAGCTACGCGCAATCGCCGATGCGGTGGAAAAATACGATGCCCGCATGGTTAAGGTTACGGGCGGTCAACGCCTCGATATCTTTGGTATTCGCAAGGAGGATCTGCCAGCGGTCTGGGCTGATCTCAACGCCGCCGGTCTCGTCTCCGGCCATGCGTATGGCAAGGCGCTTCGCACGGTCAAAACCTGTGTCGGTTCTGAATGGTGCCGCTTTGGAACGCAGGATTCGACCGGGCTCGGCGTCAAACTGGAGCATGCGACCTGGGGTAGCTGGATGCCGCACAAGTTCAAAATGGCGGTCAGCGGTTGTCCGCGCAATTGCGCCGAATCGACGATCAAGGATTTCGGCGTGATCTGCGTCGATTCAGGATATGAGCTGCATGTGGGTGGTAATGGCGGAATTAAGGTCCGCGTCACCGATCTGCTGTGCAAGGTGGAAACCGAGGAAGAGGCAATGGAGCATTGCCTCGCCTTCATCCAGCTTTATCGGGAGGACGCGCATTATCTCGATCGAACAGCGCCGTGGCTTGAACGCAAGGGGCTCGACTGGATCAAGGCCCAGCTGTTTGACGATCCTCAAAGCATAAGCCGTCTGGCCCAACGCTTCCGCTACTCGCAGCAATTCTCGCAGGACGATCCCTGGGCACAGCGCGCCGCGGGCGATCGGAAGGACCTGCACAGTCACCTCGCCGAAGTGCGTCCCTTGGCGATGGAGAAAGCATAATGACACAGGCCACTGTCGGTAAATGGCTGGATATCGGCCCGGTCGTACAGATCGGGCCGGGGAGCGCCCGTACTCTTCCGGTCGAAGGAGGCGAGGAGATCGCCGTTTTCCATACCATGCGCGGTAAATTCTATGCGCTGGTGAACAAATGTCCGCACAGACAGGGGCCGCTCAGCCAGGGCATCATCCACGGTGACACCGTATCCTGCCCGCTGCACAATTGGCGTATTTCTCTGCAGAGCGGTGAAGCGCAGGGAGAAGACGAGGGGTGCACGCCTACCATCCCGCTCAAGCTGGATGCCGGACGCATCTTCCTGTTGCGTGAGGCCGTAGTTCCACAGTTCATGCCGAGCCAGCCTTCTTCGGCCGCACAGTCGGCCTGACCGGGCATGCGCGACACCAAAACCAAGACCACTTGCCCTTATTGCGGCGTCGGCTGCGGGATAGATGTTGAATCTTCGAATAAGCGGCAAGTTTCGATTGAGGGTGATCGGCAGCATCCGGCCAATCACGGGCGTCTTTGTTCCAAGGGGACGCATCTGGCAGAGACGGTGGGGCTGGAAGGCCGGCTGCATTATCCAATGATCGGACAGCGAACGGTCGGCTGGGATAGTGCGCTGGATGACGTCGCGTCGCGCATGCGCGATACCGTTGAGCAGTATGGACCCGACAGCGTCGCCTTCTACCTCTCCGGTCAGCTTCTCACAGAAGATTATTATGTCGCCAACAAGCTGGCGAAGGGCTTCGTCGGCACTGGCAATATCGACACGAATTCACGTCTTTGCATGGCCAGCGCAGTAGCTGCGCATAATCGGGCCTTCGGGGAGGACGTCGTGCCGTGCTCCTATGCGGATCTGGATGAAGCCGATCTCGTCATTCTCGTCGGATCGAACACAGCATGGTGCCATCCGGTGGCATGGCAGCGGATCGAAAAGGCGCGGGAGAGACGCGGCACGAAAATCATCGTCGTGGATCCGCGCCGCACTGAAACGGCCGCCATGGCAGACCTGCATATCCCCCTGCCGCCCGATGGCGATATTGCGCTTTTCAATGCCCTTCTGGCGGAGATGATCGATCGCGGTCGGCTCGATGGCAGTTTCCTCGATGATCATTGCACTTTGCCAGAGGGTTTTCTGGACGCGCTTGACCCGGCGGCCCATGACATCGATCCCGCCGTGTTTAACGAGCTGGCCGAATTGGTGGATTCCAATTCGCGCATGGTGACCCTCTTCAGCCAAGGCGCCAATCAGTCGGTTTGCGGTACCGACAAGGGTAATGCCATCATCAACCTGCATCTCGCCATGGGGCGGATTGGGCGGCCTGGTGCCGGGCCTTTCAGTATGACCGGTCAGCCAAATGCGATGGGGGGACGCGAAGTGGGCGGGCTTGCCAACATACTTGCCTGCCATCTTGGCTTTTCCGAAGCGGAACGGGCGAGTGTAGCCGATTTTTGGCAGACGTCACGGCTTTGCTCCGGGCCCGGTTTGAAGGCTGTTGACCTTTTCCGAGCGGTGCATGCAGGGAAGGTGAAATTCGTCTGGATCATGGCTACGAACCCGGCCGTTTCCATGCCTGATGCAGGCTTCGTCAGAGAGGCTTTGGCGCGATGCCCCAATGTGATCGTTTCCGACATCATCGCTGATACCGACACGGCAAAACTCGCCCATGTTCGTCTGCCCGCGCTGGGTTGGGGAGAGAAGGATGGCACGGTCACCAATTCGGAGCGCTGCATTTCGCGCCAGCGCGCCTTCATGGCTCGGCCCGGTAAGGCACGGGCTGACTGGAAGATCGTATGCGATGTTGCCGCACGGCTCGGCCATGGGCAGTCCTTTGATTTTGAATCCCCGGCAGACGTCTTTCGCGAATATTCCGAAATGACAGTTCTCGCGACACGGCATGGCAAGCTGCTCGACCTGAGCAATCAGGCCGGGATTACCGACAAGGCCTATGATCGCATGCAGCCGTTCCAATGGGGCGGCGCGCGACCTTTTGAACACGGCTTTT
This sequence comes from Aurantiacibacter atlanticus, assembly GCF_001077815.2. Classification (GTDB taxonomy): domain Bacteria; phylum Pseudomonadota; class Alphaproteobacteria; order Sphingomonadales; family Sphingomonadaceae; genus Alteraurantiacibacter; species Alteraurantiacibacter atlanticus. Next base: position 2,853,603 of record NZ_CP011310.1, on the reverse strand, counting down.
CCACCGCATCCGGCAAGGCCAACATCGTTGCGGTCAGCCCCTCCAAAGCGCGGGGCGCGGGCCCTTCCCTTGCCCTCAATACCGGGCGGTATCGCGATCAGTGGCACACTATGACCCGAACCGGCCTTAGTGCCCGGCTTTCCGCGCACCGGCCTGAACCGCTTCTGGAGATCGCGCCCGCGGATGGTGAGGCGCATGGCTTGAGCGATGGCGGGCTGGCTCACATCGAGACTACCGCTGGTCGCAGCGCCTACCGCGTCGCCTTTAACGAGGACCAGCGGGCTGGCGAGATCTTTGCTCCCATGCATTGGACTGACGCTAATTCCGGAGCTGGCCGTACGGGGTTGCTGGTTCATCCCGAATGCGATCCGGTTTCGGGCCAGCCGGGCTTCAAGAATGTCCCGGCCCAAGTTGCTCCATATAATCCGGGCTGGCGGGCCTTCCTGCTTTCGCGCAAACCCGTCCGTCCAGAAGACGCAGGATATTGGGTGCGCTCACGCATTGATGGCGGCTGGTTTACCGAACTGGCCGGCGACGGTGCCATTAACGTGGACAAATTGCTTCCGCCGGGCGAGCGGAGCGAAGTGTGCGACTTTGTTCGCGGTATGCGGAGAATTCTGGTGGCAGGCGCAGGCAGCGCACCGGAAGCGCTGCTTTATGTGACGAGAAGCGGAGAAATTCCGCATCGCGACTGGCTTGTTCGGCAGTTTGCCCAGACAGAATGTGCCACAACTGAATGGCTGGCAGGACGGCCAAGCTCACCGCAGCCTGACACCGGGCCGCTCGTCTGCGTATGCTATGACATCGGCGAAAACGCGGTGCGCCAAGCAGTCGACAATGGTGCGGCCAGCGTGGCAGAGGTGGGGGCCAGGATCAGTGCGGGCACCAATTGCGGCTCTTGTCGGCCGCTCATCGCGCGTATTATCCAGGAACATTCCGGTGCACTCAGGGAGGCGGCGGTATGATAGCTCCAGGCGAAGTCTGGCTGGTGGGGGCGGGGCCGGGCGATCCCGATCTGCTTACCCGAAAGGCTGAGAAACTGATTTGTGCGGCCAGCGTGGTTTTTCACGATGCGCTGATCGGGCCGGGCGTTCTCGATCTGGTGCCCTCCAATGTCAGGCTGGTGTCAGTCGGCAAGCGCGCAGGTCAACATTCGAAGGACCAGAAGAGCATTGATACCCTGATCGTAGAAGCCGCGCGGGCGGGCGAACGCGTGGTGCGACTGAAAGGCGGTGATCCGTCCATCTTCGGACGTTCAATGGAAGAACTGACAGCCTGTCGGGAGGCAGGGCTGAAAGTTTCGATCTGTCCCGGTATCACCGCCGCAAGTGCCGCATCGGCAAGTATCAGAAATTCGCTGACTCTGCGCGGCATCGCAAGAAAGCTGGTATTCGTCACCGCCCATACGAGAAAAGGAAAGCTGCTTCCCCTGGACTGGGGTTCGCTTGCCGATCCGGAGGCGACACTGGCCATCTACATGGGCAAATCGGCGGCGGCCGAGATCGCTCGTGGCCTTATCGATGCCGGCCTCAGCGGTGAAACGCCGGTGGCTTTGGTGGAAAGCGCAAGTCTGCCGGAAGAGCGTCGCTTTCACACCCGGCTAGACCTGCTATCCATTGCCGCTCGAACCGCGCTCGGGGAAGGGCCGGCCTTGATATTGATCGGTGCCGCGATGCATCCCGAGAAAAGCGAGATGGATTTCGCCCAAGAAGGAGCTTCACTAGGCAAGGGATGGCTCACCTGGCCATTGGTCTGATCGCCGCTCTGATCCGCATCGCCAAAGCGCGGCACGGTTGCAGGCCTCCACTGCGGGCGGGCTGGACCCTGACATTCTCGTGATGCTTTGGCTGCAACATGGATGTCAGTGACTGTATTATCGTTGGGGGAGGTCCTGCCGGTTTGACCGCTGCGGTCTATCTTTCGCGCTATCATCTTGAGGTGCAACTGTTCGATGGTAATTCGAGCAGGGCCAGCTGGATACCCTGCAGCCACAATCTGGCCGGTTATCCCGATGGCATTTCAGGCAATGATTTGCTGAAGCGGATGCGTCAGCATGCTGCGAATTACGGGGTAGAACCACAATATCTCGAGATCCAGCAGATGACGCGGGGTAATGACGATATCTTCATACTTGAATCCGCAGAGGGCTTGTTTGCTGCCGGGGATGTGGTTGTCGGGCTGGACCAGATTGGCAATGCGATGGGCCAGGCAGCTGTCGCCGCGACCACGATCAGGAATGACCTTGCCGGTCAAAGCGGCCTGTATCGCCGCGCATGATCCATCGCTGCTCTTGCCATTTCGAAGGGATTTGACGCATGAGCTTGGCAACCGTGAGCCGCGCGGCGCTTTACAAGGCCTCTGCAGCTTGCTTTAGGGCGAAGCAGAAACAAGGACGAAAAATGGCTCAGAACAAACCGCAGCGCCCGCTTTCCCCCCATATGTCTATCTGGAAGTGGGAAATCCATGCGATTACATCCATTTTCCATCGCATAACGGGCGACGGTATGGCGCTGCTCGGGCTGCCTATGCTGGTGTGGTGGCTTTATGCCGTCTCTGCCGGGCCTGAAGCCTATGAAACATTCCACGGCTTTGCTTCGTCATGGGTTGGCATGATTGTGCTGATCGGCCTCACCTATGCGTTTTTCCAGCATCTTGGATCAGGTCTGCGACACTTTGTCATGGATGTCGGCGCGGGCTATCAGGTGGACACGGCGCGAACGACAGCATTCTCCGTCTTCGTCTTCGCAATTATCGCCACGGCTGCGTTCTGGCTTTTCCTTTTCAGATAAATTAGAAATATCGCCCACACGCAGGGGAAACTTTGCAAACATCCAGTTTGCAAATTTGCAATTTAACATTGGACTGTTTGGCCCTGCGGTTTCATCCCGCATGTTTCACAAAAGCCAGAGTCATCAGTCATGTCAGCAAATATCGCCGAAATGGAACGACGCCGCGAAGCCGCCCGGATGGGCGGCGGGCAAAAGCGTATTGATGCGCAGCACGCCAAGGGCAAGCTGACCGCGCGCGAGCGGCTGGATATCCTGCTGGACGAAGACAGTTTCGAAGAACTCGATACCTATGTCGAACATGATTGTGTCGACTTCGGGATGCAGGATCAGAAGATTCCCGGCGATGGCGTGGTCACCGGTTCGGGAACCATCAATGGCCGGCTGGTCTATGTATTCAGTCAGGATTTCACCGTCTTTGGCGGTTCGCTGTCCAAACGCCATGCGGAGAAGATCTGCAAGGTGATGGACATGGCGATGAAGGTCGGCGCGCCTGTCATCGGCCTTAATGACAGCGGCGGTGCGCGCATTCAGGAAGGCGTGGCAAGCCTTGGCGGCTATGCCGAGGTGTTCCAGCGCAATGTCCTGGCATCGGGCGTGGTGCCGCAGCTTTCGCTTATCATGGGGCCTTGCGCGGGCGGCGCGGTCTATTCGCCCGCCATGACGGACTTCATCTTCATGGTGAAGGACAGCTCCTACATGTTCGTGACCGGCCCCGAAGTGGTCAAAACTGTCACCAATGAAGAGGTCACGCAGGAAGAGTTGGGCGGCGCAGTGGTGCACACCACCAAGACCAGCGTTGCCGATCTTGCGCTGGAAAATGATATAGAGGCGTTGCTCGCGGCGCGCGATCTGATGGGCTTTCTGCCCGCTTCCAACCAAGCCGCATTGCCCGAATTGCCAACCGATGATCCGTGGGATCGGCTGGAAGAAAGCCTCGACACGCTGATCCCTGCAAATGCCAACATGCCTTATGACATGCATGAGGTGATCGCGAAAATAGTGGATGAGGGGACTTTCTTCGAAATCCAGCCTGCGCATGGCCCAAATATCATTACAGGTTTTGGCCGGATCGAAGGTAAGCCGGTGGGCTTTGTCGCCAATCAGCCGATGGTCCTGGCAGGGGTGCTGGACATCAATGCCAGCCGCAAGGCCGCGCGTTTCGTGCGCTTTTGCGATGCCTTTTCCATTCCCATTGTCACCCTGGTTGATGTGCCCGGCTTCCTTCCCGGCACGTCACAGGAGCACAATGGCATCATCAAGCACGGTGCGAAATTGCTGTTCGCCTATGGTGAGGCAACTGTGCCCAAGATCACGATCATCACCCGCAAGGCCTATGGCGGCGCGTATGATGTGATGGCATCCAAGCATTTGCGCGGCGATCTCAACTACGCATGGCCGACCGCAGAGATTGCGGTGATGGGCGCCAAAGGCGCGGTGGAAATCATCTTCCGTCAGGACCGCGACGATCCCGACAAGATCGCCGAGAAAACGAAGGAATATGAAGACCGCTTCGCAAATCCCTTCGTGGCGGCTTCTCGCGGTTATATCGACGAAGTGATCCATCCCCATTCAACGCGGAAACGCATTGCGCTGGGATTGCGCAAACTGGCCAACAAGAGCCTCGAGAACCCGTGGAAGAAGCATGACAATTTGCCGTTGTGATGCTTCTGCCCGTCGCCTGGCTCTTTCTGATATGCGCCTTCACCTTTGCATGGCGCGGAGTGAGTGGATTGCAGAATGTACGCACCTACATCCCGATGATATTTTTTCGAGGTGATCTTCGAGAGGACGAAAATGTCGATTTCGTATCCGTGATTGCTTTGTATCTCTTTGGAACGATCACTTGTCTGGGCATCGCAAATGCAATTTGGAGAATTTCATCATGAAGCTCGGACGGCTCAATCACATCGGCGTAGCAACGCCTTCCATTGCGGAATCGATCGCGCATTTCACTGACACAATGGGTGCGACCAAGGTTCATAAGCCTTTCGATATGGAGGAGCAGGGGGTGAAGGTCTGCTTCGTCGATACGCCCACCGACAGCGGTTATAATGGCACGCAGATCGAGCTGATAGAGCCGCTGGACGACAACTCGCCCATAGCTGGCTTCCTCGTCAAGAACCCCCTGGGCGGGCAGCACCATATTTGTTTTGAGGTCGAGGATATCGAGGACGCGCGCAAATGGTTTGAGGGCCAGGGCAAGCGCATCCTTGGCCCCCCGCGCATCGGCGCGCATGGCACGCCGATCTTCTTCCTTCACCCCAAGGACATGATGGGCCAACTCACCGAAATCATGGAAACGCCAAAAGAAGGCGCACATTGGTCTAATTGACCCGCGCCGCACTGGACACGCATAATGACCGATAACAACAATTCTGAGCCGACGAAATCAGACTGGCATGAAAAGGCTGCCAAGGAAGTCAAGGGCCGTGACCTGACGTGGAACACACCCGAGGGCATCGCCGTGCAGCCGCTTTACACCGCAGAAGATGCGCCGTCCGATCCGGGCCTGCCCGGTTTCGCGCCTTTTACCCGCGGCCCCTATGCCAGCATGTATACCGGCCGCCCCTGGACCATCCGGCAATATGCGGGTTTCTCTACCGCTGAGGAATCAAACGCCTTTTACCGCCGCAACCTTGCCGCCGGCCAAAAGGGGCTGAGCGTGGCCTTCGATCTTGCCACCCATCGCGGTTATGACAGCGATCACAGCCGCGTTGTGGGCGATGTCGGCAAGGCTGGCGTTGCGATTGATACCGTGCGCGACATGGAAATCCTGTTTGACCAGATCCCGCTCGACACGATGAGCGTTTCGATGACGATGAACGGCGCCGTGATCCCGGTAATGGCGTTTTATATTGTCGCGGGTGAACGGCAGGGCGTGAGCCAGAACAAGCTTTCGGGGACCATTCAGAACGATATCCTGAAAGAGTTCATGGTTCGCAATACCTATATCTATCCGCCGGAACCATCGATGCGGATAGTGTCGGACATCATCGGTTATACCTCGCGGCACATGCCGCGTTTCAATTCCATTTCGATCAGCGGCTATCACATGCACGAAGCCGGGGCGACGGCAGTACAGGAGCTCGCCTTCACCATTGCCGATGGCAAGGAATACGCCAGACGCGCGATGGCGGCGGGTCTCGATATTGATGCCTTTGCACCGCGCCTCAGCTTCTTCTGGGGCATTGGCATGAACTTCTTCATGGAGATCGCCAAGATGCGCGCGGCGCGCACCCTTTGGCATGACGTGATGGAAGGGCTGGGCGCGCAGAGCGACAAGTCGAAGATGCTGCGCACCCACTGCCAGACGAGTGGCGTCTCGCTGCAAGAGCAGGACCCTTACAACAACGTCATGCGGACGACGATAGAGGCGATGGCCGCCGTGCTTGGCGGAACGCAATCGCTGCACACCAATGCGCTGGACGAGGCGCTGGCGCTGCCGACCGAATTTTCTGCCCGCATCGCGCGCAATACCCAGCTTGTCCTGCAGGAAGAAAGCGGTATTACCAATGTCGCCGATCCGCTGGGCGGCAGTTATTATATAGAGGCGCTAACCGCTGAATTGACCGAGAAGGCCCGCGAATTGATGGCCGAGGTCGATGAGTTGGGCGGCATGACCAAGGCTGTTGCCAGCGGCATGCCCAAGGCTCGCATCGAAGAAGCCGCGGCTGCCAAGCAGGCGAGCGTCGACAAGGGCGAGACGGTGATCGTCGGCGTGAACAAATATCGCCTTGGGGAAGAGGCGCATCTCGACACCCTTGATATCGATAATCACGCGGTCCGCGCCAGCCAGGTCGCGCGGCTGGAAAAGGTGCGCGCCGCTCGTGACGAAGCGGCCTGCAAGGAAGCGCTGAAAGCCTTGAGCGCGGGGGCAAGGGCCGATGGCAATTTGCTAGCTCTAGCGGTGGAAGCAGCGCGCCATGATGCCACGTTGGGAGAGATTTCTTCCGCGATGGAGGATGTGTTTGGTCGTTACGATACCGTGCCGACCCCGGTGAAGGGCATTTATGCCTCCGCCTATGAAGGCGATGCGCGTTATGCGCAGGTCGTATCAGGGGTGCAGGCAGTTGCGCGCAGGCTTGATCACACGCCGCGCATCCTTGTCGCCAAAATGGGGCAGGACGGCCACGACCGGGGGGCCAATGTGATTGCATCGGCTTTTACCGATATGGGCTTTGAAGTCATTTCCGGCCCGCTGTTCCAGACACCGGCAGAAACTGCGAAACTGGCGCTGGAAAGCAATGTTGACGCCGTGGGCGCAAGCTCTCTGGCAGCAGGCCACAAGACGCTGATCCCCGAGCTTATAGGCCATCTGAAAGACGCAGGTCGCGCTGATATCAAGGTGGTTGCAGGCGGCGTGATCCCGCCTGCGGACTATGATTTCCTTAAGAAAGCTGGCGTGCAGGGCATTTACGGTCCGGGCACCAATGTGGTTGAAGCCGCTGCTGATTTGCTGCGGTTGCTGGGCCACAATATGCCGCCTGCAGGTGAGGAGATGGAGGCAGCGCAGTGAACGCTTACCTTGCCCGCACCATTGCGTTTTTTTCCTTCGTCATTCCAGGGATGTGGTACTTTCTCAGCCATGACGGCACCGCGGGATGGCTCGCGCTGTTTGGCAGTTTCTTTGCAGGTGCCCTGTCTGCTCACTGGCTGTTCAAGCGGCTTGCCACCGAAGACCAGCGACGCGAAGACCTGACAGCGCGTCTTTTCAACGACTAAGCATGGCTAAAATGATAAAAGGTTCGTAGCGTAGATGTTCTCCAAAATCCTTATAGCCAATCGCGGTGAAATCGCGTGCCGGGTCATCAAGACCGCGCGACGCATGGGTATCGCTACAGTGGCGGTCTATTCCGATGCTGATGCGCGCGCCCCATTCGTGCAAATGGCAGATGAAGCGGTGCATATCGGACCGGCGCCTGCCAATGAATCCTACCTGATCCCTGAAAAGATCATCGCTGCCTGCAAGGAAACCGGCGCTGAGGCGGTGCATCCCGGCTATGGTTTTCTGTCCGAGCGTGCCAGCTTTGTTGAGGCTCTCGCCAAGGAGGGCATCGAGTTTATCGGGCCTCCCGCCAATGCCATCGCGGCGATGGGCGACAAGATTGAATCCAAGAAACTGGCGAAGGAAGCGGGCGTCAATGTCGTCCCGGGCTTCGTCGGCGAGATCGAGGATACCGACCACGCCGTCCGCATTTCGGACGAAATCGGCTATCCTGTCATGATGAAGGCCAGCGCGGGCGGCGGCGGCAAGGGCATGCGCCTTGCCTATAATGAAAAGGACGTGCGCGAAGGGTTCGAGGCGACCAAGCGCGAAGGGCTGAACTCCTTTGGTGATGACCGCGTTTTTATCGAGAAGTTCATTCTCGACCCGCGCCATATCGAAATACAGGTGCTGGGCGACAAGCATGGCAATGTGCTCTATCTGAATGAGCGGGAATGCAGCATTCAGCGCCGCCATCAGAAGGTGGTGGAGGAAGCGCCTTCGCCCTTCGTTACCCCTGAAATGCGCCGCAAGATGGGCGAACAGGCGGTCGCCCTGTCGCAGGCGGTGGGTTATCATTCGGCAGGAACGGTCGAACTGATTGTCTCTGGCGCAGACACCACGGGTGAAAGCTTCTACTTCCTCGAAATGAACACGCGGCTGCAGGTCGAACATCCTGTGACAGAGGCGATCACCGGGGTCGATCTGGTCGAACTGATGATCCGCGTGGCAGCGGGCGAAAAGCTGGAGATGGCGCAGGATGACGTGCGGATCGATGGCTGGTCAATCGAAACGCGCATCTATGCCGAAGACCCTTATCGCGGCTTCCTGCCCAGCACCGGACGGCTGGTGCGTTACCAGACGCCGGTCGACGCATGGGATGGGGATTTGCGCGGAGTAGACGGCGTGCGCATCGATTCAGGTGTGCAGGAAGGTGGCGAGGTGTCGATCTTCTACGATCCGATGATTGCTAAGCTGGTGACGTGGGGTGAAACGCGCGAGGAAGCTGCCGATTTGCAGGTCGAAGCGCTCGACCTGATCGAACTTGATGGTCTTGGCCATAATGTCGATTTCCTGTCCGCCCTGATGCAGCACCCGCGGTTTCGCAGCGGCAATATGACTACCGGTTTCATCGCCGAGGAATATCCCGATGGCTTCGAAGGTGCCGCCACGTCCGGGCAGACCGTTCGCGTACTCGCGGCAGTTGCAGGCATTGTTGCCACCGCCGATGCCGATCGCGCGCGGCGCGTTTCAGATCAGCTCAATGGCCCGCTCCCTCCTCCGGGGGACTGGACCGTGCGGATTGACGGCAAGGATCATGTCGTCGAATTGGGAGAGGACGGTATCACCGTCGATGATGAGCAATTGACGCTCGAATTTCTCTACACGCCGGGTGATCGCCTTGTCGATGTGGCACTGTTCGCAGATGGTGCTGACGAAGGCGCGCAACCGATTGCCACCTTCGGCATCAGGCTGGAAAAGAACCGGCTCGGCTATCGCATGACAACGCATGGCCGCCAGCATGATGTGCGGGTGCTGCAAACCCGCATTGCCGAACTCGCCAGCCACATGATCGAAAAAATTCCGCCCGATACGTCCAAGCTTCTGCTGTGCCCCATGCCGGGCCTGCTTGTGAAATTGCATGTCGGCGCAGGAGACGCGGTTGAGGCAGGGCAGCCACTCGCCACGGTCGAGGCGATGAAGATGGAGAACATTCTGCGCGCTGAAAAAGCGGGTATTGTTGCCACTATCAATGCCGATGAAGGCGAGACGCTGGTCGTTGATGCCATCATCCTTGAACTCGAATAAGGAGAGCCTCCATGAAGGTATTAGTGCCTGTGAAGCGGGTGATAGATTACAATGTGAAGCCGCGAGTTAAGGCGGATGGGTCGGGAGTTGATCTGGCCAATGTAAAGATGAGCATGAACCCGTTTGACGAGATTGCGGTGGAAGAGGCGCTGCGATTGAAGGAAGCGGGCAGTGCTGAGGAAGTGATTGCGGTAAGCGTGGGGCCGGCCAAGGCGGCAGAGACGCTGCGCACGGCGCTGGCGATGGGCGCGGACCGCGCCATTCTGGTCGAGAGCGACGAGGCGGTTGAGCCGCTGGCGGTGGCCAAGATTTTGCAAGCGATTGCTGATGAGGAAGGTCCGGGCATTGTGATGCTGGGCAAGCAGGCGATCGACGATGACAGCAACCAGACCGGCCAGATGCTGGCCGCATTGATGGGCCGCCCGCAAGGCACCTTTGCCAGCGAAGTGGCAATCGAGGGTGATCATGTCAGCGTGACGCGCGAAGTCGATGGCGGGCTGGAGACGGTGAAGCTGTCGCTGCCGGCCATCGTGACCACCGATCTGAGGCTGAACGAGCCGCGCTATGCCTCATTGCCCAATATCATGAAGGCCAAGAAGAAGCCGCTCGATACCAAATCCCCGGCTGATTATGGCGTCGACGTCACGCCGCGCATCACCACCACGCATGTCGGCGAACCGCCGGTGCGCCAGGCGGGCGAGATCGTGGAAGATGTCGATGCGCTGGTCGCCAAGTTGAAAGCTTTGGGAGTTGCCGCATGAGTGTTCTTGTTCTTGCCGAACCGCATGATGCCAGTGTTGCCGATGCCACGCTGTCCACCATCACCGCTGCAGCTGCGCTGGGCGGACCGGTGCATGTGCTGGTCACAGGCTCGGCGGATGCTGCCGCTGAGCATGCGTCCATCGCCGGGGTGGAAAAGGTACTGCACGCCGATGATGCTGCCTATGCTCATGGGCTGGCTGAAAATATCGCGCCGCTGGTTGCTGGCCTGATGGGTGACTATGATGCGCTGCTGGCCCCGGCCACCACCACGGGCAAGAACATCGCCCCGCGCGTGGCTGCCATGCTCGATGTGATGCAGGTCTCTGACATCATCAGCGTTGAAGGTCCCAGGAGTTTTACCCGCCCGATCTATGCCGGCAATGCCATTGCCACGGTGGAAAGCAGCGATCCCAAGTTGGTGATCACTGTGCGCACCACCGCTTTCGACAAGGCCGAGGCCAGCGGCGGCAGCGCTGCTGTCGAGGCGACCAGTGGTCCGGGCGATGCCGGGCTGTCCGAGTTCGTCAGGCTTGATGCGGTCAAGTCCGACCGGCCCGAGCTTACCAGTGCGGGCATCATCGTCTCGGGCGGACGGGCATTGAAGGATGCCGAGACCTTCGAGGCAACGATCACCCCGCTTGCCGACAAGCTGGGCGCGGCCATTGGCGCCAGCCGGGCAGCGGTTGATGCAGGTTATGTGCCCAATGATTACCAGGTTGGCCAGACCGGCAAGATCGTGGCCCCCGAGGTCTATATCGCCATCGGCATATCGGGTGCGATCCAGCATCTTGCAGGCATGAAAGATAGCAAGACCATCGTCGCCATCAACAAGGACCCCGACGCCCCCATCTTCCAGGTCGCCGACATCGGCCTCGTCGCAGACCTCTTCAACGCAGTGCCAGAACTCACTCAGAAACTTTGAGAACAGCCATGACCTATCAGACCATCACTTCCGAAACCAAAGGTGCGGTCACGCTCATCACGATCAACCGGCCCGAAGCGCTCAATGCCCTGTCTACCAAGGTGCTGAGCGATTTGATGGAGGCATTTTCCGTTTTCGGCGATGACGACACGCAGCATTGCGCTGTCATCACCGGATCGGGCGACAAGGCCTTTGCCGCAGGGGCGGACATCAAGGAAATGGTCGATAAACCTGCAGCAGATTTCTTTCTCGAAGATTTCTTTTCGGGATGGAACAAATTGACCGCTTCGATCCGCAAGCCGTGGATTGCTGCGGTCAACGGCTTTGCGCTTGGCGGAGGTTGTGAACTGGCGATGATGGCCGATTTCATCATCGCGTCCGAGAACGCAAAATTCGGCCAGCCGGAAATCAAGCTGGGCGTTGGGCCCGGCATGGGCGGCAGCCAGCGTCTTACCCTTGCGGTTGGCAAGGCCAAGGCAATGGATCTGTGTCTTACAGGGCGCATGATGGATGCCGAAGAGGCAGAGCGTGCCGGGCTTGTCGCGCGCATCGTGCCGCATGACAAATTGATGAAAGAAGCGATGAAAGCCGCCGAGACCATCGCCACCATGCCACCCATGGCCGCCATGGTGAACAAGGAGATGGTGGAGGCAGCATTCGAAACCACGCTGACCCAGGGGCTTTTGCATGAACGCCGCCTGTTCCAGATTCTGACTGCGACTGAAGACAAGGCGGAAGGTATGAAAGCCTTTGTCGAAAAGCGCGCCGCGAACTGGAAAGGGCGCTAGCTCAACAGCGCCCTAGTAGGTCAGGCAAGCCAGCTCCTGATCACAAAGGCCACCGCGCCAAGCACTGCGACGCTGGCCGCCCAGATGCCCGCCATCCACGCTAGCCGTTTCCACAAGGGCGGCTGGTCCATGTCGTGGCTGGGGCGGCCATGCGCCATCAATGATACCCTTCATCGGCCACCTTGCCGCGGAACACCCAGTAAGCCCATGCGGTGTAACCGATGATCAGCGGCATGGTGATGGCGACGCCTATCAACATGAAGATCTGGCTGCGTTCCGGTGCGGCGGCATCCCATATCGTGATGCCCGGCGGAACAACATAGGGCCACATCGTCACCCCTAGCCCTGCCATGCCGAGGAAGAACAGCGCAATGCTGAGCCAAAAGGGCTTGGAATGCCGTTCAGTCGCAAGCGCGCGCAGTAATGCCAGCGCAACAACGCCCGTCAGGATCGGCACCGGCGCAGCAAAGTAGATTTCCGGAGCGCTTAGCCAACGTGAGGCATATTCGGCGTTGAGCGCGAGATTATACATGCTCACCGAGCCTATCAGCAATAGGGTCGCCCATGCTGCGCGCTTGCCCATTGTGCGAGCATGAACCTGCGCGTCGCCATCAAGCTTCCACACCAGCCACGTCGCGCCCAGCAGGGCATAGCCAGCAACGGTACCCAGACCGGTCAGCAGAGTATAGGGTGTAAGCCAGTCCCACCAGCTTCCGGCATAGGCGCGGTCGACCACCTCGATCCCTTGTAACAAGGCGCCCAGCGTCATCCCCTGCGCCATCGCGGCAACAAAGCTGCCGCCAGTAAAGGCAAAGTCCCACGCCTTGCGATGCGAAGGATCGCGCCAGCGAAATTCAAATGCGACGCCGCGGAAAACCAGCCCCAGCAGCATCGCGATGATCAGCGGATAGGTGGCAGGCAGGATCACCGCATAGGCAAGGGGGAATGCGGCGAAAAGCCCACCACCGCCCAGCACCAGCCAGGTTTCATTGCCGTCCCATACCGGCGCGATGGAGTTCATTGCGCGGTCACGCCCCGACCCCGGATTGAAGGTCGGGAAGAGGATGCCAATGCCAAGGTCAAACCCATCCATCACCACATAGGCGAAAATGCCAAAGGCGATGATGAAGGCCCAAATGGTGGTGAGGTCGACATTAACTGCCATCGTTCGCTTCCTCCTTGTCACGGGGGAGCGTGTCTGGATCGCGGCCCGGATTTTGCGTCGGCCCCGGTGTGATGCCCGCAGCCCGCATCGGACCTTTCGAACCGCGTTTCACACCAAATTCTCCAGTATGCGGCGGGGATTTCATCAGGCGTAAAATATACCAGGTGCCCGCACCAAACACGGCAAAGTAGATCACCACAAAGGCCAGCAGCGAAGCGCCGATTGCGGGGGCGGCAAGTGGGCTGGCGGCATCGGCAGTACGCAGCAGGCCATAGATAACCCACGGCTGGCGGCCTACTTCTGTTGTAACCCAGCCAGCGATAACCGCGACAAAGCCCGAAGGTCCCATCAAAAGCGCAGCGCGATGCAGCCAGCGCCATTCGCTGAGCTTGCCGCGCATCCGTGCAAGCAGGCTCCACGCGCCGATGCCAAGCATGGCAAAGCCGATTCCCACCATGATGCGGAACGACCAGAAGATGATACTGACAGGCGGTTGGTCTTCGCGGGGGATGGTATCCAGCCCCGCCAGTGGCGCGTCCAGGCTGTGCTTAAGGATCAGGCTGGAAAGATTGGGAATGCCAACAGCATAATCCAGCCGCTGTGCATCATCATCTGGAATGCCGAACAGATAGAGCGGCGCGCCATCGGGATGGCTTTCATAATGGCCTTCCATCGCCATCACCTTGGCAGGCTGGTGTTCCAACGTGTTGAGCCCGTGCATGTCGCCCGCCACGATCTGCAGCGGTGCAACCAGCGCGGCCATCCACATCGCCATGGAAAACATAGTGCGGGCGTGTTGATTGGTGCGGTCCTTCAGCAGGTGCCAGGCGCCCACGGCGCCCACCACGAAGGCGGTCGTCAGATAGGCGGCGATAACGGTGTGCACCAGGCGATATGGGAAGCTGGGGTTGAACACGATATCCCACCAGCTTTCGCCGGGCAGGAATTGCCCGCTCGCAGCCATTTCAAAGCCTACCGGCGTTTGCATCCAGCTGTTTACAGACAGAATCCAGAAGGCAGACACACATGTGCCCAGCGCCACCATCAGCGTGGCAAGGAAGTGCAATTTGCGCCCCACCTTTTCCATGCCGAACAGCATCACGCCCAGAAAGCCCGCCTCCAGGAAGAAGGCGGTAAGCACCTCATACGCCATAAGCGGTCCGATCACTGGCCCTGCCAAATCGGAAAAGACGGACCAATTGGTACCGAACTGGTAGGACATGACGATGCCTGAAACCACGCCCATGGCAAAGACGATGGCGAATATCTTGAGCCAGTATTTGAACAGGTCGAGATACTTCGCTTCGCCTGTCTTCAGCCACAAGCCTTCAAGCACAGCAAGGTAACTTGCAAGGCCGATGGAAAAGGCGGGGAATATGAAATGGAAGCTCACCGTAAAAGCGAACTGGATGCGGGCAAGAAGAAGGGCGTCGGCCTGATCGAACATTGTGACAGCTCAATAGCCGGCTGGCGGCATTTTTTCCATGTGTATCATCGCAACGACTGTTGCAATTCGTGCATGAAGCCATGCGTATTGGGCTTTCATTAGATCATGCCCCTTGGAAAATCATCTGGCGGATCGCTTTGCAGGCCGTCATCCTTGGCCAGTTCGGCAAAGGCGCGCGATTGTGAAAGGAAAACCTTGCCGTTGAGTTCGTCGAGAAAATGGATGCGTTTCAACCGATCCATCACGGGGCCTTTCACTTCGGAAAAATGCAGGCCGATACCGCCATCGCGCAGTCGGTGATTGATTGCTTCGAGGCTTTCGAGGCCCGATGCGTCGATTTCGTTTACAGCGCTTGCCATCAGGATGACATGGCGCAGTTCAGGCTTTTCGGCCACGCGTTCCAGCACATATTCCTCCAGCCAGCGGGCGTTGAGGTAAGTCAGACTTTCATCGATGCGGATTGAAAGCACATGCGGCACAGTGAAAACATTGTGTCGATCAACATTGCGGAAATGTTCGGTTTCGGGAACGCGGCCCACGATGGCGGCATGCGGGCGGCTGGCGCGCCACAGGTAAAGCAGCAGGCCCACTGAGACACCTGCAATCACGCCCATCTCCACACCGGCCAGCAGCGTGATACCGATCGTGGCAATGTGCGCAGTAAAATCGCCTTTGGAATAGGCCCATAATTCGCGCGGGGTCTTTAAATCGACAAGGCTCAGCACAGCCACGATGATCGTCGCGGCCAAAGTGGCGATGGGCAGACTGTAAAGCAGCGGCGTAAGGAACAGGCTGGCAAGCGCAATACCGACGGCAGTAAAGGCCCCGGCCGCAGGCGTCTGGGCCCCGGCATCGAAATTCACGACCGAACGGGCAAAGCCTCCGGTTACGGGATAGCCGCCCGAAAATGCACTTGCGATATTTGATGCGCCCAGGCCGATCAGTTCCTGATCCGGCACGATGCGCTGGCGGCGCTTGGCGGCTAGCGTCTGCGCGACAGAAACACTTTCGACAAAGCCGATGATAGAGATCAGCAGGGCGGGCACCCATAATTGTTCGATCAGGGTCAGATCGGTGGATGGCATCGCAAAGGGTGGTAGACCCGCCGGTATTTCACCCACCAGATTGACGCCTTTCGCGCCAAGATCAAACACGATGGCGGCAAGGATGGTCAACGCCACTGCAATGACCGGTCCGGCCTTGGATGTGATGTCCGCAGCGCGCGCTTTCAGGCCAAGGGCAATCAGCGCGGGCTTCATTCCCTTGCGCACCCAGAACAGAAACGCCGTGGCGGGAATACCGATGGCCAGCGTCCATACATTGGTGTCGCCAATAGCGCCTGCCAGCGCGCCAAGCATGTCGGGCCAATTGTCTCCGCCTGCGGAAATACCAAGAATATGTTTGATCTGGCTGGTGGCGATAAGGATGCCGCTGGCGGTGATGAAGCCGCTGATGACCGGGTGCGACAGCAGATTGGCTAAGAATCCCATGCGCAGAAAGCCGAGCACCGCCAGGATCACGCCGGATAGCGCCGCCAGTGTGATTGCGGCTTCCAGATATTGCGTTGTCCCCTGTGCCGCCACCGCGCCTGCCGCGCTTGCCGTCATCAGGCTGATCACCGCCACCGGCCCCACTGCCAGCGTGCGACTGGTGCCGAAAATGGCATAGGCCACCAGCGGCAGGATCGAGGCATATAGGCCGACGACCGGAGGAAGGCCCGCCAGTAAGGCATAGGCCAGGCTTTGCGGGATCAGCATGATGGTGACGATCACCGCTGCCACCAGATCGCTGGTCGCAGTAGAGCCATCATAGCGACGACCCCATTCAAGGATTGGCAGATACCGGCTCAACACGGAGTCTATGCCTCGAGCGGCCACCTAGTCTGCGGCCAGCCTGGCAGGACCGGCCAGCCATTCTCGGCCCTTGAGCATGGCATTCCAGTAGATCCACGGCAGTACATCAGCCTTCAAGATCCATGAAAGGCGCCGCGCCTGTGTTCCGTTGATCAGCCATTTGGGAAAGCTGGGCTGCAATTCGCCGCCATAGCCGAATTCGGCCAACACGATCTTGCCACGCTCTACCGTGAGCGGGCAGGAGCCATAACCGCGATAACCAGCTTCTGGTGGCTTGCCATCCAGGACGCAAAGCGCATTCACTGCGACCACGGGGGCCTGCTTGCGCACGGCCGCGGCGGTCTTGGCGTTGGGCATCCCGCCAGCATCGCCTAGCGCGAAGACATTGGGATAGCGGACATGTTGCAAGGTATATTGATCGACATCGACAAAGCCGCTTTCTGCGGCGAGCGGGCTGTCGGCAACGAAATCGGGCGCGACTTGCGGCGGCACGACATGCAGCATGTCAAACTCCACCGCCTCTTCACCGTCAGACGTGGCGAAATAGGCGGTCTTGCTGGCGCCATCGACCTTCGTCAGATGGCTGCCCAGCTCCAGATCGATGCCATATTTGCCGACATATTCCATCAATGCCGGAACATAGGCTTCCACACCGAACAGAACGCCGCCTGCATTGCGAAACTGGACATCAATATCGCCCAAGACGCCGGAATGCCGCCAATGATCGCATGATAAATACATCGCCTTTTGCGGCGCGCCCGCACATTTGATGGGCATAGGCGGCTGGCTGAATATTGCGCGGCCCTGCTTCAGGCCCTGCACCAATTCCCACGTATAGGGCGCAAGATCATACCGGTAATTGGAAGTGACGCCGTTTTTGCCGAGTGTTTCAGTCAGGCCTTCTATCTTCTCCCACGCCAATCTTATACCGGGTGCGACGATCAGCAGACGGTAGCTCAGCTGCTCTCCACCTTGCAGTTGCACCATATTTGCTTCGGGATCGAAAATGGCCGCTGCATCGCGCAGCCAGGTCACCCCATCAGGCATCACATCAGCCATGGCCTTGCGCGTTTGCGGAGCGCTGAAGACGCCACCGCCCACCATTGTCCAGCCGGGCTGATAGTAATGGAATTCGGTCGGCTCGATAATCGCGATGTCCAGCCCCGGACGGCGGGAAAGGAGCGAGGATGCTGCGGCAATTCCGCCGGCTCCCCCTCCGACTATTACGATGTCATGTGAAGCTTTCATCACTTCCTCCGGGACAATGGCTGGGGTGTTCGTCTCTCAGTCTAAATGGGCGCGCAGGCCTGAAAGATCGTATCCTGCCACCGCCGCGCGAGCGATGCGTTCATCGGCTGGCAGATCTTCAGGATTGGACAGGGTTTCCATGGTGATGGATCGCGTTCCGCTGCGACAATAGGCCAGAAGTGGGCCATCTGTTTCCTGCCGGATACGGCGGAATTCCTGCAGTGCATCGGTCGGAAATTGCCCGCCGCTCACGGGAACGAGATAAAAAGAAAGGCCCGCCGCCTGTGCCGCAGCGCGAAGGTCTTCGATCGGTGGCTGGCCGGGTTCTTCTGCGTCAGGGCGATTGCACATGACTGCTGTGAACCCGGCCTCGGCCAGCTTCTGCATATCGTCCGGCTGTATCTGTGGGGCGACCGCAAAACTATCATCGACCTTGCGAATTTCCATCAATTCTTCCTCTCTGTCAGCCAGTGCAACGCCATTCCGGCGAGCAATGCTATCACGAAAATGGCGGCGCCAGCAGGCTGTATCGCAAGCGCGGCAAATCCGGGGCCGGGGCACAGGCCAGCAATGCCCCAACCGGCACCGAACAGCACTGCCCCGCCAATCAGCCTTGGTGTGAGGTCTGAATTGGTGGGGATATGAAAACCGTCTTCGAATATGGGGCGGATCATGCCGGGTACGATACGCCAGGCGATCGCCATGACCATCACCGCACTGCCCATGACAAAGGCCAGCGTCGGGTCCCAATCGCCAAACAAGTCAAGAAAGCCGCGCACGCGTGCTGGATCGGTCATGCCGCCTACGGTTAAACCGGCGCCGAATATGGTACCGGCAACCAGCGCGATAATTGCGCGCATGGTCATGACAGCACCTGCCAGCCGAAGGCGTTCATGATCGCGACCGTGGCTATTCCGGCGCAAATGAAAACCAGCGTCGCCACGATAGAGCGAGCCGACAACCGGCTTATCCCGCATACGCCATGGCCACTGGTGCAACCGCTGCCGATACGCGTTCCAAAACCTACCAGCAGACCCGCGACAACGAGCGGGGCGGGCCCGGCAAAGCTCACCTGCGGCATGCCCGTTATCAGGATCACAACCAGCGCGCCTAGTGGCAGGCCAATCACAAAAGCCCAGGCGCTCAGCCGGTCCATCCCGCTTCCGCCAAGCCCCGCAGCCTTGGCCGCAATACCCGATACACCCGCGATCCGCCCCATGCCGAGCAGCATGATCGCAGCCGCCAGCCCTATCAGCCCGCCGCCTATCAGGCCCGCAAGCGGGGCTGCATCAGGAAATCCGGGCAGGGTCATATCGCGTTGACCGGTATCTTGAGATAGGTGACGCCATTACTTTCAGGGGCAGGTAGATGACCAGCCCGCATGTTGACCTGCACGGCCGGCAGTATCAGCCGCGGCATTTCCAGCGTGGCGTCGCGCGCCTCGCGCATCAGCACAAATTCTTCCTCTGTCACGCCGTCATGCGCGTGAATATTGCCTTCGCGCTCTGCAGCCACAGTGGTTTCCCACATATAATGGCTGCGGCCCTGTGGCAGATAATCATGACACATGAACAGCCGTGTTGCGGAAGGCAGTGACAATATGCGGCGAAGCGAGCGATAGAGCTGCCGCGCATCGCCGCCCGGGAAATCGGCACGGGCGGTGCCGTAATCGGGCATGAACATCGTATCGCCGGTGAATACTGCATCACCCACGACATAGGCGATGCAGGCAGGCGTATGGCCCGGCACATGCAGCACCTCGACCACAAGATCGCCGATCTTAAAATTGTCGCCGTCACCAAACAGCACATCAAATTCGGCGCCGTCCCGTTTGAAATCACTACCCGCATTGAACAGCGTGCCAAATACGTTCTGCACCGTGGTAATGTGCTTGCCTATCGCGATCTTGCCGCCCAGCTTTTTCTGCAGATAGGGCGCAGCCGACAGGTGATCAGCATGGGCGTGTGTTTCCAGCAGCCAAGTCACTTTCAGATTTTTAGAAGTTATAAAATCTATCAATTTGTCGGCTGCATGATGGCTGGTACGACCCGATGGTGCATCGAAATCGAGCACGGAGTCGATAATCGCTGCCTCGCCGGTCGCGGGGTCTGCCACGACATAGCTTACGGTGTAGGTTGCCTCGTCAAAAAAGCCGGTGATTTCGGGACGGAACGCCGAATTCTGTAGCGCCTGCGCAACCAGATCATTCGCCTTGGCGAGTGCATTATCAGTAGTGGTATCGGCAGAATTCATAGCCTAGCCCTCTCAAATTACATAAAGTATGTATATGTCTTGATTAATAACTGTCAAGTGTTTACGAGGTTCCAATGACCCGCACTGATCATGGCAATGAAAATAGAGAAGCACCCTGCGCGGGTCTCAGGATCGGCGATGTCGCGCCGGACTTTGCTGCTCGCAGCACCACTGGCGATGTGCGTCTGTCCGATCATGCAGGCAGCTGGCTGATCCTGTTTTCGCATCCGGCGGATTTTACACCCGTTTGCACCACCGAATTTGTCGAACTGGCGCGGCAAGCCGGTGAATTTGCGGCGCGCGGATGCAATCTCATGGCGCTTTCCGTCGATAGCCTGTTTTCGCATTTTGCCTGGCTGCGGCTGATCCGTGACCGTTATGATCTCGAAGTGCGCTTTCCCATAGTGGAGGATCCGACACTCGTGATCGGGCGGGCCTATGGCATGGTCCATCCGGGCGATAGTGACAGTGCAACGGTGCGCACCACCTTCTTTATCGACCCCGAAGGCGTGATCCGCGCGATGAGCTGCTATCCCGCCAATGTCGGTCGCTCGATACCTGAAATGCTGCGCACGCTTGATGCCTTGCAGGCTGTTGATGCCGCAGACGCACTTGCTCCTGCCAATTGGCAGCCGGGTGAAAACCTCCTCGCCCCGCCGCCGACCGATCTTGATGAAATCTATGCCGCCAAGGGCGATGCGGGATGGTTCCTGCGCGATGCCAAGACAGCCAAGGGTAACAGGGCATGAGCGATGAAGCTCCGATTGATGCGCTGAAGGCTGCCGCCCATCCGTTGCGCTTTGGCATATTGCGCGCGCTGCGCGAAACGGAATTGAATGTGGGAGAACTGGAAAGCGCCAGCGGCATTGGCCAGCCAAGCTTGTCACAGCAGCTTGCGGTGCTGCGTTCTGCGGGACTTGTGGAAACGCGGCGCGAAGGCAAGCTGGTATTCTACAGCATTGATATCTCGGCGATGGCCGCGCTTGCCGATACATTGGCCGCCTTTGCAGGGGGCAGGGACGCAATATCGCCACCCCGCCGCCGTGCGCCCGGCGCGGCCAATTTTGCCAGAATGACCTGAACGTTCAGCCCTGTCGTTCTTCTGCTGCAAGCAGCGCCAGCAAGGCAAAGCTCGCCAGCCAGTGCGAGCCCATATAGTCCCCGTCGATAGCCTCCATTGAAGTAGCCATGTGGCGTTCTGCATTATCACCGGAAAGGCCCAGCGCGCGCCAGCACCATGCACGGGTGAAGTTCACCCCATCAAGATGCGCGGCCTTGCCATCAGTCGGGTCGCTGACGATTGCAGGGGTGAAAAGCGCAGCAGGCTTACCCTGTGAAAGACCCGGGAGGAATTGCGCAAGCCAAGGGTTGAAATGTTGAGGGGCAAGCACCTGTTTCATCAATAACGCCTCCACCAGAGTGGGGGAGAGGAATTCATCACCGCCCGGGCCCCAAACCTGTGCATCGCGATCTTCGCTGAAGTAACGCTGCGCCGCAGCTACTATCAACGCGGTCAGCTCACCGTCGAATTCTCGCGCCCATTCAAGACTGAGCAGCAGTGCAAAGGCGGTATTGGCATGGGCGCCGTGGCGGATCGGGTGGCGCAATATGCTCAGATAATCGCGCCATCCGGCGGCAAAATGCCGGGCCAGCGGTTCCAGCCGGGCTGCCCAGTCGCGATCATCATGCCGGCTTGCCTCAAGATGCAGAAACAACAGCCACGCCCAGCCATAAGGCCGTTCAAACCCGCGTGATTGCGGGCGCTGTGCATAGGCGAGTTCTATGGCGATCTTGCCTTCATCAAATGTCGTTTGCGCCAATGCATCCACTGCATCGGCTTCTGGCAAATGCGCAAAGCTGCGGCGAATGGTGAGCAGGGTCCACCAGCTATGAACGCAGCTATGCCAATCGAAACTGCCGAAAAAGACAGGATGCAATTGGCCCGGCGTGCAGGCATCTTCAGGCCCTGCCATCAGGTGATCAAGCTTGTGGGGATATTCACGCTCCACATGGCCCAGAGCAGTGCGGGCGAAATGCGCGGCCGTGTCTTCGTCCAAAGTCATTCACCTGCTCCGTAACCGCCACCGCCGGGTGTGCGGATGACCACCACGTCGCCCGGCCCGACATCTGCCGCGCCCGTTGCGCCCAATTGCGTTATGCTGCCATCAGCATGTTCGACAAAGGTTTCACCGGGCAGCGCATCGCCGCCTCCGGCAAGACCGCGCGGGGCGATTTTGCGTCGGTTAGCGAGGATTTGCGCGCGCATCGGTTCAAGAAAGGCAAGGCGGCGTTCAACCCCGTTTCCGCCCCGATGGGCCCCGGCACCGCCCGAACCTTCGCGGATCGTAAACCCTTTGACGCGCACCGGCAGGCGGGATTCCAGCACTTCGGGATCGGTCAGGCGGCTGTTGGTCATATGGGTCTGCACCGCGCTTGTCCCATCATGATCTGGCCCCGCGCCTGATCCGCCGCAGATTGTTTCGTAATATTGCCGTGTGTCATCGCCAAAGGTGAAATTGTTCATCGTGCCCTGTGCCGGCGCCAGCGCCCCGCAGGCGGCGAGCACGCAATCGGTCACCACCTGGCTGGTTTCCACATTGCCCGCGACAATCGCGGCAGGAAATTCGGGTGCAAGCATGGAGGCCGCCGGAATGCGCAATTCCACTGGTCGCAGGCAACCGTCATTCAACGGAACATCATCATCGACAAGGCAGCGCAAACCATACAGCACGGCTGCGCGGGTGATGGCGGCAGGGGCGTTGAAATTATCCGGCAATTGCGCGGACGTGCCCGAAAAATCGAAAATGGCGGTGCGCGCATCACGATCAATGGTGATAGCGAGGCTGACCTTCGCCCCATTATCCATCGCATAGGTAAAACTGCCTTCGGGCAAGCGACCCAGCAGTTCGCGCACCGCCGCTTCGCCATTGTCCAGCACATGGCCCATATATGCGGCGAGGACATCGCTGCCATGTTCCCTCGCTGCCTGGCCAAGTAAATCCGCTCCACGTGCGCAGGCCGCAAGCTGCGCTTTCAAATCGGAAATATTGCGATCCGGATTGCGCGCCGGATGCGGGCCTTCGCCCAGCAGGCGGTGCATGTCTGCCTCGGCAAAGTGACCTTCATCGACCAGCAGCACATCATCGAGGATGATGCCTTCGTCGAGGATGCTGCGGCTGTCCGGCGGCATGGAGCCGGGCGCAGTTCCGCCGATATCGGCGTGGTGCCCACGTGCCGCGACAAAGGCATCAGGGACCGTATTTTCCGCATGCCAGAACACAGGCACTATCACCGTGATATCGGGCAGATGGGTGCCGCCATGATAGGGATCGTTGAGGAGATAGGCATCGCCGGGCCGCATCCCGCGCGCGGATTTGGCACCCGTTGAGCCGCGATTGGAAATCACCCGTCTGATGCTGGCCGACATCGAGCCCAGATGCACCGGGATATGCGGTGCATTGGCGATGAGCGAGCCTTCCGCATCGAAGAGCGCGCATGAAAAATCGAGCCGTTCCTTGATATTTACGGAGCTGGCCGTGGCTTCCAGCACCACGCCCATTTCCTCGGCAATGGCCATGAACAGACTGTTGAATATCGCCAGCCGTACCGGATCGACCGCAGTTCCGGCAGCTGGTGCGCGATCACGCGGTGCGGTGCGCGTCAGGACAAGCGATCCACCCCCTTCTTCCCGCGCAGTCCAGCCTTCCTCCACCACGATGGTGGAGCCGGATGCCGGAAGCACCACTGGCCCTTCCACACCATCGGGCGATGCAGGTAATGCGGGCGCATCGGACACATAGTCGCTCAGTCCGCCGCTGGTCCCCTGCGCCTCTACGCTCAGCGCTTCGAGCACGATGGGGGCAGTATCGTCCGACCAGCCGAAGCGGCGGCGATGTTCTTCGCGAAAAGCCCTGTCCGCGTCGTCGCCCAGCGACATATCGAGTGTGGTGTCGCTGCCGGCGAAGCGCAGCCGCAATCGATGGACAAGGGTGATGCGATCCTGCGCAATGCCCTGTGCCCGCACATCGCCACGCGCCTGATTTTCGAGCGCGGCGAGGGCTTTGGAGAAGTCTTCCTTCAGCGGCCTCACGACGCCTTCTTCCCGGATCGACACCACGGGGGCAAGGCCAATCCCATAGGCCGAAAGCATTCCGGCGAGCGGGTGGACGAGCACCGTGTCCATCCCCAGCTCGTCCGCCACGCGGGCTGCAAACTGGCCGCCCGCACCACCAAAGCAGGCGAGGGCATGGGTGGTGACATCGTGCCCGCGGGCGGTGCTGATCTTGCGGATGGCATTGGCCATTTCATCCACCGCCAATGCCAGAAACCCCTCGGCCAGCTGCGCCAGATCCATTTGTTCTGGAAGCGTATCTGCAACGTCCTGCAGCCGAGCGGTTGATGCCTGCCGGTCCAGCGGCGCATCGCCTGCCGGGCCAAACACCTTGGGGAATTGCGCCGGATCGATCCGGCCAAGAAAGAGGTTGCAATCGGTCACCGTCAGCGGGCCGCGCTTGCGATAGCAGGCAGGGCCGGGTTCGGCGCCCGCACTTTCAGGCCCCACCCGCAGGCGTGAACCGTCAAACCGGCAGATCGATCCGCCGCCCGCCGCAACCGTGTGAACCTGCATCATCGGTGCTGCAATCCTGACGCCCGCCACAATGCTGTCGCTGGTGCGCTCATACTCGCCTGAATAGTGGCATACGTCGGTGCTGGTGCCGCCCATATCGAATCCGATCAGCCGTGTATGGCCAAGCTGCCGGGACGTGTGGACCATGCCCACCACACCGCCTGCCGGGCCGGACAGCACCGCGTCCTTACCACGAAATGCACGGGCGTCGGCCAAGCCGCCGTTGGATTGCATGAAGCGCAAGGTATTGTGATCCGGCAGGCGCGCAGCGACCTGATCAACATAGGCGCGAATGACAGGGGACAAATAGGCATCGGCCACGCTGGTATCCCCGCGCGGGACAAGTCGTATGAGCGGAGATACTTCGTGGCTGGCGCTGATCTGCGTAAAGCCCAGCTCCTGCGCTATTTCCACCAGCCGCCTTTCATGGGCGGGGAAAGCCCAGCCGTGCAGCAAGACGATGGCCAGCGCAGCAACGCCAGTTTCGCGCAACCGCGCAAGATCGGCCCGCGCAGCATGGTCATCCAGCGGCTGCAACACGCTGCCATCAGCTCCGACGCGTTCGGTAATCTCGATCACGTGCTGTTCCAGCCGTTCGGGCAGAATGATGTTGCGCGCAAAGATATCGGGCCGCGATTGATTGCCGATCCGCAAGGCATCGCGGTGCCCAGCTGTAATCGCCAATGCGACTTCGGCCCCGCGCCGTTCAAGCAGTGCATTGGTGGCTATTGTCGTGCCGATCCGCAGTTCGGCAATGTCGGCATCACGAAATGCTTCGCCATAATCGGCAAGGATGCGCCGCACCGCTTCGCTGGCGGCGTCTGGATATTGATCGGGGTTGCTGGATAACAGCTTTGTTGTGACCAGCCGACCGTCAGGCAATTCAACCACCACATCGGTGAAGGTGCCGCCACGGTCGATTGCGAAACGAAAGGAACCTGTCATGTGTTGCATTCCTAGGTCACCTCACGGCTGCGGTCGAGCCTACTGGCATCATCGCGGCACAATGCTAACAAGACGCAGGCCTTGATGGCTCGCACGAACCGGCAAAGGAAAACGGGTCCTTATGGTGCAACGCGGTTTTGCAGCAAAGCGCAAGAAGCTGAACTGGAAGCTGGTGGTGCTGATCGCCCTGGCCCATATACTGGCATTGGCCGGACTGGCACGCCTGCTGATGCCTGAATTCACATCCGAAGTGATCGAACAGGCAACATCCATCGTGACAGTCACCGTGCGGACCTATGAAGATGAAGAACCGGAAGCCGAGC
Source organism: Aurantiacibacter atlanticus (assembly GCF_001077815.2). Classification (GTDB taxonomy): domain Bacteria; phylum Pseudomonadota; class Alphaproteobacteria; order Sphingomonadales; family Sphingomonadaceae; genus Alteraurantiacibacter; species Alteraurantiacibacter atlanticus. The sequence continues at coordinate 2,827,688 of NZ_CP011310.1, read as the reverse complement.
CGAGCATTGCCCCGCCGCAGCCGGATGAAGGTGCGGCTGGCGACGAAGGGCGCGAGGCGACACCGCGCCCTGTCATTGCGCCTCCGCAGCCATTGCCGCGGCCGAGCCCGGCGCCGCGAGCAACTTCAACCGGCACTGCCAACACCTCTGGCGCACGAGAAGATGGTGAAGGCACGGGCGCTGGCGGGCCGGGCGATGGCACCGGCAGCGGCCGCAGGGGATCGGGCACTGGCGGCGCGGTAGCAGTTGGTCCTTCAGTGCGATCGGGCGAATTGAACGAGGCGCGCGATTTTCCGATCCCAGAAGGTGGGCGGGAGACGCGACTTGGCCGTTCTGTCACCGTGCATTTCACTGTCACCACGGCTGGTCGCGCGCGCAATTGCACCGTCGCCAATACGCAGGTCGATGCAGCAACTACCGCGCGCGTGTGCCCGCTGGTGATAGAGCGTATCCGTTTCAATCCTGCGACTGCGGCAGATGGCACACCGGTAGAGGCGCGCTATGGCTATCGCGTCGATTTTCGCGCCCGATCGTAAGAAGCAGGCAATAAAGCGGTTGCAGCAAGGCCCGGAATTTCACAGGTGCAAGACATGACCATGATTCATCCAGTTATTATGTGCGGCGGCAGCGGCACCCGCCTGTGGCCCCGCAGTCGCAAGGTAAAGCCCAAACCCTTCCTGCCGCTGGTGGGTGACCAGACCTTGTTCGAGGAGACGCTGGCGCGGTGCAGCGATCCCGGGCAATTTGCCGCACCTTTCATCGTCACCGGCAACGCGCATCTCGAACATGTCGCGGCGCAGCTTGGCGGAAATGACGCGCGCATCGTGGTGGAGCCAGAGGCGAAGAATACCGCTGCCGCTATCGCGCTGGCTGCCGTACTGCTGCCACAGGATGCGGTGATGCTGGTGTGTCCCAGCGATCACCACATTGGTGATGTCGTCGCATTCCGCATGGCGGCGCAGGCTGCCGCCATGCTGGCGAAACAGGATCATCTTGTTGCCTTTGGCATAACACCCACCCATCCAGAAACAGGCTATGGCTATATCCTGCAGGGCGAAGTGCTGGACGGCGGGTTTGCCGTGGAAGGTTTCGTCGAGAAGCCCGATCCTGCCCGCGCGGCGGAATTTCTTGCGCATGGAGGCTATAGTTGGAACGGCGGCATCTTCGCGTTTCGGGCGGGCGCTCTCATGGCAGAGCTTGACCGCCACCGTCCGGCACTGGCCGATGCTGTGCGCCGCTCTGTCAGTGACGGCCATGAAGATGGCGCGCGGTTTTATCCCGCAGCCGAACCGTTTTCAGAGATTCAGTCCGAATCGGTCGATTACGCGGTCATGGAGCAGACGCAGCGCGCCGCCATGGTGCCGGTGTCGATGGGCTGGTCCGATATCGGCGGCTGGCCTGCGCTGCGTGACGCGCGGGAAGGCGATGATGCGGGCAATTGCGCGCGCGGTGCCGTAGAACTGATCGATTGTGCCAATGTTCTTGCCGAAACCGACGGACCGCGCATTTCGGTTATCGGTCTGGAAGACATCGCGATTGTGGTCGATGGCGATGAAGTACTGGTGACATCGATGCAGGGCGCGCAAAAAGTCGGCAAGCTGCACGGCGCGACCAATCAATAGGATTTTCGCCAGATGAATTTCTTCCTCCCCGGTGAAGACCTGATGATAGCCCAGACGATCCAGCTGGCACTGACCCCTGTCTTCGTGCTGGTCGCCATCGGCAGTATCATCTCCACGCTGAGCCAGCGGCTGGGTCGCGTGGTGGACCGTTCCCGTGATTTGCAGGCGCTTCACGGCAAGACCGAGGGTGAGGAACACGATATGATCGTGCGCCAGATGCGCATGTCGGACGAACGCATTGCCCTCATTGGAAGGGCGCTTTTGCAACTGGTGCTCTCGGCATTGTCGATTGGGGTGACCGTGGTCTTGCTGTTCGTGCAGGAATTCACGCAAATCGGGCTGAACCCCTTTGCTGCCGCCACATTCATCGTGGCCATCGCGCTGTTAATGTGGGCGCTGGTGTTATTTCTTAGGGAAACACGTTTGGCGGCGGCGACGCTGCGTATTCCTGCCAGCTATCTGGAGCGCGAGCGAAAGCTCTGACCCTTCGGCCTTAATCCGTTGGCGGAGCGAGCAATTTCTGGCCCTGTTGCCGAATGGCGGCGTCTATCATCGGTTTGATGAAGCCCAGGGCCGCCGGAATCAGCATGTGGAAGATGACCTTGTCATCCTCGATATCTATATGCCCAGAAAGCATTTGACCCATCGCGCCGATGGACATGTCCATGCGGTCCTCGCCGGACCAGCTGGTTTCCACCTCGGCCATTCCGCCGGGGATATTGTCACCGATCTTATGGCTGTTTTCGCGCAGACGCCGGCGGACCTCCTCCCTTCCCAGATTATGCGGGATTTCGATATCCATCAGTCGCCTTTCACGGGCGTAGAGGAATCCTCGCCGCCATATTTATATTCGAGGAAGCGGTTACGGATCGCCAGATCATCCAGTGATCCTTCCGCCAATTGCCGGGTGACGTGGTCAATTTCCTTGCTGATCTTGCCGAGGCTATCGACCAGCTGGCTTTCCGGCGTGGAACCGGCGCGTTCTTCGCGGCGCATGTGATCGGGTATGCGCTGATAGCCTTCCAGCATTTCGGGCAGATGTTCACCCACCAGCTTGCGCGTTTCGGCCGCAGCGGGGTGGGCAGGATCGACATGTTCCAGCTGCTTGCCCAGCGCATCGAGCTGCACGCCCAGATCATCCACTAGTCTCACCGCGGGCGGGGGTAGGGCGGGACGCTGGTGTTCCAGCCACAGCTCGGTCCGCGCGACCAATTGTCTGGCATCCTGCGTGCGGGCGAGATCGGCACGTTTCGGCGTTTTTACCTTGGGGTAATTGGCGAAGATGACCCCTGCCGCGATGATTGCGAACAATACCGTCATCACCCCGACAAAGCCAATACCGTTAAGGACAATGCCAAGGACACTCGCCGCCATGAAGATCGCCAGCAACGCTACGCCGAAATAGCCGGCGCGCTTAAGCAGATTTTTGGTCTTTATCTGTTTTGATCCGCGCCCGATTGATCGGCTGTCCAGCCGATGCCGTCCGCCAGTCTGGTTGTCGCGCACCAATGCGCGGCCTTCGGACAGTATGCGATCGGAATCGCGGGTGATATCATCTGCCATCCAGAATGCCCCGACTATCCTTCGAGGCTCAACAGGCCGCTGTCATTGACCTGCTGCGCTGCTTGCGACTGGCCTTCAGCGCGGGCGATATAGCCCTTTGATTTTTCCACCTCGGTCGAAAGCACATCGACTGTCTGTTTCATGGAATCGAGCGCGCGCAGCTTGAACTGGTCGACCTCGTCCATTGTGTCATAGATGTTCTGGAAGGCGCGTTGCAGCGTTTCCATCGGGATGGTGGAGCTGGCTGCCTGTTCGTGAATTTGCGCGGTGTTGCTGCGCAGCAATTCGCCGGTGGAATCGATGATGCCCGCCGTCGTCTGGTTGAGCGCGGTGATCTGGCCCAACACCAGGCGCTGATTAGTCATCGCCTGTGCCACTGTTACAGCGGTGCGCAGCGCGCCCACGGTTGTTGTGCTGGCACGGTCCACGCCTTTCACCAGCTCGACATTGTTCTTCTTGACGAGATCAAGCGCGAGATATCCTTGCACCGAAACTGCCATTTGCGTGAGCAGATCCTGCGTGCGCTGACGGACATAAAACAGCGCGGTTTCGCGGATGGCCTTGGCCTTTTCAGGATTGCTGGAATCGAGTTCGGCAGCTTTTTCCTCCAGCTCAGCATCCAGCGCCCTGGCGATGTGGATCATCTGTTCCAGATTGCCCATCGCTTCCCACAGCTTCTGGCGTTCGACATCGATTGCGGCATTATCCATCAGCAATTCGTCCTTGCCGCTGGATAGACGGGCCAGGATCGACTGGATGTGGCCTTGCGTGCTGGTGTAGCTGTCAAAATAATTCTTCAACTTGTTGCCGAACGGGATGATGCCGAACAGCTTGCGCCCCGTCAGCTTGCCCTTGCGGCCGGGATCGAGATCTTCGACCGTGCGGCGTAATTCGGCCAGATCGGTGCCGACACCGCTTTCCTGATCCATTGCACGCACCGGCCGATCAAGGAAACGGTTGGACATCTGGCTGGCGGCCATGATTTCCTTGCGCCCCATATTGGTGATCTGGTCCACCTTCTTGCCGAAATCAGGTGAATTGGAATCCAGCGCGACGAGCTCGTCCACGAAGCCATCCACTTTTTCCTGCAGGGCGGTCTTTTTTTCCTCGCTTACCGGCACAAGTCCGGCAGCCCTTTCCGGGGTCACAGCGGGCACGGGATCAGGCGGCGTCAGCTCCAGATCGGTGGCGGTTTTGGTCTCTGTCTGGTTGCTAATTGCCATCGCGCGCGATTTCCCTTCCTGCCTGTATCCAGTGTATTAGGCATACAAGACACGTGTTTCAAGCTTTGTGCTGGGCAGCTTCCGCGATAATGCGCTGTAATGCAAACACCAAACTCCCCGGAAATGTCAGCGAATTCCGTTCCCGAAGCGAGCGCGACCTCATCCCCGGCACGACGGGGGTTCAGCGATGTGCTGCGCAGCCTCAGAGGCTGGTGGGGCATGGATGTGCGGGGCACGGTCGATCAGGCGGCTGTGATTGAAAAACGGCGCGCCGAATGCGCGCTATCGGCCCGTTACCTGCTGATGACCTGCATGTCCGCCGGCATCGCAGTGCTGGGCCTGTTGCAGGGATCGGCTGCCGTGGTGATCGGGGCGATGCTGCTTTCTCCGTTGATGGATCCGATCATGGGTGTCGGTTTTGCGCTGGCCATCGGCGATTTCCAATGGTTGCGACAATCGGCAAAATCGCTGGCGGTGGGGGTGGGCTTTGCCATTATCTTCTGTGCCATCATCGTGTTTTTCTCGCCCTTGCAGACCATTACCAGCGAAATTGCCGCCCGCACGCGGCCCAGCCTGTTCGATCTTGGCGTGGCGATATTTTCGTCTATTGCGGGCGCCTATGCGATGATCCGCGGGCGCGAGGGCACGATTGTCGGCGTGGCGATTGCTACGGCCTTGATGCCGCCACTCGCGGTGGTCGGCTTTGGGCTGGCGACGGTGAACGGAACGGTGTTCTGGGGCGCGATGTTCCTGTTCATCACCAACCTCACCGCCATCGCCCTGACCGCAACGGCGATGGCGCGCATGTTTGGTTTCAGCACCAGCCTTTCGGAAAAGCAGACGCAGATACAGTCCTTCCTGATCTTCGCCGCGTTTATCGTCCTTGCTATCCCGCTATTCCTTTCCCTGCGCCAGATCGTGTGGGAAAGTAATGCGACGCGGCAGATAAATTCCACCGTGATCGACGTATTCGACGGGCGCGCCCGCGTGTCACAGATTGAATCAAATTTCGAAAGCGATCCCATTCAGGTGACTGCCACAGTGCTGACGCCGCAGATTATCGCCAATGCAGAAGCGCTGACCGAACAGATGGCGAGCGACCGCTTGAGCCGCGTCATAGAATTTTCGCTCACCCAGGTGCGTGTCGGCACGAGCGAGCAGGCTGCCGAAGAAGCGCAGCTTGCTGCCGCCCGCGCGCAGGAGGCAGAGGCGCGTGAAAGGGCTGAGGATATTGCCGACAGGCTGGCGCTTCTGGCCGGCGTTCCGATAGACGATGTTACCGTTGATCGGGAACGGCGCCGGGCCGTGGTCACGGCGCGCCCGCTGGAAGGGGCGACGATGGCCGCTTATAACGAACTTGAACGCAGGATCGATGCGACCGAACCCGATTGGGATATCCGTTTCATCCCGCCTTTGCGCAATTTGCCCGAAATCACGTTCGAGAATGAGGAGATCACCGTATCTGGTCGCCGCGCATTGCAATTGGCAAGCTGGGCGCACGACCGCGTTGGCGTCGCTGTGCAGTTGAGCGGACCGGAAGAGTCGGTGAGCGCTCTGCGTGCCATTTTGGCGGCTGAGGAAAAAGCCATGCAGACCAATGCTACCGGGGCAGGATACGGAGCGGTCACCGCGCGTTGGGTGATTGAAGAGGAATAGACATCATGCCTGCTGAACTTACTGTCCTTGGCCTCGCCGCCATCTTGCTGCTGGTCCATATTTTTGCTGCCATCCGCTACAAGACGCAGCAATATGGCAAGGAATGGAACATGGGGGCGCGTGATGAGGATCTTCAGCCGCTCAACGATGTGGCCGGACGGCTGGATCGCGCACGCGGCAATTTTCTTGAAACACTGCCGCTGGCTATCATTGCCCTTGGCGGCGTGGTGATAGCAGACAAGGCTAGCACGCTGACCGCGATTGCCGCTTGGATCTGGCTGGGTGCGCGTGTGATTTACCTCCCGCTTTACTGGGCTGGCATTCCCAAGGTTCGTACGCTGATATGGCTTATCGCCCTGCTGGCCCTGATTTATCCGTTGGGCGTCCTCTTGCTGGCGTGAGAGAGGACGACAGGGAGAATCGGCGTCGGAACATCACCCGGCACGCATCAAATCCGCTGCGGCAGGGCGGATCAGTTGCAGATCGTCCGCGCCGCGCCTGTGCCGGGTAAGCCAAACCTTTCGAACCCTCTCGACAGTCAGGCTCAAGCGGCCAGGTCCAATGGCGAAATCTCACCCGAAAGATAGAGCTTTTTCGCCTTGGCGCGGCTCAATTTGCCGCTGCTGGTGCGTGGCAACGTCCGTGGCGGCACCAGTTCGACAACGCAGCTCATGCCGGTAACAGCGCGCACCTTGTCCGCAATCTGGTCACGCAGCCTGATCCGTTCATCAGGGTCGGATACGCGGCAATGCACCAGCACGGCGGGCGCTTCCTCGCCATTTTCGGTTTCGACAGAGAAGGCCGCGATATCGCCGTGGTTGAAGCCGGGCAGTTGTTCCACTGCCCATTCGATATCCTGCGGCCAATGGTTCTTGCCATTGATAATGATCATATCCTTGGCCCGGCCCACGATGAACAGATAGCCATCGGCCATATAGCCCATGTCTCCTGTATCGAGCCAGCCATCGACGAGGCAATCGCCAGTCGCGGCCTCATCCCGGAAATAGGAATGCATCACGCTGGGGCCGCGGCACCAGACTTTGCCGATCTGGTGATCGCCCTTCACGGCATCGTTCTCGCCGCGGATCTCAACGTCCATATCGGGCAGCGGTTTGCCGCAATTGACGATGGCACGATAGCGCGCGGGACGGCTGAGATCGCGCAGCGTGCCCGACAGGCGCTCCTCCTCAACCAGTTCCACGCGGATACCTTCGCCCGGGGGCATGACGGTAACCGCCAGCGTCGCCTCTGCAAGACCATAGGACGGTGTGAAGGCGCTCGCCTTGAAACCCGCATCGGCAAAGGCGTTGACGAATTGCTGCATCACGTCAGGCCGGATCATATCCGCGCCATTGCCTGCCAATCGCCAGCGCGACAGATCGAAACGGTCCGATACCTGGCTCTGGCTGGAAATGCGGCGGGCGCAAATGTCATAGCCGAAGGTGGGCGAGTAGCTCAATGAATTGCCGGGATTGCGGCTGATGAGGTCAAGCCACGCCAGCGGGCGGCGGGCGAAATGTTCTGTCTTGAGATAATCGGCGCTGACCTGATTGCCGATCATGGACAGGAAGCAGCCGACCAGCCCCATATCGTGATAGAAGGGCAGCCAGCTCACCCCGCGATCGCCCTCTCCGATGTGCATCGACGTGGCATGGCCGTAAAGATTATGCAGCAAGGCCCGGTGGGTAACAGCAACGCCGGTCGGGAAACGGGTGGAGCCGCTGGAATATTGCAGATAGCAGATGTCATCGGGATCGGCCTCCGGCAGATCGGCATCGGGTGCTTCCTGCGCGGCAAATGCATCCCAATCCATTCCGGTGCAGCCCTGTCTGGCGGCAGCTGCACTGGCCATTTCACCGATTTCGGCAGGATAGACGAGCAGCTTGGGATCGCTGCTGGCCAATTGCACGCCCAGCTGTTCAATATAACTGTCCTTGCCACCAAAGGTGGTGGGCAGCGGCAGCGGCACCGGCCATGCACCCGCATAGACGCAGGCGCAGAACATGGCGGTAAATTCGGGGCTGGTTTCCGCTATCAGTGCAACCCTGTCATCTTTTCCAATGCCCATTGCGGACAGGCGGCGGGCGTTGGCCAGCGCATCTTCGCGCATGCTGGCATAGGGATACACACGTTCCAGCGTTCCGCGCGGATCGTAGAAATTGAGGCCCTTTTCACTGCGCGCGGCATAATCTATCGCCTCGTTGAAGGTGATAAAATCAGACCTGCGACGCGGCAGGGGGCAATCATTCGGGGTAGGGGTGAGTTCGGTCATAAACCTTGTGTGGACCCTCATGTCATGGGTGCTCTGTTGTCGCTTCCCATATCAAAAAGCGGTGTCTCAAATGAAGTGGACACCGCTACAGCCTTTCCCATTTCAAGGGAAGTGTGGCACGAATATGGCCAATGAATGTCAATCGACAGGCAAGTAAGCGCGAACGCAGGGCGCCACGCCCGCTTTCTCCGGCAGCTCTGGAGGAGCTGGCGCTGTCCTATGTTGCGCGGTTTGCCACCAGTGCGACCAAGCTGGAACGGTATCTGGCCCGCAAATTGCGCGAACGCGGTTGGGAAGACGCGACAGATGGTGAGGAAAACGGGCCGGATGTGCCGGCGCTGGTCGCGCGTTTTGTGGACAAGGGCTATGTCGATGATGCGGCCTATGCCCGTGCGCGATCGTCTGATTTGCTGCGGCGCGGCTATGGCGCGAACCGCGTGAACCAGTCGCTTGGGCAGGCAGGCATTGCAGAACAGGTCCGCGAAGCAGTTGCGCCAAGAGAGGCATCCCGGCGGCGTGCGGCGCTGCATCTTGCGGGCAAGCGCCGCTTTGGCCCCTTCGGCCTGGAAACACCTGACCGTGCAAAGCGCGAAAAACAGATTGCAGCGATGCTGCGTGTAGGCCACAGTTTCGATCACGCCCGCGCGATGATCGATGCCATAGATGAAGATAGCGCGCGTGAATGGGTCGCCGAAGCAGAGGAATGGGATGATGACGATACTGCGTAATCTTGGACTTGTTTTATTGGCCATTCCCCTGCTCGCCTGTTCGCCGCAGGCCGCCGATCAGGCACCTGCTGCCTCGACGGCAGCGAATTCCGCAGCGCTTTCCGAAGCGGGTCTGGAAATCATACCCGTCACCATCACAACCGAAAGCGGCACCTATGTCATCCAGACCGAAGTCGCCTCCACCAGGGAAGAGCAGGCGCGCGGCATGATGTTCCGCACCGAAATGGGGCCGGATGAAGGTATGCTGTTCCCCTATGATGTGCCGCAGGACATGGGTTTCTGGATGCGCAATACCCTGCTGCCGCTCGACATCATTTTCATCGATGAAAACCAGACCGTCATCAATATTGGCGACGGTGTCCCTTATAATGAGGAGAGCGTGCGTTCTGATCGTCCCGGCATCGCGGTTCTTGAACTCATCGGTGGGCGATCTGCCGAACTGGGGATAGAACCGGGTGACCGGATTGAATGGTAACCACCAGCTAGTGCTTGGCCTTCGCTACCGAATCCGCTAATCGCGCAGCCCATGAACTTCCTCGGCAAAATCTTCACCTGGTGGGAAGGTGCCACCATCGGCACCAGCCTGTGGTCTGCGCGCAATGGCGAGCATGTCGGCACCGATGCACAGGGCAATAAATATTTTCGCAGTAAGGACACGAAAAGCGGCCAGCGTGAACGCCGCTGGGTGATCTATGAAGGGGTCAATGATGCCAGCCGCGTGCCTTCCGAATGGCATGGCTGGCTGCACGGTTCCTACGATCAATTACCAGAAAGCCACCTTGCGCCTCCCAAGATCTGGGAAACGGACTACACGCCCAATGCCACCGGCACCGATACACGGTATCTTCCCGCTGGTGCGCTGGAACGCGGCGGCAGGCGTGCGCCCGCTCGCGGTGATTACGAAGCCTGGACGCCTGACGCGTGAGCCGGCGGCGCGCCGCCTGCGCCGGTGTGTTTCTTGCAGCAAGCGTGCTGGCCCTGACCGGATGCGATAAATCCGCGCCCGAACGGCAGGCCGAAGAAACCGATATCCCCGAAGAATTGCAGGGTGAATCTGCACCGCAAATCGCACCGGACGATGCCGAGGTGGTCGGCACTCCGATGGAGGAGCGGGTGGCCACCATCGGCCTTATCAACAAGCGCAACCAGATCAGCCGCGAAATCGAGATGATGCCGGGCGAATCGCGGCGCGTGGACGATGTCATCATCCGCCTGTCCGCATGCGAGCGGACAGCACCCTGGGAAGAGCCGCAGCAGACGGGCGCCTTCGTGCAGGTCTATGTCAATGAACGGCCCGATATCGATGCCGATTTTCAATGGGTTGGCATATTTTCGGGCTGGATGTTCAAGGAATCGCCCAGCCTCAATGTGGTTGAGCACCCGATCTATGACGTCTGGCTGAAGGAATGCGCGATGAGCTTTCCGGGCGAGGAAGCGTAAACCTCCGCTTCCCGAAGCAATGCGGCATGAGCTTGTGGCAAGGAATCATTCGGTGGACGCGCGGCTGCCTCTGACGATAGCTCATGATACCGCTCACGCGGGATCTCGACCGCGCCCAGCGAGGCAAGATGTTCGGTCATGAATTGGCAATCGAGCAGCACGAACCCCGCTCGCCGCATCAGCGCGACCAACCATGCCAATGCCACCTTGCTTGCATTGTCTGCCTTCGCAAACATGCTCTCGCCGCAAAAGACCCTGTCAAAAGCAACGCCGTAAAGCCCGCCAACCAGCGTATCGTCACGCCAGCATTCTACCGAATGGGCATGGCCGTGACGATGGAGGTTGCGATAGCTGGCATCGATCGTGTGGCTGATCCATGTTTCGGGGTGGTCGCTGCGTGGCTGGGCGCAGGCTTCGATCACCGCATCGAAATCCCCGTCCACCCTGACAGTGAAGCGGTCTTGCCGAATCACTTTGGCAAGACTGCGAGAACAGCGGAAACCATCGAGAGGTAGAATCGCCCGTTCGCGCGGCTCGACCCAGAATACCTCTCCGTCATCGCGCGAATCGGCCATAGGGAAAACGCCGCCGCGATAGGCGAGCAGGAGGATTTCGGGCGGTATTATCTTGGGCGCGGGGGAATGCATTGCGGCAACTTATCATAGCATGCGCATGTCGTCGCTTGCCATTGCGCGCGCTGCGCTATAGAGGCGCACCTCCCTGCAGGGGTGTAGCTCAGCTGGTAGAGCATCGGTCTCCAAAACCGAGGGCCACGGGTTCGAATCCTGTCACCCCTGCCATTTTTCCCGAAAACCAGTTCCGTGCGGCCGCGCACGCATCCGCTTCCAGCGGGCTGCTTTGCGCGTGGGTATTGCGCAAGAAATCTCCATCGCGCGTTTACCATATTACGATAAGGCATGCCGATGCGCACAACTGTCATCGATCATCTCCGCCATGCCGACTGGCTCGATACGCGCCGTGTGCGTGGCTATGCCGTGATCGTGGGGATCGCCAGCCTCCTGTTGCTGGTCAATTCCTTTATCAAGGCAATGGGCGTGGAGGGGACCGATTTTCTCGCCTTCTGGGGTGCGGGCCATGTTACTATCGGCGGAGATCCGGCCGCTGCCTATGATCTTGAAGTGCAGGAACGCGTGCAGACAGCAACGGGAAGCGAAGGCTGGTTCGCCTTTGTCAATCCGCCGCCCTTCCTGTTTGCCGCCGCGCCTTTCGGGGCGTTGCCGTTTCCGCTGGCTTGGATTGCCTGGGTCGCTGTGACCTTTGCTCTATGGGCCTGGGCCAGCATTCGTGCATTTGTGCAATTGTGGCCCATCGTGATCGTCTTTCCCGGGGCCTTGCTGGCAGCAGGCCACGCACAGAACGGTCTGCTGACCGGCGCGATCCTGATTGCCGGGGTAACTCTGCTGGATAGGCGACCCGTGCTTTCGGGGGCGGTTCTGGGTATGTTAGTCATCAAGCCGCATCTGGCCCTGTTGATACCATTTTGGTTAGCCGGGGCAGGCAAATGGCGCGCATTTCTGGCTGCTGGGATGAGCGGATTGGCCTTGCTCTTGCTGTCTTGGCTGGTGCTGGGCCTGGATACGATGCTGGCCTATACCACAAGCTGGAATGCCAGCGCCGCGATCATGGAAAATGCTGATCGCGCGTTCTATCTGCGTATGGCAACACCGTTCAGCCAGTTGAGCCTGATTGCGCCGACAGAAATTGCGCTGGCTGTGAATATCGCCAGCGCTATCGGCATGATTATTCTCGCTTTCATGTCGTGGAACAGATTTGGCGGGGATGCCCTGGCAAGCGGCGCACTGGTTTTGGCGGCCACTGCACTCACATCGCCCTATTTGTTCAATTACGACCTGCCGTTCCTCATCCTGCCAATCCTGTGGCTGGTGCGAGAAGGGCTGCGCCAAGGCTTTCGTCCGTGGGAGAAGCTGGCGCTGGTCCTGTTGTTTGCCGCGCCCCATGCGACGCGTGCGATGGCCTTGCCATTGGGTATGAATCCGATGCCCATTTGCGCCGCCCTGCTGGTTTGGATGATTTGGTCGCGCGCTCAATATGTTCAGGAAAATATTAAGAATCCTGAATACTAGCAGACCATCTGGTAATGGTGGAATCACTTAGTTTACGATAAAGCGTTCTTCAGTGGAGACGAAGGGAACTTCTTCTCTGCACGACCGTAATGGACCGAAGAAGGAGGCGTAAGATGTCAGATCGTATGTTTATCTCAAGCCGTCCGGATAGCTGGACGTCCCCGCGTGCCTATCGCGACGCTAGCCAGCGCCTTGCTGCCTATGGCCGCATTCAGCCGATGGAGCAGCCCAGCCTGTTGGAACGCCTGTTACACCGCCGCTAATAATGGTGACAAATTGCCCCCGTGAGGCGCGGAGGAGCCTTTAATACTCCTCCGGCTCCTCGGGTGTTTCATCGGTGTGGGTTGGGCCTGCATCCTTCTGGCCGCGTGCCAGCTTGAACACCACGCCCGATAGCAGCGCCAGCGCGAGCAAGTTGGGCAGTACCATGGTGGCATTGGAAATATCGCCTATGCGCCAGACCAGTTCGCTCGGCTGCGCCGCGCCGAACCAGATCACCACGCACCACAGCACACGCCATGCCATGTGAAGTTTCTTCTCGCCTTCGCGGTTGGACCCCTTCACGCGATCATAGATGAAGGTGATCGCGCGCTCTCCGTAATAGCTCCATGTCAGCAGCGTGGTGAAGACGAACAGGATGAGCGCGATACTGGCAACCAGCGTGCCAATGGGAATGCTGGCAATCTGCACCGGGAAGGCTGCGGCAAATGCGCCGCTGGTCATTTCGAACCCGACACGGTCCGATTGCCATGCATGCAGCACTGCCTCGTCGCCCGCCATGAAATCACCGCGCACGGTCAGGATGACGAGCGCGGTCATGGTGCAGATAACGATGGTATCGATGAACGTGCCCAGCATCGCCATGCGGCCCTGCTGTTCGGGATCGTTCGTCTGCGCCACGGCGTGGGCGATCGGGGTGGAGCCCTGACCCGCCTCGTTCGAGAACAGGCCGCGCGCCACACCTGCGCGGATCGCCATGATGATGGCTGCACCGGTAAAGCCGCCCACCGCGCTTTGCGGATTGAATGCGCCGTTGAAAATAAGGCTGAAGGTTTCGCCGAGATCGCCGAAGTTCAGGATCAGCGCGATCACCGCCATGATGATGTAGGTTACCGCCATCACCGGCACGACCTTTTCAGCGACGTTACCGATGGATTTGATGCCGCCAATGATGACGATGAACACGAGAATCGCCACGATCAGCCCGCCGAGCCATTCCTCGATACCGAACAGTTCATTCAGCCCGTCTGCTACGGCATTTGCCTGAATGGAATTACCCGTCACCAGCGCAGAAAACAGCGTGCCGACGCAGAAGACGATCGCAAGCCAGGTCCATTTCGGTCCAAGGCCCATCATGATGTAGCTCATCGGGCCGCCGCGATAGACGCCATCGCTGGTCGTTTCGCGATACCGGATGGCCAGCGCGCCTTCGGCAAAGGCCAGCGCCATGCCGAACAGCGCGGTAATCCACATCCAGAAGATCGCCCCCGGACCGCCCAGCGCGATGGCGGTGGCCACGCCTGCAAGATTGCCCGTGCCTACCTGCCCCGAAAGCGCCGTGGAAAGCGCCGCGAAGGGCGAAATCTCACCGGCGCCTGCACCTTTACGCCCGGCAAACAGACCCTTGATTGCGCTGCCCAGCTTGACGATTGGATAGAGCCGCAGGCCCACCATGAACCACAGGCCGACGCCCAGCAGAATGATGGCGAGCGGCGGGAAAGGGATAACTGCTTCGCCGTTCCACGTTCCGCCCCAGATGAGGTCCGACACATTGGTGACAGGTGCGATCATGCGCTCTGCAAACGACAGTTCAGTTCCGGCTGACATAATGTGCGAATTCCCCTCAAGCGGCCCGTTCTTCGCCTGTAGTGCTATCGACGAGGCGCGCCGCTGCATAGTCCTAAAGTCACATTTGCAACCGATTTGCTTTGCCGGGTGCCCTACGCGGCCTTGCCAAGGCGCGACGCTGGCACTAGATAGCCAACCGTCTTCCGACATCGGAGCTTCGCCAAGCCCCTCCCGGACCTAATCCGGGGCGGCGCGAAGTCCTACCCGGGAGGCACGATTTTTTTGGCAAATGGAAGCGAAGCCGTCATGGCCGACGAAACCAAGAAGAAAACCTCCCCCGGTGAATTCGTTCGTCAGGTGCGTTCGGAAACCTCCAAGGTGGTCTGGCCGACATGGCCCGAAACCGTGCGTACGGCGATTTTCGTGGGCATCATGGTGCTGATCCTGTCGCTATTCTTCCTCGCTGTCGATTCGCTGTTCGGCTGGGTCGTGCGGCAGCTGCTCCAGCTGCTCTGATCTGCACGCCGCAATTTTAAGTCTGAAGGTAAAAAGGGATTTCCATGGCTGCCCGCTGGTACATCATTCACGCTTATTCCGGTTTCGAGAACAAGGTGCGTGACGCAATCCTATCCGAGGCAGAACGCCTGGGTCTTTCAGAAGGCGTGGAAGAGGTCGAAGTGCCGACCGAAACCATCACAGAGATCAAGCGCGGCAAGAAGGTTCAGGTCGAACGCAAGTTCATGCCCGGCTATGTGCTGGCCAAGCTGAACATGACCGATGATGTCTATCACCTCGTGAAAAATACACCCAAGGTCACCGGCTTCCTTGGCGCAGGGCAAAAACCCCAGGCGATCAGCGAAAAAGAGGCCGCGCGCTATTTTGGCGGTGTCGAAGAAGCCAAGTCCGCACCCAAGAAGGACATCAGCGTCGATTACGAAATCGGCGATCAGGTCAAGGTGCTCGAAGGCCCCTTCGCCAGCTTCAACGGTGTGGTGGAAGAGCTGGATTTCGACAAGGCGAAGGTCAAGGTCAGCGTCTCCATCTTCGGACGCGCAACACCGGTGGAACTGGATTTCGAGCAGGTCGAACTGGTCAAGTAAGGTCCGGTTGCCTGAAACGAATGCCATGCGTCAAATCGGGCGGATGGCGTTTCAGCCTACCTAGGTGGCAAACCACCCCAGCTTATCCGCATAGGCCAGGGTCATCATGATGACATCCACGCTGGCATGAGCGATGATGACGGCCCACAGATTGCCGCGTTGCATGATGCGGACAAGGCCCAGAAGCAGGCCCACTGCGCCGGTTACGATCATCCCGCCGACACCCTGATAGGCGTGCGGCAGCCCGAACAGGATCGCCTGGACGATCAGCACCAGCCAGATCCGGCCACGCAACCCGCCAAGCCGTTCAAGCCGGTTCATCAGGAAGCCGCGCCACAGCAATTCCTCGCCAAGACCGGCGGCGAGGATTGCCACGCCCACGATCCACAGCAAGAACAGCTGCGGGCTTTCGGTAACGAAATCGAGCACGAAGCTGGCATCGGGCGCGGGCGTTCCCTGCCATTCCAGCAAGGCACCGCCGCCACTGAAGATGGCGATGGCGCCAAATGTGGTGAGCGCGGCCAGCAATACTGTGCGGGCCCAATTGGCGGGCGCGGACAGATCCCACGCCTCCGCCACGCGCCCTTCGCGGCGCAGCCACAACCAGCATACCAGCAGCGTAGCGGCCATGCCGATTATCACTGTGGCTGCCACGGTCGCAGAACCCAGCGCAGGCTCACCGCCCCCTGCCTCCATTTGCGCAAGAACCGCGGGCAGGGCAGGCAAAAAACTTGCCACGAGATAGGTGAGGATCACGCTGGCAAGCTGGACGATGAACAGCAGCCACCCCACGGGTCGCTTTTCCTTCTGCGTTGGCGGCATGTCTTTGCCGTCATGTGCAATTGCAGGATTATCCATAAGATTTGTGTCCTTGCCAGGGCCTTATTCTTATCCTTCGCTGCGCCAGCCGGACTAGGCAAGGGGATTGGGTGGGTTTCCTACAGACCGGTCACGCGCCACATGGGCCTTCATTTCTATCCACCAGGGCGCGAAATTCAGATGGGCAAAGTGTCACCTTGTCAGAAATGATAAAATAATATCGAATATCAATCGGATAGTGATGAAAATGCAGGGTTACACCGTGTCACCTGTGTCACCTTCCGCTAGAGTGCGAGGATTACTTGATTTTCGGCCCATTTGCGACTAATTGCCCGCCATCCCAACAAACAGTCGGGTATCCACGCGGGAGGAGGGCGCTCGCTCTCTGCCAGACCGCTTAACATGAGCCTGCCGCTTACCTGGCAGGCAAGAGTGAGAAAAAGGAGGCCATCATGGCCAAGAAGATCGAAGGTTATATCAACCTTCAGGTGCCCGCGGGCGCTGCCAACCCATCGCCGCCGATCGGCCCCGCGCTGGGTCAGCGCGGCGTGAACATCATGGAATTCTGCAAGGCCTTCAACGCCGCGACGGACAGCCTCGAAAAGGGCGCCCCGATCCCGACGAAGATCACCGTCTATGCCGATCGTTCCTTCACCTTCGTCACCAAGACACCGCCTGCCAGCTTTCTTCTGAAAAAGGCCGCGAAGCTGAAGTCTGCTTCGAAAGAGCCGGGCAAGGTCACGGCCGGCAAGGTGACCAAAAGCCAGATCAAGGAAATCGCCGAAACCAAGATGGCTGATCTCAATGCAAATGATGTCGATCAGGCCATGAAGATCATCGAAGGCTCCGCGCGTTCGATGGGCCTCGATGTGGTGGAGGGCTGAACTAATGGCTAAACCGACCAAGAAGCAGCAGAAAATCGCTGAACTCGACAATGAGAAGTTCTACACTGTCGACGACGCCATCTCTACCTTGCGCGAACACAAGGCCAATTTCGATGAAACCATCGAAGTTGCAATGAACCTTGGCGTCGATCCGCGCCATGCGGACCAGATGGTGCGCGGCATGGTGTCGCTGCCTTCGGGTACCGGCAAGGACGTGAAGGTCGCAGTCTTCGCCCGCGGTGAAAATGCCGAAAAGGCAGAAGCCGCCGGAGCAGACAAGGTTGGCGCCGAAGACCTGATGGAAGACATGCAGAACGGCAATCTCGATTATGACCGCGTGATCGCCACGCCGGACATGATGGGCGTTGTCGGCCGCCTTGGTAAGGTGCTTGGCCCCAAGGGCCTGATGCCAAACCCGAAGCTGGGCACTGTCACTCCCAATGTGGAACAGGCCGTAAAGGACGCCAAGGGCGGCCAGGTTGAATTCCGCGTTGAAAAGATGGGCATCATCCACTCCGGCATCGGCAAGCTGTCGTTCAAGGATGCGGATCTCAAGGCCAATTTCAAGGCGATGACCGATGCGATCGTGAAGGCCAAGCCGGCAGGTGCCAAGGGCAAATACGTCAAGAAGATCTCGCTGACTTCATCGATGGGTCCCGGCCTGAAGATCGACGTTTCCGAAGTCGAAGGCGCATAACGCCTTTTTGGCCAAACTGATTGAAAAAAGGGGCCGGAGGAGCGATCCTCCGGCCCCTTTTTGTCTGTTTACCGCTTTCCTACCAACCCCGTCGGCAATCAGATGCCGCCGGGTGTGAAATCATATCCCTCTTCGCCCAGTGCTTCACACAAGGTATCTACCGCGCTTGAAAGGATGTTCCTGCTGGTGGACCGGATGACGAAATTGGCACCGATGCGCCCTTCGCGGAAAAACGGATAGCTGCCGATCTGGCAACTTTCATGCGCCTGCTCAATCTCGCGCAGGATATCGGCGACTTCGCTTTCGGCAGTCCAGCAGCCGATAGTTTCGGTAAGAAGCGGCGCGCCGCCTTCCAGTGTGCCCGTGAGGCCATCGAGCATCTGCGCGGTGATGTGCGGGACGCCCGCCATCAAAAAGATATTGCCATGCCGGATGCCGGGTGCGCCCGACATGCGGTTGGGGATCAGCGATGCGCCTTCAGGCACCCGCGCCATGCGCAAACGCGCCTCGGTAAGCCCGCCCGGCTTATCGGCGTAATAGGCGTCGAGCATGGCGCGCGCTTCGGGATGTATCACTACATTCACGCCGAGCGCGGCAGCCACGGCATCGACGGTTATGTCATCATGCGTCGGCCCGATGCCGCCGGTGGTAAACATATAATCATGCGCCGCCCGCAAGGCATTGACCGCATGCGCGATGGCATCCGGATCGTCCGACACCACCCGGACTTCGGAAAGGCGGATGCCCTGCACTTGCAGCCAGCTGGCGATCTGGACGATGTTCTTGTCGGCCGTGCGGCCGGACAGGATTTCATCCCCGATCACTACGAGCGCAGCGGTCCAGATCTTTTCGTTCGAAGTCATTCAGCGAAACCTCATTCGGCGGCGATGGCTTGGGTGTTCCCGGCAACATCCTGCTCGCAGGATATGTCGGTCTGTGCAGGCGCATGAACAAAACGCAATACTCCATCGGCAACAGGCGGCTGTCGGAAATCGCGCTTGTCCTCTCGGTAATTGTGGCGCAGCGTCCAAGGCCGCTCAGCGGCAACTTTGGGCATCAGGTGCTTGGCGCGTTCGAGATAGCCTGAGGTGTAATCGCCCGATTGCAGCTTCACCCCGCCGTCATCAAAGCCAGCGATACGGTCGGTCACAATATGCGCACTGCCCCGGCGCATGGCTGTAAACAGATTGCCATCCGGCATCAAGCACAGGCGCTGCTGCCATGGATTATAGGGCGGCTCGAAATGGCGAGGCTCGTAACTTTTGCCTAGCGCCCCGCGCTGCAATCCGCGCAGCTTTTCTGCCAGCACACGTGGCTTGCGACGCGACAGGCCAAAGAAGTAGCTGCGCAGCGCGATGTTCTTCTGCCGCGTAAGCCAATAGGCGAGTTTTTCGGAAAACCAGCGTTCAAATCGCTTGCCCCATGTGTCGCGGCGTGGCCCCGGCGCCATCCAGCTTGGCGTGCGTTGCAACATGGTGACGCTGCTGGCGGTGTCAGCCATCGCGGGCAGAATGGTCATGGCGGTCGCGCCCGATCCGATGACCACCACATCCTTGCCCTGACAATCGAGATATTCAGGCCAGAATCGCGGGTGCACGGTTTGCCCGCCAAAGCGGACAAGGCCGGGAAGACCGGCATCGTATGGATTGTCGTCATCGTAATAGCCAATGGCAAAATAGAGCCAGCGGGCCGCGATTATCGCGCTGGTTCCGTCCTCGCCGCGCGCCGTTACAATCCAGCGGGCTCTGGACGAACCCCAGTCTGCGCTGACGACTTCGAAGCCGAAATGCATGTTTTCGCTGATTCTGCGTTCTTCAACGATGCGGTTGAGATAATCGAGGATTGCATGTCCATCGGCGATCGCATCTTCATGCTTCCACGGTTCAAAATCGAAACCGAGAGTGTGCATGTCGGAATCGGATCGCACGCCGGGATAACGGAACAGATCTCATGTCCCGCCAATGCGGTCGCGCCGTTCGAGCACCATATAATCTATCTCTGGGCACATCATGCCCAGATGGCCAGCCATCGAGATACCAGAGACCCCGTTCCGACAATAAAAACGTCGATTTCCGATGAGGGCTGGCTCTTGATCACAATGGTCTGCGCCTAATTTGGTATCGATCCAGATCCGGTGAAGATAGTGCGGGATGGCAAATCGGCATAATCGCTGCCGTTACCCTGATTCAGCCCTGCCACTGCACGCGCCGCCTTGACAGTGTTGGACAACAGGCAGGCAATGGTCATCGGGCCGACCCCTCCGGGCACGGGGGTCACGGCGCGGGCGTGCTGCACCTCGTCAAAGGCGATATCCCCAACCAGCCGGGTCTTGCCATTTTCACCTTCGATGCGAGTGATGCCGACATCGATCAACACTGCGCCATCCTTTACCCAGTGTCCGCGCACCAGTTCAGGTGCGCCCGCGGCGGCGACGATGACATCGGCCTGGCGGCAGATTTCAGCCAATCCGTGCGTATGAATATGGGTGACAGTGACAGTTGCTTCCGCATCGAGCAGCAGATTTGCAACCGGCTTGCCAACGATATTGGATTTGCCGATCACAACCACATCCTTGCCGGTAAGATCGTCTATGACCGAAGTGATCAGCATCATAATGCCCAATGGCGTACAGGGCACGATACCGCCGGTTCCGGTGGACAGCCGCCCCACGTTTACGGGATGAAAGCCGTCCACGTCCTTACCCGGCGCAATGGAGCCCAGCACCAATCGCGAATCGATATGTTCGGGCAGCGGCACCTGACACAATATGCCGTGGATTTCGGGATCGGCGTTGAGCCGTGCGATCAGTGTCAGCAACGCATCCTGCGTAGTGGTGTCGGGCAGGCGGTGTTCGCTCGAAATGATGCCGACCCGTTCACATGCCTCGATCTTGCGCCGGACATAGATTTCGCTGGCCGGATCCTGTCCTACCAGAATGACCGAAAGACCAGGTGCGTTATGGCCCGACGCGATCAGTTCGGTCACCTGTGCCTTCGTCTGTTCATCCAGCTTGCGCGCTATGGCGCGTCCATCGATAATCTCAGCCATGCTTGCTTTCAAAAGTGGTGGCGGGCACGCTGTGTCCTTGATCCATTCAGCCGCCATGCGCAACGCCTGAGAGGCTCTTTTGCTTGCCTATGACGCGCGTGCTGCGCCATGATGACCGCATGATAGCACGTATCCTGATAATTCTCGCCGCGCTGATGGCTCTGCCGCATGCCGCATTCGCTCAAACAACAGCAGAACCGGCGCTTCAGAATGTTGAAGGCAGCTGGGCCTTGCGCATCCATAATGCCACGATTTTCACATTTGATATTGAACGCGGCGATGACGGTGGCTGGCGCACTTCTTGGAACCGGCCCGCCAGTTTCCGCAGCAATGGTGTGGTTTTTACCGCGATGTCCGGTTCCGAAACGATTGAGGCAATGACCGTGCGCGAACTGGCCGATGGCGTGGAACTGCATTTCGAAGACCCGCGGCCCGGCGCGGTGCCCGATGTCTTCCACATTCGTCCCAAAAGTGTGAGCCAAGCCGAACTCGTCTATGTCGGCACGCTGTTTGCGCCGTATCCGCTGGTGCGCGTGAGGGCGGGGACACCGCTGGGCCCGTTTGACGCGACGCGCATCTATGACCGCGACGATGCCGTAACCGAGGGTGATTATGTCGCGGCGGACAATACGCAATCTGCCGCGCCCGCACCGGCAATCTCGACGACGCCGCCACTGGCCCCGCAGCTTTCCGATGATGCTGAGGGGCCGAACGAGGGCTTGTCAGCCAGCTTCCTTGATGATCTCGCCGTAACTCCAGAGACGGCAGCACAGATGCAGGATGATAGCGGGAGAGAAGCGCCGGTGCAGCCAGCAAGTCTTGCATGCAGCGATTTCACGCGTGTAGATCCTCCAAGCCTTGCCGAATTGGAAGCACGCTGGGGCAATGATTATGAATCTATCGGGACTGGGCTCGATGTTCGCGAGTATCGCATGGATAATGGCGATATTGCGCGCATCACGATGCTGGATGAGCGGGTCTATATCAATGGCTGCGGATAGGTAGGCCGGATGAGCGAATGAAAAGGGGGCGCTCCTGCATGGGAGCGCCCCCTTTTTAGCCATTAGGTTTGTGCGGGGTTATTCGACCGCTGCAGCAGTCTCGTCATCCGCCGCATCGCTGACAGGGGTAACCTTAATCTGGGTGCCGTCTGCCATGGTCAGCACGCGGGTGCCATTTTCATCTCCGGCACTCACGGTATAACATGCGCCTGTGCCTTCGCCGTCGCCATCGGCGTCCCAGCAGGATTCTGCTGCGCCGAATTCCCAGGTGCCGCTGGCTTCCGTGCCATCGGGCAGAACATAGTCATAAGTGCCATCGGGATTGTTCGTCGTCATGCCTTCCGCGCCATCGGGATATTGCACCGTCCACGTGCCGAGATAGCCTTCCATCGTCTCGCCATTCATATCGGTGAGCACCGCGTCTTCAACAGGCTCTTCCATCACCGGCTCTTCAGCTTCCTCAGCACAGGCTGAGAGCATTGCAAAGCTAGCCGCGCAGATAATCCAGTTCCTCATTCCCATTCTCCCTTGGTTTATTTTGCGCCCCTTGGGCCGGAAGTTAAGGAAAATTGGCACGTTTGTCTTGGTCGCAGTGTATTTTATCCAACGGTTCATGCGAAGGCCTGCATGCTCCGCAGTTTTGTGCCACAGACATGGCGACGATGCCTCATGCACCCGTTATTGGGGCGCAGGCCATTATCTGCTTGGAATGTGATTACTATGAAGACCCTGCTGCGCATTGGCGCTGCCCTTTGCATATATGCGACCCCTGTTTTCGCCCAGGATGAAAATGCACAGGAATCCAATGTTATTACGGTTCTTGGTGAAGGGCTTGCCGAAACGCCTGCTGCGCCTGCCTATTCCACCGTGAAGCTTGATCGTGAGCAGATCGTGGCAAGTGCATCGGGCCGATTGGAAGACGTGTTGGGAAACATTGCCGGGTTTCAGCAATTCAGGCGGTCGGACAGTCGCTCCGCCAACCCCAGCGCGCAGGGCGCGACCTTGCGCGCGCTTGGCGGAAACGCGACCAGTCGCGCGCTTATCCTGCTCGATGGGGTGCCGGTGGCCGATCCCTTTTTTGGCTATATTCCCTTCAGCTCGATTGCGCCCGAACGGCTGGGCAGTATCCGTGTGACGCGTGGCGGCGGCTCCGGCCCGTTCGGCGCTGGCGCACTGGCGGGGAAGGTGGAACTGACCAGCGCCGACGCAGCTACGCTTGGCCTGGTGAACGCCAGCACGCTCGCAAACCATCGCGGTGCAACTGAACTATCCGCCAGTATCGCGCCCGAATTGGGCGACGGCTTTGCCGTGCTGCACGGAAGGTGGGAGCGCGGCTCCGGATTTCATACCACCCCTGAAGATAGCCGGGTGCCAGCCACTGCGCGCGCTAGCTATGATGCATGGTCGCTTGGAGGGCGGCTTGTCCAGAAACTTGGCGATGTGATCGAATTGCAGGCGCAGGTACTGGCGTTTGAGGATGAACGCACGCTGCGCTTTTACGGGGCGGACAATTCCTCGGAAGGTCAGGATATTTCCCTGCGCGCTGTCAGCCGCGGGCCGTGGCAATTCGATGCGCTCGTCTATGGTCAGTGGCGCGACTTCACCAATGTCGTGATCTCCTCATCCCGCTTTGTGCGCGTGCTCGATCAAAAGGAAACGCCATCAAGCGGGCTGGGCGGCAAGATTGAAATTCGTCCGCCAGTAGGTGGTGGCCACACATTGCGCGTTGGTGCCGATTACCGCCGCAATGAAGGCGATCTTTTTGAAGATGCCTATTCCGCATTTTCGGGCAATCTCACCGAAAACCGCTCTGCCGGCGGGGCAACCAGCGATCTGGGCGTGTTTGCGGAGAATGACTGGCAGTCAGACATGCTGACCCTGACAGGCGGTGTGCGCGCGGACCGCTATGCCATTACCGGCGGATATTATCGCGCAACCGCTGCGGATGGCGCAGTCGTGCGGGATGATAGCTATTCCGACGAAACAGGCTGGGAAGTCACCTGGCGGGCCGGCGCGCTTGTAGAAGCGAGTGCGGCGTTGAAGTTGCGTGCCGCCGTATATTCGGGCTTTCGCCTGCCAACGCTCAACGAGCTTTATCGGCCATTTGTGGTCTTTCCGGTGGTGACACAGGCTAATGCAGAACTCGCGCCTGAACGGCTGGAGGGGTGGGAAGCCGGTTTCGATCTCAAGCCGGTGGACGGCGTCACGCTGACGGCCGCCTATTTCGATAATGAGGTGGACGGTGCCATCGCCAATGTGATGCTGGTCCCCAATCTGCGCCAACGCCGCAATCTCGATGCCATTTCGGCTACGGGCGTCGAACTGTCAGCCGAAGCAGAACGCGGCCCGTTCAACCTTTTCGCCACACTGGTTCTGACCGATGCAGAGGTGGTTGGCAGTGAATTTGCGGCTGGTCTTGATGGCAATCGTCCGCCGCAAACTCCATCCGTCGCCGCAAGTATCACCGGCTCCTATGCCTTTATGCAAGGCGGACAGGTGTCGGCCACCCTGCGCCATGTGGGCAAGCAATTTGAGGGCGATCAGGAGAACGATGTCCTTCCGGCGGCCACAGCGCTGGATCTATACGCCTCCATTCCAGTCGCCGCGCGTCTGTCGGTCGTGGGCCGGATAGAAAACCTTGCGGATGAGATGATCATCACCCGCAATCAGGGCGGCTCAATGGATCTGGGCGCGCCGCGCACGATGTGGCTGGGGCTGCGCTGGGGCTATTGATGGCGACCGTGTCGGACTAGCCTTTTTCGGCGCAGGCAATACACAGCGCGGCTTCGGGACGGGCGGCAAGCCGTCCTTCCGAGATCATTTCCCCACACTGGACGCAATATCCATATTCGTCTGCAGCTATGCGATCCAGCGCACGCCGGACAGAAGCAATTTCGCGGGTTACGAGTCGTGCCTGTTCTTCTAGGCTGTCATCATCTTCCATTTGCACTGCGCGTTCACTGGAATCAGGATCATGCGGTTCATCAAGATCGCGCTGAAGACGCCTGAGGCGGGTTTCAAGTTCTGCAAGAGTGCCTTCCAACTGCATCTTATACGGAGCGGTTTCCTGCATTTCGTCTTTCCCCTGCGTGCCAATCTGATCAGCTTACCGCAATCGCCACGTCACGCATTGACCAAGATCAAAAGAGGGAAGGCGCGGGCCGCCTTCTACACGCCGCCCACAGCCATGTCGTGATCGAGGCCGAGCCAATCGGCCAGCCTTGCCAGCTCCGCCTCTACTGAATTGGCCATCAGATAGGCGCGGCTTTCTTCAAACCGCAGGACAAGCGTGTTGCCCTGGCGACGCAGTGCGCTGCTCTTGAGCGAAATGCGCGTGCCTGCACCGATCTTGCGGCCAAGCCGGATGGCCAGCCCCCAGGCGGAGGCGCGATGCAATTGTTCCTCGCTCCCCAATACAGCAAGTTCTTCCGTGATAGCAGGTTCGCGACAACTAGCCCGCAGGCATTGTGCAATCATCGCACGGCCCGTGTGATCGAGACCGACCCAGCGCTTTTCCAACGCCCAGTCGGTGGAGTGCGATATGCGCATATTGGGTTCGATCCGCGCTGCCGCCTGCGACAGCAATGTCGCCGCCAGCCGGATACGCTCACTGCCGCGATTGCGGCCATCGACAGCTTCGGCCGTCCAGGCGGCCATCAGCGTAGCACTGGTGATGTCCGCACCGCGTGGAGTTGCAAAGTGGGTCACCGCGGTGAGCAAGGGGTCCTGCTCTCGCGCAACTTCGCTTAGCCGGTTGAAAAGCAATCCCTCGCGCAGGCCCCATGCGGATATCACCAGTGCATCTGGCGATAATTCTTTCAGGATCACCCGCAACATGGCTGCCGCATCGGGCAGGCCAGCGGCGCGGCTGGAAGAAATGCCCGGAATCGCGGTGAGCCTGGCCGGATCGACCTTGGCAAGCTTGCGCGCGATCTTTTCGGCCTCGTCCGGCGGGATACGGAAAGCCTGCGGATCGCCCAGCGGATATTTTGCCTTGTGCATGACATAGGCGGCGAGGGCCCGCCATGTGCCGCCGACAAGATAGAGCGGCCCATCTTGCGTCTGCGCCCAGCTGGCCTTCGCCAATTCAGCCTTCACATTCTTGCGAAAGCCTGCCGGGCCACCATCGTGCAAGGCGGGCAAGCGCAATGTTCCAAGCGGCAGACTGATTGCTTCAACGCAATGTCCCTTTTCAATGCCGGCCAGTTCAAGGCTGCCCCCGCCAAGGTCGGCCACGGTGCCGCTGGCTCCGGGAAATGCGCCAATAACGCCAGATGCTGCCGTGTTGGCCTCTTCCACGCCGGTGAGGACCCGCGGTTCAAATCCCAATGCCCGCACTTTCTTGATGAACTGGCTGCCATTGCCGGCATCGCGCGCGGCAGCAGTCGCCACCGTGGCGACATCATCTACGCCAAGATCGGCGAGGATGGCGGCAAAACGCGCCAGTCCTCCAAGCGCCAATTGTTCTGCCGCCCGCGGGATCCTGCCAGATGTGGCGAGGTCACGGCCCAGCCGCGCAGTCACTTTTTCGTTGAGCCAGACGTTGGGCGCGCGGCGCGGACCGGAATACACGACCATACGCACAGTGTTGGAACCGATATCGATAACTGCCCGGTCGGGCACTTCTAGTTTCAGCCCGTTGCGCTTTGCCGCTGTCGCCGTCACGATGTTCCCTTGCGCAATGTAAGCTTGGGCACGCCGCTTTCCTTCAGCGCCTCTCCGCGCCCGCTGAGCGATGGGTTGGTCATGAAGTATTCGTGACAGTTGAACCCGTCACCGTCACTTTCGACCCGGTGATAATCCCCCGTCTCACCATCGAGCAACCAACTTTGCTGCGTGTCGATAAGATTGGCGAGCAATACCTGGTCCAGCACCTGATCATGAACGGTCGGATTGGTGATCGGCACCAGCGTTTCCACTCGCCTACGCAGATTGCGCTCCATCAGGTCCGCACTGGAAATATAAACCTTTGCCCGGTTGTTGGGCATGGGTTCCCCATTGCCAAAGGCATAGATGCGACTGTGTTCGAGGAAACGGCCGATAATGGATTTTACCGTGATATTGTCTGACAGGCCGGGCACGCCGGGACGCAGGCAGCAGATGCCGCGCACCACCAGCATGATTTCGACCCCGGCCTGGCTTGCTTCGTAAAGCTTGTCGATAATGCCGGGGTCGGTGATTGAATTGACCTTTGCCCAGATCGTTGCTGGGCGCCCCTGACGCGCCAGTTCAATTTCGCAGTCGATATCTTCCACGATTCGCTCGTAAAGCGACAGCGGACTTATCGCGATCTGTTCCAGCTCCTGCGGTTCGATATAGCCGGTGATGAAGTTGAACAATCTTGCAGCATCGCGGCCCAATGATGGATCTGCGGTGAAATAGGAAAGGTCGGTGTAGATTTTCGCCGTCGCCGGATGATAATTCCCGGTGCCGAAATGGCAGTAGGTACGGATGCCGCCATCTTCATTGCGCACGACCATGCTGATTTTGGCGTGAGTTTTCATGTCAATGAAACCGTAGATCACCTGCACGCCGGCGCGTTCCAGTTCGCCCGCCCATTTGAGGTTCTGCTCTTCGTCGAAGCGGGCTTTCAATTCGACCACTGCCGTTACCGATTTACCCGCCTCTGCCGCAGCTATCAACGCGTTGATAACGGTGGGCTGGCTGCCTGCACGATAAAGCGCCTGCTTGATGGAAACGACCTTGGGATCGGCAGCCGCCTGGCGCAGGAAATCGACCACCACTTCGAAACTTTCATAAGGATGGTGAATGATGATGTCCTTGCCGCCAATCGCGGCAAAAGCATCGCCATCATGTTCCAGCACCCTTTCGGGGTAGCGCGGGTTATAAGGAACGAATTTGAGTTCCGGGCGGTCCTCCTCGACCACTTCGGCAAGCCCGGAAATGCCCAGCATGCCTTCAGTTGTGGTGACAAAGGCCTGGCTTAGCCCCAGCTTGTCGCGCAACAATATCTCGGCCTCGGGATCGAAGCTTTCGTCGATCTCCAGTGTGATGACCTGTCCGCGACGGCGGCGCTGGATCGCGCTGCGGAACAGGCGGACCAGATCCTCTGCCTCTTCCTCGATTTCGATATCGCTGTCACGCAGAACGCGGAAAACACCATCACCCAATATCGAAAAGCCGGGAAAGATCAGCTTGGCATAACGGCAGACAAGCCGTTCTATCGCGACATAGATCGCTTCTTCTCCCAGCACTTCGGCAGGGATGCGGATGAAGCGGGGCAGTGCCGCTGGGATCAGCACCATTTCCAGCAGCTTGCTGCCATCGCTTTCGCGAGTCAGGTTGAAAAGCGCGCCGATGCCGCCATTGGCGACAAAGGGGAAGGGATGCGCCGGATCGAGGGCCTGCGGAGTGATGACCGGCATGATGTGATCAAGAAAATATTGCCGCAACCAGCCCTCCGCCGCTTCGCTGATCCGGTCCTCGCCAGCGATATGGATGCCTTCTGCTTCCAGTAGAGGACGGAGCGTGCGCAGGGCCTGCTGCTGCTTGGCCTCCAGTTCATGCAGCCGCGCATTGATCGCAGCGAGTTGCTGGCGCGGTGTGCGTCCGTCGATCGAGATTTCCGTAACGCCGCTGCGCACCTGTCCGGCTAGGCCCGCCACGCGGATCATCATGAATTCATCAAGATTGCTGCCGGAAATTGACAGGAAGCGCAGCCGCTCAAGCAATGGATAGGCGGTGTTATTGGCTTCTTCGAGCACGCGGTGGTTGAATGCCAGCCATGATAATTCACGGTTGAAATAGGCGTTTTCGGCCTGGCGAACGCTGGCCCCCGCGCCATCATTGGCGGCGGTATAGGCTGGGTTTTCGGGGTTACTGGCCATAGATGTCCGTCTGTCGTTTCAATGTCATTAGCGCAAGCGATCCGCTGTCATGGTCACATTTGACCTGTTCAAACCCAGCTTTCGGCAAGATCGCGCGCCTCTGCAATCGCGCTGATACCGCGCCTGCCATCGACTCTGTCCAGCTGCACGATGACGTCGATCACCCCTGCAGCATAGGCAATGGTATCGGTGCGGGTAAGGCCAATGCCGGTCTGCATTACCATCAGGCTCAACTGTTCCAGCGCACCGCGTAACGAATTGGCGTGAATTGTCGAAAAACTGCCGGGATGGCCGGTGTTGATGGCGCGCAGGAAAGATACGCTTTCCGCTCCGCGCAATTCGCCCAGCACGATGCGATCGGGACGCAGGCGCAGCGCTGATTGCAGCAGTTCATTTGCCGTCACCTTGGCTTCACCCAGCTCTCCCTTGACCGCGACAAGGCCCACGCCATTGGCGCCGGGGAATTTGAGTTCGGGTGTATCTTCTACCAGAACGACGCGTTCTTCGCGCGGGATTTCGCCCAGCATGGCGTTGAGAAAAGTGGTCTTGCCGGTGCTGGTGCCGCCAGAAATGAGAATGGTCTTGCGAGCGCGAATGGCGGCACGCAGGAATGCGACAGGCTCCTCCTGAGAATCGGGCAGCTGCAATTCGTTCGGCTTGGCAAGCGGACCGGCATCATAGGCGTCCAGTGGCAGATCAAGCCGGCGGTGACGGCGGATGGCCATCGCCCAGTTTTTGCGCGTTGCGGGCGGGCCGCAGAACTGGATGCGCGCGCCGTCTGGCAAAGTCGCGCCCAGCAGCGGATGTTCCCGATTGATGCCCTGATGGCTGATCCGCGCAACCTGCTCGGCCAGTCTTTGCACCAGCTTATCATCAATCGCATCGATTTGGATACATTGCATGCCGCCAGGTCGGGCAGCATCTTCCACCCACATCTCCCCCGGACCGTTCACGAGAATTTCTGTCACCGTGTCCCGTTCGAGCCATTCACGAAACGGAGCGAGATAGGCATCGAGATAGACAGAGCCGCTGGGCACCTGCGGCACCGCGTCACTGTCATCCTGTGGCAATTGGTGGATCTCCGCAGTCATGTGTGTGCAGACTTCAGCGGACCTGTGGCGCTTGCGCGAAATCCAGATCGCGGGCGGTGTAGACGCGGATCGGTTCGCCCATGCGCACGCGGACGGTCGGGGCGCGCTGTCCATCCTGTTGCAGCGCGGTACTGGCCGCGCTTTGTCCGCCGCCAAGGACGACAGAGGCCCCGCTGCTTGCCACTGTAGTCAGCCCGCCAATCACGGACAGCAACATGGCTGAACCGAAGCGCGAGAAGAAGTGATTGTCGACTTCGCCCGAAAGGCCCGCCGTGCCATCGAATCCGGTGGCAGGGCTTTGCAATTGCACCGTCACGCCATCGGGTCGGATAACCCGCTGCCAGATGACATAGGCGCGGCGCTGGCCCGCCTGCAAGCCGGACTGATACTGGCCGACAAGGCGGCTGGAGCGCGGGATAAGGACGCGGCCGCCGTCAAAACTGCGCACGTCCTGGCTCACCACGGCGCGGACGAAGCCCGGCACATCGGTATTGATAGCGGTTTCAAGGATCGCGGGTATCATGGTGCCCTGCGTCACCGTGGTGCGTGGATCAATGTCCTGACGGGCGACTGCGGTGCCGCCACCCACGCCACCAATACGCGCGGCAAATTCGCCTGCCGCGCCAGCGCCCGGAACAACCGATCCAGCCGGCGTATTACCTGCGGCTGCTTCTGCGGCGGCGGCATTGGCCGCAGCAGATGCCGGGGCCGTGCCGCCATCGAAGACCAGCGTGGGAGAGGAATAGGGGTTGCTTGATGGCGCGGACGCAACATTGGCACCCGGTGCGCGTGAGAGGACAGGTGACGGGGCGGGATCGACCTGCGGCATCACTGCGCCAGCTCCTGCATTGGCGCTGGGCAGGCCATCAACCGGCGAACCGCCTGCGGGTATAACGCTGGCTGGGGGCGGCACATCGGTCAGCGTGGCAGCGCCAGGCTGGGCGGCATCGTTTTCAACCTTGCTGGCATTCAGCCCCCACAATGTCGCTGCGCCCAGCAACGCGACAAAGCCGATACCGGCGATCAGTCCCAGCGCGTCAGAACTGCCTTTGCGATTGGCCACTGCCGGATAGGACGTGCGGCTAGCGAGATCGATAATTTCGGTCGATTCACTGTCACGCGGATCGGCGTCATTGGCACCGCCGCTCTTGCTTTCGGGAAGGCGCATTGCGAGTTTCATGGCGTCTGCTCCGTTCTAGTTTCGCGCGTCACTGCGGCGCGACGTGCCGTCTGCCAGGAAAGCCCCGGCATCACCCTGATTGGTGAGAATTGCGACATCACCTCCTGATCGCAGGATGATTTCGCCGGGCACGAGATCCAGCACGATAATATCGCCGCGCACGGCAAAATTGACCGGACCTTCATTCCCTTCATGATTTTTCAGCAGAATTGCCGGCATCGCCCGGCCCGCAGGCCAGCTGAGGAAAGTGGCCTCGCCATTGTCATAAACTTCGGCGGGCAGCAAACTGGCCGTGCCGGTGCTAGACCAGTTGTAATTGAGCTGTTCGGGATCCAGCACAGCAAAATCATCGGTGGCTGCCGCCATTTCAATGGCATTAGGCTGCACCTGCGGGCTTGCCTCTGCCAGCTGGGTTTCCTCGTCCTCCGTCTCGATCTCCACCGGATAGGTGAAAGTCAGAATATACAGCGGTTCACGCGTAGCGGGATTGGCCACCAGATCGAACAGATAGGTATGCCGATTGGTCACCACGGTCATATTCGTGCTGGCACGCGGGGCAAGTGGCTTCACGAAAAGCAGATTGGCACGGCGATTGGGCGTAACCTGCCAGGCCTGTGAATCGCCGACTGCAACGTTTTCAATCTGTTCGTCATCGCCGAAGCGGATGGTCGTCTGCACATTTGTCTTGCCCACGATGCGTACGATCTGTGTCGGATCATAGAGCCGTTCCACCAGGCGCGGGTCCTGTGCAAAGGCAGCGGTCGAAAATGCGGGGGCCGAAAATATGGCTGAAGCCAGAAGCACGGCAGCAAGGCCTTGCCGGATCATGATCTTTTCTCCGTGGAGCGAATTGGGGCGGATTTGAAGCGGCTGCCGATGCCGCGAGAGCGCGATGGCGCGCTTCCGGAATTGCCCGCAGGCGCGCTGGCAGCGCCCCCAATGATGCGGGTTTCGCGTGTATGCGTGCCAGCGCCGCTGTCATTGGCGGCGGCCGGAGGCGCGGTTGCTGTGCGGATATCGCGCGCAACGCCGGGGCTGGTGGGGGACATCCTTTCACGCGCCGTAGTGCTGGTAAGCGCCGGCGCGGCGACCTGATAATGCGGCATGTTCACTGGTGGTGCCGCGCCGGTGGTGTCAGCTTTTGCATTCGAGACAAAGCCGAACACCGTCCAGCCCGATACCATGGTAGCGAGGACTTTGAGGATCATGAACATCAGCGCAAGGTGGACCGCGCCGATCATGAAGAAAGCCATCGCAGGGCGCACGTCAATTTCGCCCGGGGTTGCCGCAAGGCTGGACAGCACCGGGATGGCGAGTTCCAGCATCAGCGATCCGCCAAGCACGGTGAATAGCGGCGTGAAGGCCATCATCACGACACCTTTGAGCCAGCCGACAAACAGGCCGCGTGTGCCATCAAACAGCGCCAGCAGAATGAAGATCGGACCGATGCCCATCAGGATGGCAAGTGCGATCTTGGTCGTTGCCAACACGCCGACGGTGCCCAGCAGTAGCATCGTGCCCCCTGACCACAGCAGACCGGGCGGAGAGAAGATCGAGGAATCATTGCCCATGGCATCTTCGCCCGATGCTTCCATCAGGGCGAGCATTACGGCATCCAGCTTGTCAGCAAAGATGGTGGTGGCCGATCCATCGGTGCCCATCAGGCCCGAAGCGATCCAATTGGGGCCGGCCACGAACAGGTTGAAAAAGAACATCTGGAACACGAACCAGCTGGTCGCGAAAGTGATGACGCCGACCAGCGTGATCATCTTGGGCGTCAGCGAAGACAGGCCGATGCGGGTGCGCCCCGTCATCAAGGCAAAACCGAACAACGCCACGAAGATGGTCAGCGCAACGGTCAGGGTAGGGCCAAGGAAGCCGCCTTCGGCAAACATGCGGCTGAAGGCGGCCTGTGCCATCGCATTGGCAGCGCAATCCACACCGCGCAGGCTAGCGCCGATCCCAGCACCTACTTCCGACATCGCCTGCTGGCATTGGGCGGCCGCGTTCATTCAGCTGCCTCCCGACTTGGTTCTTCAGCAATGATTTCCTCGCCCGCCAGTCCTGGCCAGGGATGGGACGTTAGGGCGGGATACCATTGGGCAGGATCATCGCCCACAGCTTCGCGCAGCAGATCAAGCCGTCTAACGCTGCTTTCGCGGCCTGAGAGCATGGCCAGCACTTCGGGCGCACCGGACAGGTCTAGCCGGACGACAACGCTGGCATCTGGCTGGCGCACCAGAAAGCAACGGCTGTGTGCGGGCAAGCTGCGGATCAGCGCAAGCTCATGCTCTGTCAGACCAAAGCCTTCGCAATAATCCTCTGGCCTAGCGCGGGCGTTGGGCATGAATACCATCGTGGCGGTCTGTTCCACCAGCGCGGTCGAAATCTTGCTGTCGAGCGCATCGCGCGCGCTTTGCGTGGCAAAACCGACCAGTGCATTGCGTTTACGCAAGGTCTTGAGCCAATCACGGATGCGCGCGGCGAAAATCTCGTCATCCAGCGCCTTCCACCCCTCGTCGATGAGGATCATCGTGGGTTGCCCGTCCAGCCGTTCATCAATGCGGTGGAACAGATACATCATTACAGGGGTGCGCAGCTTGGGGTTTTCCAGCAGCGCGGTCATGTCGAAACCCATCACGCGGGTGGACAGGTCCAGCCTGTCTTCAGCATTATCAAACAGCCAGCCATGTTCGCCGCCATCAATCCAGGCAGAAAGCCTGTCTGCCAGATCGCCCGGTTGCGGACGGCGGCTGCCAGACACCAATTCCTTGAAATGGCGCAGGCGGCGCAGCGCACTGTCATTGGCATAGGCTGCGTCTACTGCGGTTGCGATCGTGGCGCTTTCTTCCGGCCCTTCAGCTTTGAGCAGGACCGATAACCAATCACGCAGAAAGCCGCGATTGGCAGGCGTATCGGGCAGGGCAAGCGGATTGAAGCCGGTCGGCTCTCCTGAACGGATGCGGTCGTAGCTGCCGCCAATGCCGCGAATAAACAATTCCGCGCCGCGATCCTTGTCGAACAATATCGTGCGAGGCGAAAACTTTTGCGCCTGCGCCGCGAGGAAGTTCATGACCACGGTCTTGCCCGAACCGCTTGGCCCGATGACAGAGAAATTGCCCAGGTCGCCGTGGTGGAAATTGAAGAAGAAAGGGGTGGAACTGGTAGTCTGCAACAGCGTGACCGCTTCGCCCCAGTGATTGCCGTCTGCCTGTCCCAAAGCAAATCCATGGAGGCTGCCAAAGCTTGCCATATTGGCTGTAGAGATTAGTGCGCGGCGCACGAGGTAATGTTCGTTACCGGGAAGCTGACCCCAGAAGGCTGGTTCAAGATTGGTATCTTCACGCACTGCTATGGCGCCTGTATCGGCAAGGCTGGCGGCAATTGCGGCGGTGGCATCGTCCAGCCGTTCCAGACTGCGTTCGCGCACCATGATAGTCAGATGATGATCGCCAAATGACACGCTGCCCGCGCCCAGTTCATCGCGCGCAGACATCATGTCCAGACGTTCGGCCTGTGCATCTTCATCCGCGCTTTTGAGGCGGCGAATGGCAAGATCAATCCGTTCGCGCGCGCTTTGGCGTTCCTGCGGGGCGAAACTTTCGGAAACGACCATTTCATACGGTAGTCGCAACATGCCATCGAGCAGGCCGGGACTGGTCGCGTCAGGATAGTCCTTGAGGCTGAGCATGGAGGCGAAATCCACCCCGCCCGATCCGCGCAACTCCATCGCATCCAGACCAAAGCTGGCGCGGCGATAGGGGATCATGCGACCAATGTCGGTTTCCATGTCCGGCCGTCGCACGGGCCGCATCTCGCCATTGTAGAGCGCAGAGAGCAGTTCCAGCAGCTCGTTGTTTTCATTGCCGTGCGGGCTGGTGTAATCGCCCAGCGGCTGGGCGCCATAATCGCCAAGACTGGCGGCCAGTGCCTGAAGCGCGGCGCGCAGGCTGCGTAAATCCCTGGGATCAATATCCTCGGCTTCATTGGACCGCCGGCGCAAGATCTTGCCGGCACGTTCGGCAAAGCCTGCCTTGCCACGCGCGGGGCGGCGCACCAGCGTCAGGAACTGGTCATTGACGAATAATGAGCCAGAGGAAAGCTTGTCCCGCCAGCGGCGATCAATATGTGCAGACAGCGGATCATCGAAGCTGGCTTCAAGCTCCACGCTGACCCGCCGCCTGATGACATGGTGATACATCACGAAGCGGGCATCAAGATTGGATCGCAGCATCACTTCACGCGTGGCTGCATGCGCGTTTAATGCATCTGTATCTTCGGTTTCGAACAGCAGACCGGGAACCTGAAGCGCGCTCATCAGTGATCCATCGCGCAGCAGCATCACGCCCGCGTCGACAAGCCGCGCATACGGCAGGCGATCGCCGGCATGCGCCTCCTTGGCGCTCCAGGCAGCGGCTCCAAGCCACTTGGTTTTCATGTGTCTCTCCTTGCCATAGCTACGTCGCCAAGGCGCGATTGGATGCGTTTGTCACGCAGCGTAGGAGTTGCAGCCCCAGCGCTTGTAATTCTTCACCCGCGGACATTTGCCGACCTTGGTCAGCCAGAGGTCGAAAAACCGAGGTTCGCGCAGGCATGCAAAATAGCCGACTGCGTGCATCACCAATGGGATGGGCACGATCCAGAAACTTTTCAGGATCAAAAAGGCCTCGGTCGTCACAAGAGCGTTGATGATGAAATAATTGAATGTCACGCCCGCGAACATCTGCGGGCGGGTAAGTGCACGATGAACCGGGTGACGAATAAGTTGCATGGTGTTTCTCGCCTCAGCCGACTGCGGCCGCACCCTGGATGCCAGCCACGATGGAGGCAGCGCCGAAGATGATGAATACGCCGATGATCACAGTGGCGCCAAAACGCCAGTTCACGCGCCCCGTCAGCATCATGAAGCCGACCGCGGCCACTGCCATCACTGCCACAGTTGTGGCGACCGTGCCCAGCATGGTATCACGCATCCAGCCAAACGCACTGTTGATCGGGGAAGACCCGGCCGGGTCCTGCGCAAAAGCGGCGGATGGGACCAACAGGGTAAGAAACGCAGCAAAGCGAATAAGGATCGGCATTGTTATTCAGGGCTCCGGGAATGGTCGGCAAGGCGGCCCATAATGGCCGCAACATACGTTTGTGTTTCACGAATCGGTGGAACGCCACCTGAACGGATGACCCGTCCCGGGCCGGCGTTATAGGCAGCCAGCGCGCGTTCCAGATCGCCATCAAACCGATCAAGCTGTTCGCGCAAATAGCGGGCACCGCCTTCAAGATTGGCAATGGGGTCATCGGGATCGACGCCTAGATCGCGGGCCGTCCCGGGCATCAATTGGGCGAGGCCACGGGCGCCTGCAGGAGAGACGGCGTTGGTGCGCCAGCGACTCTCCTGCCAGACCACTGCCTCTATCAATGCGGGGCTGAGATCGAAGCGATGGGCCAGATCCTGCACGATTGCAGCGTAATTGGCCGGAATGCCAGCTGCATGCTGGCGCGTATTTGCAACGGCATCTTCTGGCAGCAAGGCCAGCACGCCTATCGGCACTTCACCCAACGGCACTGGATCCAGAATAGCCGCTTCTTCTGCCACGGCACCGGCAATCGGTCCAGCGATCCAACGCGCTTGGCCATCGGCAGAAATTTCCAGCACGCCAGCCTGCGCGGGAAGCGCAATACAGCCGGCCAGCGCGAATGCTGCCGCAAGAATACCGGAACGCAGAATCATCAGGACCCTTTCAATTGGAGTCCTTTGCTTACACGATATGACAGCGCCGTGACAAACCACCTGTGTAAAGCACCACGTCCGCTCTGCGTGCTGTCCAGCTAGGGCTCTGGTGCCGGTGGGCGCTTATAGGACCTTAGAGGCCCCTTCTCTGCCAGAAGTATTTCAGCGCGCAGCGAGTGCCTCTAATTCGACACTGGCGAGTGCAAGGCGCGCAGCATCGCGCGAATCCAGCCAACGCCCATTGGCAAGCTCCAACTGATATTCACGCTGGCCATCGCGTGCAGTGCTGTAATAATGTTCAGCCCGTTCCCAATTGCCGATCCGCGCATAAGCAGCGCCCAGATTTATAAGAACGGCGGGATCACCCGGGTTCTGCGCCAATTCGGCTTCGAGCACTGTTATAGCTGCGGCGTCATCACCTGCCAGCAATTCCTCGTAAGCAACTTCGCGGATTTCATATTCCTGTTCGACCATGTGTGCGGTGGCCGCCTGGGCCAGCATGAGTGGCGCGAATACAAGCGTTGTAAGCATCACAAACTCTCCTTTTATCCTTGGCGCCATTATGACCAGTCGGACGGACTGCTGCAACAAAACTGCAACATTGTCACAAATCCGCAATATTACGGCGGGTCTGTCCGGCGGTGGAAAAGTAAATATCATATAGAACAAATGCTTATGCCGGATGTGAAAAGATTCTTATTATCGTCACATAGCCGCAAACAAACTGTCACGCGCAAGGCCTAGTGCCCCCTTTAGCGAACGCAAATTCGCGTCGAAATCCAGATTCTCGAAATGTCTTGAGGGGCCAATTGTCGTGACCAAACTTTCCCGTTCACTTATCCTTGGAAGTTCTATCCTGGCGCTTGCCGCATGCGGCCCGGATGAGATCGCATCGCCCGGCACGGGTGGTAATGTCATCATCAACAACCCTACTCCCACGCCGACGTCCACGCCTACTCCCACACCGACTTCGGCACTGGTTACCCCTGCCAATGGCTGCCCGACGATAGCCGATGCACAGGGGCTTGCCGACGAAGGCACGATCACTGGTCCAGAAGGCGAATGGCGCGTCTGCGCGACTCCGCAGCGGTTCAACACGTCATCCACCCTGCCGCGCGTACCGGGATTGCTCTATCGGCTGAATGGCCAGGTAAATGTCGGCACCGATGGCGGCGCTGCTCCTGATGCGAGTGACGGCCTCTCCGATACCGATGTCGAGCTGACGATTGAGCCGGGTGTAATCATCTACGCCAGCGGATCATCCTTCCTCAATGTGACGCGCGGAAACCGCATCAATGCCAATGGTACCGCGGCGCTGCCGATCATCTTCACCAGCCGTGACAATGTACTTGGCCTCAACAATGCGGATTCCTCGGGCCAGTGGGGCGGGGTGGTTCTTTCTGGCCGCGCGCCGGTCACCGACTGCTTCCAGCCAGCGGCAACGCCGGGCACTGTATCGTGCGAACGGCAGGTCGAAGGCGCCGCTGATCCTGCATTCTTCGGCGGGGCAACAGACGATGACAATTCCGGTTCGATGAGCTTCGTACAGATACGGTATTCCGGGTTCGTCCTTTCGGGTGACAGCGAATTGCAATCGCTCACCACTGGCGGCACCGGCACGGGGACACAGCTTTCCGATATTCAGTCGATCAATTCATCGGATGACGGCGTCGAATTTTTCGGCGGCTACGTGAATATGAAGCGGCTTATCGTCGCGGGCGCTGAGGATGATTCGCTGGATACCGATACCGGCGTAAAGGCCAATCTCCAGTTTGTTCTGGTGGCGCAACGTTCAGGCGTGGGTGACGGCATCATCGAAGCGGATTCCACCAATGGGCTGGAAGACCAGTTGCCACGTCAGAATACCACGATTGCGAATGGCACCTTCATTCAGCGCAAGGACAATGATCAGGCCATCCGCATCCGTGGCGGTGCCGATTACGGCCTGTATAATACGCTGATGTGGGATGCTTCGGCATCGGGCACGGCATGTATCCGTATCGACAACACGCAGACGGTTCGCTCCGCCGACACCGGCCTGGATGATGTTGGCCCGCCGCGCTTCTTCTCGGTCGCTCTCGATTGCGCGACGGATTTTCGCGATGGCAGCAGCGTAACCGCGGCTTCAGCCGAGTCGTTGTTTGATGCCGGAACCGGTAACAACAAAAGCTACACCAACACGATCGTGAATGGTTACCTTAACGGAACCAGTGAAGACGGGTTCGCAGACATTTTCGACGTTACGACACTGGGTAGCTTCTTCGAGGCGGCAGATTTCATCGGAGCAGTCGAAGCCTCCAATGACTGGACGCAAGGATGGACCTGCGATTCCTCGGCCATAAGCTTTGGTAATAATACCGGCAATTGCACGAGCATTCCGGTCTTCAACTGAACCAGAGAACGGGGAGGCGGGGCCGACATCATGTTCGGCCCCGCCTCTACGGCAATAATTTTCCGGGCGCGGCGCAAACAGACCACTCGGCCTACCTACGGATCGTAAATGAGGGATTTCCCGATGATGACCACTGGCAACAAGCTGGCGGCTTTGCTCCTTCTCACCACCGCGCTCACCGTTCCGGGCGTGGCTCTTGCACAATCGATGGCGCCACTTCCCCAATCAGACGACGAATTGGCGTCCGCAGTGCAAGATGAGGACGGCGAAGAAGCCCCGCAGACCGATCCCGAAGGCGATGAATATCAGGAACCCGAAGTTTCTGTCCCCGGCGGATCGATCATTGTTACAGGTCGCATCAATCGCGATCCAATGCGCAATTCCACGCAGGTAGTCAGCGTGCTGTCCACTGCCGAAATCGCGCGCACCGGCGAAGGCGATATTGCGGGTGCGCTGGGCCGCGTAACCGGCCTTTCTGTGCAGGGGCAGGGCTTTGTTTATGTTCGCGGGCTGGGGGATCGCTATTCACTGGCCTTGCTGAATGGATTGCCACTGCCGTCGCCACAGCCGCTTAGCCGCGTTGTCCCGCTCGATATCTTTCCCACGAATGTCGTCGCATCCAGTCTGGTCCAGAAAACCTATTCGGCCAATTTTCCAGGAGAATTTGGCGGCGGCGTGATCAACCTCACCACCCGCGCCGTTCCCGATGAAAGCTTCGTGACTGTGGGCGGAAGTCTCAGCCTCAACACCGAAACCACGTTCCAAAGTGGTATTTCCTATTACGGATCGGACTACGACTGGTCAGGCTTCGATGATGGCACACGGGATGTCCCACCTGCGCTGCAGGTCTATTTTGACAGCGGAATGCGCATGAGTGATGTGCCGCTCGATTCTGCGCAGAACATCAATGGCGCGCCGATCACGCAGGCCGATGTGGCTTTCC
Organism: Aurantiacibacter atlanticus; assembly: GCF_001077815.2. Lineage (GTDB taxonomy): Bacteria > Pseudomonadota > Alphaproteobacteria > Sphingomonadales > Sphingomonadaceae > Alteraurantiacibacter > Alteraurantiacibacter atlanticus. Next base: position 2,787,560 of record NZ_CP011310.1, on the reverse strand, counting down.
AGCTTGGCAATCCCAATCTGATCCTGCTGCAAAGGATTGGCGATGTTCCGGCCAATTGGTCGGCCAGCCTTTCTGCAGGAACCTCTTTCGATGTCCTGGGCGATGGCGTTCTCGGCGTGGTTTTCACCGGCTCGATCAGCAACAAATGGCGCACTCGCGATATCACTTCGCAATCCGTGCTGGCCGATTTCACGCTCGACAATGATTTTAACGATCTTGTTACCGACAACCGCATTCTTGCTAACGCCATGCTTGGCATCGGGCTGGAAACTGGAGAACATCGCTTCCGCTTCACCAATCTTTTCATCCGCGACACGCTAAAGCAGGCGCGCCTGTCCGTGGGCGAGGATTATCAGGACGATGACAGCATCCAGCAACAGCAGACGGCATGGTACGAACGCCAGCTGATCGACAGCCAGCTTGTCGCCGAACTGCAATTTGGCGCGCTGGGGGTTGATCTGCGCGGCGGTTATGCGCGCACTGACCGTGAAGCGCCTTATGAATATACCTTCACCTATGTCCGCGATAATTCAGCAGGACCGCTTGGCGATAAATTCATCAATGTGATGGACCGACAGACGGGCGACGCGGCAGTCGTCTTCTCCGATTTGAAGGAAGAACTCTGGTCCGGCGGTATCGACCTCAGTTATGAGCTTTTCGGCGGGTTGACGGTTACATCCGGCTTTGCCTATACCGACACTCTCCGGCATTCAGAGCGGCGTGAGTTCCTGTTCAATGCGCCTACCAGCTTTCCTGATGGCATCGGCGCGCTCCGGCCCGACTTGCTGCTGGGCGATGCGATTATCGAATTTTACGATATCGGCCTTATTGAATCTACCCAGTCTGACCCTGCCTTCAAAGCTGGGCTGGAAGTCCACGCAGGTTACGGCAAGGTCAATTGGGAACCATTGACCGGCATCAATATCGATGCCGGTGTGCGCTATGAGGACGCAATTCAGACCGTGAACCCGGTGCAGATTTTCGACGTGGCGGGTGGTTCCACCGCATCAACCCTGCTCGAAAATGATTACTGGTTGCCGGCAGCCACAGTCACTTGGGCTCCAACAGAGGATTTGCAGCTACGCGCCAGTGCATCCCGCACAATCGCGCGGCCGCAGTTTCGTGAACTGATCTTCCAGACCTATTACGATCCGGAAACCAATCGCCAGTTCAACGGTAATCCGCTTCTCGTCGATAGCCGACTGACCAATTACGAAGTGCGCGGCGAATATTATCTGGGCGGCAATGATCGGGTTTCGATTGCCGGGTTCTACAAGGACATTGAAAACCCGATCGAGGCGTTTTCCAGCTTCAGCGACAATGCTCAGCTGACCAGCTTTGCCAATGCTCCGCAGGCCACATTATATGGCGCGGAAATTGACGCGCAATATGCCATAGACCTGATGAATCTGGGCGGCTTCTTCCAAAGCAAGCAACTGGCCCTTTTCGCCAATTACACCTGGACCAATTCGGAAATTTCGGTGGATACCGGCGATACCACGCTGCTGTTTCCCGGTGGCCCAACACCTGCGTCCAACCTTTTCGTGGACGGCGTTCCCCTGACGGGGCAATCCGACCACCTCGCCAATATGCAGGTCAGCCTGGAAGATCTCGATCGGCTGCAGCAATTCACGCTGCTGGTGTCCTACGCCAGCGAACGGGTGACCAGTCGCGGCACGTCGGGCCTTCCCGATATCGTGGAAGATCCGGGGCTGACGGTTGATTTGGTTTACCGTCAGGGCTTCCAGTTTTTCGGCAGCGAAGCAGAAGTGAAGCTGGAAGCGCGCAATATCTTCAACCGCCGGAACGAGGAATATCAGACCAACGGTACCGATCGTATCGAGATTAACAGCTATGATGTTGGCGCATCGCTGGGCGCTTCACTTTCGCTTACCTTCTGATGACCGATCTGCACTGAAAGGCAAAACGGCCCTTCGCCAGTCAGGCAGAGGGCCGTTTTCTTTGCGAGGACGATATGGGTGTTAGAGCTCGTCGAAGACATAGCCCTTGCCATGGACCGTGCGCAGAAGATGCGCCGCCCCCACTGTACGCAGCCCCATGCGGAGCCGTTTGATCCACACATCAACTGTGCGCAGGTAATCGGGATCGCCCGCCTTTCCCAGCGCGGTAATTAATTCCTCTCGCGAGAAAATCCGGTTGGGGTTTTCAGCAAGGAAGCGCAGCACGCGAAATTCATTGGGGCGCAGTGCGATACGCTGACCCTTCCAACGAGCCTGTTCGCTATTCGTATTGATGACGAAGTCGCCAAGTTCGATCAAGCGGTAGGCTGCCGCGTTCCGATGATCAGAATGGACGGCAAGCACGCGGTCGAGCATGGCCTGCCGGTCAAGCGGCGTAATAGCATAATCGTCGGCCCCCACCTTCAATGCGCGGCGGCGGTCTTCGACATCGTCTTCTTCCAGAACCATCGTGATATGCGCATGCGCCATGCGTGGATCGGCGCGCAGTCGGCGAACCATTTCCAACCCCGAAAGCGTATCCATTACCCAATCGACAAAGGCCCAGGCTTCGCCATCCACCAATCGCGCCGGGCCTTCCGGCGTCAGATAGTTGAATGTGAACGTCGTGTCATCATGGATGAATGGCTCAAAACGGGCCGCGTCCCTGTTACTCGTGAAAATACTGACTCGCTGCATGATACCGGCAAACCCTGTTGTTCAGGACCGGTGCTGCCGTGCTAATTTGACCGAGGTATGACACTTGCCGGGCCAACTCCGCCTTCTGCGAGCGATTTCGCCCTGAGTTAACCGCGAATACAGAACGGGCGCACCTTATCAGCCTTCCTTATTGGCCCACGTCAGCCGTGGTTTGCGCGCTGCCCGTGCTTCATCCAGCCGGGCGCGGGGCGCGTGATGGGGGGCGGTCTTGAGCCGTTCGTCACCTTCCTTCGCCCGCTCTGCGAGGGACCGCATCGCAAGGATGAATTGGTCAATCCCCGCCTTGCTTTCGGTTTCGGTCGGTTCAATCAGCATGGCACCGTGAACGACAAGCGGGAAATATACTGTCATCGGGTGATAGCCTTCGTCGATCAGCCCCTTGGCCAGATCAAGCGTTGAAAAACCCTCGGCAAAGCCCGCATCGCCAAACATCGCCTCATGCATGCAAGGGCCGCTGGCGCCGAATGGCGCGTGGAGCACATCCTGCAACTGACGCAATACATAATTGGCGTTGAGCACGGCATCGCCCGATGCCTGCCGCAAGCCGTCCGCACCGTGGCTGAGAATATAGGTGAGCGCGCGGGTGAACATGCCCATTTGCCCATGGAAGGCCGTCATGCGGCCAAAGCTGCTGGAATGTTCGTCTGCCATGGTCTCTTCCTCGACCAGATGGAGCAAGCCATCATCCAGCCGTGAGACAAAAGGTAAGGGTGCAAAAGGTGCCAGCGCGGCGGAGAGCACAACAGGGCCTGAGCCAGGTCCACCGCCGCCATGGGGGGTGGAAAAGGTCTTGTGCAAATTGATGTGCATCGCATCCACGCCAAGATCGCCGGGACGCACGCGGCCCATGATCGCGTTGAAATTCGCGCCGTCGCAATAGACCAATCCGCCCGCTTCGTGGACTGCGTCCGAAATCGCTTTCATGTCACGTTCGAACAGGCCGCAAGTGTTGGGATTGGTGATCATCACCGCAGCTACGTCGGGGCCGAGCCGCGTTGTCAGTGCATCAAGATCGACCCGGCCTTCTGCGGTCGCGGGGATGTTTTCCACCTTATATCCGGCAAAGGCGGCGGTGGCGGGATTGGTGCCGTGGGCGCTCTCAGGCACCAGCACCACTTCGCGTGCATCACCGCGCGCTTCCAGCGCGGCGCGGATGCACAATATACCGCATAATTCGCCATGCGCGCCTGCCTTGGGGCTCATGGCGACGGCTGTCATATTGGTGAGCGTGATGAGCCAATGCGACAGCTCGTCAATCACACCGAGCGCGCCCTGCACCGTATCAACCGGCTGGAGCGGGTGGACATCGGCAAAGCCGGGCATCCGCGCGACCTTTTCATTAAGTCGCGGATTATGCTTCATCGTGCATGATCCCAATGGGAAAAGGCCCACGTCGATGGCGTAATTCTGCCGCGACAGCCGAGTGTAATGGCGCACCGTTTCGGGTTCCGACAGGCCGGGTAGGCCAAGCTTGCCCTTGCGCGCCAATGCACCAAGCCGGTTTGGCGCAGCCACATCGAGCTTGGGCAAGTCCACGCCGCAGGTATCCGCACCGCCAATTTCGAATATCAGCGGCTCTTCCAGCATCAGTGCCTTGTTGCCGGTGGCGGTGGGAAAATCCTGCGCATCGTCGCGGGCTGCAGGCGTGCCGGGCTTCCACCCGCTCTGGTTGATCTGCTTCATGGCAGCACCTCCTCAAGCGCGGAGGCAAGACGGGCGATATCGTCCTCGCTAACGGTTTCGGTCACAGTGACGAGCAGACCGTGCTTCACCTCATCACTATCGGGAAAGAGCTTGCCCATGCCGACGCCGCCCAGCACACCCATGCTGGCCAGCTTGCGCACCACAGGGCGGGCATCCACACCCAGCATCAGTGTAAATTCATTAAAGAAATTCTCGTTGAGAAGGTTCACGCCAGGCAATTGCGCCAGCCGATCCGCCGCGATGCAGGCGAGCCTGTGGTTTTCTGCTGCCAGCGCCGTCAGCCCTTTTTCACCGAGCAAGGTCATATGGATTGAAAACGCCAAGGCGCACAATCCGCTATTGGTGCAAATATTGCTCGTCGCTTTTTCGCGTCGGATATGCTGTTCGCGGGTCGAAAGGGTCAGCACGAAGCCGCGCTTGCCATCCGCATCTACCGTTTCTCCGCACAGACGACCTGGCATCTGACGCGCAAGCTTGGGATCAGCAATCGCAAAAAGGCCAAGATAAGGCCCGCCAAATTGCAGGCCCACGCCGATCGACTGCCCTTCGCCGACCACGATATCAGCCCCAAGATCGCCCGGCGATTCCAGCGCCCCTAATGCCACCGGCTCTGTATTGACCACTATAAGCAAGGCGCGGGCGGCATGCGTTGCCTCTGCAAGGCGCGGCAGATCGGGAATGCGGCCCAGAATGTCCGGATATTGCACAACAACGCAACTTGTCTTGTCATCAATACGCGCAATCAGCCCGTCATCATCGGGCAACGCGGTGAGGCTGAGTGCGGCACCGGCAATCTCGTCCACGGTGAATTTCGCCATTGTGCGCACGACCTCGGCGTAATGCGGATGCAGTGCGCCCGACAGAACCACGCGCTTCTTGCGCGTCACGCGCCCTGCCATCGCCACCGCTTCCCAGCAGGCGGTGGAGCCATCATACATAGAGGCATTCGCCACCGCGCAGCCATAAAGCCGCGCCACCTGCGTCTGGAATTCAAACAGCATCTGCAAGGTGCCTTGCGCGATTTCGGGCTGATAGGGCGTATAAGCGGTGAGGAATTCGCCGCGCTGGATCAGGTGATCGACACTGGCGGGCACGTGGTGGCGATAAGCGCCTGCACCCAGGAAAAACGGCGCATCGGCTGCGGCGAGGTTCTTCTTCGACAATTGCCGCATGTGTTTTTCAACCGCCATTTCGCTAGCATGCAGCGGCAGGCCTTCGACAGGCGCATCGAGATATTGATCGGCTGGAACGTCGCAGAACAATGCATCCACGCTTGGCGCGCCAATCGCATCGAGCATCGCTGCACGGTCAGTTTCGGTCAGGGGAAGATAGCGCATGTCGGGCTTTCAGTCTGGGAAAATTCAGGAATGTCGCAGGAGATCAGAGCGAATCGCAGAATGCCTTATAGGCCTTGGCGTCCATCAACCCTTCCAGTTCTGCAGCATCGGAAATTGTCAGCTTGAAGAACCAGCCTTCTTCTTCGGGTGAGGTGTTGACCAGTTCAGGATCACCTTCCAGCGCGCCATTGCTTTCAATCACCTTGCCTGAAATGGGGGCATAGACATCGCTGGCGGCCTTTACGCTTTCGACTACGGCCGCTTCGCCGCCCTTGGTCAGTTCGCCACCTTCTTGCGGCACCTCGACGAACACGACATCGCCCAGCTGTTCCTGCGCGTAATCAGTAATGCCGACCGTTGCTGTGTCGCCATCGACTTCGATCCATTCATGTTCTTCGGTGAAATATCGTGCCACGTGTCAGGCTCCTTTGCGGTGATAGCGGGTGGGGACGAAGGGAAGTGGTGTTACAATTGCAGGAAGGCGCTTGCCGCGCACTTCAATTTCGAGTGCAGTATCTTTTGCGGCCAATGGCGTATCGACATATCCCATAGCTATTGGATAGCCGAGAGTAGGCGAAAAGCCGCCGCTGGTAAGCGTGCCGACCTGTTTATCGCCAGAGAAGATTCCGGCACCTTCGCGGGCGGGCATGCGCCCTTGCAGCGCCAGACCGACGCGCTTTTGCGCAGGGCCATCGGCAAGCACCTTGCTGACCGGACCGTGGCCCATCCACCCCCCGCTTTCACGGCGTGACCTGGTGAGCGCGAACAAAAGTCCGGCGCTGACCGGATCGGCCTGGGTCGTCAGGTCATGCCCGTAAAGCGGCAGACCCGCTTCCAGGCGCAGGCTGTCACGAGCGCCCAGTCCGGCCGGGTGGACCCGGTCATCAGCCACCAGCATATCGGCCAGTTTGACGACATGGGAAGAGGGACAGTTGATCTCGAAGCCGTCTTCACCGGTATAGCCCGATCGGCCCACGCCCACCATGACACCATCCCATTCAAAACCAGTGCTCTGCATGAAGCTCAATCCATCAGCCACACCGGGGAAGAGAGAGCCAAGAACGGCGGCAGCCTGCGGCCCCTGCAAGGCCAGAAGGGACTGTTCGTCCATGTAGTTGAGCACGATGTCATCGGGCAGATGTTCACGCATATGGGCGATATCATCCCATTTGCATGCGCCGTTCACGACAATGTAGAATTCTTCTTTTCCGTCACGGCTGATATTTGTGACGATGAGATCATCCATTATGCCGCCACTTTCATCCAGCAGCAGCGAATAGCGCATATTGCCCGGTTCCAGCGATGAAAAATCGCCCGGCAACAATGCCTCCAGGGCGGCGGTGGCACCTTCGCCCGATACGACAAGCTGACCCATGTGGCTGACATCGAACAGGCTGGCGGATTGCCGCGTCCAATTATGTTCGGCAATGATGCCGCCATGCTCGCCGGCATATTGGATCGGCATTTCATAGCCGGCAAACGGCACCATGCGCCCGCCATGGGCGCGATGCCATGCGTCAAGCGGCAGCGATTCGGAAGCAGTGTCCTGCGCTTCATCGGAGGGGGGAACTTCGGTTTCACTCATCGACAATCCTGACACGGCCCGGCAGCGTCCGGTACATCGGACCCTTTCGCCATGCCCCCTCTGTCGGGAAACCTGAGAGCGTCACACCGCCTGAGAAAGCAGCATTTTCCCCTTGGGTGGCACCCGCCAGGGCGGATGCGCTTTCCAGAGTGTCTGTGCCAGTCGCGCGGTCCGTTCTACCTGAGAGTTTCCGGGGCGGTTGCTCCTTCGGTGCCCCCGCCAGCGGCGGAGGGCTCTCCCGCGCGAATGCCGGATGCTTGCACATCCACCAGACAGTGAAGAGTAGTGCGTCAATCCGCAGGTTGGGTCAATCCGCTTGTTGCAGTGCCAACAGGCTAATACTCTATCGCCAGCGCCGATCCCTAAGCGAAGGCCCATATCGCGCATTCCTTCGGGCGGAAGAACGAAGGCATGGCATCACCACCGCAGAGCGAAATGTCAGGGACATTTACGGCTTACCAGTTCGGGCCGCTCCGGCTGGAGGCCTCCGCCTGCCGATATCGGAAATTACATCAATACCGGCAGGGGATTGCCTCGCAAATTTGTTCTTATAGGAGCCGCCCTAAACGGACGCGCCACCATCAATCACGATATTCTGGCCGGTAATGAATGCGGCGCCAGGTCCCGCGAGGAATGCTGCCGTGGGCGCTATGTCGTCCGGCAGTGCAAGACGTCCGAGGCAGGTTGCAGATTCGTATTCGGCCCTGACTTCGGGATTTGCGAGCGTTGATCGGGAAAAGTCAGTTTCAACTACACCGGGAGAAATAGCATTAACCCTGATATTGCTGGGGCCAAGTTCGCGGGCATAATTGCGCGCCAGTTGCAGCAGGCCCGACTTGGAAACGGAATAGGCACCGATAGAATCATAAGCGCGAAAACCGCTGATTGACGCGATATAGATTACTGACCCGCCACCAATCTTTTCCATATGCGGTATCGAAGCCTGCGTCAGCCAATGCGCTGACACGATATTGTTCTGAAGCATATGTTCGAAGTCTTCGTCTGGCGTCTTTCGCAAGGGGCCAAAGTAAGAGGACGAGGCCGCGTTGCAGACCATGCAATCAAGTCTGCCAAATACCGAAACCGTTTCACTAACGAGATCTTCCAGCGCTGATTTGTCCGCAATGTCTGCGCTGCATGCGATCGCGAGGTTTTGGCCCTGCGCTTGATTGATCTGTTCCGCTACCTCTTCGCAGGTCTCGCTTCGTCTGGAGGAAATCACCACGTTAAAGCCGGCGCTCGCCAATTCGGCCGCAACCGAATTTCCAATCCCACGTGTTGATCCTGTTATGATTGCAACGCGTCCGGTTTTCTCAATTGCATCTGTCATTTAGGTTCTGCGCTCCTTTTTACTCGTCGCATTTCTTGTCTGGCGTTGCTGCATACGCGCAGCATGATCCGGCCCCATGAAATCCTCCACGCCCTCGTTCCAGCGGATGCCCTGGATTACCGAGACGATCCGCTCGCGCAGCCATTTGTGAGCGGGATCGCTGTGAAATCGTTCATGTCATAGCAGCTTAACGTCAATCGACGGCAATTTGACAGGGTGTTCGTATCCTAGCACATTAAAACGATCTACAACCGGTTCGTGCGCTGGAGCCGAATGCGTGTTCAACAAGATCTTTGCAGGCAAGCCGGATCATTTGATGATTGATACCACTCATCTGAAGGCGCATCGCACGGCGGCCAGCCTCTTAAAAAAAGTGGCTGTTCCCCGATGCATCGGATGCACCAAGGGCGGGTTTAACTCAAAGCGCACGCGGTTTGCGATGGCCAAGGCCGTCCCTTGATCCTGCTACTGAGCGAAGGCCAGATGAGCGATTACAAGGGCGGAGTGCTCATGATCGATCCACTGCCAAAAGGCAGGCGCTGCTCGGTGATAATGGTTATGACGCTGACTGGTTCCGTGCTGCCCTGGCCGACCGTAATACCTCCGCTTGCATCCCCGCACATTAAGCGGAGAAAGGATCGGCTTCGATAATTTTGCGGTTTGAATAGTCATGATTTTTACTCCTTCAATTTCCAAGGCAAAGCCGCTGCCTACGGCCTGCCGCTCTGCGCTCTGACGAAGGCGGGATGGGGAAGGGTGAAGCCAAGTCGATTGGAGTGGTGGGGGCTGGAGCCTAAAGAAGCCGCCGCGCTAAAGCGCGGCCTGGCTGAACTTGGCAAACAACACCATTCCTGTCGATTTTGCTTTTGGGAAACGCGAGGACGGCGCCATTGGTGTTTCCCCTGTCGTGGCCATTGCCACAGTGATAAAGATCGCGGCCCATGGTCGCGCGTGACTACTTTTTATTCTTAGCCCTGATCGTTACCCGAATGGACGAAGACTGCGCAAGCTGGCCTCGTGAGCCGTGCGAATAGAGCAGGTTCCCCGGCCGCTAGGTACCCTGGAACCAAAGTCGTTTCACATTTGGCTTTTGTCCCATTTCGTAGCCGTAAACCTCCGATAGCCTTGCCAGCATGGATTGTTTGCCCGTAAACCCACTATCTCTTCATTCTCGTAGGAAATAACATGGCTCGCAACCGGTCCGAAGGTGTTGTCGACAAATCACGCGCAGACGATATCGTGTGGGCGGCCGCCGCGCTATTCGCCCGGCAAGGGTTCGATCGCACCTCGGTAAGAGAGATCGCGGAAGTGGTGGAAATCGCTTCAGGCACACTCTTCTATCATTTCGAAACAAAAGATGATCTTCTCGAGGCAATAATTCGTAAGGGAATTGCGGAAGGCTACAGCTCGATGCAGAAGGCCTTGTCTCGCGCTCCGAATGGTCCGCTTTCCCGTTTCCGCACATTGGCCGAGGCTCACATCGAGGGCATTCATGGTGAGTTCCGTGACGTGCATCGGGTGTGGATAAGAGAGTGGGGCAGGCTGAGTTCTCAGGCGCGCGCGCGAATGAGGCCGGAAGCCCACAAATACCGGGAGCTTCTTGAAGAAATCCTGACCGAACTGGAGATCACAGGACACCTGCGGACTGAGCCGGCCATGATGCGGCATGTTTTGATGCCCGCGCTTAACTGGACCACATCTTGGGCGAACGTAACCACGCGCAAAGCGAGGCAACAACTCGCACGACAAATTTGTGCCACATCCCTGAACCTTACGATCAGCGAGTTTGACGAATTGCTAGAGCAAGAAACCTTAAAGCTAGCGCCTGCTTGACCGAGCGGTCGATCAGGATTATAATATATTAAACGAAAAATCGTGACAAACTCAAATTCGGAGAGCGACATGTCTCAGACTTCCAGTCAACAGCCCCCGGCTGGGCAGCCCAGCTACGATTCGTTGATCCTCAAGGATCGCATCCATGGCTCACTTTATACCGACCCTTCTATCTATGAAGACGAAATGCAGAGAATTTTTCGCGAGGGATGGGTTTACGTCTGCCATGAAACCGAGATTCCGAAGCGCGGAGATTTCGTTCGCAGGCGGATCGCTGGCGATCCGATCTTTGCGATCCGGGCCGCTGATGATCGAGTAAACATTTTTGCCAACCGCTGCGCCCATCGCGGGAATCTGTTGTGCACCGACGACAAGGGTTCGGCGCGCGCGATCGTCTGCAAGTATCATGGCTGGGCCTACGATCTGGACGGCAAGCTTGTCGACGTGCCGTATCCGGCAGGACTCACTTGTGATCGAGGTGAGCTAGGGCTCAAGGCGCTTCCGCGCATTGACAGCTATCGTGGCTTTTACTTCGCTAGCTTTGCAGCCGAGGGAATTTCGCTTCGTGAACATCTGGGTCAGGCGACGCAGTTGATCGATCGTACTTGCGAGATGTCGCCAACCGGTAAGCTGAAACTCGATGCTGGCTGGGTGCAGCACCGCTTCCGGTCCAATTGGAAAATGCTGCCGGAAAACGACGTTGACGGTTACCATGTCAATTTCGTCCATCCTTCTTTTGCCGAGGCCATTCGTTCAAACTACGATTCCGCCGCATTCAAGAACGAAGAGGAAGATCTGGTTGCGGAAACCCGCGATTGGGGGATGGGTCACACCGAAATTGACTTCAGCAAGGCGTATACAAGGCCGCTCGAGTGGTTCGGATGCGATTCTGATCGCTTCCCGGAATATGTTGAAGATATGAAGAAGGCTTATGGCGAGGAAGAAGGGTTGCGCAAGGTCACGAAGGGGCCGCCCCACGCATGTATCTTCCCCAATCTATTCCTAGCCGAAGGCAATATCGGTATGTTTGAGCCGATGGGTGTTGATGAATGTATTCACTGGCACACCCCGATGATTTTGGACGGCGTCGATGATGCGCTGAATAAACGCCTGATGCGCCAGTCGGAAGGTGCACTTGGCCCTGCGGCATTCCTCCTTGCGGATGACGCTGTCATTGCTGAGCGCACTCAGGAAGCTTTAGGTCAGTCTGGCGGTTGGCTCGACCTCAGCCGTGGTCTGGAGCGCGAGCATCAAGAGGGTGACGTGACGGTTGGTCACTTGACTGATGAAGTGACCAATCGCGGGTTCTGGCATCACTATCGGACTGTAATGAAAGGGCCGGCGCCTGTTAGCCGGCTAGAGCGTGCCGCGTGAACACTGCTGTACAACCTCGCCCGGCGGTGAGCGAATCCGACCAGAAAGAAATTGAAGCGTTTTTGGCACGCGAATCCATGTACGCTGACGAATCCCGCTATTCCGATTGGGAGTCGCTGGTCGACGACGATATGGTTTATTGGGTGCCTACACTTGACGGTGCTCGGTATGAACCGGGTGAAAAAATCTCGATCATCTTCGATAATCGTTCTCGTGTTGCAACGCGCATTCGTCAGCTGAACACCGGAACGCGGCATTCGCAGGTGCCTGTCTCTCCAATGGTGCGTGTGCAGAGCAATTTCCTGATCGAACAGATCGGGGAAGAAGAGTTTTCAGTGAAGTGCAATCAGGTGCTGCATGAGTACCGGATTCAATCCACACGCGATCTCTACACTTGGCCAGCACGGGTTGAGTACAAGCTCCGGCGTAAACCAGACGGTTTCCGGATGTACTTCAAAGGCGTCTATCTCATTGCCGGGTCCGATGCGCTGCCCGGACTCCCGTTCATTATCTAAATGACAATACGCGGGCCTCTCGCAGCCGTTGCCGGTCTGGGTTTCAGTCAGCTTTCACGAAAGCCGGGGCCACGGCCCCGGCAACTGGCATGCGATGCGGTGAGTAATGCCGTAGCTGATGCCGGGTTGAAACTGGATGATGTCGATGGGTTGCTGCTTAACCGTAGCCCCATCGAACCCGCGGAGACGCTCCCTCTCACAGTGCAGGAAGATCTGGGACTGCGCGACCTGGGCTTGCTGGCCTCGATCGAGGGGGAAGGTTCTTCTGTCATCCAGATGCTTCAGATCGCGACACTTGCAGTTCAGGGCGGTCTTGCGAAGCGGGTTGCGTGCGTTTTCGCAGACGCCCCGATTTCGCATAACGTCAATGCCGGTAAGACATTTGCTATCCCGCTCCCGCTTACGGGCATTCCTGGATGGGAAGAGCAGATCGGGTTGTTTGGAGCAACTTCCGCATTTGGTTTTGTGGCATCGCGATATACTGCCCTCTTCGGCGCAACGGAGGAAGATTTCGGCGAATGGGCGTTAGCTGAGCGAGCTTGGGCTACCGGCAATGACCGGGCCTTCCTGCGCCAACCGCTGACGATGGAAGAATACCTTGCGTCGCGGTTCGTGGCGCGACCGATCCGGGTTATGGATTGCGCTTATCCGGTAAACGGGGCTGTAGCCTTTCTGGTAGTATGTGACGATGATATGGTTGATTCCAAAAGAGTTTTTATCCACGGAATCGGTCAGGGGCATTCGGGCTGCCCGGCGTTTGGTGATCTGGAGCCGGAGTTCGATAACGGCGCTGAACTGGCTGGCAAGACAGCTTATGCAATGGCCGGAGTTGGACCTGCGGAGGTTTCCAGCGCCCAGTTCTATGCGCCGTTCACGTGCACCGGCATCGTATCCTTAGAAAACTACGGTTTTTGCGACCGTGGTGAAGGCGCGGCATTTACGGCGGAAGGGCGCACCGCACCGGGTGGCTCGTTGCCTGTAAATACTGGAGGGGGAATGCTGTCAGGTTATTACCTCCAAGGTGCCACGCCGCTGGCTGAGGCTATCATTCAAGCTCGCGGAGAGGGAGGAGATCGGCAAGTTCGGAACGATATCGTTCTCGCCACCGGGCTTGGCGGTCGACAGCAGCATCATGCCGCAGCAATATTAAGCCCGCATAGGAGCTTATGATGGAGTCAGACATCGAATCAACTCTGGATGCTGAGGCATTTCGCGCAGGTTTGCGGAATGGAACACTTCTAGTTCAACAATGCGCTGAGTGCCAACGCATACAGCCTTATTCGGCTCGCGTTTGTACTTTGTGCCAGTCGCCCGACCTGAAATGGACTGAATCCAGTGGCCGAGGTAGCCTGCGCTGTACTGTGGAAATAATGGTCTCCTATGTTGCTGAAATTCCGGCGCCTTACTCGCTCGCATCAGTCGAGCTTGAGGAAGGCCCACATATAATTGCCCGCTATAAGGGTGAATCTAGGAGGGATGATGATAAAGGCGAAGTTAGAGCGGAGGTCGTCGACGGCGAGCTCTATTTCAAACCGGACTAAACAGCTAACTGTCGAGCCGTTGCTGCCTCGCGATCTTATCGCGCGATGCGGACGTCACTACCCAAAAAAGATAGCATACGAAACGGCCGATGCAAAGCGCACTTGGTCGGAGATGGCCGACAGAAGCTCCCGGCTCGCTGCCGCAATGCAGGGCATGGGGGTTCAGAAGGGTGACGCCGTCGGCATCTTGGCCGGTGAGCATATCGAGGTTTACGAGCATTTTTTTGCATGCCTCATGATCGGTGCGATCCGCGTCGGCATCAACCGCCGGCTGGCTGCTCACGAAATGGTTCATGTGATCCGGGATGCCAAGCTCACCACCCTTTTCGTGCATGAGGATTGCGTTTCGGTTCTAGAAGAGTTGCGGGAGCAGGGTGGCCTATCTGACATAAAGCTGATCGGGCTTGGTGACAAGCATGGCCTGCCGATGGACCTGGAAGCATTGATCGCGGACGCTCCTGACGCCTACGAGGATGTCGCTATAGAACCCGACTCTCCGGCATTCTATTCTTACACTTCAGGCACGACGGGCCTGCCCAAGGGCGTGGTGTTATCGCATCAGGGCTTGCGCGCCAGTGTTCTCCACGCCGTGTCCATGTTCGGCTTAAACGGGAAAGATACCTTCTACCATGCGACTTCAAATGCGTGGGTAGCAGTCCTGCTTGGGATGCTAGGCCTGGCAAACGGCATGACCACCGTGTTGCCAAAGGGCTTTTTCGACATGGACAAATTTCTGGCGGATCTGGAGAGACATCGCTGCAGTATCGCTCTTGTCGCGCCGACGATGCTCAAATGGGCAATCGAAGCGCAAAAGAACGAACCCTACGATTTGTCTGCGTTGCGAATGATCGCGTTCGGATCGTCCCCGTCCACGCCGGCCATGATCCGGGACGCGGCACAGACGTTCGATTGTGAATTTCTGCACTGTTATGCGATGACTGAGACGACTTGGGGCGGCGTATCGTTCCTGTTGCCGGAGGATATCCGACGCGGGTTGGATGACCGTCCCGAACTGCTCAATTCGGTCGGGCAACTGGGCACTCTGTTTGATATCAGCATTCGCGACGACGCAGGCCAAGAAGTTGCGTCCGGAGAAGCGGGCGAAATCTGGCTGCGCAGTGAAGCGAACATGCTTCAATACCTCAATCTTCCAGAGGAAACCGAACAGGTGGTGTCCGGAACATGGATGCGCACCAACGATATTGGCCGACTCGACGATGAAGGCTTTCTCTACCTTCTTGATCGCCGAAATTTCATGATTATCAGCGGGGGTATCAACATTTATCCCATCGTCGTTGAAGCGGCGATTGCGGATCATCCCAGCGTAATGGATAGCTGTGTTGTGGGCATACCACATCCTATCTGGGGGGAAGCGGTTGTCGCAGTAGTAGTACCTCGCCAAGATGCAACTAGCCCGAGCGTGGAGGATCTGCGCGAGTTTTGCCGCTCCAAGCTGAGCTCGGTTCAAGTGCCTAAACACATACTGTTCTGGAATACAGACTTGCCCAGAACGGTGACCGGGAAAATGCAGAAGTCACAAGTCCGTGAAAGCATTCTTGCAATACCAGACCTTATTCCTTGGGATATGGATTGATCTACGGACGAAGCTGAAACTGTCTATCACTGAATATATTAAGAGAAGATGCAATCCTTGCGCCTGAAAATCCGACTTCGCTCAATTTTCAATTGAGCGACCGGTCAGAATAGCGTAGGCTTACAACTAAGCGGCATACAGATCGCTATCAGGGAGGTAATAATGAGAAGCATTTGGCGGCTCACCACAACGGTGGCCACAGTTGGGTTGATGGCAACTTCTGCTCTGGCGCAAGAGCAAGAGCAGCCGGAAACTTCGACTTCCGAAACTCCTCGTCAAGGCGGGCTCAACGAAATCATCGTTACCGCTCAAAAGAGGGCGGAAAACCTTCAGGATGTGCCGGTGGCTGTCACTGCGTTCGGAGGAGAGGCGCTGGATCAGGCCAATATGAAAGGCCTTGAGGACGTGCAGGGACGTGCGCCGGGTCTTGTGATCAGTTCTTTCAGCCCCGGCCAGCCGGAAATCGCAATCCGTGGCGTAGGTACCAAAGAGGATGGCGCCGGTGCATCAGACTCCACCTTGATCATGGTGGATGGCGTGTATTTCGCGACACGTACTGCGACCAACATCGACATCTTCGATCTGGAACGACTGGAAGTTCTACGCGGACCCCAAGGGACGCTTTTCGGAAAGAATGCGATCGCGGGCGTCGTAAACTATGTTACGCGCAAACCAACGCTGGGTGAGTTCGAATTCAAGGCGCGGCAAACAGTTGGTAATTTCGGCACGTTTGACACCGGCGCCGGTGTCAATATTCCGCTCGGCGAAAACGTTGCTGCCCGCCTGTCCTTTAGCAGGCGCGATACCGACGGGTATCTGACCCGTGTAGATGTAGGAACCCGCGCTGTGCCCACAGGGTCGGAAGACGATGATGACATCGGTTTCGCGGAACGTTTCGCCTGGCGTGCGGCGATAGCCTGGGAACCGACAGACCGAACATCGGTATTTTTGTCGCTCGACGGCGCCGATGATGATTTTGGCACTGACAACCGCGAACCGGTTGGTTCAGTCGGCCCTCTTCATGACTGCGGTTGCGCATCTGACCCGATGGCGGTGAATGAGGTGATCGGCGGTACGCGCGGCAAGAATGGTGGAGTCTACAGCTATGCCGGTGAGGAACTTGGTTTTTCCAAGCGCGACCTTATCGGTGGTATGGCTCAGGTAGATCATGAATTTAGTTTCGCCACCCTTACCGTCTTAGGTGCATTCCGAGATTCTACTTTCAAGAATCTGCTTGATTCCTCGGGGTTGCCGCCAAGCCCGGTAGTCGACCTGACCGGATCCAATGGCAATCCCAACCTTATCCTGCTCGGATCGCCCGAACTTGGATTTACTTTCGACAGCGTAGACGTCATCGATGAGCAAGCCACGCAGTACACTGGCGAAATCAGACTTACATCGCCAGGCTCATCACGTTTTCGCTGGGTTGCTGGGCTCTTTGGCTCGATCGAAGACATTCAACGCACAGAAGGCGTTGGATTTTCCGGGCTCTCGGATCAGTCGCTCGAACCCAGTTTCGTTGCCGCAAACATGGACTTCCTTGGGAAAGGCCTTGGCGGATACGGACAAGCCACATTTGAACTAACCGATACCTTCTCACTTACCGGTGGCGCGCGCTACTCGTACGAGAAAAAGCGAATCATCGCGTCGAACGACGTAATCACGTCACCAAATGTGCTTCTCATCCTTCGTCCGTTCCCAGAGACCCGCGGCGAAGACAGCTGGAGCAACTTCTCATGGCGGATTGGTGCGGAATTCCGCCCCACGAGCGACATCATGGTCTACGGTTCGGTTGCAACCGGCTTTAAGAGCGGGGGCTTTACAGGAACCGCAACAACTGCGGAGCGCGCGACGACAGCATTTGAACCAGAAGAAGCGACCAATTATGAATTGGGTGCGAAAATGGACCTGTTGGACCGCCGGCTCAGGTTGAACACGACCGCATTCTACCTTGACTACAAGGATCTGCAGGTCACACGGTTCTTCCAGCCGCCGACGTCCGGTTTTGGTGAGTTTATCACCGAAAACGCGTCTGATGCTACGATCAAGGGTGTCGAGGTCGAACTTACTGCTCAACCGGTCGACTTCTTGGAGTTCGGCGGAACCTACGCTTATCTTGATGCCAAATATAAGAACTTCTTCGGAACGCCCGATATCAGCGGATCCGGCGACTTCTCCGATAACCGTCTGCGTCAGGCTCCGAAACATTCTTGGAGTGCCTACGTTCAGGTTTCTCAGGAGCTCGCTTCTGGATCGACGATTACAGCTAACCTCAATGCCCGATATCAGAGCGATGTTTTCACGAATGCCGATAATAATCCGCTCGATGTCTTGCCTTCTTACACTCTCGCAGATGCCTGGATCGCCTGGCAAAGTGCTGATCGGGTATGGGAAATTCAAGGCTGGGTTAAGAACTTCACTGATGAAGCCTATCGGACTCACGTCTATAGCCAGCGTGGTGGCCGTATAGCGTTCGGCACGTTCGGCTCACCGAGAACCTATGGGGTGACGTTGTCCTACGAGTATTGACTGCTGAATTAGGATCCTTCTGAAGGCAGTAAAATGCGTTTCAAGAGCGTCTTAAAAATGATTTACGCCCGTTGTGCGATAAGCGTCCGTATATCCAAAAGATAACGGAGCAAATGCGCGGCGGGCGTAAACATGACACGACGATAGGTTTGCATCGGAAATACCTGAACTTGGGCAGGCGCCACGGCCCAATAGGGCACTTACGAAAAGAACAGGTTCCCAAGGCCCAGTAGAAGGCTGATTACGGTTCCTGTAGAGTGATTATGCAGTCCCGCTTCGAAGCGGCCAGCCCCGGCCAACTCCTTCTTCACGCAGTCGCTTCCGGTATTTGCCTGCAGCAGTCCAAGCCCCATCATCGCAAAACCCCAAAATATTTTCCGGTTCTTCGTTTGTCAGAGAATGCATTCGCTCAGACAGTTTGACAAGCGTAAGTCCGCATCGGCGTCTTGGACACTTCGAATTGGTTGCATTGCCGTCGTCATTTCAGGCTGGCTTGTAGGTCTCATCGTCGAAATCGATCCGCTCGTGCCTGAATTGAGGAATCGCAACTTGGTACAGCCTGCCGATGTGGCGCTTGCCCTTGCCTGCGGAGCAGCGGGCGTACTGGCTTTCAGCCGCGGTGCCTCGCTCTCGCTTGTCGGCGTGATGATTGCCGTAGCACTTGTCCCTCCGCTTACCGCTGCCGGGATGTATACTGGAGCGGGTTATCCGAACGCGGGCGCGAACGCCTTATTTCTGTTCTTCGTGAATCTCGTTTGTGTCAACGTGGCCGGGATTATCATGTTTCTTGCCCAAGGCCTCCCACCGAAGAGTTGGAGAATGACCGGAGGTGTTTTGGCTGTCTGGGGCTTTCTGCTAACATTGCTGATGTCGATGATGGCGGGTCGCATCTTCCTCGGCTTTGGTTCTTGGGACGTCGTGTTGGATTACCTAGATGGTCAAGTCTGAACGGATCGATTGCTGTTGAACGGTACGGCGTGGGCCGACATGCCGGTCCGTCCGGCTTCCAAGCCGACTTGTGATCACGAGAAACTGTAGCCGCCAAGCATATGCAAAGAGGGCTGTTCATCGACCTGCAATACTGGAGGAATGGAGATGACGAAGCTAAGCCGCGTAACAGTCGATCTGGCGAAAAAACATCCCGGTCGTGCGCCGAGTGAAATTGAAGAGCGCCGTGTCGTCGAGCATATCGAAGAGCGGCGGCCGATCAGCCAAGACGTTGGCGACGTTGCAGAACGGGAAGAAACGGCCTGGGTTAGGCTCGCAGATAATGTGGCCAGGATTGGAGGATCATGGCCATTCATCGGCGCATTCTTCCTGTTCCTTTTCGCTTGGACAGCGGTGAATGGCTTTGCCTTGAGCGTCAACGCCGCGTTCGATCCTTAGGGCTGGGGAGCGGCAGATGGAAAACCCCTCCATCGGTCTGACGCATAATCTTGGCGGATTTCCGCATGAGAACGTGAGCGGCATCGGCATCTATGGATTGCCTGAAGCCTGAATAGTGGGACTTTTGCAGTAAATGACCGCGATGGCATGGCGGTGCGGCAGTAATGGCGCAGTCCCGCGTTATTCTCGGCCCAGAGGCACAACTTTCAGGTGGAACGGACCGTACATCAATGGTTCTCTGACGCAGGAAAGAGCGCTAGTCGCAGACACACGGAATTTCCACTGCAATCGGATTGCGCTGCTCAGGTGAATCCGCGAATTCGGTCAAGCGACTGGGCATCGAGTGTGTCGGGCTCTGGACCTTCAAAGCCAAGTCAAACTACACCGCCGAACTGAAGCGGCGGGTTGAAGATGGACGATGGGTATCGAACATCGCGGCAATCGAGCGGGCGTATGGCAGGCCTTTTGGCAGTATCTTGAGCCAAGGCCCATCTATCGAGACCAGACCGCGTTCCATGAAGAGGCCGAGCCGGTCCGCCGCCTCGCGCAGCAATGCTGCCCCAAGCCTTGCACGGCCCTGGCACAGCAACTGTTCGATGACGGCCCCGCGATAACGATCATCGGGGGTGCGTGCGATCCCTCTGCCTCCCGATAGTTCGCCCTGTGAAGAAAGCATGCGGTAACGCCCATTGTTCTTCTCGTTCTGGGAAAGCAAATGCGGGAAGCTGCTGATGGACGACGCGCCCAGCCCTATCAGCACCTCGCTCTGGTCATCAGTAAAGCCTTGGAAATTGCGTTTCAGTGTTCGGTCGAGGACGGCTTTTGCAAGCGGCTCACCATCCGACCTTGCAAAATGATCGAAGCCGATCGGTGCATAGCCGTGGCCGACAAGATAGGCATATCCGAGTTCGGCCATGGCGAAGCGCGCTTTCTGGTCCGGTAGGTTGCTATCATCGATTGCGCGCTGACGCGGGACGATATGCGGGACGTGGGCGTAGCCAAACAGTGCGATACGATCCGCGCCAAGAGCGCGGGTGCGCTGGAGGGTATCTTCCAGATCATGCATTGTCTGGCCGGGCAGCCCATACATCAGGTCGAAGTTGATAGATGTGACATTGGCATCACGCAACCATTCCACGGTCCGCGAGATACAGTCTTCGGATTGCACGCGGCCGATGGCTTTCTGGCAATGACCCGCAAAAGTCTGCACCCCCAGGCTGGCGCGGGAAATGCCCAATTCTGCAATGACTGCTGCCCATTCCGCGCTCATCGTGCGCGGATCGAGTTCGATCGAAACAGTTGGATCGCGTAGAGGAAAATAGTTGCTCAGCGCGCCAAACAGTTCGCGAAAATCGTCTGGCGTAATCGCATTGGGGCTTCCGCCGCCGAAAGCGAGCCTGACGACATTGACCTCGCCGGACAATTCATTCGCCACTGTTTCAATTTCACGGTGCAAAGCTGCAAGGTAGGATTCGAGTCGCTGGCGCTGGTCCACACGGCCCGTATTGCAACCGCAGTAGAAGCATATCTTCTCACAGAACGGGATGTGGACGTAAAGCGAAACATCCCCGCAGGCGTTGCGGAGAGCAGAGCGATAAAGATCGGCATTGATCTTGCCAAATTCAGCGGCGGTCGGATAGCTGGTGTAACGCGGTACAGGCGCTGCGAGCAATTCAGGGTAATAGGTCCACATAAGGGCTTTCTGCGACATTGCCGGGACATCTGTCATTGAGCCAGATCAAACTTTACCGGCAGAACTGCGCACGTTTCTGTAAGCTCATTACAACATCCGAAGTGCCCACGCTGGTGTCGCCGAGCAACTTTGATTGAGGTCAATGCAGGGTGGAAAGCCGCCCATTACTGGGGTGTCCGACGTTGCAGAAATCCTCGGTCGCGCGGTGCGATCACTGCAGCGAGAAGGATTATCGCAATGAACAAGTTGTTTGTGGCACCCCTCGCCGGGCTAGCTATGCTGGCGGCGCCTGCAATGGCGCAGGACGACGTCGGGAAACTCCAGGTCAAGCTGCTGGGAACCTATGTCGCGCCCGATGGCGAGATCACCGATGTCAGAACGGACATCGTGGGATTGCCCGCAGCCACTCAGACCGAATCGAGCGACAATTTTGTTCCGACCCTCGCGATAGAATATTTCGTGACGCCCAATTTCTCGGTCGAAACTATCTGTTGCATGACACAGCACGACGTCGATGCGACCGCCGGATTGCCGGGCGCGGAACTGGTGTCCGACGCGAAACTCATTCCGGCCACTCTGACCGCGAAATATCACGTCGATCTCGGCGGGGTGAAACCTTACGCTGGTATCGGCGCGACCTATTTCTGGTGGGTCGATTCCGAACCAGGAGCGGGCACCGTCCCGCTGGGCGTCACGCGGACCACTTTGTCTGACGAGTTCGGCCTGGTCCTTCAAGGCGGGGCAGATATCGCTATTGGCACAAGCGGGCTCGGCGTGACATTCGATGCCAAGCGCTATTTTGTCGATACCACAGCACGCTGGTATGCGGACAACACGCTGGCCATCGAAACCGAGCACAAGCTCGATCCATGGGTCATTAGCGCGGGTCTATCCTACCGTTTCTAGCGAAGCTGCAGGATCTGACGTTGTGATCTCTGTCTGATCCCCGGTATGTGCGCCGGGGACGTTCCAACAATACTGTGTCATACGAAACGAGTTTCGCGCCATCGGTCCGAAGCCCGCAGATTTTGACGGACAAATCGGCGGCGGCTGCCTCACGCCGGAAGAAGTGGACAGCTTCAAGCCATATACCATCCCGATGAACAATGTCGTCGTTGGACTGGACGCTGGGCTGGAAGAAGACGTTCGCTTGGCGCGAACCATCGCCGAACGCTTCGGCCCGGTAACAGCAAAGCACTGCGGGGTGTCGAAATTCGCAGACCTGACATTTCCATCCGACGATGAACTTGCGGCCATGAGGCAAGCGCCCAACACGGAAACGTAAGTCGGACTAGTGATCGCGAATCACGCCGAAATCGCGCCAATTCTATCAACGTCAACTGTGGGACGGCGCGACTTTCCTTCATAAAAAACCGTAAAATCAACGGCCTATGAAGGAAGGTGGCGGAGACGGAGGTGGCAAGTGGGCTGATGCAACGGCTTGTGGTTTAACGGAAATACGAAGCGTTTCGAGGGCAATTTACCACAATTGTTCCCCGACTTCCCTGAAGTGCGATTTAGGCCTCGGACTTTGAGTAACTTTAGGCTCAGTGTCACGAAATTTTGGAAACGTACAATATGTCCCGTACGGGAAAGCATGTCTTTCAAATCCGCTCTTTGAGGGGTAAATATCCCTTTCGGGAAAATTATCTTGAATTTGATCGACTTTCTGCCTAGATTTCCCGCTCGGGAAAGGAAGTGCTCATGCTCGATGTTGCCGCTATCGGCCAAATCATTCGCGAAGAACGCAAGGAGCTTGGTCTGCGACAGGACGCGTTGGCCGCTGCAAGCGGCGTCGGTTTGCGCTTCCTCGTCGAATTGGAGCGGGGGAAGCCCACTGTCCAGATGGGCAAGGTTCTTGATGTGATTTCAGCACTGGGATGTGAATTGCAAATCAAGCGGCCTGACGGGATCGTGATGGCGGGTAGAGCGGTCGCGCCCAAGAAGGATGAGGCGGAGTGACGCTGCCAATTCTGGATACGCTGGTGGTCTGGTGGGACGATCGCCAGGCAGGCGAACTCTCGATCGACAAAGGTGGCGCGATGCATTTCGCATATGCACCTGAATGGCAGGCTGATGAAACGGCCCCGGCGCTTTCCCATGCGATGCCCAAGCAGCAAAAGCCATTTAGAGACCATGCCTGCAAGGCTGTCTTTGGCGGACTGCTACCCGAGGAAAGCCAGCGTACGGCTATCGCTCGCGCGCTTGGAGTTTCGCCCGACAATCCGTTTCGGCTGCTTGAGGCCTTGGGCGGAGATGTTGCCGGTGCTCTAGCCTTCCTGCCCAAAGACGAAGAACCGCTCCACGACCACTCCGAGACCACTCCAGAACCACTCCAAGAGAACGAGCTGGCCGAATTGCTGGACAGACTGCCTGCTGTGCCCATGCTAGCAGGCGAGGGCGGCGCAAGGCTTAGCCTTGCAGGGGCACAGAGCAAGCTGCCGGTGCTGCTCACTGCGGACGGTGGAATTGCTATCCCTCGTCCTGGAGAACCATCCACGCATCTGATCAAGCCTGAACCGGATCGCTTTGCCGGATTGGCTGCAAATGAGGCCTTCTGCCTCGCACTGGCGCGCGCCGTGGGCATTGATGCTGCCCACGCAGAGTGGCGCGAGGTGGCGGGCAAGCCGTTGCTGCTGGTCGAACGCTATGACCGGATGTCGGTCGAGGGAAAAACGAAACGCCTGCATCAGGAAGACTTTGCTCAGGCACTTAGCGTCCCCTCAAACCGCAAATACGCGGCGGAGGGTGGGCCGACTTTCCGCGATAGCTTCGCGCTGTTACGCAGCGCTGCGACGCGGCCAGCACGCGAAGTGCTGAAGCTCGCCGAAGCCGCGATCTTCAATCTCATCATCGGCAACGCCGATGCCCACGCGAAGAATTACAGTCTGCTGCGCCGGGAGAACGGCGAGGTGGTGCTTGCCCCGCTCTACGATCTCGTTGCCACGCATATGTGGGAAGAGCTCTCCCCCAAGCTCGCAATGCGTTTTGGCCGCGCGGCGACCCTCGATGAATTTGACAGGGAAAGCGTGGCGAGGTTCGCGGACGAGGTAGTGCTAGGCGCCCCATACATTCGCCGTCGAGTAAGTGACCTTGCTAGAGCGGTGACGGAGGAGATTGAGCAGGGAGTTCAGGTGCCCGGCAATCCGCCTGAGGATGCTGTCGCGACAATTGCCGAAGCATTATCGGCCCGCGCTAAAGTGCTCAGCATAAAACTCTTCGAAGATTGAATTTACTTATGGCAGATCCTGCACTTAAGGTGATTCCCAATGAGGAATGTCTCGTAATTCTATGGAGCGGAAATGCCCTGAAAAAGCCTTTCACACCCACACCTTGTTGAAAAAAGAGGAAGCTCAAATTGCCGAAACGTTCGAGTCACAAAGTCGGAAGTGAGCTCTTCATCGTCGATAACAGTGCTGACGATTGGAAAGCCCTTCGCTACATGCGCGATTGGTGCCAGCTATCGAAGCAAATTGATATTGCAGCTGGCTATTTCGAGGTCGGTGCACTTCTGGCCTTGGATAGTGAGTGGCAGAAGGTCGCTAAGATTCGAATCCTTTTTGGCGATGAGGTATCCAAGCGAACGAAGAGAGCTTTCGAGAGCGCAGTCCGGGCTGCAACCGAGCGCTTGGATCAAAGCCTAGAGACCGAGAAAAAGAAGAACCCGTTCCTTTCGGGCACGGAGGCGATTGTCGAGGCGCTTCGATCTGGCCAAATTGAATGTCGGACTTATCGGAAGGATAAATTTCACGCCAAAGCGTATATCACCCATGCCAATCTGGATATTGTAGGCTCATCAGCCCTAGTGGGTTCTTCGAATTTCACCCTCCCGGGGCTGACTGAGAATGTTGAGCTCAACGTGCAGATTACCGGCACCCCAGTTGCCGTGCTTCAAGAGTGGTATGAAGAGCATTGGGAAGAAGCCGAAGATGTCACGCCTGAGATATTGAAGACCTTCGAAAGACACACACGTCCCTATCTCCCGTTTGAAGTCTACTCTCGATCCCTTCAGCAATATTTCCTTGGACACGAGGAGACCGTGAGCGAATGGGAGCAGTCTGGCTCGCGGATTTTTCCAGTTTTGGCGCGCTACCAGAAAGACGGATATGGGGGACTTCTCAAGCGAGCCGATCGCTACGGCGGAGCGTTCCTTTGCGACGGCGTCGGTCTGGGTAAGACATTTATCGGATTGATGCTGATCGAGAGATTTGCAGTCCACGAAAAGAAGAACGTTGCTCTATTTGTGCCCAAATCGGCCAAAGAACCGGTCTGGGAGCGTGAGCTTAGCAAACGCTTGCCGGACGTGTTCAAGGGGTACAGCAGACTCAAGATTTTCAGTCATACAGATCTGATGCGGGACAAGATGGCTGAGGAGCTGGAGCAGGTCGCTGCTGAAGCCGACGTGATCATCATCGACGAGGCACATCACTTCCGAAACACCGGCACGAAAGGAGAGGATAGCGGCGACCGCCAGTCCCGCTATTGGAAGCTTTTCGATATTGCGGCGGGCAAGCAAATGTTTTTGCTCACGGCAACTCCGATCAACAACCGTCTTACAGACTTCCAGCACATGGTTGAGCTCTTCACGCAGAAGCAGACCGACCATTTCGCTGGCGGCACTCTCGGGATCCACTCTTTACCTGGCTACATCCGGCAGCTCGAAAAGAGGATTGAAGAAGAGATCTATGGCGGCAAGGACGATGACGAGCTGATCTTCGACGATGCAGAAACGTCGATCAGGCTCGCGGCTGACCCGCTCTTCGATGCTTTGGTGGTTCAGCGCAGCCGGAGCTACGTTAAGGAGAGCATGAGACGCGAGGGTGACGGGGAAGTAATGTTTCCCGAGCCTCGCGAGCCCACGGTCGCCGAGTATTCAGTTCGCCAGACTTACGGCAAGCTGCTCGACATGGTTGCGGAGGCCTTCCACAAAAGCGACCCGCTTTTCGTTTTGGGGGTCTATAATCCTCTGGCCTACTACATGGGTGATACCGAAGAGGCAGGTACCGCTCTGGAAATAGGGCGGTTGAAACAGGTCGTTGCGCTGATCCGAACCAACTTCCTCAAACGCTTCGAGAGCTCAGCTGATGCCTTCAAACAATCTTGCTGGCGCCTCCTTTTCAAACTTCTCGCCTGGATGGAGGTGAATGCCGAGACAGATCACGAGAAGGCGCGACTTGATCGGTGGAAGCGGCAACATGCGAAGCTGCTATCACACAATCCCGACAAAGACCTTTTTAGCGATGAGGATGAAGAAGATCTGGTCTCGCCGGAGCTGCTCGCGAAATGGGACAAGCTGGATCGGGACAAGTTCGATGTTGGCAAGCTGTTTGACCACACCTTGCAGGATCTAGATCAGATCACCGATTTCCTTAACGAGCTGGAGAATTTCAAGCCATCGCAGGATCTCAAGCTCAAGAAGCTGGTCCAGCTGCTCACGAAGGACCCGGTCCTGTCCAAGCACAAGGTGCTCATCTTCTCCGAATTCAGCGATACCGCGCGCTATATCGCCCAGCAGCTCCGCGAAGCTGGGATCGAGGGGGTGGGCCAGATTGACAGCGGCACCAGCGGTAAGCGGGTCGATCTGATTCAAAGGTTTGCGCCCTACTACAACGAGAGCTCCAGCGGTGCCCTAGGCAACAAGGAAATCCGCGTTCTCGTCGCGACCGACGTGTTGTCCGAAGGCCTCAACCTCCAGGACGCGACCCGACTGATCAATTATGACCTGCACTGGAACCCAGTGCGCCTCATGCAGCGCATTGGTCGTGTCGATCGCCGCATGAACCCCGAGATCGAGGCGCGGATTGTCACAGACCATCCCGATCAGAAGGAATTGCGGGGGACGGTCGCCTACTGGAACTTCCTGCCGCCTGATGATCTGGACGACCTGCTCCGCCTTTATGGACGCGTGGCTCACAAGACTCTGCGCATTTCCAAAACGCTCGGGATCGAGGGTAAGAAGCTGCTGCGAGAAGACGACGACTACGAGGATCTGCGCAATTTCAACGAGGCATATCAGGGACAGGAAAGTCCCGATGAAAAACTGCATCTCGAATGGCAGGATCTGATCAAGGAATTCCCCGACCTTGAAGCGCAGCTCAATGCCATGCCCAACGGCATTTTCTCGGGCAAGGAGCACATCAAGCCCGGCACTCGTGCAGTCTTCTTCTGTTACGCCCGCCCCGCCCATGACCGGTTGGCCAGCGAGCGTGAGGGCGAGGATATCTGGAGCACTGAGGCGGGCGACGTCCAATGGTATCTCTACGATGTGGCGTCCGAAAGGATCGTCGAGGATGCCCCGCGCATCATCGATGCGATCCGCTGTCGCCCGGACACGCCCCGCCTGGTCGAGATGGATCAGCCGAAGCTGTCCGACATCCGCACGAAGATCGAGAAACATATCGCCAAGACATTCCTGCGTAAGGTTCAGGCCCCCGTCGGGGTTAAGCCTGAACTGCGCGCATGGATGGAACTGAACTAGGGATCGCACCAAAACATGCCGGACATTTCTGCCGAAGAACTTGCACGCGTAAACAGCTTTCCCAAGCTCGTGGCCTTGCTCCGCGATCGCCTCGAATGGCCGATCGATGAGGATTACGAATTCGAGGATGTGATCTTTGAATACGAGCCGCAGGAACTTGGCCTCAAGGAAGAGGAAACCGCCAAGGTCCGCGAGATCCACCAGCTTCGCCCGCTGGTGACAAACCAGCCCTGGGGCGTGTTCTTCATCTCCTTTGAGGAAAAGCAGCTTTCGGTCACGGTCCTGCGCCGCATCCTGCGCGCGCTGGTGGTAAAGCAGCGCGGCGGGGCGGTTGACCGGCAGGCCTGGCAAAAGAGCGACCTGATTTTCGCCGCCAATTTCGGCAAGTCGGGAGAGCGTGAGCTAGCCTTCGTCCATTTCAGCGATGGCGCAGCCACCAACGATTTGCCGGTGATGAAGGTGCTCGGCTGGAACGCCAGAGATACCAAGCTTCACAATGACCATGTCGGCCATCAGCTTTCGAAGCAGCTCGCATGGCCCGACGATCCGGCTGATGATGCAGGATGGCGCAATCAGTGGCTGAGCGCCTTCGAGGTTCGCCATCGCGAGGTCATCTCGACATCAATGGAACTGGCCAAGCGTCTGGCGGCGCTCGCTACCGATATTCGGGCCACCGTGAACGACTTGCTAGCGCGCGAGATCGAAAAAGGCCCGCTCCAGACCATGCTGGAGGCATTCCGCAATAACCTGATCCATGATCTTGACGCTGACGGCTTCGCCGACATGTTCGCTCAGACCATCTGCTACGGGATGCTGGCGGCTCGCATTTCCAAGATCACGCCGGAGGATAGCTCAGGCTGCCTTGTGGCCGACAACATGGCCGACATGGTGCCACGCACCAATCCCTTCCTGAAGGAACTGTTCGCCAACTTCCTCAAGATAGGCGGACGCGACAAGGACAAGGCGCTCGACTTCGACGAGCTCGGCGTGCGCGATGTGGTCGACATGCTTAACCGCGCGAACATGGATCGGGTGCTTGAAGATTTCGGCAACCGCAATCCGCGTAAGGATCCGGTGATCCATTTCTACGAATACTTCCTAGGCGAATACGACAGCGATCAGAAGGTCGATGCGGGCATCTTCTACACCCCACCCGCAGTGGTCGGCTTCATCGTACGCGGGGTGGATGAGATGCTGCGGACGGAGTTCGACCTGCCGTTGGGACTGGCCGATACTACCACATGGGGTGAGCTGGCCGCGCGTAATGACAAGATCACCGTTCCCGAGCACATCAATCCGAACGAGCCCTTCGTTCAAATCCTCGATCCGGCGACCGGCACCGGCACCTTCCTAGTCGAGGTGATCGACCTGATCCACAAGCGAATGGTCGACCACTGGCAGAGTGAGAACATGTCCAGCGCCGAGATCAAGGCTGCTTGGAACGACTACGTCCCGACGCACCTGCTTCCGCGCCTGACCGCCTTCGAGCTGAAGATGGCGGCTTACTCCATCGCGCATATGAAGATCGGGCTGAAGCTAGTCGAAACCGGCTACACCTTCGGTTCGGACGAGCGAGCCCATATCTTGCTGACCAATTCGCTCCAGCCCCCGCGTGACCTCGATTTGGATGAGCGGGCGCGCCAAGTCGCCTTTGCGCACGAAGCGGAGCGCGCCAATGAAGCCAAGCAATGCGGTTGCTTCACTGTCGTAATCGGCAATCCGCCCTACAAGGGCCATTCGATGAACCCCAGCAAGGTTAAGGGGAAGCTGACTTTCGCTGGCGAGATCATCCAGCGCTTCTTTCAGGTGCGCGGCGAGCCTCTGGGCGAGAAGAACCCCAAATGGCTCAATAACGATTACGTGAAGTTCATCGCGTTCGGGATGAAACAGATCGAGGAAGCTGGAACGGGCGTTCTCGGTTACATCACCTCAAATAGCTGGCTCGATAGCCCGACTTTCCGGGGTGTCCGGACGGAGGTAATCGATTGCTTCCCGCAGCTGCGGATTGTCGATCTCCACGGCAACGTGAACAAGCGTGAAGTCGCCGCTGATGGGTCGCGCGACGAAGGTGTATTTGCCATCGAAGAAGGCACAAACGTCACCATTGGCGGAAAGCTAGGTTGTGATTCTGCAATCCTGCAAAAGGACTTGCTCGGCAAGGTCGGCGAAGGGAAAAATGATGGCGGAAAGCTGGACTGGCTAGACGCGCACACATTGGCGGCGGTCGATAGTGTACTAACACCGCTCCCACCGATCTTTCGTTTGACACCAATGATGACAACGATCGGAGGTGAGAACCCACTTCAGACTGAGTTTTATTCGCTTCAAGGTCTGCCGGATATTCAACGTGTAAACAGTGCCGGTATCGTTACCGCAAACGATGATCTGTGTGTTCAGTTCACCACCGAAGAAATGCGAGACACAGCGCACGAGTTTCGGAAACTCGACCTCAAGCCTCATTTGGAAGAGCGAGATAATCTTGGCGGTAAAGATGACTGGAAACTCGAAGTTTCGGTGTCTCCGATTGCGATCAAATTAAAAAACAAAAAGGAACCCCGGGATTGGCAAGTTGAGTATGCCCAGAACGACATCAAAGCACTCAAGAGCTTAGACGCCCACATCGTGCCCCTTTCCTATCGTCCGTTCGACATCCGAGCGACACTGTTCACAGGTAATTCGCGAGGGTTTCAATGCATGCCCCGGCCAGAGGTAATGGAGCACATGATAGGAACCGATAACCCGGCCATTTCGACCGTTCGCGGGACCGAAATCTCAGGGGGCTGGGAGCATGTTTTCGCGTTCGATGAATTGATCCAGCACCACAGCGTGTCGATCAAGGAAGTGAACTATCTGTTCCCTCTTTGGCTCAAAACGTCTGCGGGAGAAAAGCATCGCCGCGCCAACATTGAAGGCGCGTGGGCCAATGCAGTCGGGTCTACAATTGGTGTCGCGTATAGCGATGGTATTCCGCGCGGCGAGCAAGAGAGTATGGGAGCGGACTATCGGCACCACAAGGCCCAACAGATCGGCCTGCTCGACCAGCCTTGGGACGGGCGTGGCGATCTGGAGAAGGATTTCGGGCCGCGCGACCTGTTCGACTGGATCTATGCGCTCCTCCACGCGCCCTCCTATCGCAGTCGCTATGCCGAGTTCCTGAAATCAGCTTTCCCGCGTATCCCGATCCCGAAGGATCGCGCCACCTTCGCCGCGCTCGTTCCGCTCGGTCGCAGGCTGGTCGCGCTCCACCTGCTCAAGCCTGAGGATGAGCCGGTCCTGAAGAATCCGGACATCCGCTTCGCCGGAACGGGCGAGGCGCAGGCAGAGAAGGGCTATCCGAAATATAAGAACGGCAAGGTCGAGATCAACGCCAACCGCTGGTTCGAGGATGTGTCGAAGGAGACCTGGGACTTCCATGTCGGCGGCTATCAGGTCTGCGACAAATGGCTTAAGGACCGCGCGGGCAAGGGCGGCAAGAATCCTCGCCCGGGCCGCGTGCTGACCGAAGAAGACATCCTCCACTACCGCCGCGTCGTCACCGCCCTCACCGAAACCCGTAAGATCATGGCCGAAATCGACCAAGCCATCGACAAGCACGGCGGCTGGCCAGGTGCCTTCGCCATCGGCACCGACGCGGAGAAGGGCGAATGAGCGCGGACAAGGACGCCGGACTCCACGCCTTTGTCGCGCGCGGCCCCAAGACAGGGATGCTGCTCTACCCACACAAACACCGCGACGGCAGCTACGTTGTCTCGATGACCCGCTTCGAGAAGGACTACATAAAGGTCGCCAATTCTGCCGACCTGCTCGACTGGCTGGAGAAGGGATACCGCCTGCGCATGTCAAACAAGGAAGGCGGCGTCGCCTCGCCCAGCCTGATCGAACCGGGCAAGATCTATCGGCCTGTGATGATGTGAAGCGAACGCAAAGAAGGGAAAATCAGGCGTGGCAAAAGGCGGGACCAAGATATTTTGCCCGGAATGCAGTGACATTCAGGTCTGCCGTGCAATCTCGCCCACGGAACTCGATGCGCCCAGTGCGCAGCGCGTCCGGGACGAGCGACACTCCGATCTGCATTGGTTTCGACGAGGCCGCGAATGCCTCGCATGCGGCCACAAATTCCTGACGGGCGAGCTCGACGAGGCCTTCATTCGCGAACTGGTCGAGCTGCGCAAATCATGGCTGCAAAGCGTGGCAGGTTCGGCTCGTTCCGCCAGCAGGGCGGCTGCGAAAAGGACGCGGCTCGAAACTGTCCCACGTGAAGATGCAGAAGCGTTCATTCGTGCTGCCGCCAAGTGGGATCACCCCTCCTGGTCTATTGTCGACGCTCCAAAGCATGCGCGTCGCATCTATAGGCACGGCCTCGGCTGGGCGATCGACTTTGGGGCAAACACCTTTCTTCCCGGCATGGCTGTCGCCCGATGCTTTCGCGAGGTCGCCGCAATCATGGACCGTGTCGCGCAAGGGGAAGTGATCTTCCGGGAGGATGCCAACAAGCTGCTTCAGCAAGTCATATCGGGCTGCGTCGCCACCCATGATGGATATGAATATAACGGCTATTATCCGATGGACGGCATCTATCTGACGTTCGGCACTCAACTGATTGATACTGAAGATGGCGCGAACCTGATCCTGCGCTGGGCGGACCCGAAGGGCGTTCTTATGCAGCGCGGGTAATCGCACCCGATTGCAATTTCCAAGATATGTGATATTCCAGCCGCGTTCGCCGAGATGGTGGACGAGACATGAACCTGGACTGGTTCTGGATGGAGTTGTCGCCGGACGGTGACGGTTGAGGGAAAATTCCGCCCTCATTCTGTTGGCTATGGATGCCAACTCCTTTCGGAAACGGTCCTCCTGGATAGGAGTGCCAAAGTATGAATCCCAATGAACTTATCATCCGCTACGAGATGGTCGATCGTCAGACCGAGGGCGCAGTCACGCGTCTGGTCGGGCTGGTGCGCGCGCGCAACCTGCTCTCGCTGTTTGATGCCGCCGATCTGGAAGCCAATCCGCGTTCTGCCAAGGTCGGTGCGGTTACGGCAGACATCATAGAGAGTATTGAGCGCACGCCGGAGCTGTTCCCATTCAAGACTAAGGGCATCCTGATCGCTGCGGCGGTATGCCGTTCGCTGGAACGGAACCGCTATCAGCTGGTGTTCGAGAACATCAAGATCGAGGGCATTCTCGATGGCGGGCACAACACTCTCTCGATCGGCCTCTATGTCCTCAAGCAGGTCATGGAAGACGTGCGGGCATGGAAGCGGATCAAGAATTGGCCTGCGTTCAAAGAGGCCTGGGCAGAGCATCGTGACGAGGTCGCCGCGCTGAAGAAGGCGCACCCCAGCGGTGATGGCGGCCCTCTCGATTTTCTGGTGCCGGTCGAGATCCTCGTGCCTGCAGATGCGGAGGATGATTTCGTACTGAACGCCTTCACCGGCTCGCTTCTCGAAATTGGTGCGGCGCGCAACAACAATGTGCAGCTAACGCTCGAAACCAAGGCGAACAAGAAGGGCTTCTATGACGAGCTGCGGAAGGCCTTGCCGAGCCAGATTGCGGAGCGGGTCGAGTGGAAGGCAAACGATGGCGGGGTGGTGAAGGTGCGCGACCTGGTCGCCCTTTCGTGGATCCCGCTCTCGGTTGTGGGCTTGCCCGACGGCGTCAACGTTCCGGCTCCTTCGCGCATCTATGCGTCCAAGGGCGAGTGCACCAAGGCGTTCGATGCATTGATGAGCGATCCGGAGATCTCCAAGCCAACCGGCGGGGAGTATACGCACGAACTGCACAATGTCGCCGTAGGCAGCGCATTGAAAGTCGCAGCACAGCTGCCTGAGCTTTACGATCTGATCTACCTCGATTTCCCCGCCGCGTATAACGACAACGGCGCCGGGCGTTTTGGTCGGCTTACATCGGTAAAAATGGCCAGTGACATGCGCAGCAAGCCCACGTCACCCTTCACGCAGAAGCTTGTGCAGTACAGCTATCCCGACGGGTTCATCATGCCGTTGGTGTACGGCCTGAAGGCTCTCATGACGACCGACAGTGAAGGCAATGTCGTTTGGAAGGTGAAGGATCCTGCCAAGTTCATTCGCGACAATCTCACCACGATCGTGCGCAAGTACCGCGTGATTATCGAAGCCTATTCGGGCGATCCGCAGAAGATCGGCAAGAACGAGGGCTCGTATTCTTTGGCCCTCGACGCATTCGAAACAGAGCTGCTTAAGCTCTCCCAGCCGGCATGAGGAGGTGTTCATGGAAAGAAGAGCACAATCAAGCGGAATCCGGCTTACTGCGGAGGATGCAGCGGTGGTGAAAGCCATGCTAGCTCGCGGGGATCGGCAGCACGGTATCGCGGCTTGGTTCGGCGTAAATGGCGGGCGTGTGGGTGAAATCGCGTCGCGCCAAAGGTTCCGTGACGTCCAGCCTTTAGACCGTGCAAACCTACCACCGCCCGGGCCTTATCCTTCGGGGCGAGAGGCCAACGAAGTGTTGCGAGCGTTGGTCGCAGCACAATCTGCTCTGGGGAACGACCAGCACATTGTCAGACAGTATATGCAGCGTTGAAAGGAAGCGGGGGTGTCCAGCTGGATGCCCCCGCTTTGCCACCATCACTCATGCTCACGCCCCGTCAGAAAAATTCTCAGAAGTAGCTCGAAAAACAACGCTCAAAGTCACTGGATACTGGGCGAAGAAATCGGAAAACTGAGCACACCGTACCCGGAGATCCGGTGTTTGGGAGGCGAGGATTTCTGCGGGTTTCGCAGCCATTTGACCATCTGTCGCCAAGTAATGTCATCTGATGTCACTTCCCGATCCGCAACTCACATGTGAGTTGCTCGCCGCTAAACTATTAATTTGACGGCTAAAAATAGCGTTTTCCTACAAGGTCCTCGCTGCCGTAGCCTGATGTCAATCCAGAGGGGTCATTGGGCCGAGGAGGGGCGGTCAAACGTCAGGTGACGCCGTGCGGTTTACCCTTCAATGCTATGTCGACGAAGACCTTCATGCCCTTGTTAAAGCCGCTGCAGAGGCAGCGCATATGAGCGTCAGCCAGTGGCTGAAGCTCACCGTCATCGAGGCTCTCGAGCAGCCCCAAGACGAGGCGTTCCGCGATCAGGTTCTAGCCGATCTGCTGTTCACCAAGATTGCCCTCGATGGCTGGCTTCGCACTCACAAGGACAAGGAGTTGCGGGACCGGGTTGTGGTCGCTTACCAACGACGCATTCGCGAATATCGCGAGCGCAAGGCAGCCACGCGTGCGGGGCGCTGAGCGATGCTTTCTGTTGCCAATGTGCGCTCTGCTGGTGGTGCGGCCAACTACTTCGCCAACGACAATTATTACACCAAGGCAGACGCTGATCGATCCGGGATCTGGGTCGGCAAAGGTGCCGAACGGCTGGGTCTTTCAGGGACGGTCGATGCCAAAGCGTTCGAGGCAATCCTGCGCGGCGAACTGCCCAATGGTGAACGTATCGGGCACCACGGCCAGTACCACCGGGCTGGGACCGATCTGACCTTTTCACTGCCCAAGAGCTGGTCGCTTCTGGCGCTCGTCGGCAAGGATCAGCGGATCATTGACGCGTACCGTTCAGCGGTCGTCGAAACCATCCAATGGGCAGAGAAGAATGCGGCCCAGTATCGCACCGAGAAGGGTGGCAAAGAACGGCTGCACGCAAGCGACAACCTGACCGTCGCTCTGTTCCAGCACGACACCAATCGCAACCAAGAACCGAACCTGCACTTCCATGCGGTCGTCGCAAACATGACGCAGGAAAAGGACGGGAAGTGGAGAGCGCTACGCAACGACAATCTGTGGCAGCACAACACGCTGCTCAATGCCATGACAATGGCGCGCTTCCGGATCGAGGTAGAGAAGCTTGGCTACCGGATCGGTGAATTCGGAAAGCACGGCAACTTCGAAGCCAAGGGTATCGACCGTGACGCGGTGATGGCCTTTTCGACGCGGCGTCAGGAGGTGCTCGAAGCACGGCGCGGCGGCGGGCTTGAGGCGGGTGTGGTGGCGA
The DNA here is from genome assembly GCF_001077815.2 of Aurantiacibacter atlanticus. Lineage (GTDB taxonomy): Bacteria > Pseudomonadota > Alphaproteobacteria > Sphingomonadales > Sphingomonadaceae > Alteraurantiacibacter > Alteraurantiacibacter atlanticus. The sequence goes on along the minus strand of NZ_CP011310.1, from coordinate 2,751,962 downwards.
CGCTGGCAACCCGGCAGGGAAAGCAAAGCGATGTGAATCGCGGAGCCTTGATGGCCCAATGGGAAGGACAGGCCTGGGACCAGAGGCTCGACCTTGAAGGCATGGTGCGCGACGCCAAGCTGCGTTCGCACGAGTTGACAGTTGCGGCAACGAAGCGGGCAAATGATCGCCCGACACTACTCGAGCGAGGCAAGGCGATGATCGCCAGCGTCGCCGAGCGAATGGGCATCAAGGAGGGGGATCCGCTCATTCCCAAGCGGCTTTATATGAAGGGCCGGGAAGAAATTGCGACGGCTCACGCGGTTGCATCGGCGGTGCGGCATTTGTCCGAACGAGAGGCGGCGTTTACCGCGACAGATCTTGCCAAGGCATCGCTCGATTTCGGTTTGCCGACGACGATGAAGTCAGTCGAGAAGCGCATTGGGCAACTTGCGCAGCAGGGCGCGCTGTTGCGCGGCCGAGGCGCGCAGAAAGGGTGGCTGACTACGTCTGATGCCTTGGCGCTGGAGACCCGTATGTTGGCCGAGATCGAGAAGGTAAACGGCGCAGTTCATCCGATTCTCGCCGCGGAGACCGCGGGTCCGTATCTGCAAGCGTCGGCGTCTATCAATTACGGGATGAAACTCAACGCCGGCCAGGAAGCTGCTGGTCGATTGATCCTTTCTTCGAGCAATCGCGTGGTAGCCGTGCAGGGGGTGGCAGGAGCGGGCAAATCAAGCGTGTTGCGGCCACTCAATCAGCTGCTGCAGGAGCAAGGAAAGAGGGTCGTCGGCCTCGGGGTCCAGAACAAGCTTGTCCGAATGCTGGAGAAGGATACCGGCATCCCGTCGATGACATTGCGTCACTTCCTCGGGGGACATCGAAAGTTGCTGGATGGTTGCGCTGGCAAAGCCGAGATCGCCGCTGCGTGCGAAGCGTATCGCGACACTGTTCTAGTTCTCGATGAAGCCTCGATGGTCTCCACGCGTGACCAGGATCGGCTGATCCGTGTCGCCAATCTACTCAAGGTCGATCGCCTCGTGCTGATGGGTGACGAAAAGCAGCTGGGAGCTGTCGAAGCGGGGAAGCCGTTTGCTCTGGCGCAAAGGGCCGGGACAGAGACGGCGCGCATGGATCACAATCTTCGCGCCCGCTCAGACCCTTTGAAGAGGGCGCAGCAGGCAGCCCAGTCAGGCAAGACCAGTGATGCGCTGGAACATCTCAAGGGTCACATCGTCGAGGTCCAGGAGAACAGCGCAATCGTTGCAGCGGAACGCTGGCTGTCTCTTCCTCCCGCCGAGCGCGAACGCACATCGATCTTCGCCGCGGGTCGTCGCTTGCGTTCGGAGATCAATGCCGCAGTCCAGACAGGGCTTGCCGCCAATGGCGAAATCGGACCAGCGAGCGAAAGGCTTAAGGTTCTATCCCGTGTAAACGCGACACGCGAGGAATTGCGCTACGCGCGCAATTACGCGCCAGGCATGGTGCTCGAAGTGGCAAGCCGTCAATCGCGCCATAGGCTTGGGCGCGGAAGCCATGAGATCGCCGCCGTCGATACCGAGAAGGGTGTTGTTACGCTTCGCGATGAGCGAGGGCACTTGCGCCGCTTCGTGCCAGCGAGGTTATCGGCGAAGGGCAGCGACCAAATATTGCAGCTGTTCGAGAAGAAGGATCTCGATCTCTATACCGGGGACGCCATCCGTTGGACGGCGAACGACCATAAACGCGGATTGATAAATGCCGACAGGGCAATAGTGACCGCGATCAACCAGGACGGCGTGATGGTCACGAGCTCCAGCGGCATGGAGCATAAGCTGAAGCCGAACGATCCGATGTTAAAGCGGATCGACCTCGCCTACGCGCTCAACGCCCATATGGCGCAGGGTCTCACAGCAGATAAGGGCATTGCCGTGCTCGACAGCCGCGAGCGGCGACTGCTCTCGCAGCGCAACTTCCTTGTCACGATCACGCGCCTGAGAGACGAGCTCACGCTGATTGTCGACAACCGGGACAAGGTTGGAAGAGGTATCTCGACCAACCTAGGCGAGAAGACGTCAGCATCCGAAACCTCCGAGCGACTTAACCTAGCGGCAGCCAAGGGTCGGCGCGCGGGTCAGGTCCAAGCGACCCACCAGGAACCGCAGGTCGAACGGGAGAAGGCACCTGATCTAGCCAAGGAGCGGATCAAGCCGTTCGAGATTGGCTTGTAGCGAAAGAGCATAAAGTGGGCCGATTGTTGACCATCCTCTTTTGGTGGCAAATCGGCAAAAGCTGCCTTCGAACAACTGATTGTGCGTATCTAAGATGAAATGAGCTCTCTAACAGCTGATATGTCGTCCCCACGGTCCAATCCCCTATCGAAGTCATTTTCAACCAATCTCATCACTTCTCTCCTATCAGCCGGCGAGCGCTACTTCGACACCCCCTTCTTCGCCCGCCTCTCTTCGCGCTTGCCATCCACTCACTCGTCGAAGTCCTAATGCAGGATCCGGCGTTGGTTTTTGTCCTATCGCGATCTTTTTCATGGTCATCATGAGGCGAGCAGTTTGGCGCTGACTGATCCGAAGGAACCGAACAATTTCGGCCGTCGTCAGCCAATTTCTAGCGGGTGCATAGCGCCGACTCATCCGGAGCAAAACCCTGCCTTTGGGTATCTGCGAAAATCCTTGATCAGGAGTTGTGACCAGACAACATTCTGAAAGATATGCCGCCGCCATAAGCCTGCTTCGCGCAGCACGAAAGAATGCAGGTATCACACAAGCGACTCTCGCAGAACTTCAGGGACTAGGCAGTAATTCGTGTCGAAGTGTGAAAGCGGCGAGCGTCGCCTGACGTTATCGAGTTCCTCGATGCGGCCGACGCACTTGGTTTCGACAGGACGAGTATTGTGGCGGCTTGTATGAGGCTTGAAGATTCAGAGGCGCTTCACTCCGGCGCTCCTGTCCTTTTTACCATTCCTTTTCCACATGCCGTTGAAGAACGAGCCTTGACCCTGCTTGCTGATGGCAAGATCAGTCATTATAAGGGAACCGCTTACGCGTTAAGCATCCTCGGATGCTTGGTTCGGCGCTGCGCCGAATCTCATATCATTGGAACCAATTGGGGCTCCGAAAGAGAGCGATGCGAAATCGCCTTACGGACGTTCCACTCGATTCCGCATCGCTCTCTTTCGGAGCTTAGGTAAGCAATGCAGGTGTTTGTGGATGACTTCAGCGTGGAACGTATCCACGTTGAAGCTCCTACCGAGATCATTTTCCTTTGTGGGGGCACCTACGGCGACATCAGCGACCAAGCTATTTTGTCGATGCGCGACGCATTCTTGAAGGTGCTTCAATTCCCTGCTGTAGGGTCCCGCGACGTAATCTTAGCTGAGGATATAACGAGAGATTCGGGCTTCGCGGAACACTATCAGGACATTTTAGAATTCGAGACTGATCTCGCGCAAATCACCGATCTCATCCTTCTATTCTGTGAAAGCGAAGGAAGCTTCGCCGAACTCGGCTCGTTTTCAAGCATAGAGGAGATCGCACAGCGCATCTTGGTCGTCATTCGTGATCGCTATTGGCAAGAAGACTCCTTCATTACCCTCGGGCCGCTACGTTTTTTGAATGCGAGGCACGAGGCGTCCGTGTTTGTGTTGGAAGATGAGGCGGTAGGCATTGTCGGAAATAGCTGTGCGGGCATCTCTCTCGATAATTTCCGAGATCAGCTCGACCCCCCACTACGCGCAAGGTTGGAGAGAACGAGAGAGCCCTCCACGTTCGATGCAGGCCGACCTGGTCACCTGATCAAACTCATCGTCGGATTGGTCCAAGAATTCGGAGCGCTAACGGAAGACGAGATCGCTGCACTCATCGAGAAACTTAGCATCGCACTTGACGTGACCCCCAGCTTTCCCCCAGCTGGGATTAGAGCCGGGCGGTTGTTTTGCGCATCAGCGCGGTTGAAGCAATGGGCTGCGTAGCGGAGCCCGTAGGGCGTAGCGAAGCAGGCCATTGCTTATCCAGTTCAGCGGCGAACGCCGCCGGTGTTGCGTAACCGAGAGACGAGTGTGGTCGCTCCCGATTGTAGTCTTCGACCCAGGCCGCGATCTCGACACGGGCATGGGCCATACTCAAGAACAGCGTCTCGTTGAGCAGTTCGTCCCGCATCCGGCCATTGAAGCTCTCGACATAGCCATTCTGCATCGGCCTTCCGGGCGCGATGTAATGCCACTCCACGCCGACCTCGCCGCACCATGCCAGCACAGCGTTGCTGGTGAGCTCGGTGCCATTGTCGCTGACGATCATGCCTGGCTTGCCGCGCTGTTCGATCAGTGCGGTCAGCTCGCGAACGACACGGCGACCAGAGATCGAGGTGTCCGGCACCGCTGCCAGGCACTCCCGGGTCACGTCATCGACCACGTTGAGCACCCGGAACCGTCTTCCCGAAGCCATCTGGTCGTGAACAAAGTCCAGGCTCCAGCGCTGGTTCGGCAGCGCCAGAACCGGAGCAGGTGCCCTTGTGCCAACAGCACGCCTGCGGCTACGTCGTCGCCTGACCGCCAAGCCTTCCTCACGGTAGAGCCTCTGGGTCTTCTTGCGGTTGATCATGATCCCCTCCCGGCGCAGCAGGATATGCAGACGGCGATAGCCGAACCGGCGACGCTGGTTGGCCAGCTCGCGCAGCTTCTCACGCAGATCGACGTCATCGTCCCGGGTGGAACGGTAACGCACGCTCTTGCGATCAGCATCGATGACACGGCACGCCCGCCGCTCGCTCATCCCATGGCACGCCTGGAGATGAGCAACAGCTTCCCGCTGCGCGGCGGGCGTCAAAACTTTTTTGCCAGAAGATCCTTCAACGCCGCCTTGTCCAGCATCGCATCGGCCAGCAAACGCTTCAGCTTCGCGTTCTCGCTCTCCAGCTCCTTCAGCCGCCGGGCATCGGACACTTCCATCCCGCCATACTTCGACTTCCAGTTGTAGATCGTCGCTTCAGATACACCGTGCCGACGGGCAAGGTCAGCGGTCTTGGCTCCCGCCTCCGCTTCCTTCAGCACGCCAATGATCTGCTCTTCTGAAAACCTCGTTCTCTTCATCTCGTCCGTCCTTCTGTCAGGGCCGGACTCTAATCCAACTTGGAGGAAAATCAGGGGGTCACGTCACACTCACGAGAGAACGCCTGCGATCCTACCTCCTCTGCGCGAAATCGGTCGATTGGCTTGTTGTGGAACGTAAGGGTTTTCGCGACTTCCTAGTAGCAGTTCCAGACAAGGAAGCGGTGAATTTCCGGTATCTCGGTGAGACTCTCCCAAAGAACAGAGCTCGCCGAAAGATGGACATTCGCAAATATTGGAAGGAACATGACGAACCTCGTTTCCGCGCGATAAGTAAAGTTACGGGGGCGGAGGCGTGAGCGATCTCATCAAACATCTCTCCAGCGAAACTGGCCTTAGCGATGCCGACGTCGAGCGTATAATCGCGCGCGCGCCGCGCAGCTACAAGTTCTATACGATTGATAAGCGCACGAGAGGCAAGAGGCTCATTTCGCAACCGGCACGTGAAGTCAAAGCACTTCAACGTGCGCTTGTTAAATACCTTGACGCCCTGCCCATCCATGAGAGCGCGACCGCTTACAGGAAGGGCAAGTCAATTCTCGATAATGCGGCGCCTCATTCACAATCTGGCCCCATCAAGAAGTATGACTTCAAAGATTTTTTCCATTCGATACGCGCTAGGGATTGGGAGACCTATTGCGCTGAGAAGGGCGTTTTCGAGGATCAGGAAGACGTTGCGCTCACTGCTCGCCTGATGTTCCACGTCACGCCAGGCAGTTCGATACTTCGATTGGCTATGGGAGCCCCATCCTCCCCCTGGCTCTCGAATGTTCTCTTGCATGACTTTGACAAACGATTGGCGGATGAGCTCGCCAAGGAAAAGATTATATACACGCGATATGCTGACGATTTGACCTTTTCGGCCCCTCGCACTGGTCACCTCAATTCCGTCGACGGGATCCTCAAGGATATTATCCGTGATACTGATGCGCCTGAGCTGACAATCAACGCATTGAAGACTGTCGTTGCGACCACGAAATATCGCCGAACTGTTACCGGATTGGTTTTGGCCAATGATGGCCGAGTCACGATCGGCAGAGATCGCAAACGTTATATACGATCAGCAATTTATCACGCGCTTAAAGGTGCGAACACCGCCGAAGAAAACCAAATGCTACTCGGCTACATAGCCTTCATCGGCAGTGTAGAGCCTGATTTCGTAGAGAAGCTCAAAGCAAAATACGGCCCGAATTTTGTCGAGCGTTTGTCTGAGGCGCACATTGCGAACAATCAATGAGCGTGCCCTTATCGACAGCGTTTGGCGCCCCTTTGTCCCTGATCGGTATGGTGGGGTGTAAGATTTATACGCTGGGGGGTAGCGGGGCGCGGGTTCAACTTTGGAATGAAAAAGGGCAGTCAGCGCAAAGGATGGCTATCATCTGGAGCGGCACGGTGGGAGCCAATACCCGCCTCAAATTTCACGCAGGTTGCTGGAGCAGCCTGATGGCGCTGGGATCGAGTAAGTGTCAGCTTTTGGGGCAGCGAACCAACAGGCAGAACGGCTGGGATTGGGGCGAATGCCGCCGTGCTTTCGCGAGTGCTTGTTCACCTTTCAACGCAAAAGCCCGACCACTCGCGCATCAGCTCCCGTCGCTTTTCTAAATAGTTGGTCCTTCGGTAGGCCGCTTCCACTTTGTTGCCGGCCGTGTGCGCTAGCGCCGCTTCCGCCACCTCGCCGGGATAGCTGGTCTTCTCGGCGGCCCAGTCGCGGAACGCAGATCGAAAGCCGTGAACGGTGAAGGGCAACTTGGCGTAACGCAGGATCTTGAGCAGCGTCATGTCGGACATCGGGCGCAAGACGTTGCGACCGGGGAAGACCAGATCGCTGCATTCAGCGTAGTAAGGTCTGGCACGTTCGAGCACGTCGATTGTCGCATCAGTCAGCGGTACCACGTGTTCCTTTCCTACCTTCATCCGCTCCGCGGGGACAGTCCAGAGCTTTGCGTCCAGATTGATCTCCGCCCATTTAGCACCCCGCACTTCGCCCGATCGAGAGGCAGTCAGGATCAGGAACTCAAGCGCGTGCCGTGCGACACTCGTTCGCTTGTTCAGATGCTTCAAGAAAGTTGGGACATCCTCATAGGGCATCGCAGCGAAATGGCCGTCCTGCTTGGGCTGTCTTGGCAGGGCACGGCTCAGCGAGCGCATCGGCGCTTCGGTCGCGCGCATTCCGTTTGCATAGGCCCAATCAAGCACAACGCCGATCCGTTGCTTTACGCGGCGAGCAGTCTCCGGCTTTTCCAGCCAGAAATCGAGAAGCACTTCACGGATGAGCGGTCCCTCAATGTCGTTAACGAGTCTGTCGCCAAGCTTCGGGAAGGCATAGGTTTCGAGCGTCTTGATCCACTGATCCTGATGCTTGCCGTTCTTCCAGGTTGCTTTCTGCTCCGTGTGGACCTTCTCTGCGGCGGCCTTGAACGTGAGGATTTCGATTTTCTGGCGCTTGCGCTCTTCGATCGGATCAATGCCTCGCTGAATATCGCGGCGCATGTCGATCGCGAGTTCGCGCGCTTCAGCCAATTTCACCAAGTCTAGCGGCCCTAGGCCGATGTCCCTTCGGCGTCCGTTTATGGTCGCGCGCAGCACCCAATACCCCTTTCTTGGGGCGGTGAGCAGCAGCGATAGTCCATCGCCATCCATGTAGCGGCCCGGTTTAGTGAGAGCTCGAATCTGAGCAGCGGAAAGTTTTCCCATAGCCATCCATCCTGGTTCTCTTCCCACATCTGCTCCCACAATGGTGGGTAGAAAGTGTGGGAAGGGTTAGAACAAAATAAGAACTAGAGATTCCAATGCAAGGCCGAAAAACCGCAGAATTCTGCGGCTTTCAGGGACTTTCTGGGATCTCTTGGGATGGTATAGGTGGCGGAGACGGAGGGATTCGAACCCTCGATACCCCGGTAGAGGTATGGTTCCTTAGCAGGGAACTGGTTTCAGCCACTCACCCACGTCTCCGGACCCGGCGGCAAGATGCGCGCTATAACGAGGGGGGGCGTGCGCTTCAAGAGGCGTTGAGCAGGGAAATTGCCCGACTGGCGGTTGCTCCGCTCAAACGCGCTGTCGCAAGGCGTTCCTTCGCTTCAGCGCAAAACGGATTCGTTTTGCCGCCTATTCATTGCTGCTTCAGCCGCAAAGGATTCTTTTAAGGGCGAACGCGTCTGCCGAACCCAAGGGAAAACCTGGCCATGATTTTGAATTTCGCCCGTAACTTCCGCCTTGCCGCCATATCGCTGGCAGTGCCAGTGCTGGCCTTTGGCGCTGCCCCGGCTTTCGCCCAGATGGAGACTGTCGATCCAGATGTCATCATTGACGGCGATCTGCACGACGAAGCTTCAGGCGAAATCAGTAGTGATCCCAGCAACAGCAGCTATGATTATGATGATCCGGGCGAGCGTTACGAAACGCAGGAGGCGCGCCCGTCAATCGATCTGCCGCCTGAAAACCCCACCTACGATAGCGCAACCGTGGATACCACGCCCGCGGCAGATCAAAGCCCGACCACTTATGGCGAGGATGATCTTATCGGCGCGGCAGAGGGTCTGTTTGGCCAAGGGGCCGAAGGGCTTGCGCGACTAATCCAGGATATTCTTTCCGACCAGGGTGAACCCAATGCCTATATCGTCGGACGCGAAGGTGGCGGCGCGTTCGTAGTGGGAGTCCGCTATGGTTCGGGCACAATGTATCACGCGGTAGAAGGCAATATGCCGGTTTACTGGACCGGGCCATCCATCGGGCTGGATGCAGGCGCGAATGCTGGCAATACCTTTGTGCTGGTCTACAACCTTCATGATACGGATGAGCTTTACGAACGTTATCCGGCAGGTGAAGGACAGGCCTATCTGGTTGGTGGCTTCCACGCCAGCTATGTGCGCAAGGGCGATGTCGTGATGATCCCGATCCGCGTGGGAGCGGGCCTGCGACTGGGCGTCAATGCCGGCTATATGCGGTTCTCGCGCGAACAGCGCTGGCTGCCCTTCTGAGCAGGTCGTTTCGCCAGAAAGCGGGAGCGCTGGCGATTTGCTGACGGATAGATCGCTGCGAAGCCTTGCGATCATCGAGTCGGTGGAGCATTGAGCGGCGCATCATGCTGCAACGACTCGAACAACAATCGCCCGATGCGCTCCTTGCGCTGATCAAGCTTTACAACGCCGATGACCGGCCTTCCAAGATCGACCTTGGCGTTGGCGTCTATCGCACGGCCGATGGGGCGACGCCGGTTTTTGCGGCCATTAAAGGTGCAGAGCGCAGGCTGGTGGATGATCAGCCGAGCAAGGCCTATTTAGGTCCTGAAGGCGACATGGGTTTTGTCACTGCCCTGGTTCCGCATATCTTTGGCGATACGGCCCCTGCCGATGGCAGGCTTGATGGCATGCAGACGCCGGGCGGCACTGGCGCGGTAAGACTGGCACTGGCGCTGGCCAAGAGGGCCGGTGCACGGCGCGTATTGATGGGCACGCCAAGCTGGCCCAACCACGCACAGATCGTTTCCGATCTGGAACTTGAAGTGGTCGGATTTTCGCATGCTGCAGACAATGGCCGCGCCGATATGGCGGCCCTTCGCAGCGCGCTTGGCGATGCGGACGAAAAGGATGTCGTGCTGCTTCATGGTTGCTGCCACAATCCCACCGGCGTTGATTACACCAATGACGAATGGGACGAGATTGCAGGGCTGTTAGCGCAAAGTCCGGTGCTGCCCGTTATCGACCTCGCCTATCAGGGCCTGGGAGACGGCATGGAAGAAGATGCCTATGGCCTGCGCGCCGTGGCAGGCCGCGTGGATGAAGTGCTGGTCGCCTATAGCTGTGACAAGAATTTCGGCCTTTATCGTGATCGCGTCGGCGCATTCTACGTGCTGACCGGCGATCCGGCCGCAACCACGCGCGTTGTATCCAATGCTGCCGCACTGGCGCGGGCAAACTGGTCGATGCCGCCTGATCACGGCGGGGCCGCAGTGCGCGTGGTGCTGGATGACGAAGCATTGACCGCGCAATGGCTGGAAGAACTTGCCGCGATGCGTGGCCGCATTGCGCAGGTGCGTGAGAGGCTTGCTTCCGCAAACCATGCAGGCGCTGTCGATCTTGAGCCATTGGGCCGTCAGAAAGGCATGTTCGCCATGCTGCCCGTGAACAAGGAACAGGTGCAAATGCTGCGTGATGATCATGCGATCTACATGGCGGGATCTGGACGGATCAACGTGGCTGGCCTGACCATGGGCAATATCGATACATTTGTATCGGCTCTGGCCGAAGTGGCCGCCAACACGCCTGCCTGAAGTCATCCACACACTGACAATGGTATAGATTGGCAAAATCCCCTAACCACCTTTCAACTCAGGAAGGAGGTTCATGCGATGAAGAGTCAAAGTGAAGATTATGGAGCAGTGGTCGGCTGGTCTTCCACCACTGTGGGGGACCGCGTTACCCTGCATGTTCAAAGCGTGGCTAAACCACCGCCTTTCAGTAAAGACGATGTAAAGACACAGATTTATCTCATGGATCGCAATCAGGCGATGCAGCTGGCCAATTACCTTTTCGAAATGGGCGATACCACCTCTCCGCGTAGATCCGACCGGAGCTTATTGAAACGGCTGTTTGGCTAGAATGTCGGACAATGGCTTCACAGCACAGCCAGTGCTTCAGGGCCAGATAGTGCATCTGCGCCCGCTTCGGCCCGCGGATTGGGATGGCCTCTTCGCCGTCGCGTCAGACCCGGCAATCTGAGCAATGCATCCGATATCCAATCGCTGGCAGGAACCTGTCTTTCGCGACTTTTTTGTCGAGGCACTGGAGCATGGCAGGGCGCTGGTCGTGAGTGACCGGCGCACAGATGCAATTTCGGGTCCTCGCAATTTCGTAGATTTGATCCTGCCGATGGCGGATCGGTGGAGATAGGTTACACTTTTCTGTCTCGCGCTTGTTGGGGGCGGGGCCACAATCGTGAAATGAAACGCCTCATGGTGGGGCATGCGCTTGAATCCGTCGCCCGCGTGGATTTTCGCGCCGGAGAGGAAAACTGTCGCAGCCGCCGGGCGCTCGAAAAGATCGGGGCACGCCTTGCGCCTTTCCGTTCTGAACGGCTGGAGCATGGTGGCCGCGAAATCGTCCATCTTTATTATGAGCTGTGCCGCGCCGATTATGTGGCGAGCCTTGGCGCCGATTAGTCTGTTTTCAACATTTGCATCCGGTGGAGATATCGCGCCAGCGTATCAATCTCCAGATTGACCTGCCCGCCCTGCCGCAACTCGCCAAGAGTCGTGACTTCTTCCGTATGCGGAATAATATTGAGCGTGAACAGGACCGTGCCATCGGGCTTGTCCTCGATACTATTGACCGTCAACGAAACGCCATCGACCGTGATTGATCCTTTTTCCGCAATATAGGGCGCCAAAGGGGCAGGGGCGGAAATCACAACCTCCATCGAACCGCCTACAGGCTGCCAGTCCACCACCTTGCCGACGCGATCGACATGGCCGGTGACGATATGCCCGCCAATCTCGTCACCCACGCGTAACGATGGCTCAAGGTTTAATCGCGCACCTTCTTCCCACATACCCGTGGCAGTGCGCGAAACGGTCTCGGACGAGACATCGACGGTAAAATGCGCATCCCCCGCCGTGCCGCCGCGGTCGACAACGGTCAGGCAAACGCCCGAACAGGCTATGGAAGCGCCGATGGCAATCTCGGCCGGATCGAAAGGACATTCGATGCGCAGGCGCAGATCGCCATGCTGTTGGGCGTTGGCAATTGTGCCGATAGCTGTAACAATCCCGGTAAACATGGCTGATCCTTAACGCCTGCGATTGAAGATTTCGAGCCTGTCCTGCGCCAACTGACGAGTATCGTCCAGCCTCCAGCGATCATGCGCGCTGGCAAGATCGCCAAGTCCGATATCACCGATGCTTGCCCGGCCGCCGCCGATCAGCATTGGCGCGCGATAGATCAGCAGGCGGTCCACGAGGTCATGAGCGAGAAATGCAGCCGCCGCGCCTGATCCACCTTCGATGAAAAGGTAGCGGACATCATCCAAAGTGGCGATTCCAGCCGGGGAATTTATCGCCGTCCAGCCATCGGGCGCATCCGATCGCGTCAGCACCATCCGCCGGGGCGAACGGAGGGCAAGACCGGGAAGGCGAACGTCGAGGCGCGGATTGTCGGCGCGCAGCGTTTCCCCGCCAATCAATATCGCATCGGCTCGCGCGCGTTCGCGGTGGGCATGCGCGCGCGCTGCTTCGCCGGTGATCCATTGGCTTTCGCCCCCCGCCATCGCGATGCATCCATCAAGCGACATGGCCAGCTTCAGAGTGACATGTGGACGGCCTAGTTGAAGCTGCGCCATGTGCCCTGAAAGGCCAAGTTCTTCGCTGCTGAGGCCCGCTTCGGTTACGATCAACCCCGCTTGCTCAAGAAGATCAAGGCCACTTCCGGCTGTGCGCGGATCGGGATCGCGCATGCCGATGATGACCCGTGCCAGACCAGCCTCCGCCACCAGGTCGGCACAGGCAGGCCCACGGGGGGAGCGATGGGCACAAGGTTCCAGTGTTACATAAAGCGCAGCGCCGCGCGCTGCCTCTCCTGCCTGCTGCAATGCCATGGCCTCTGCATGTGGGCGTCCGCCTTCCTGCGTCCAGCCGCGACCGATGACCACGCCATCTGCAAGTATTATCGCGCCAACACCAGGGTTGGGGGAGGCCAATGGCCGCGCCCGTTCTGCTAGAGCAGCCGCTGCTGCCAGGCATCGTGCATCATCAGCTTGCGCCACGTGCGCAATATTCCGTTAGCGTAAGTGCGAGCTCTTCTTCTGTCGGGCCGTCCGCGCTTTCATCCGTTGCAGCGCGCTCTGCCTCCGCTTGGGCTTCCATTTCATCCACGTCGACAAAGGTTGCGCGGCCAAGTGTACGATACATTTCACGGCGCAATTCCTCGCGCTCCTCGAGCCGGGCCTGTAATTCGTTCTGCAATTCCTGATTGGCGCAATTGGCGGCGATGATCTGTGCTTCTGTGCGGTTTTCATCGAAGGTCGAGATGAAAATAAGATCGGGGCGAGGCGGGACTACATGCTCCCCTTCCGGGATCAACAGCATAAACAGCGCAAAGGTTGCCGCGCAGGCGACGCCAAGAATCTGCCACCGATGCGGCGTGGGTTGCCGCCATTGATCGGTAAAATCGTTAACCGCTCGCTTGGGCGAGATACGTCGCAGGAAAGCCTTCATGTCCCGACAGATAGGCTCGGCGCGGGCAATCCGCCAGTGCTTGCGCGCGCTTGCTTCACCCGAAGGCGGCGTAAAGTGAGCGGCCCTGCGTCTTGAGCCACGCATCGGCCCGGGCAATTTCGTCCTCGAACAGGCGGGACAACAAGTGGTGAAAGGCGGGAGAATGATCGAAATGGACCAGATGCGCGACTTCATGCGCCACGACAGAGCGGCGCACATGATCGGGCGCCATCACCAAACGCCAGTTGATCCTGATTCGGCGGCCTGTCTTGCCATCCCCTGAACACGATCCCCAGCGCCGCTGTGCGCGGGACAGGCGCAATTCGGGCATGTCCAGGCCTGCCCGATCGCAATAAAATGCAAGATCGTCATCCAATAGCAGTATCGCTTCGGCTTCCAGCCAGCGTTGCAGCCGGGCGGAAAGTCTCTCACGCGGTCCACCAATATACAGCTGGCCGTCTTCCTTGCGCACCTTGCGTGCGTCACCATCATGCCAGTGGATTGTCAGATTTTCCCCGCGAAAAGGGATTGAGGCGCCATCGGTTACAAGGATGCTTTCGGGCAACTTGCCAAGCTGCCGTTCGATCCATTCGATTCGCGCATTGGCAAAGGCGATGGCATCGATGGTGCGGCCCCATTTAGGCATGGTGATGCGTAATTCGCTGCCATCCGGGGCAAGTCGCATGGTCAGCCTTCGCGCACGGGGATGGCGGCGAATGGCGATAGGCAATGTGCATCCGGCTACATCTATGCTTGGATCGCGGTGATCGTCGCGCAGCCAATCGATCACGGCGTATCCCAATCGGCAAGATGGTGTTCAAGCGGCCCCGCGACCGTTTCACTGATGCACCTTCCCGCGACACATGCACCCGCCTCAACCATAGCATCGCGGCTGCCGGTGCGCAGATAATGCCAGTCCGGCAGCGGCTTTCCTTCGGCGCGGCGGCGATAGGCGCAGCTGGCGGGAAGCCACGGCACTTCTTTTACCAGGCGCGGTGTCAGGCGCAGGCAATCAGGTACGAAAGCCTTGCGGTGGCGATAATCGCGGCATTGCGCAGTGCCGGTATCCAGCAGTTTGCACGCGACATTGGTTTCCACGATTTCGCCAGTGTCATCATCTTCCAGCTTGTGCAGGCAACAGCGCCCGCAACCATCGCACAATGCCTCCCATTCCGGGCGGGTCAGCGCATCAAGCTCCAGTTCCCAGAAGCGGTCCCTCAACGCACCCATGTTTCCAGTTCCGTTGCAACGACCTGCGCCGAATCCTCGACGGATAGCAGCGCCATGGGCTGTCCTTCGCGATCAACCAGATAACCCGACCGTGAATGATCCATCAGATAGCCGCCTTCCGAATTCTCCTCCAGCTTCTCATAATAGGCGAAATAATTGGCGGCCGCCGCCTCGATAGCCTCAGCCGAGCCGGTCAGGCCAATGAGATCTTCGGAAAAATTGGCAGTGAATTCGGCCACGACGTCGGGCGTGTCGCGATCTGGGTCTACGGTGATGAAAATCGGCTGGATCTGACCGGCAAGATCGGGATGTTCCGCCGTAAACAGATTGTAACCCTGCATCATGCGCTGCACATCAAAGGGGCATACATCAGGGCAATAGGCATAGCCGAAATATATCATCTGATATTTTCCGGCAAAATCGCTGTCAAGGACTTGCTTGCCTTGTGTATCCACTAGGTCGAATCCGCCGACCACAGCTGAATCATACAGGGGGGGCGCAGGCATGGGGTTATCAGAGGGGGCATTTCCGCACGCGGCTAGGAGAAGCGGTGCAAAAAGACTGGCGAACAGCTTGAAATTGGCAGACATGACGAAACGTTCATGCTCTGCTAACGCCATGTAAGCAAGGTGCGCAGACAAACTCGCAGGGGCTTTTGCGCCAAAATCTACAGAACAGGAGAATGGGGTGGCCCTCGTCGCTTTTCGCAATATCATCATGGCCATTGTCGGTTGCACATTGGTTTTTTCCGCTCCCGCTGCAGCGCAGGGATATTCCGAAGGCTACCAGTTTCTTGAAGCGGTGAAGGAGCGCAAAGGCACTGAGGCGACCGATTTGCTGAGAGAGCCCGGCTCCACTGTGGTCAACTCGCGCGATATCACCAGTGGGGAGACCGGACTTCACATCGTCATCGCCCGTCGCGACGTTACATGGACACGCTGGTTGCTGCAGGAAGGTGCCAATCCTAACATTGCCGACAATCGCGGGCGCACGCCGCTGATCATCGCGACGGAAATCGGCTTTGGCGAAGGGGCTGAGGCATTGCTCAGTCACGGCGCGCAAGTCGATATTGCCAATCAGACAGGGGAAACTCCGCTGATCTCGGCTGTCCATGCGCGCAATATCGAGCTGATTGAAATCCTTCTGGCCGGCGGCGCCAATCCTGACCGCACGGATAACACCGGGCGCAGCGCGCGCGATTACGCGCGGCAACCGGGCGCTCCGCCCCGCATCATGACTGCCATCAACGCCAATGAACAAGGCAATGACAGCAATAATGGTGGCCGGCTTTACGGCCCTGAGTTCTGATGGCTGAAACTGGTGCAGCTATAGCGGATCTGACGCTTGATGAGTTGCGCATTGCGCTCGCCCCGCAGATTGCGCTGTCGGCCATGTTTGATGGCTGGAGCGAAGCGGCACTGGAAGCTGCAGCGCAGACCCTTGGTGCTGATTTTGCAGTGGCGAAGCTCGCCTTTCCCGCAAAGGGTTTGCAAGGCCGCGCTATAGGCATGATTGATGCATGGGTGGCATCTGTCGATGCGCGGATGGAAGCTGAATTTGCCGACGGGCGACTGGGCAATTTGCCAATCCGACAGCGTATTGCCACGCTGGTCTGGTTCCGCCTTGAAGCTATCGCCGGTCTGGAAGAATCGCTGTCTCGGGCGATGGCAATTCAGGCGATGCCGATGAACGTCCCCGCTGCGCTGCGGCAGGGCTGGTCAAGCGCGGATAAAATGTGGCGGCTGGCTGGTGATATTTCCACTGACTACAATCACTACTCCAAGCGTGCGATCCTTGCGTCAATTTATGGGGCAACTCTGGCGATCTGGAAAAACGATGACAGCGACGACAAGGTAGAGACTCGCGCATTTCTGGATCGGCGCATCGAAGGCGTGATGAAGTTCGAAAAGGCCAAGGCGCAATTGCTAGGCCGCGAGCGTGAGCATTTTAGTGTCGCGCGTTTCCTTGGCCGGTTGCGCTACCCGCAGAATTAATCGCTACTCACTATTGCGAAGCGATTGCAAAAAGCCAGCAGCTCTGGCACGAGCCCTTGTGTGATACACCACCCCTCTTCCGATATTTCGACAGATACTGACACGCTTGATAATCTTGCGCCACTTGTGCGTGCAGAAATACTCTCCGTCGATTGGAGCGTGCTTGCGCCCGATGAGGGAAAGCGGCTGCGGGCGCTGGGCCTTGATGAAGGATCACGTGTGGCGATTGCCCATCGCGGGGTGTTTTTTGGCAAGGACCCGATTGCGCTGGTTATCGGGCGGACTGTCGTAGCGATTCGCCGCGGCCATGCCAAAGCGATGAGGGTGCGTATCATATGACTCTGATGCGCACTGCTGCACTGGTCGGCAACCCCAATGCGGGCAAAAGCGCGCTGTTCAACGCGCTGACCGGCGCGCGACAGAAAATAGCCAATTATCCCGGCGTGACAGTAGAACGAAAAAGCGGCCGCATGGCATTGTCGAGTGGAGAGCCGATTGAGCTGATCGACTTGCCCGGCTCCTATTCGCTTGATGCTGCCAGCCCGGATGAAGTAGTGACCCGGCAGGTCGTGCTGGGCGAATTTCCCGGCGAAGCGACGCCGGAAATGCTTGTGGTGGTGATTGATGCCGCCAATCTTCAGCAGCATCTGGTTTTTGCGCAGGAAGTCATAGCATTGGGTCGCCCGACGGTGGTTGCGCTCAATATGATCGATCTTGCTGAACGTGACGGTCTGGCTATCGACCCGGAGGCGCTGGCTGCATCACTGGGCGTTCCGGTGGTCTCCACCGTGGCAGTGCGCAAGCGCGGACTGGAAGCGCTGATAGAAGCGATGTCGGGCGCGCATGACCAAGATCTGTCGGCGCGACATGAAGTCAGCGCACTAACACTGCCGGAGCGGCGGCTGTCAGCGCGCAATATCGCCAAGGGCGCGATCCTTTCTGAAAGTCCCGAACACCGTCTGCACACGCATCTCGACAAGATATTGCTGCACCGGTGGTTTGGCCCGCCGATTCTGTTTGCACTGCTCTTCGTCATCTTTCAGGCAGTATTCGCCTGGGCCACGCCTTTTGCAGATGCGCTGGACGCTGGCATTGGTGTGCTAATCGGGCTGGCACAATCCGCGCTGCCCGAGGGCATAATTCGTGATTTCCTGACAGAAGGCGTGCTGACAGGTGTCGGCAGCGTGGTGGTTTTCCTGCCGCAGATCGTCATCCTGTTCGCCTTTATCCTCGCGATGGAGCAATCTGGCTATATGGCTCGCGCGGCCTTCATCATGGATAGAATGATGGCGGCCGTGGGCCTGTCCGGTCGTAGTTTCATTCCGCTTCTGTCCAGTTTTGCCTGCGCCATTCCCGGTATCATGGCGACCCGCGCGATCGCTGATCCGAAAGATCGGCTGACGACGATCCTCATCGCTCCCATGATGACCTGTTCGGCGCGGTTGCCAGTCTATGCTGTGATCATTGCAGCATTTATACCGTCGACCACTGTAGGGCCGGGAATCGGGCTGCAGGGGCTGGTGCTGTTCGCGCTGTATGTTTCGGGCATTATCGGCGCGATGCTGGTCGCACTGGTGCTTCGGCGCACCGTTACCAAGGGCGGCGAAAGCGGGTTCATCATGGAATTGCCGCGCTATCAGATGCCGCCGCTGCGCGATCTTGCCATCGGCCTGTGGCAACGCGCATGGGTCTTTTTGCGCCGCGCTGGCACGATCATCTTTGCTGCCACGATCGCCCTGTGGGTGTTATTGAGCTTTCCCAAGGCTGAAGCGGGGGAAAGTCAGCTTGATGCAAGTATTGCCGGCCATGTTGCCGACGGTCTGCATACGGTAATGGCGCCCATCGGGTTTAACCGCGAAATCAGCCTTGCGCTGATCCCAGCAATGGCTGCGCGCGAAGTCGCCGTGTCCGCGCTCGCTACCACCTATGCCGTTGATTCCGATGATGAAGAGGAAGAGGCGAACCGCCTGATCCCGCGCCTGCAGGCAGGCTGGACCTTGCCAACGGCGCTCGCATTCCTCGCATGGTTCGTCTTTGCACCCCAATGCCTTTCCACCATCGCAGTTGCCCGCCGGGAGACGAATGGCTGGAAATGGCCCGCCTTCATGTTGGCCTATCTGTTTGGCCTGGCTTATCTGTTCGCAGGGATAACCTATTGGAGCGCGGTGGCTCTGGGCTTGTAGAAGCTGGGCGTTGCGACAGCTTTTCGCACGCATCAGCATTGCCATTGTGGACAGCCATGGGGCGAAGGGGTGGCGACTCGCCCGACCCTTCGATAAGCCCGATAGAAATCGCTAGAGGGAAATTGAGAAATGGCCGGCAGCCTCAATAAAGTCATGCTTATCGGAAACCTGGGTGCCGATCCGGAAATCCGCAGCTTTCAAAACGGCGGCAAGGTGGCAAATTTGCGCATCGCCACCAGTGAAACATGGAAGGATCGTGACGGGCAGCGGCAGGAACGCACCGAATGGCACACGGTCGCCATCTTCTCCGAAGGTCTGGTCAACGTGGTCGAAAACTACCTGAAGAAGGGCGCAAAGGTATTTATCGAGGGTCAACTGCAGACGCGCAAATGGCAGGATCAGCAGGGGCAGGATCGCTACTCAACTGAAATCGTCCTGCGCGGCTTCAACGGCACTCTGACAATGTTGGACGGTCGCAGCGATAGCGGTGGCGGTGGCGGCCAGCGTGGCGGTTATGGCGGCGGCGGAGGCCAGTCTTCAGGTGGCTGGGACCAAGGCGGCGGATCGTCGGGCGGTTCGGGCGGCGCATCAGGCGGTGCGGGCGGCGGCTCCAACTATGACGATCTGGATGATGACATTCCGTTCTGACCACCTTTGGTCAATGGCGATGCTCTCTGGCATTGCGCGAATGGATTTTGCAGCATTCGATCAGACGAGCGTTTCCGGTGAAGGAAGCGCTCGTTTTCGCGTCGATGGCGTTTCGGGCAAGCGGGTTATTCCTTTAGTAACCCCTTGAGCGCCTCTGCCAGCGGGCCGCTCGAATCCTGTTCCAGCAGCCCCTGTTCGCGTCTGAAAGCATCGGCGTCCGGCCCTTCTGCATAAGGATTAATCGTCAGCGCAAGGCTTTGCGCGACAGCTTCGCCCAGATCGATGCTGCTGCCGCTATAGCCAATCTCGTCCAGATCCTCGGCCTCCAGCTCTATCTCGGTATCGGGTTCACTGACTTCCAGCGTTTCCGCCGGGACGAAGTGGAGGGCGATATCTTCGTGGAATTCGCCGGGTAGATCATTGCCCGATACTGCGCAGCTTTGCACAATCTTGGCATGCATCTTGCCTTTTGCACTGATCCTGTCGCCTTCTGCTTCTATAGTCAGTTCAGCTTCCAGCCTACCTATGGATACAAGGCTGAAACGGCGGGCAAGTGCTTCTCGTTCTGCCTCCTCGGCTTCAATGTGAACAGGGCGAACCGTTATTCCGCGCAGGTCGAACGGGCGGGAGAACTCAATCGCGTCACTCACGGGCGCAACGTCCCGGCAAGAAGCGCATCATCGCTCACCTCGGCAAGATCTGTGTTCAGCGCACGCGCGCGAGCGGCGAGCGCGAGCGGTGGGGAATCTTCATCCGTCAGCCGCATATTGCGCGCCAGCACTTCAGCCAGTTCGGCATCTTCGGGATTGGCCAGGGCGCTACGCAAACTGCCCAACCGTCCGCCCAGCGCGCTCATCAACTTGCCCATATTCTTGCCCACCCTGAGATCGCCCACACCCGAATCGCGCAATTGGCGATCCATGTCGGCAATGAACAACTCTGTCAGCTGTCCGGTCTTGGGGCCGAGCCTTTCGCTTTGTTCCATGCGTAGAAGTACCAGCGATAGGACCAGCGAAATCATATCGAAGCGGCCATCGAGCGTATCCTCCACAAGACAATCCAGATACCAGTCCTCCTCCCGGCTGGTAGCGACAGTGGAGTGCCAAAGCGGGCGTAATTCGGTGTGTTCGCGCCTGCGCAGAAGGCGTTTGAAAATCGACATGGCAGCCCCTTGTTAATGGCAAGTTCAATGGATCACCCACAGCAACGCGTTGCACCTGCGTGCAGGCTACCCTAAGGCTTGCCGCTGATATAGGGTCAGCCTGCGCCGAGGCAATCGCGCAAGGGCATGTCCCGGTGGTTTCATGTGAATTTCGAAGGGTTCCTAACTATGGTTTCGATCGTGCGGATAGCGGCGCTGGCAGGGCTGGGCATTTCGCTCACCGGGGCGATGGCGGGTTGTTCGTCGATCACCAATCACCGCGGATATATTCTGGATGAAACACTGGTCGCTTCGGTACAGCCGGGACTGGACAATCAGCAATCGGTTCGCGGCACACTTGGCCAGCCCACCATGGTCAGCCAGTTCGGCGATCCGGTGTGGTATTATGTCACCAGCCGGACTCAACAGGCTCCTTTCCGTCAGCCGCGCATTGATCAACACAATGTGATTGCCGTGCATTTCGATGCTGCGGGCAATGTCAGCTCTACTACCCGCAGTGGAATAGACCAGGTAGCGCGGATTGATCCTGAGAGTGATGCGACGCCTACGCTGGGCCGCGAACGCGGCTTCCTGGAAGACCTGTTTGGCAATATCGGCACGGTCGGTACGGGCGCGCCCACGGGTCCCTGATGAAAGGGCGGATGCATAGCTTCGCTTGAAGCGGGCGTGCGTCTTGCCCATATCGGCCAGCATGACAGATGACAGGGCAAGCCACGGCCTTATCCAGTGGCACGGCACGACAATCATCGGCGTCAAACGCGACGGCAAGACCGTTATCGCGGGCGATGGTCAGGTTTCCATGGGCAATACGGTCATGAAGCCCAATGCGCGCAAGGTTCGCCGCATCGGGGAAGATGGCAAGGTGGTGGCCGGGTTCGCCGGGGCGACCGCAGATGCCTTCACCCTGTTTGAACGGCTGGAACGCAAGTTGGAGCAATATAGCGGGCAATTGCTGCGCGCGGCGGTGGAACTGGCCAAGGACTGGCGCACCGACAAATATCTTCGCAATCTTGAAGCCTTGATGATCGTAGCCGATGCAGAAGTGATGCTGGTGTTGACGGGCAATGGCGATGTGCTGGAACCGGAAGCGGGAATTGCGGCCATCGGTTCAGGCGGCAATTACGCGCTTGCGGCCGCCCGCGCGATTGCGGATTATGAAAGCGATGCGGAAGTCATCGCGACAAACGCAATGAAAGTGGCCGCCGATATCTGTGTTTTCACCAATGGTAATGTAACGCTCGAAACAGTCTGAAGCCACTCGCGCTGGACCTTGCAGCCGGATCGCTCATGCGTGGATGTGGGTATTTGCGAAAGCCCATTATGTCGGCTGCGCGTGGGCCTATTTGCTCAGCGCCTTCGCGGGGACTGCTGCGTTGAGCTGGCTGTTCTTTGCCCATGTTGAAAGGGCGATGACCCGCTGGCTGAATATATGGCTGGGTGTGACGCATCATGGCGACATCTTGTCACAGCAATCGGGTGTCTGAGCTGCTTTCGGGGCTTGAACCAGTGGCCAGGCTCGCCAAATGATTGGGCACACGCACAATCGACCCATCCGGCCCTTTGACCGAATAGAAAGCGTTCATGGATCATCTTACCCCCAAGGCGATTGTCGCCGCACTCGACGAACACATTATTGGCCAGAAAGAAGCGAAGCGCGCCGTGGCCGTGGCCCTGCGCAATCGTTGGAGGCGCCAGCGTCTCGCATCTGATTTGCGCGATGAGGTAACGCCCAAGAACATTCTCATGATAGGCCCGACCGGCTGCGGCAAGACGGAAATCAGCCGCCGCCTGGCCAAGTTGGCCGAGGCACCTTTCGTCAAGGTGGAAGCCACGAAATTTACCGAGGTCGGTTATGTTGGGCGCGATGTCGAACAGATTGCCCGTGATCTGGTGGAAGAGGCAATCCGGCTGGAGAAGGACCGCCGCCGCGATGTAGTGCGCGAAGCGGCCAGCGAAGCGGCGATGGAACGCCTGCTTGATGCGCTGGTCGGCCAGAACGCCAGTGAGGCAACGCGCCAGAGCTTTCGCCAGCGGATTACCGAAGATTCCATGAATGATACCGAGGTGGAAATCGAAGTGGCCGAGCAATCGGGCATGCAGATGGATATCCCCGGCATGGGCGGCGGCGCGACCATGATCAATCTTTCCGAGATGATGGGCAAGGCCTTCGGCGGCCCGCCCAAGAAGCGACAGAAACTCAAGGTCCCCGATGCCTGGGACAAGCTAGTGGACGAAGAAGCCGAAAGGCGGATGGACCAGGACGATGTCGCCCGCGTGGCACTCGCCAATGCAGAGACCAATGGTATCGTCTTTCTGGACGAAGTGGACAAGATCGCGGTTAGTGATGGGCGCGGCGCCTCCGTCAGCCGCGAAGGCGTGCAGCGGGACCTTCTGCCATTGATTGAAGGCACCACGGTTGCCACAAAATATGGTCCGATGAAAACGGACCATGTGCTCTTCATCGCCAGCGGTGCATTTCACGTGGCCAAGCCATCCGACATGCTGCCCGAATTGCAGGGCCGTCTGCCGATCCGTGTTGAGCTGCGCTCGCTGACAGAGGAGGATTTTGTCCGCATCCTGTCCGAAACGAAGGCCAATCTGGTCACTCAATATCGTGAGCTATTGGGCACTGAACAGCTGACCATAGACATGACAGGCGATGCCGTGACCGAAGTTGCCCGGATCGCGGCACAGGTGAACGAAAGCGTCGAGAATATCGGCGCGCGCCGCCTGCAAACAGTGATGGAAAAACTGTTCGAGGAACTCAGCTTTGAAGCTGAAGATCGCAAGGGTGAATGCGTGAGCGTTGATGCAGCCTATGTGCGTGAACGGCTGGGTGAATTGGCAGGTGACGCCGACCTGTCGAAATATATCTTGTAGACAGCCGCTGGGTCTTCGTTTCAGGACACCAGTGTGCCGGGGCTGGCTGATGGTGTCAGTTCCAATATGCCCAGCGCATCAAAGCCGCCGAAGATTGCATCAATCGCTATCGTGGCAAGGATGATACCCATGATGCGCGAAATGACAGAGGTGCCTGTATCGCCGATGACACGGTGAATGAGGCTGGCTGCAAGCAGCAGCAGCAGCGTAATTGCGAGCACGACGAGAAGCAGCCCTGCGGTGACCGCCTGCTCGCTCCATGAATTTGAGCTGTTTTCTGTCAGGATGACGAGGGCGAGCATGGCACCGGGCGAGGCGATTGACGGCATTGCCAGCGGAAAGACCGCTTGCGACAGATGCTCGTCATCCTCGTCCTTCCGGGCCTCTGCGATTTCAATCTGCGCCTTGGATTCTCCGAAGATCATCGTCATCGCGAAGAGAAAGAGAATGATACCCCCGGCAATCTGAAAAGAGCCGAGCCGAAGGCCCAATGCCTCCAGAAGTATCTGCCCACCGACCAGAAACACCAGCAATACAGCGGCGGCAATAAGCACTGCGCGCAGGGCGAAAAGCTTGTGCAGGTGAGGGGGAACGCGCGAAACCGCATAGAGGAAAACCGGGATCGTGCCGAACGGATCCACAACCACGAAAAGGGTAACGAATTCGCGGCTTAGTGAGGTCCAGTCCATCAGACGAACCTAGAGATTTTCGCTAGAATTGCGACCGCTAATGCGCGGCGTTCGAGCCTATCATTGCGGTTTGAGCTTGTGCGAGAGGGCATTCCGGCAGTGTCCAAACTCGCGCCTTTCTCAGGGATGCGGCGCCAGTCCGATTTCGACACCCGTTTTGTCGGTAAGTGCAAATTTGTCGACCAGATCGGCGCTCGCTTCATTCAGCCCGACGACCTGGACGCTCCGACCGTTCATGCGCATGCGTTCGACAACCTTGTCCAACACGCCAACGCCTGAAATATCCCAGAAATGCGCGCCGGACACGTCAATCACTACATGGTCTGCCGGGTCTGGGCGTTCACTTTCACGACCGAAGGCTTGCGACAGGCGGTCCACACTGGCGAAGAAAATCTGCCCGGTGATGGTGTAGGTCGCGACGTTTTCATCCCGGACGCGTGTGACGCCAAACATGCTTCGAACCTTGCCGGTGAAGAAGATGCCGCTGAGCAGAACGCCAATCAGGACGCCCAGGGCAAGATTGTGGGTCGCCACGACGACGACGACCGTCGAGACCATCACGACGCTGCTTTGCCACGGGTGGTATTTGAGATTGGGGATCGAATTCCAGCTGAACGTGCCGATGCTCACCATAATCATCACTGCTACCAGTGCTGCCATGGGGATCTGGCCCACGATCGGGCCAAGCGCGGCAAGTAGCACCAGTAAGGTGACACCTGCTGTAAATGTCGACAGGCGCCCACGACCGCCGCTGGTCACGTT
Organism: Aurantiacibacter atlanticus; assembly: GCF_001077815.2. Lineage (GTDB taxonomy): Bacteria > Pseudomonadota > Alphaproteobacteria > Sphingomonadales > Sphingomonadaceae > Alteraurantiacibacter > Alteraurantiacibacter atlanticus. Next base: position 2,727,131 of record NZ_CP011310.1, on the reverse strand, counting down.
GATGACTGACTGGCCGATCATCGCGCAGCCGCCCATTCCGCCGAAAAACGCTGCAACAACATTGGCAATACCCTGGCCACCGCTTTCGCGTTGCTTGTTGGAATCAGTGTGCGTCATATCGTCCACGATCTGTGCGGTCAGCAAACTCTCCAGCAGGCCGACCGCCGCCATCGTAGCGGAATATGGGGCGATGATGCGCAGTGTTTCCCAGGTCAGCGGCACATCGGGAATGATGAAATAGGGCAGGCCTTCGGGCAGTTCACCCATATCGCTGACTGTGTTGACTTCGAAACCCAGACTGATGGACAGCGCGCCAAGCACAATGATCGCAATCAACGGGCTGGGCACTGCGGTCGTCAAGCGGGGCAGCAGGTAGATGATGGCCAGGCCGCCGATCACCATCGCATAGGTGATCCAGTTGACGCCTTCATTGGTCCAGTCAAGTTGCGGCAGCTGCGCCATGAAGATGAGAATCGCCAAAGCGTTGACGAATCCGGTAATCACCGATCGCGACACGAATTGCATCAGCAGATCGAGCCGCAGGACAGCCGCAATCAGCTGGATGATACCCATCAATATCGTCGCTGCAAAGAGATACTCCACCCCGTAATCGCGCACCAGTGGGATAACAACTACGGCCACGGCGGCAGTCGCGGCGGAGATCATTCCGGGTCGGCCACCTGTAAAAGCGATGACCATCGCGATACAGATGGAAGCGTAAAGGCCCACACGTGGATCAACACCGGCGATGATGGAAAAACCGATGGCTTCGGGAATCAGGGCCAGCGCCACCACGATACCGGCTAGGATTTCGGCACGCGGATTGGTGAGCCAGTCGCGTTTCAACGCGGCTGTGTCGATCATGGTCATGTCCAGTTGTTGTGCGCGAGCCGCCGGGGCAGCACGGGAATGGGTCTCGATTGCTGCTTTACATGCTGCACTGCACAAATCAAGTTACTGCCCGATGGTTGAATCATACCGGTTCTTATTCAGCAGCTACAGTCTCGTCTTCCTCATTTTGCTGGCGATTCCACATTTCCGCATAAAGTCCATTGAGCCGCAGCAATTGTGTGTGTTTGCCCTGTTCGACGATGCGTCCGGCATCCATCACATTGATTATATCGGCATCGGCAATGGTTGAAAGCCGATGCGCAATGGCGATGGTCGTGCGGTTCGCGCTTACCCGTTTCAACGTTGCAAGAATGTCCTGCTCTGTGCGTGAATCCAGCGCGCTTGTTGCCTCGTCAAGCAACAGGATTGGCGGATCCTTCAGTAGCGTCCTGGCTATGGCCACGCGCTGCTTTTCACCACCTGAAAGCTTGAGGCCGCGCTCGCCTACCTGCGTTCCGAATTTTTGCGGCATTGCCTCGATAAAGGGCAGGATTGCAGCATCTCTCGCCGCCAATCTCACGTCATCCGGGGCAGGCTCATCGCGGCCATAAGCGATGTTGTAGCCGATGGTTTCGTTGAAAAGGACGCTATCCTGCGGAACAATGCCGATCATCGCGCGCAAGGATTGTTGCGTTACCTTGGCAATATCCTGACCGTCCACGCAAATGCGCCCTTCCCACGGATCATAGAAACGGAATAGCAGCCTCCCAATGGTGGATTTGCCCGCACCCGAAGGCCCCACAAGCGCCACGCTGGCCCCCGCAGGCGCTTCAAAGCTGAGACCGTGGAGGATGCGGCGGTCCTTTTCGTAACCAAAGCTGACATCTTCGAAAGTCACCGTAGGGCGACGGACTATGAGAGCCGGTGCGCCCGGTGCGTCCTCCACTTCCATCGTCGTATCGAGCAGGCGAAACATGTCTGCCATGTCTATGAGGCCCTGCCGGATAGAGCGATAAACCCAGCCCAGCATGTCTAGCGGCCGAAAAAGTTGCATCAGATAGGTGTTCACCAGCACCAGATCGCCGGGGGTGAATTTCCCCGTGGACCAACCCCATATCGTCCATGCCATCGCCGCGCCCAGCATCAGGTTGAGAATGCTGGCCTGCACAATGTTAAGCAGGCCGAGCGAATTCTCGGTCTTGATCGCGGCTTCGGCATAGGAAGTGGCGGAATTGGAATACCGGCTCTGCTCGCGCGCCTCTGCTCCGAAATATTTGACTGTTTCGTAATTTAACAGGCTGTCGACCGCGCGGCCCATGGCCTGCCCATCAAGATCATTCATCTCCTTGCGTAATTTTACGCGCCACTCGGTAATGGTCTGGGTGATCCAGATAAATGCGACCACGGTAACAGCGGTGGCGGCGACCAGCTCCCAACCGAACAATGTCCAGAAGATGATCGATACCACAACCAGCTCGATTGCAGTTGGAGCTATGTTGAACAGCAGGAAATAGAGCATCGAGCTGATTGACTTTGTGCCACGCTCGACCACGCGGGTCAGTTCGCCTGTGCGTCGTGACAGGTGAAAGCGTAGGGATAAGCGATGGAGGCGCGCAAAGACATCCCGCGTTAGCCCCAACACCGCATCCTGGCCCACGCGATTGAAGGTGATGTTGCGCAACTGGTCGAACAGAACAGTGCCAAATCGCCCCGCAGCATAGGCAATGACCAACGCCATTGCGACCCACACTGCCGGATCGCCATCGGCCGACATCGTGTCCACCGCGCCGGCATAGGCAAAGGGAAGGGCGAGCGTAACTGATTTGGCCAGCAGCACGAACACTCCGGCCCCGACGATACGGCGTTTGAGTTCCGGACGGCCGGCAGGCCATAGATAGGGCAAGAAGCGACGCATGGTCGCCCAATCGGCGCTCTCGCCATTGCCAGTCTGGTCGCCGAAATCTCTCACTGTGCCTCACAAGTGGGGCACAGGAGAGCGTCAGACAACCCTGGGCGGCCTAATCCTGCGGCAAGCGGGTCGCGCGGCGATTGAAATACCATGGATTGTCGAGCGGCACATCGCCGGGAAGGTCGAACAGGATACGGCGGCTGCGGAAATCAATTGCGACGCGGCGAAAGACGCTCAATTCGTTCATACCAAGCACCATGGCCGGGCGATCGGCGAGACCGAGCCAATGGAAAGTGGGGGAATCGGCAAATGAAATCGGAATGTTCGACAACTCAACACGGTCCATGGAAAGTCTGCTGGCCACGTGAGTTGGTCCGGTCACGGTCACGCCATTGACGTCCGTCATCACGGCTTCTCGCTCCAGCGCGCGGCGGCGCATGCGATTCCGTAACGCCAGATTTCCGAAAGAAGATTGCGCGCCAGTATCGACGATCACTGCCGTTGAAACCGCGTCAATCTGTGCGCGGTGGATGATCAGCTGGCCCAGCCTCTCGCGCGCGCGCACGATAATATCGTATCCTCCGGCACCATCGCTGGAGAAGTGGGACGAGACGGTCAGCTCGCCATTTTCGAAATCGAGCAATACGCGCTGATTCTGCAAACTATCGAGCCCGAGTATACCGTCGGCATCGCCGATATGGGAGCGTTCGAGGATAGGTGCGGTGCGGATCGTGATAATACGGCTGCCGAACATGAAATCGGGCACCATGGTCGTTTGCACCGCGCGCGTGCTTGCCATGCCGACAAGCGTGGCGTTTGCGCGGTCGAACAGCCCGAGCCGTTCGGCCAGTTCGCTAGAAAGCACCGTTGCCTGTGCGCCGGTATCAACCATGAAGTGGAACGGCCCTTTCCCCATGATCGTGACAGGCACGGTCATCCGCCGGTTGCGCTCCATCTGCATTGTCAGCGTTTCCTGAATGGGAACGTTAGCAGAGGGGCCAGCTTGTGACTGGGCTATCGCTGGCGGAAGCGCCGGTGTTTCCATAGTAGTGGGGAGCACCTCCCCGGTTTGAGCTGCCAGGGGTGACGTGCCGGTCAGCGCCAAGGCGCAGCTATAGGCGAGCCAGTGCATTTATCTCTCCCGCTCGTAGATGCGTCCCTTCAGCAACGAGCAGGGTAATGATAGCATGCTTGCCGGCTACTCCCTAATTCAGGCCATAAATTGGCAGGTTCAGCGGGGTGCAGGCATAAGCTGGCGCCAACCGAAATAGGCCAGTGCGGAACAGGCATAGCTGTGGATCTCTGTATAGGCGCAGTGACGTGTCTGGCGGAGACAGATGAGCCATAATGCCGCACCCGATAAAACGGCAATCGTCAGTTGACCGAAGCTGGCCTGCGTCGCCGGTGCCCACCAGACATAGGAAAGCCAGACGGGAAGAATTGCCAGACCTGTCGCCAATGCCGATTGTAGCCAGATGCGTGTCATGACACGCCAGTGAAAACCAATCGTTCGGGCAAGAAATGGCGCGAAGATCACGAACCAGACAAACGAATGGGCGACGCGGCTTGCCGCTGCCGCTTCGAGCGAGAACCATGCGCCAAGCACCAGCAAGCCGACCGATGCTACCATGTCCCAGCCACTACGCCACAAAAGCGCACGCTTTTCATGCAGGAGGATCGGCAGATCGGCATGCAAGGGCAGGGCGATGAAGAGGATTTGCGAGATGGCGATCCATTCCAGCGGAACCGCAGCGCCCAACCACCGCTCTCCATACAGCATGGATATGATCGGTGTGGCGAGGGCGGCCAGGCCCGCCATCGCAGGCCAGGTAATCGCGCAATAATTGGCGGTGACGCGCTCGTAATGCGGGCCAAGCGCCTCTCCTTCATCACGCAACTGGCGAAACGCGGGGAAGAAGACCGTTCCAAGCGCACCCGAGACGAGCAAACGTAATTGCGCGGCAAGTCCAAAGGCGCGGGTGAACAGGCCGAGTGCTGCGGTATCGAGCAATCGTCCGATCAGCAGTTCGGGCAAGCGCGCGCTCGCCTGATAGAAAGCCGAAAGCAAAGTTGCGAAACCGCCAAAGCGCAGGATTGGCAGCGCGCCCTCCAAGCGCGGAGGGAAGGGGAGAATGAAACCGACCCGCCATTGCGATATAACCATACGCGCGATCTGCTGGGCAAATGCACCCCAAGCCAATGCCATCGCGCCATGGCCACGCCATGCAAGCCAGATGGCAATCGTCGCGTTGGCCAGCACGACTCCGTTTTCGGTCATGGAATTGGATACGAAATCCATTTTGCGATGAGCCAGCGCCATCGGGACGATAGCCAGTGGCACAAAGAAATAGCTCGCCGCGATAACCAGCATGAGCGGCCTCAATTCGGGCATTTCGTAAAATGCGGACACCGGCCAAGCGAGAGCCACGCAGCCGATTGCAACCGACCAGCTTATAGCAAGCGACACAGTAAAGGCGGTTCGTATCCTTTCATCATCCAACTCCCTTTCGCCGGTCACGAAGCGGGTGATGCCGAATTCCTGCAATACAGCGAGCAGCGAAATGAATGAGAAGGCGATGGTGAATAGGCCAAGGTCTTCAGGATCAATGAAATAACGTGCCAGGATCACACTGGCAGCAAACTGTATGATGAACGCGCTGACCTGGCTTGCCATCGCCAACAGCGCTGCTCCGCGCACGCTCATCTTTGTAGTGGGCGACATTGCCATGGCTTACCCGATCGCCTGAGAGATGGCGCGCATGCCAGCAGCCGATATCGCACCGCGGGCATGTTTCTGGCGCCGATAGCGCAAAACTGGCGCGGCAAGAGCCGGGAGGAATTTCCATACAGCAAAGGCGACATTCCAGGCACGACCCAATTCGTGGCCACGTGCGGCCTGCATCTCCGCGATTGCAGCGCGGTCGCCGTCAATCACGCGACCAATCGCCTGTTCAAAGCGCAGCTGGCGCTCATTCTCTTCTATCATCGCCCACGCTATTTCGGCGGGTTCGGTATTCGCGTCGATCAGATCAAGCGCCTTTTCGAATACGCGGATATTGCCCTTGAGCATTTTGGCCGAAGATGCCGATGCGGAATTTCCGCGCACCCGGTAATCGCCAAGGATGTCGTCCAGATAGAGGGCGTGACCACCCAGCAAGACAAGCCGCACCCAGAAATCGAAATCCTCGGCATGGGTCATGGTCGTATCAAAGCCGCCGACTGATTCGTAATCATCACGTCGGAAGGTAGAACCGATATAGATCTTGAAACTCTGGTCCAGCACCTCGGGCAGGGAGCCTCGCGTGCCATCGCCCCTGCCTTGTTTGCGTGTGAAGCACGTGCGATCACGCGGAACGGCGCCAAAGATGCGGGCGTTGCAGGTGGCCAGCCTGGCCTGGGGATCGGCTTCCAGCGCATTCACCATCTGCTCAAGATAGGTGGGGCGCAGCAGATCATCTCCATCAAGCAACGCTATATAGGGTGCGCGGGTTTCTGCGATGGCGCGGTTGCGGGCAAACGATACGCCGCCATTACCTGTCTGCAGAAAAGTCATGCGCGGATCATCGAGGAAAGGGCCGACAGCGCCCGCCACATCATCGGGCGCGCCATCATCAACCACGACGCATTCCCAATTGCAAAGTGTCTGTGCCTGCACGGAGGAGAGCGCTTCAGGAAGAAGGTGTGCCACGCCATAGGCCGGCACAATCACTGCAACGCGTGGAACCGTGATATCCCGCACAGCAAGCTGCGAGGCCGCAGGGCTCGCGGGTTTCAGGATGGGCAGCGGGCGATTCATATCTTGATCTGGACCATGGTTATTCACACAGCGCCTTCTCTACCCCCGCGCGCGTAAAGAATGCTTCAATGGCATGAGCGCTGTCGCGATTCGGCACATGCGAGTGCGCGATCTTCCATGATCGTGGCGAAAGTGCCGGCCGATTCTGGCGGTCAATCTGTCAAAAAGGGCTGATCCACCGGACTTCCGCTGGCAGGAATCATTCGAAAGGCAGTACTCAGCCCGCACAAAGCCTGCGGGAAGGGGCCAATTGCGGTCCCCTCAGCCCGTAAATACGGGGGGATCAGAGGTTTTTTCCTCAATTTGAAATAAAATTGCAAAAAGGCGTTGACCCGACTCAAAGCCCCCCATATATGCCCTCTCACCGACGGGGCGCAGACGGCTTCAACCGCCAACGCAACCATCGGTCGCCAACATTAAACGGATAGCCGGTCCCCCGGTGTAAATCGGGGATGCCTTCGCTGTCCGCTTTTAATGTTGAGTGGCTCTTTGACATTGTTGATTTTTGATGAAGGGACATGTGGGCGACGGCGCCCAGTCCGGGGACCTCAAGGCTCCGGTAACTGGTTAATTTAAGCCGACGCCACATCCTGATCGAACTCCACGTTCGGTCTGTGATGATGCATGTTCATTCGTATCCATTACGTTTGACAGTGCAGGTATCGGCTCCTTGAAGCTCTTGCCTTGCCGGTTAGCGGACTTCGGTCCGTGCTGGTGAAGTGAGTGACACAAACTTGAGAGTTTGATCCTGGCTCAGAACGAACGCTGGCGGCATGCCTAACACATGCAAGTCGAACGAACCCTTCGGGGTGAGTGGCGCACGGGTGCGTAACGCGTGGGAACCTGCCCTTAGGTTCGGAATAACAGCGAGAAATTGCTGCTAATACCGGATAATGTCTTCGGACCAAAGATTTATCGCCTTTGGATGGGCCCGCGTTGGATTAGCTAGTTGGTGAGGTAAAGGCTCACCAAGGCGACGATCCATAGCTGGTCTTAGAGGATGATCAGCCACACTGGGACTGAGACACGGCCCAGACTCCTACGGGAGGCAGCAGTGGGGAATATTGGACAATGGGCGAAAGCCTGATCCAGCAATGCCGCGTGAGTGATGAAGGCCTTAGGGTTGTAAAGCTCTTTTACCAGGGATGATAATGACAGTACCTGGAGAATAAGCTCCGGCTAACTCCGTGCCAGCAGCCGCGGTAATACGGAGGGAGCTAGCGTTGTTCGGAAATACTGGGCGTAAAGCGAACGTAGGCGGTCTAGTAAGTCAGGGGTGAAATCCCGGAGCTCAACTCCGGAACTGCCCTTGAAACTACTAAACTAGAATCCTGGAGAGGTCAGTGGAATTCCGAGTGTAGAGGTGAAATTCGTAGATATTCGGAAGAACACCAGTGGCGAAGGCGACTGACTGGACAGGTATTGACGCTGAGGTTCGAAAGCGTGGGGAGCAAACAGGATTAGATACCCTGGTAGTCCACGCCGTAAACGATGATAACTAGCTGTCCGGGCTCATAGAGCTTGGGTGGCGCAGCTAACGCATTAAGTTATCCGCCTGGGGAGTACGGTCGCAAGATTAAAACTCAAAGGAATTGACGGGGGCCTGCACAAGCGGTGGAGCATGTGGTTTAATTCGAAGCAACGCGCAGAACCTTACCAGCCTTTGACATCCTTCGACGGTTACGAGAGATCGTTTCCTTCCTTCGGGACGAAGTGACAGGTGCTGCATGGCTGTCGTCAGCTCGTGTCGTGAGATGTTGGGTTAAGTCCCGCAACGAGCGCAACCCTCATCCTTAGTTGCCATCATTTAGTTGGGCACTTTAAGGAAACTGCCGGTGATAAGCCGGAGGAAGGTGGGGATGACGTCAAGTCCTCATGGCCCTTACAGGCTGGGCTACACACGTGCTACAATGGCATCTACAGTGAGCAGCGATCCCGCGAGGGTTAGCTAATCTCCAAAAGATGTCTCAGTTCGGATTGTTCTCTGCAACTCGAGAGCATGAAGGCGGAATCGCTAGTAATCGCGGATCAGCATGCCGCGGTGAATACGTTCCCAGGCCTTGTACACACCGCCCGTCACGCCATGGGAGTTGGTTTCACCCGAAGGTGGTGCGCTAACCGGTTTACCGGAGGCAGCCAACCACGGTGGGATCAGCGACTGGGGTGAAGTCGTAACAAGGTAGCCGTAGGGGAACCTGCGGCTGGATCACCTCCTTTCTAAGGATTTTGGCGGAAAGCGCCGGGACTTGCTCTCGGAAGTGCTTCCTCTATCTCCAAAGAACATTGCCGTCGTCCTCATGTCCTTTCATCACTGGAGAAACACTCAAGCGAGAGCTTGCGTGTTTACGCCTGAGCTGGCTCACGCCCCTCGCGGCCGCCTTCCTTAATGGAATGTTGTGCCAGCGACGGTAAGTGTGGGCCTGTAGCTCAGTTGGTTAGAGCGCACCCCTGATAAGGGTGAGGTCAGAGGTTCAAATCCTCTCAGGCCCACCACTATCTTTGGTACACACATGGTGCGGGGCCTTAGCTCAGCTGGGAGAGCACCTGCTTTGCAAGCAGGGGGTCATCGGTTCGATCCCGATAGGCTCCACCAGCCATTTGATTCGTGCGCTTCAGCGCCGGTCGGTACCAGGCAATTCTCCAGGATGAAAAGAAAACGGATCCGGCATCGTGCCGGTAGGCGGTTTCGACCGCTGTCTTTGACATTGTGAATGGGTTTTTAAATCGATGCCGTGGCGGTATCGTCGTGCAGGTTTGCGGCCTTCGGGCCACAGAACTGTTCTGCGATATCATCACAAATCAATCAAAATTGATTATCTGGCTGAGATAATTCCTCCGCGCTATCTCAAGACGGTCAAGCGTTATGCAAGCTTGTCGTTGATGGTGTGGATTCTCAAGCGTGAGGTAAGAGCATTTGGTGGATGCCTTGGCATGTACAGGCGATGAAGGACGTGGCACGCTGCGATAAGCGTCGGGGAGTTGTGAGCAAACTTTGATCCGGCGATTTCCGAATGGGGAAACCCACCTTCACCATTTCTTCTCTTGTCCCTTCGGGGATTGGTGGAGAGGTGGATAAGGTATCACCGAGCTGAATAAAATAGGCTTGGTGAAGCGAACCCGGGGAACTGAAACATCTCAGTACCTGGAGGAAAAGACATCAACCGAGATTCCGTTAGTAGTGGCGAGCGAACGCGGACCAGGCCAGTGCCTTCAATTCAACTAGCAAAACACTCTGGAAAGTGTGGCCATAGTGGGTGACAGCCCCGTATGCGAAAGTGATGTTGAAGGACTCGAGTAGGGCGGGACACGTGAAATCCTGTCTGAACATGGGGGGACCACCCTCCAAGCCTAAATACTCGTACATGACCGATAGCGAACAAGTACCGTGAGGGAAAGGTGAAAAGCACCCCGATTAGGGGAGTGAAATAGTACCTGAAACCGAATGCTTACAATCAGTTGGAGCCCCTTTGGGGGGTGACAGCGTACCTCTTGCATAATGGGTCAGTGACTTAATCTACCATGCAAGCTTAAGCCGTTAGGTGTAGGCGCAGCGAAAGCGAGTCTGAATAGGGCGACTGAGTATGATGGATTAGACCCGAACCCCGGCGATCTAGGCATGACCAGGCTGAAGGTGCGGTAACACGCACTGGAGGGCCGAACCGTTTAATGTTGAAAAATTATCGGATGAGTTGTGTTTAGGGGTGAAAGGCCAATCAAGCCGGGAAATAGCTGGTTCTCCGCGAAATCTATTGAGGTAGAGCGTCAGATGTATGCCGATGGGGGTAGAGCACTGGATGGGCTAGGGCCGCGCGAGCGGTACCAAACCTAACCAAACTCCGAATACCATCGAGTCTTGTCTGGCAGACAGACGGCGGGTGCTAAGGTCCGTCGTCAAAAGGGAAACAGCCCTAACCTACAGCTAAGGTCCCCAAGTCATTACTAAGTGGGAAAGCATGTGGGAATCCCAAAACAACCAGGAGGTTGGCTTAGAAGCAGCCATCCTTTAAAGAAAGCGTAACAGCTCACTGGTCTAAATAAGGGTTCCTGCGGCGAAGATGTAACGGGGCTAAAGTAATGCACCGAAGCTTAGGGTTGCAGTTTACTGCAGCGGTAGCGGAGCGTTCCGTAAGTTGATGAAGCCGAAGGGTAACCGACGGTGGAGATATCGGAAGTGCGAATGCTGACATGAGTAGCGATAAAGAGGGTGAGATGCCCTCTCGCCGAAAGACCAAGGGTTCCTGCGCAACGCTAATCGGCGCAGGGTAAGCCGGCCCCTAAGACGAGCCCGAAGGGGGTAGTCGATGGGAACCACGTTAATATTCGTGGGCCTGGAGATGTGTGACGGATTGCGGAAGTTGTTCATTCTTATCGGATTGAATGGGCGGCCAAGTAGTCCCGGGAAATAGCCTCTCCATATAGACCGTACCCGAAACCGACACAGGTGGTCAGGTAGAGTATACCAAGGCGCTTGAGTGAAGTATCCTGAAGGAACTCGGCAAATTGCCTCCGTACCTTCGGAAGAAGGAGGCCCTCTTTTTGCGCAAGCAATAGGAGGGGGCACAGGCCAGGGGGTAGCGACTGTTTATCAAAAACACAGGACTCTGCTAAGTCGGCTTCAAGACGACGTATAGGGTCTGACGCCTGCCCGGTGCTGGAAGGTTAAGAGGAGGAGTGCAAGCTCCGAATTGAAGCCCCAGTAAACGGCGGCCGTAACTATAACGGTCCTAAGGTAGCGAAATTCCTTGTCGGGTAAGTTCCGACCTGCACGAATGGCGTAACGACTTCCCCACTGTCTCCAGGATATGCTCAGCGAAATTGAAGTTCCCGTGAAGATGCGGGATACCCGCGGTTAGACGGAAAGACCCCGTGCACCTTTACTGCAGTTTCAGAGTGGCATTAGGAAAGAGCTGTGTAGCATAGGTGGGAGGCTTTGAATCTTGGGCGCCAGTCCAAGGGGAGCCATAGGTGAAATACCACCCTGCTGTTTTCTGATGTCTAACCTCGTACCGTTATCCGGTACAGGGACCCTCTGTGACGGGTAGTTTGACTGGGGCGGTCGCCTCCTAAAGAGTAACGGAGGCGCGCGATGGTAGGCTCAGGCCGGTTGGAAACCGGCTGTTAGAGTGCAATGGCATAAGCCTGCCTGACTGCGAGACTGACGAGTCGAGCAGAGACGAAAGTCGGTCATAGTGATCCGGTGGTCCCTCGTGGAAGGGCCATCGCTCAACGGATAAAAGGTACGCCGGGGATAACAGGCTGATACTGCCCAAGAGCTCATATCGACGGCAGTGTTTGGCACCTCGATGTCGGCTCATCACATCCTGGGGCTGGAGCAGGTCCCAAGGGTTTGGCTGTTCGCCAATTAAAGTGGTACGTGAGCTGGGTTCAGAACGTCGCGAGACAGTTTGGTCCCTATCTGCCGTGGGCGTCGATTGTTGAGAGGAGTTGCCCCTAGTACGAGAGGACCGGGGTGAACATACCTCTGGTGTACCAGTCATCGTGCCAACGGTGCAGCTGGGTAGCTATGTATGGAAGGGATAACCGCTGAAAGCATCTAAGCGGGAAGCCTCCCTCAAGATAAGCAATCATCGAACCGTGATAGACCATCACGTTGATAGGCTGGGTGTGGAAGTGCAGTAATGCATGGAGCTAACCAGTCCTAATAGTTCTGTTCGCGCTTGTTGGATCCCACCATCAACGTCAGGCTTGAAAGCTTGTCGATGTGGAGGATTTGTCCAAGCCGGATAGTCGCCTACAACGAACACACCCTGATTGGTGCATCGATTTAAAAACCTTGCTCGTCCGCCGGCTTCATTGCTTGGTGGCCATAGCGCCTGTGACCCACCCGATCCCATCTCGAACTCGGCCGTGAAACCAGGTAGCGCCGATGGTACTAGTGCCTAAGCACTGGAAGAGTAGGTCGTCGCCAGGCATTGTAGCCGGCGGGCAGCGCAAGGTAAAAGCCCATTCACAAGTCAGAGGGCCAACCCATCCGGGGAGGCCCTTTTGGCGTCTCTAGGGCCCACCGCCTGAGACCCAAAATTGTTGTCGCGGGGTGGAGCAGTCCGGTAGCTCGTCAGGCTCATAACCTGAAGGTCGTTGGTTCAAATCCAACCCCCGCAACCAACATTTTTCGAAGATCCGCTGTAAAGCTGCCTCACTGTCACCAGTGGGGCTTTTTGCGTTGTCAATTGCAGTCAATTATTGAGCAGGTCTACCCCGCGCTATTATGTGCATGTGAGTGTCCTTGATGGCGGCGAACCTTTGCAAGGCTTAGTTTTTCTATTAGCGATGGTGAGAGCGTCATCCACCGCCATTCGAAGCAGCGGATCACAGCTGCTTCGAACTGAGGGTGCGTCGGTCGCTTCCCGACGTCCTTCTATATGCTTGGCTTGAATGTACCAATGTTCTCGTGCACCTGCATGAGCGGATAGCTACTGCATTGAATCTGCATTCTTGGGTTGCTGAGCGTTTTGAGGGGACAATGACAAAGCGATCCCTTGCCGCAACTGAGATGCCAAGAATGAGGGATTCCGTCGAGCGATGGGTTTCGATTCCCCGGCGTATGGCAACATTGTCACCTCGCTGGGCTATCCGCAGATCAACGACAAGAAAGACTTCCCGCGCATGTTGGCGGTGTATCTTTGCGAATTAATGCCTGTTCCGTTTGAACGTGTTCCGGCGCAGGCCAGCCGTCGTCGATGCGTGCGACGCTGACCAGCTCATCAATCGAGGTTTGGATGACTTTCATGCCTGAAGAATATCGCACAACAGTCAAGGTCGCTCGTTAGGTTGTCTTGATTTCACTTGCCGAGAAGTTGCGCATGTCCAGCGATGCTGCCACTGCCGCCAGCCGTGTGCGAGAGAGATAGGACCTGTTACGATGACTGACTGCACACCCGCCACCCGTGCAGTCGGGATTGATTTCGGAACGACTAACTCAGTGGTCGCGACCACTCACGATGATGGAATGCCGACCTTGGTCGACTTCGCGGCGCCTGGAGGTCACGCAGATGTATTTCGTTCTGCGCTCTGTTTTTGGGAGGACCACGCCATCCGTGGCGGTTTGGGGCATGAGGCTGGCCCTTGGGCTATTACCGAATTTCTCGATTTTCCGCAGGGCAGTCGCTTCCTGCAATCGTTCAAGTCGATTGCCGGCAATCCCTTGTTCGAAAGCGCCAGCCTCTTCGGCAAGCGGTTGCGCTTTGAAGAGCTGGGGCAAATCTTTCTGGCTCATCTATTGTCACATGGAGGCGCGGTTCTAGCTGATTTACCTGAGAAGATCGTAGTCGGCCGTCCGGTGCGCTTTGTCGGCGTTCGTCCCGATCCAGTGCTGGCGCGCGCTCGATATGACGCGATGTTCGCCGCGCTGGGCCGCGAAATCAATTACGTCTACGAGCCAATGGGCGCAGCCTATGGCTTTGCCTCTCGTCTGAGCGATCCCGCGACATTGCTGGTGGCCGATTTCGGAGGCGGAACTAGCGATTTTTCGGTCGTGCGCGTTGAGGTTCCCGGCGTGGCGAAGCGTTGTGTCCCGCTTGGTTCAGCGGGCATTGGTATTGCGGGTGACATGTTTGACTTCCGGATCATGGATCATCTGGTGCTTCCTTTGCTGGGCAAGGGCAGCACTTACCGCTCTTTCGACAAGCTGCTTGATATTCCGGGCGGGTTTTTTGCCGACTTCGGCGATTGGTCGCGTCTGGCCCTGATGCGCAATCGACGAACCCTTAGTGAATTGGCGCGATTGCAGCGGAATGCCACTCAGCCCGCTGCAATCCAGCGCATGATTGCGGTAATCGAAGGCGAGCTGGGCCATGCGTTATATGAGGCAATTGGGCAGGTAAAGCGCGCCCTTTCCAGCGAAACACACGCCCAGTTTGCTTTTTACGGACCAGGCATCTCCATTGAGTCTGAAGTCCAGCGTGATGATTTCGAACGCTGGATCGAGTCGGACCTAGAGCGGATTGCCAAGACGCTCGACGCTGCGCTGACCAAGGCCAGCCTTACTCCTGACATGATCGACCACGTGTTCCTGACCGGTGGATCGTCGCTGATCCCGGCAGTGCGCAAGCTTTTCGAGCGGCGCTTTGGAGAAAGCCGGATTGCGCAAGGGAATGAGCTGACCTCCATCGCTCATGGTCTTGGACTGATGGCCGCGGATCCTGATCTGAAAGATTGGGTCGTTAGAGAGGATGAGTTGACATGAGGGTAGCATTTCGCCGCAAGGGCGATGTGCCTGGGGTCAATCTGAAATTATCCTGCCTGCGCCGGCGAGACCATAGCAATATCATCCACCGTCAACATAGTGAGCTGCTCGCAGACTTACACCACCGCCTCATGCTTAAGCTATTCGTTGAAATCAGCTTTTTCCGCAGTCATCTTCAGTGCTCAGGTCAGGCGAGAATGGCTGTACAGACCTAAAGGGTGGTCGCCAATGCGCAATTCTTGATCTTGATCAAGGCGCGGTCTCCCAGTCGGACGTATCTATCGCTGCGTGCGATGTGAAACAGGAAGCCGCAATGGTTACGAATAGCGATCGGTTGGCCCTGCGTCAGGATCGGATCCGGCAATCGCCTGTGATGCTGCGGGGCGGATTCCGCCCCTTCTTCCTTGGAGCGGCGAGTTGGGCGGTTATCGTCCTGCTCGTCTGGCTGGGATTTCTGTTCCGCTATGTATCACCTGATCTGCTGGCCAATCCTATTGCCTGGCATCGGCATGAGATGGTGTTCGGTTTTGCGGGAGCCGCGATGGCAGGCTTTGCGCTGACAGCCGTGCCCAATTGGACTGGGCGCCTGCCAATTGCCGGTACGCCTCTCGCCATGCTGGCTGCATTCTGGGCCGCTGCGCGTATCCTTCCATTTGTCGGTTCTTGGGCCGCGAATGTCGGACCTTTTGTTGATGGGGCCTTTTATCTTGCGCTGGCCGCCATCTTGGGACGGGAGATTGCGCAAAGCCGGAATCGGAATATTCCTGTGGCAGCTGGCATAGCGTTATTTGGCTTTTTTGCTGCGATTGACGGCGTCGCGCAGGCAGGGTTGATCGGCGTGACTGATCTGGGTTGGCGTGGCGGGTATGCGGTGATCATCATGATGATCGGATTGATCGGTGGCAGAATTATTCCAAGCTTTACGCATAATTGGCTTGCGAAACATGGCTTGAAGGGAAAACTGTCGGCGCAAACGGGGCGCTACGACCTGATTTTGCTCGCCCTTACGGGGGTCGCCTTGTTGGCGTATCTGATTGCAGCTGAATCGGGTGCCGCAGGATGGCTGCTAATGGGCGCCGGTCTGGGCCATGCAATCCGATTGATGGGTTGGCAGGGGTGGCGCGCGGCGCGCGATCCGCTGGTTGCCATCCTCCATCTCGGGTATTTCTGGCTGTCGCTGGGGGTATTCTTATTGGGATGGAGCGTATTGGGCGGCGTCCCGCAAGTTGCAGCGCTGCATGCGTTGGGCGCGGGCGCGATGGCGACGATGATATTGGCAGTGATGTCCCGCGCAACCTTAGGCCATACCGGGCGAGAACTTCGTGCAGATGGGCTAACTGTAGCCAGCTATATTCTTATCACGATTGCGGCGGTCGCACGGGTGCTGGCCGGTTTTTCAATTGGAGACCCTCAGTTTATGTTAGCCGTTGCAGGAACTGGCTGGATCGGAGCATTCGGTCTGTTTTGTATCGGTTACGGTCCCAAACTTTGTGCCCCGCGTATCGACGGCAGGCCATAATGGCATAAGAGTGGCGCAAACCAGATCAATATGGTTCGGAGCTTTGGCGAGCATGGCAGCAGGCATCCTGTTCGCTTTGTCCTTCATCGCTACACCGGTGAAGTTTCTTGCTGCCAACGTACCGACGGCAGAACTCCTCGCGGTTGGCCGGGTGACATTTCGCGCTTCTTTGCTGGTGGAGTTGATCTTGCTGGCGGTCCTGTTGATTCTGGCGCGGAGAAGGATGCGGTATGCGTTGTGTGTTGTAGCGACGATCCTGGCATTGCAATGGCTTGCCCTCATGCCGCTGCTTGATGCGCGGACCCTTGCAACAATGGCGGGAAATGCCCCACCGCCATCATTTCTGCACCTGTATTGGATAATAGCTGACCTGTTGCGGCTGGCCCTCTATCTGATCCTGGCGACGCTTTCATTCAGGGAAGCGCTGCGCCTGGAATAGGGAATGGTTGGCTTTGCCGGGCGATGTCCGTAAGTGTCATGCATGGATGGCACAGACATCATTGAGCGGCCTAACTTTTGCGAGGCATGCGCAATCCGCAATCGCGCCATCTGCGCCGATCTGGACAATCAGGAAATTGATCTTCTCAACAAGATCGGTCGACGAAGGCAATTGCAGGTGGGCGAGCAATTGCTTTGGGAAGGTGATGAAGCAGTCCTTGTCGCAAATGTTGTGGAAGGCGTGCTGAAACTATCCACAGCTACCGCTGATGGGCGTGAGCAGATTGTCGGGCTTGTTTACTCATCAGATTTTGTCGGTCGACCTTTTTCGGAGACCACGCCTTACGGAGTTGAAGCTTTGACGGACGCCACGGTGTGTGTGTTCCGGCGGAAGGATTTTGATCGTTTCGCGCTGGACCATCCACGGTTGGCAAATAAGCTGCTCGAACGGACACTGACCGAGCTTGATCGATCTAGAAGATGGATCCTGCTGTTGGGCAAATTGAATGCAGAGGAACGGGTTGCCAGTTTCCTGATCGAAGTTGGCCGGCGGTTGGAAGTTGACGTGGATCAGCCAGCAAATCTGTCTGGGCGATCGGAATTCAGTCTGCCATTATCGCGCCAGCAGATTGCAGACATTCTGGGCCTTACCATCGAAACCGTCAGCCGCCAGTTCACGCGGTTCAAAAAGGACGGGATTATTCAGATGCCGACCAGCCGGACCATCATTGTCCCAGACATTAAAGCGCTGATCAACAGGGCAGGATAAGCTCTCCAGATTGCGGCAAAGCGCCGGATTTGATCTTCATCAAGGCAAAGCGCTGCCAGATGGGCAAGAAACTGGCGAATGGTTACGATCAGTTTGCCCCAAATGCCCTGCGGCGCGCCGAATGCGGTGAAGCTTTCGGATGAGACTAAGGGCCGATTGAGAATATTTGGCCAGCCGGTCGATATGGCTGCTGGTGATAGTATGGAATTGAACGGCGCGTGCTTCGTAATGTCAGGCTCCGTCAAACTCTGGCGGACATTACCCAACGGTCTGGAACACATTACTGCATTTTCCTATGCTGGTTCGTTGATATTTGGCCAGACAAAAGAAACCGAGCCGTTGAGAATAACCGCGCTGGAAAAGTCTCTGGTCATCCCTGTCCCGGCATCTGCTTTTCCGGCCATGCATCGCGACAATGCGATCTGGGGCGATGATTTCCTGAACGCCGCGACCTTGCAGATAGCTTCGCTGCAAATGCATGCTGCAATGCTTGCCCGAATGTCAGCTTGTGAGCGCGTAGCGGCCTTTCTGGTATCGATGGCCGAGACGGGAGGCCGTGATAAGGATAACCCATCCCGTGTTCATCTGCCGATGTCACGCGCTGAAATTGGTGATCATCTCGGGCTGACGATCGAGACTGTCAGCCGCTGTATGACACGCCTCAGAAATGAAAAGCTTCTGACATGTCCGGCCCGGCACGAGGTGCTGATACTGGATGCCGATGGGCTGGAGAACTTTCACGAGCGGACCTGATGCCCATGTCATAAAATTATCTGCGTAATTTGCGCTAGATCAATGAACCCGATCATCCCTTGCTGCATCTGCCCATCATTGGAGGCAGACGATTCATGGAAGCAGTTTTAGGACGGGTCGGGATGTGGTTCGGCATAATGATGCTGGCCATTATCGCCATTGCGATGGCGCAGGACGCCGGCTTTGCCGCGAGTATGACGGTGGTCGCCATCGTGGCATTTGGATTTTTATGCGCAACAGCAGCGCAATTCGATCCGTTGGCGAAGGTGCAATCGCTATTCCGCATGCCCAGCAATCCTTCACGATATGATGATGATCCGGTTCGCTGGGGCGTCATCGCAACGGTCTTTTGGGGCGTGGTCGGGTTTTCGGCAGGGCTGTTCATCGCCTTGCAAATGGCGTTTCCCAGCCTCAATCTGGATTCCCAGTTTACAACATTTGGCCGTTTGCGGCCCTTGCACACTTCAGCAGTGATATTTGCCTTCGGTGGTAACGCCCTGATCGCCACGAGTTTTTATGTGGTGCAGCGCACCTGCCGGACGCGACTGGCATTTCCGACGTTAGCCCGCTTCGTGTTCTGGGGTTACCAGATGTTCATTGTGCTGGCGGCTGTCGGCTATGTTTTTGGTGTCACCCAATCCAAGGAATATGCAGAGCCTGAATGGTTCGTCGATATCTGGCTGACCATTGTCTGGATATCCTATTTCATTGTTTTCGTTGGCACTTTGGCGCGACGAAATGAACCGCACATCTACGTCGCAAACTGGTTCTATCTCAGTTTTATCATCACCATTGCGATGCTGCACATCATCAACAATCTGGCGGTGCCGGTGTCGATCTTCGGTTCACGCTCCTATCCGCTTTTTGCGGGGGTTCAGGATGCACTGGTTCAGTGGTGGTATGGCCATAATGCGGTGGCGTTCTTCCTGACCGTGCCGTTCCTGGCGATGATGTATTACTTCGTGCCCAAGCAGGCGAACCGGCCGATATATTCCTATCGCCTGTCTATCCTGCATTTCTGGTCACTGATTTTCCTCTATATCTGGGCTGGTCCGCACCATCTGCATTACACAGCTCTGCCGGACTGGGCGCAGACCTTGGGCATGGTGTTCTCAGTTGTTCTGTGGATGCCGAGCTGGGGCGGGATGATCAACGGCTTGATGACGCTGAACGGCGCATGGGACAAGGTTCGGACCGATCCGATTATCCGCATGATGGTGCTGGCGCTGGCCTTTTACGGAATGGCGACTTTCGAAGGCCCGATGCTGAGTATCAAGGCAGTCAATTCGCTGTCGCATTACACGGAATGGGGCATCGGACACGTCCATTCCGGCGCTCTCGGCTGGAACGGCATGATTACCTTTGCTGCGGTCTATTTCCTTGTCCCGCGCCTGTGGAAGCGTGAACGCCTGTATTCGATACGGATGATCAACTGGCATTTCTGGCTCGCGACGCTGGGGATCGTTTTCTACGCCTCCTCCATGTGGGTTGCCGGCATAACCCAGGGACTGATGTGGCGTGAATACGGCGCGGATGGCTACCTTGTGAACTCCTTTGTCGATGCAGTGGCTGCGATGCACCCGCTCTATCTGCTCCGGGCGTTTGGCGGGTTTCTCTATCTGCTGGGCGGGTCGCTTATGGTTTTCAACGTCTGGAAGACCATCAAGGGCGATCTGCGCGACGAAGCACCAATGACAAGTGCAGAATACGATCCGGCAAAGGATCGGCCGATCGTTTCGGTTCCGGCCGAATAGGGGGCGAAGATCATGTTCAATTTCATGCAACAGCACAAAAAGGTGGAACGCAACATCACCTTGCTTGCCAGCTTCGCCTTCATTGCGGTGGTCATCGGCAGCGTGGTCGAAATCGTTCCGCTGTTCTGGATCGACAATACAATCGAGGAAGTGGACGGGATGCGCCCCTATACGCCGTTGGAGCAGGCGGGGCGCGACATCTATGTGCGCGAAGGTTGCTATAGCTGTCATAGCCAGATGATCCGTCCGTTCCGCGACGAGGTTGAGCGGTATGGTCATTACAGCCTCGCAGCGGAAAGCATGTATGATCATCCCTTCCAATGGGGCTCCAAACGTACCGGACCTGACCTTGCGCGCGTAGGCGGCCGCTATTCCGATGAATGGCATGTCCAGCACCTGATCGACCCGCGTTCGGTCGTGCCTGAAAGCATCATGCCGCCTTATGCATTCCTGGCTGAAACCGATCTTAATCCGGCCGATCCGTCCGCACATCTGATTGCCTTGCGGCGTGTTGGCGTGCCCTATAGCGACCGTGATATTGAGCGTGCAGAGGCGGATATGCGGGCGCAGGCCAATCCGAACAAGGATGCCGAAGACCTCGCCGAACGCTATCCCAACACGCTGATCCGCGATTTTGACGGTGATCCTTCGCGGCTCACCGAGATGGACGCACTGATCGCCTATCTCCAGATTCTCGGCACATTGGTCGATGTGAACAGCGTCGCTGCTCAGGAAGAACTGGCTGAGGAGAAGGGAAGATGACCGACCATTCGACTTACGAAACCTTGCGCCATTTCGCCGATAGCTGGGGCCTTCTGGTCATGGTGATCTTGTTTGCAGGTCTGGTCGCCTGGCCATTCCGCCCCGGGTCCAAAAAGCGCAATCGGGATGCTGCCGATTTGATCTTCAAGGATGATGACAATGGCGAATGATCGCGGCAAGACGGTTGATGCCGGTGGCAAGCGGATCGACGCACCTACGGGGACCGAAACTGTCGGTCACGAATGGGATGGTATCGAGGAGCTTGATACGCCCATGCCGCGCTGGTGGCTGTGGACCTTTTATGCCACGATCGTTTGGGGCATCATCTACGTCATTCTCTACCCCGCATGGCCCTTGCTGGAAAAAGGCACCGAGGGCGTGCTCGGCTGGACTAGCCGTGGGCAATTGGCCAAAGAAATGAGCCTCGCCGATCAGGCGCAGGAAAGTTTCCGCGAGGAATTATCTCGCATTCCGCTGGAACGCCTGCCTGAGGACAGCGACCTGATGGCTCAGGCTGTATCAGGCGGCCGCGCAGCGTTTTTGGTCAATTGCGTGCAGTGCCACGGGTCAGGCGCGGCAGGCAGTGCGGGTTATCCCAACCTCAATGATGATGACTGGATCTGGGGTGGCGACCTGAAGGCAATCGAATACACCCTTGTCCACGGTATTCGCCAGCAGGGAGACGAAGATACGCGGTTCAGCGTCATGCCTCCCTTCGCGGGTGCATTTGATGGTGAACAAATGGATGCGCTGGTCGACCATGTCCTGTCGCTGAGTGGTCAGGCGCAATCCAACCCTTTGGGCGTGCAAATCTATGCCGACAATTGCATTGCGTGTCATGGTTTGAACGGGGAAGGCGACAGGGCCCAAGGCGCGCCGCAACTCAACGACGCGATCTGGCTCTACGGAAGTTCACGCGCAGAGATCCAGCGCCAGATAGTCAATCCTCGCATGGGCATGATGCCCAAATGGGAACACCGGCTTGATCCGGTGACGATCAAGATGCTGGCGGCCTATGTGCATTCGCTCGGCGGAGGTGAGGAATTCGTGGAGGTCGCTGAAGATCCAGCGATCCAGGTCGATGAACAACCCTGAAGAACCAACCACAACCGACGAAACTGTCATCGAAAAGGGCATTGCCAAAACCAATACTCCGGTCAGCAGCGCCGTGGCTGAGCCAGAAGCGGCCACGCGTCGGCACGAACCGCATGAGCCACCGCGTCAGCACCTTGCCGAAGAGTTTTTTGAGAAAAGTGAAACGGTTCACAACAAACGCATCGACGGGCCGTTCAGGCGATTCAAATGGCTCATCATGCTGGTCACTCTGGGCATTTATTACATCACCCCGTGGCTGCGTTGGGATCGCGGCCCCTATGCGCCCGATCAGGCGGTGCTGGTCGATATTGCCAACCGCCGGTTTTACATGTTCAGTATCGAGATATGGCCGCATGAATTCTACTTCGTCGCGGGCCTTCTCATCATGGCCGGCATTGGGCTGTTTCTCGTCACCAGTGCGGTTGGGCGCGCCTGGTGCGGATATGCCTGCCCGCAAACTGTCTGGACTGATCTGTACCAGCATATTGATCGGCTGGTGGATGGCGACAGAAACGCCCGCATCCGTTTGGACAAGGCACCCTGGGGGCCAGCCAAGATCGCCCGGCGCGGGTTCAAATGGTCGATCTACCTTATCATTGCATTCGTTACGGGCGGTGCATGGATTCTCTATTTCGCTGACGCGCCAACGCTGTTCCGCGATTTCTTTGCCCTGGAAGCGGCCCCGATTGCCTATGTTACCGTTGCAGTGCTCACTCTCACCACCTTCGCGCTGGGCGGGTTCATGCGTGAGCAAGTGTGTATCTACATGTGCCCCTGGCCGCGCATCCAGACCGCAATGCTCGATGAAAAATCGCTTATCGTCACCTATAAGGACTGGCGTGGCGAACCGCGTGGCAGTCTTAAAAAGGCGAAGAAGGAGCCAGAGGCAGTCGGCGATTGCATTGATTGCATGCAATGCGTGGCAGTCTGCCCGACCGGAATAGATATCCGCGAAGGCCCGCAGATCGGATGCATCACCTGCGCCCTGTGCATTGACGCATGTGACAAGGTGATGGCGGATATCGACCGTCCACGAGGGTTGATCGATTATGCCACACTGGAAGATTGCGAGAGCGAAGCGGCGGGGAATGAGCCAAAGCCGATCTGGCGAACTTTGTTGCGTCCGCGCACGCTGATCTATTTCAGCGTCTGGGGCGCAACCGGCCTTGCTATGCTGTTCGCACTTGGGGTGCGCAGCCATACTGAACTGTCGGTTTCGCCCGACCGTAATCCTCCATTCATGCTGATGAGTGACGGATCAATTCGCAATTCCTTTACCCTGAAGCTGCGCAATATGGAAAGCCGTCCGCGCGAAATGGAGATTGCGATCGAGGGATTGCCTGGGGCGCTCATGTGGACGGACACCATCCGGCGCGCCGATGCCGCACCCGCACAGAATGTAACTGTTGGCCCTGATCAGACCGCAACGGTTCGGGCTTACGTCATCGTCCCACCACAGACGCCTGCCGGGGATTTTGCCTTCACGCTGACATCGCTTGATGCACAGCGGGAGACGGATCGGGTTGAAACTGGCTTTACTGCTCCGGGGGATCAGCCATGAAGGGAGAGTTTACCGGAAAGCACATGCTGATCGTCATGGTGTCCGGGTTTGGCATCATCATCGCGGTCAATCTCTTGATGGCGACATTTGCCGTGCGCGGTTTTGGCGGGGTGGTTGTCGAGAATTCCTATGTCGCCAGTCAGGAATTCAACGGCTGGCTGGAAAAGGCCGAGCGCCAGCGCGCCCTGGGCTGGACTGCCGCTGCGCGCCGAGGCGATAGTGGGCTGCTAGAAATTGCAACGAGCGGCGTGCCGGCAGGCGCGCAGGCCACGGCCAGCTTGCGCCGGCCGCTCGGAAAGCCGGAGAAGAGGATAATAACGTTAATCGAGGCCGAGCCCGGTCGCTTCATATCGCAAGCACCGATATCCGAGGGACGCTGGCAGGTGAGATTAACGATACGCACTGATGATGACATCTGGCAGCAGGAAAGCCGGATTGAGTGACGGCCCAGATCGCCTTTGATCCTTCGGTCGAACTGGTGGACACGCGTTTCACCGTCCCGGGCATGCGCTGCGCCGGATGCATCGCCAAGATCGAAAGCGGACTGGTAGAGTTGCCTGGCGTTATATCCGCGCGCGTAAATTTCTCGACCAAGCGCGTAGCCGTCCGCCACGATCATGACATTGCAGAAGACGGTTTGCTTGCAGCCCTGCAGCAACTGGGTTTCGAAGCGGCTGTGGCTGATGCCAACCCATTGGCAACAGATGAACGCGAGACGAAGAGGCTGTTGCGCGCACTCGCTGTTGCGGGCTTCGGCATGATGAATATCATGCTGCTGTCGGTTGCGGTGTGGTCAGGCGCGGGCGGTGTGACACGGGACGTGTTTCACTGGCTTTCCGCGCTTATCGCCATTCCCGTTGTTGCATATGCGGGCCAACCCTTCTTCGCGTCTGCACTGATGGCTCTGCGATACAGGCGCACGAACATGGATGTGCCGATTTCAATCGGTGTGCTTCTGGCAACGGCACTCAGCCTTTATGAGACAGCGACAGGCGGCGCGCATGCCTATTTCGATGGCGCGGTGATGCTGCTGTTCTTCCTTTTGTGCGGGCGGGCGCTCGACGCGATGATGCGAAACCGTACGCGGGCCGGCATCGGCGCTCTGCTGGGCCGCATGGGCAAGAGTGCCAGTGTCATCCAATCAGACTGGAGCCTGAAGCGCATTGCCGCAGACAAGCTTGAAGTGGGAATGCTTATGTCTGTCGCAGCAGGAGAGGCTCTGGCGGCAGATGGCGTAGTTGAAGACGGAAGCGGCGCTATCGACAATGGGATGCTGACAGGGGAGAGTACGCCGGTCCCCATATCTACTGGTGGAGTGGTTTTTGCAGGCGCGCTGAACTTGCTTGGGCCGCTCACCGTCCGCATCACGGCCGTTGCCAGCGATACCGCCATTGCAGAAATTGCACGGCTTATGGACGAAGCGGGCCAGTCCCGATCGCGATATGTCAGGGTCGCCGATCGCGCCGCGCGGCTTTATGCGCCTGCGGTTCACACGCTTGCCGTCCTGTCTTTTGTCGGATGGATGGTTGCGGGCGCAGGCGTTCACCAATCGCTCGTCATCGCAATTGCCGTGCTTATCATCACCTGCCCCTGCGCAATGGGGCTGGCCGTTCCCGCAGCGCAGGTCGTGGCCAGCAATACTCTCGTCCGTCACGGCTTGCTTGTAAAGGATGGCAGCGCGCTGGAACGGCTGGCCGAAGTGGATATGGCACTGTTCGACAAAACGGGCACCTTGACCTTGGGAGAGCCACGGCCGGATGTGTCCGGCCTTGGTGAGACTGAAAGAGCGGTGGCTCTCGCTCTTGCTCAAAAAAGCCGCCATCCACTCAGCCGCGGTCTGGCAGCGACCCTCACTGCTCAAGGTGTGAAACCTGCAGTTATCGATTCGATCGATGAAAGCGCAGGGTTCGGCATTTCTGGTCGCTGGAACGACACGCCTGTTGCCATTGGGCGCGCATCTGCTGACGGCGCGGCTCTTGCCAGTGAACTCACTATCGGCGATCAATCCTGGACGGTGCGCTTTTCCGATCCAATGCGTCCTGATGCGGTGGAGGCTCTGGCTGATCTTCAATCAATGCATATCGCGTCGGTCATTTTATCCGGTGACAAGGAAGAGGCCGTGCAGGATGTGGCCAATATGCTCGGGATTGATGCACTATCGGCGATGGAGCCTGCCAATAAGCTGGCACAGTTGAACCGATTGAAGGCAAATGGGCATCGCCCCCTTATGGTCGGCGACGGACTGAATGATGGGCCGGCCTTGGCAGCCGCGCATGCCTCTATCGCCCCTGCCACCGCCAGCGATGCCAGTCAGCAGGCGGCCGACGCCGTATTCATCGGCGAACGGCTTGCACCTGTTGCGCTGGCAGTAAGGATCGCTCGCTCTACCATGGCCATAGTCCGCCAGAATTTCGTGATTGCCATCGGTTATAACATTCTGGCGGTGCCGCTCGCTATAGCCGGACTGGTGACGCCGATCATTGCCGCCATCGCCATGTCATGCAGTTCGCTGATTGTTGTCGCCAATTCCCTGCGGCTGGCGCGCGCGGCGAAATGACGGGTTTGGCATTCCTCATACCGGTCGCGCTCGGATTGGGGCTGATCGGTCTGGGCTTCTTTTTCTGGACCATGAAAAATGATCAATATGACGATCTTGATGGTGCCGCGCACCGCATCCTGATTGACGAGGATGAGGAAGATGACGCCTGAAACTGCACCCTGCGGGAAGCGCGCCTTTACTGTGCGGCAAATTGCTCCAGCTTCTCACCAGCGGCCAGCCATTCTGCCTCTGCCCTGGACAGCTTTTCATTCGCCGCTGCGCGATTGGCGAGCAAAAGCTCCATCTTCTGCCCCGGCGCCGGCGGCTTTGTCTGGTTCAGCTCAATCATAGCCGCGTCCAGTTTCTCGACTTCGGCGGCAATACGCGCCATCGACTTCTCCGCTTTAGACAGCTCCGATTTAAGGTAGCGTTCAGTTGAACGGTTCTTGGCAGAGGCGGCTGGCTTGCCTTTCTGCTTGTCCTGTTTTGCCGGCTTCTTCGGCTGGTTACGGCCCAGCACGAAATCAATATAATCCTCCATGCTGCCAGCATATTCCTTCGCCGTGCCGCCATCGACCAGTACGAGGCGGTCTGCCGACAATTCAACCATATGGCGATCATGGCTGATAAGGATGACTGCACCGGAATAATTGTTCATCGCCTGGATCAGCGCCTCTCGCGCATCGACATCAAGGTGATTGGTCGGCTCGTCGAGGATGAGTAGATGTGGCGCGTCGCGCGTAATCAGCGCCAGTGCCAGCCGCGCACGTTCACCGCCTGAAAGCTTTTCCACGCGTGTCTCTGCACGTGAACCGGAAAAACCGAAACGGCCAAGCTGGCCACGTACCGCACCTGGCGGCTTGCCCCGCATGGCTGACGTCATAAGGCCCAGTGGCGTATCCTCACCCGCCAGCTCTTCCACCTGATATTGCGTGAAATAGCCGACCTTCATCTTGCCGGGCGCGGCCATTTCGCCTTCGGCTGGTGCCAATTGTTTCGCCAGCAACCGTGCCAGCGTGGTCTTGCCATTGCCGTTGCGGCCCAGCAGCGCGATGCGGTCGTCAGCGTCGATCCGCATGTTCAGCCTTTGCAGCACCGGCGGTGCATCGCCATAGCCCACGGCGGCCTGCTCCAGCGTGAGCATGGGAGAGCGCAATTCCGAAGGATCGGGGAAATCGAAGCTCAGCGAAGGGTCCTCTATGAGCGCGGCGATGGGTTGCATTCTGGCAAGCATCTTGGCGCGTGACTGCGCCTGTTTTGCGGTGGACGCACGCGCGCTATTGCGGGCGACGTAGTCCTGCAAACGGGCGCGCTGCGCGTCCTGCGAAGCCTTGGCCGCAGCCTGTTGCGCTGCGCGTTCTGCCCGCTGCTTTTCAAATGCGTCATATCCTCCGGGATACAGCGTCAGCTGGCCGCCCTGGAGATGCAGAATGTGATCGACGACTTTATTCAGCAAATCGCGTTCATGGCTGATCACCACCAAAGTGGCAGGGTAGGATTTAAGGAAGTTCTCCAGCCACAACGTCGCTTCGAGATCGAGGTGGTTCGAAGGTTCGTCCAGCATCAGAATATCGGGTTCCGAAAACAGCAGTGCGCCTAGCGCAATCCGCATTTTCCACCCGCCGGAGAAAGTATCCACCGGCTGTTGCTGCATATCCTGATCAAAGCCCAACCCGCTCAGGATCTTTGCCGCCCGCGCAGGCGCGCTATAGGCGTCTATCGCCAGCAACCGCTCATGCACTTCGCCCAGCCTGTCGACATCGGTGCAGGTCTCTGCCTCCACCAGCAATTGCTCACGCTCCACATCGGCTGCCAACACCACCTGTTCTGGCGTCATCGATCCATTGGGAGCCTGCTGCGCAATATAACCAATGCGAGCGCGCGATGGCTTTGAAATTTCGCCGTCATCAGGCTCAATCTCTCCGATCATTGCCTTCATCAGCGTGGACTTGCCCGCCCCGTTGCGACCGATCAGCCCCACGCGCGCGCCCTGCGGAATCGTCGCACTGGCATGTTCGAGGATGGACCGGCCGCCAAGCCGGACTGTAAGATCGTCAATGGTGAGCATGCGCGGCCCCATAGCAGTGACTTGCGAACAGCCCAACCAAAACTCTTTGGCTAATTGCTGCCTGACAGGGACAGCGCGCTGGGCTAGGCGGGGCGGATGGATATGCAAGACATGCTGCAACGCTATTTCGGCACATCGGACTTTGCCGCAGTGGGGCCAGAAGCGGTGCCTGCAGGGGTAGACCGGATGCTGGTGGATTTTGGACTGGAGGAAGACCGGGGCAGAAAATTCGCCTTGTGGAGCCTCCTTCTGATGTTTGATGCGGCGCCTGATCTGGATGTCGCGTTCAAGCTTGAGGAGGATCGTGAGGCGGCAAGAAATCTGATGGATTTGATGGCGGCCGCTTCCCCGGATTGATCCAGCCCGCGGCACATGGATTATGCTGCATTGCAAAATAATCGAAGCCAAACGCGCAAATTGTGTCTATGGAGCGCTATCGGCCTCCTGCGGCACCTCCATCCCGCCAGCGCCGTTCCTATATGATAGATACTTTCTGCGCCGCTGATCCGGTGCCGATCCCCTGTTCCCCGAAAGCTGAATTTCCATGACTTTTCCCGATTTGCCCACCGGCCTTGCCGAAGCCCTTGCCCAGCGCGGATATGACGCGCCAACGCCGGTACAGGCCGCCGTTCTGGAACCGGAGGCGCATGGCCGCGATCTGGTAGTTTCGGCGCAGACAGGATCGGGCAAGACAGTCGCATTCGGGCTTGCATTTGCGGCGCAGGTTCTGGGCGAGGATGGCCGCGTCAATCCGTCCGATGCGCCCAGCGCTCTGGTGATTGCGCCGACGCGCGAACTGGCCCTGCAGGTTAGCAGAGAGCTTGCATGGCTGTATCAAAAGGCGGGTGCGCGCATTGCGACATGTGTTGGCGGCATGAACCCTTCGCAGGAACGCCGCGTGCTGAAATCTGGTGCGACCATCGTTGTGGGCACGCCTGGCCGGTTGCGAGACCATCTGGAACGCGGCGCGCTCGACCTGTCGGCGCTGGCTGCCGTAGTTCTGGATGAAGCTGACGAAATGCTCGACATGGGCTTTCGCGAGGAGCTGGAGGAAATCCTTGACGCAACGCCGAATACGCGCCGCACATTGTTATTTTCGGCGACCATGCCACGCCCGATCGAGGCGCTGGCCAAGCGGTATCAGCGCAATGCGCTGCGTATTGCCACCACCGGGGCAGAGCGCGGCCATGGCGACATTGCCTATCAGGCAGTGACAGTCTCTCCTTCCGAAATCGAGAATGCCGTCGTCAACCTGCTGCGCTTCCACGAGGCGGAAACCGCAATCTTGTTCTGTGCCACGCGAGACAAGGTGCGGCATTTGCATGCCACCCTGCAGGAACGCGGATTTGCTGCCGTGGCGCTATCGGGAGAGCATTCGCAGTCGGAACGCAACCAGGCCTTGCAGGCCCTTCGCGACAAGAGAGCGCGGGTTTGCGTCGCTACTGATGTTGCTTCTCGCGGGATTGATCTTCCTAGTCTCAGCCTTGTCATCCACGTGGAAATACCGCGCGATGCGGAGATCCTGCAGCACCGTTCGGGGCGCACCGGGCGCGCTGGC
The DNA here is from genome assembly GCF_001077815.2 of Aurantiacibacter atlanticus. Lineage (GTDB taxonomy): Bacteria > Pseudomonadota > Alphaproteobacteria > Sphingomonadales > Sphingomonadaceae > Alteraurantiacibacter > Alteraurantiacibacter atlanticus. The sequence goes on along the minus strand of NZ_CP011310.1, from coordinate 2,697,573 downwards.
AAAAAGGGCACAGCGGTCATCGTGGTTCCTTTTCCACGCCGCCGCCGCGTCGAATCCATGCTGCGTCACGCAAAAATAAATGCCGAATGGATCGACGTGCCGGATCGCGACGCCATTCTTGGCAAGGACCGCGAACGCTTGCTTGAGGCACTGCTGCAGCCGATCGAAGTGCAGGATGGTGACCGCGAACTTGCCGATCGCCTGCTGGCAGAGCGCACGCCGCAGGAAATCGCTGCATTGCTGGTGCAGGCCCACCGCGCCAAAATGCCCGAGCCTGAAGAAATGCTGGTCAATTCCGCGCAGGCGCATCGCGCCGACCAGAAAGAGCGCCACCGTCCCGGATTTGAGGATACGGTGTGGTTCCGCATGGATATCGGCAGGCGGCAAAACGCCGATCCGCGCTGGGTCCTGCCACTCTTGTGTCGCCGCGGGCATATCACCCGGAATGAAATTGGCGCGATTCGCATTGGCCCTCAGGAAACCCATTTCCAGATTCCGCGTACCATTTCGGATAAGTTTGCAGAAGCGCTGGTGCGCACTGCAGGTGATGAAAGCAATGGGGGCGACGTAACTATCGAACTTTCGCCAGAAGCGCCGCGTGATGCCGCACGGGCCCGCAAGAAGGGCGCGCCGAATGCAGGCAGAAAAGGCTCACCCTACGTCAAGAAGCACCGCAAGGGGAATGCCGGGCCGGGTAAGCCGAAGGGTGGCAAGCCGGGCAATAAGCCGGGCGGTGACAAGCGCGGAAAATAGGCGGAGGCCACGCCGTCTGGCAATCTGATCTGCGCAAGAATTTGGCCAGAGTTTTAATGCGTCCTGACCATAAGCACGCTATGTCTGCCGGAACTCTACGGTTTGTCAGACAAGGGTTGGGACATATGTACACAGATCGCCGCAAATTCATCGCTGGTACCGGTGCCGCTTTTGGTGGTTTGCTGCTAGGTGGATGCGTATCTGCCAGCGCGCCACTGGGTGTAGCTGGTGCCAGCCGTTTTGGCGCCTTGCAGCCTGACCCTGCTGGCGTTCTCGATCTGCCCAGCGGATTCAGCTATCGCATACTCTCGCGCCTCGGAGATGCTTTGGACGATGGTGGCAGCGTGCCCGACAAGGCAGACGGCATGGGGTGTTTCGATATTGGTAATGGCAAGCTGGCCTTGGTGCGCAACCATGAACTTTCACCGCCTGACGATGGCGGCGGCGCAACCGGCCCAGCCTATGATACAGTGGCGCGCAGCCTGATCCCGCTGCCCGGAGGAACCACCACTATTGTTATCGACGCGGCGACGCTGGCGGTCGAAAGGCAATACCGCAGCCTTGCCGGGACGATCCGCAATTGTGCCGGCGGCATTACGCCGTGGAACAGCTGGCTGACCTGCGAGGAAAACACGTCACGCGCGGATGGGCGGATCAATAAGGATCATGGCTATGTTTTCGAAGTGCCCGCTGACGCGCCGGGGCAGACGAATCCTGCTCCGCTGAAAGCGATGGGTCGCTTTGTCCATGAAGCGGCCTGCGTCGATCCCGCAACGGGCATAGTCTATATGACAGAGGATCGCGGCGATTCGTTATTGTACCGCTTCATTCCGACTCGCCCGGGGCAATTGGCACATGGCGGCACGTTGCAGGCGCTGGTGCTGGACGGCGTGACCGATACCAGCAATCATGAGAGCATCGCCATGCAGGCGGGCCAAGCCGTGCGTGGCAGTTGGATCACGCTGGAGGATGTAGAATCGCCAGAGGACGATTTGCGCACTCGCGGCGCGGCGAGGGGAGCAGCCAGATTTTCGCGCGGTGAGGGCATCTGGATGGGCGATGGCGAGATGTTCTTTACTGCCACCAGCGGCGGCGCTGCACGCGAGGGGCAGATATTCCGTCTGCGCCCCGATGCTGCATCGGGTGACATGCTGGATCTGTTTTATGAAAGTCCGGCAGGGTCGGAATACAGCTTTGGCGATAATATCTGCGTCGCGCCCTATGGCGACCTGGTCGTCTGCGAAGACCAATATGGCGAAACGGTCGACAATTATCTGCGTGGCATCACGCCTGCTGGCGAAGCCTATCCGTTGGGGCGTCTACGCTTGCAAACCGAAACGGCGGGCGCCTGCTTTTCTCCTGATGGCAGGACCATGTTCCTCAATATCTATCACCCTACAATGACGCTGGCGATTACCGGCCCCTGGCCCAAGATCTGAAGCGAGGGGCAGGCGTGATCAACCACCCTTCCATCCTGTTCGTCTGCCTCGGTAATATCTGCCGTTCGCCACTGGCTGAGGCCGCGCTGCGCATGGCGGCCGAGTCTGACGGTCTGAAGCTGGAAGTTGACAGTGCGGGCACTGGCGGCTGGCACATCGGCAAGCCGCCAGACAGCCGCGCCATCGCGATTGCGGATGCCATGGGAGTCGATATTTCGGGTTTCCGGGCACGACAGGTTGAAGCTGCCGATTTCAACCGCTTCACCCATATCTTCGCACTCGATGCGCAAAACCTTGTAGATCTCATCCGAATTGCCCCACTCAATGCCAGCGCGCAGCTTTCCCTGCTGTTGGATATGGTGCCAGGGCGTGAAGGGCAGGCCGTGGCCGATCCCTATTACGGCGAAACTGACGGGTTCGAAACGACGTGGCGCGAAGTGAACGAGGCCGCAGCGGCTTTGGTGAAGCACTTCCGCATCTGAAGTTTCAGGCGAGAGGCGTCCATTCCTCACCATCAGGAAGCGGCGCAAAAATCGCATCCAGCATCGCCTCTGTTACCGCCTCGGGCGTGGACGGATGCCATTGCGGCGCACCATCCTTATCGACCAGAACCGCGCGCACGCCTTCAATGAAATCATGCCGCATCAGCATGCGCGCGGCGATACGGTACTCCAGCGCCATATTGGCTGCAAAATCGGGCGCATCGGCAGCAAGCTGGCGCAGCGCGACCTTGCAGGTGGTGGGGCATTTGGATGCAACCGCCTTCAATTCCTTATTCGCCCAATCACTCCCGTCAGCTTCCAGCGCGGCAAGAATGCCTTCCAATGTGTCAGGTGCAAACAATTTGTCGATGCTGGCGGCATTGCCTGCCAGCCGGGCGTCGGGTGCAGGGGAGGGCATGAGCGAGCGCAGGGCCGCGTCGATATCGTGCGGCGTTTCGATGATGTGGGCCTTGGCCTCTGCAACGTCTGCCGCGGAGACATAATGCGTGGCAAGGCCCGCCCACAGGCACTCCGCCCCGTCCAGCCGCGCTCCGGTAAGTCCGAGGAACCTGCCCAGCTGTCCCGGCAATCTTGGTAGATACCAGCCCGCGCCAACATCGGGAAACAGACCGATGGAGCCTTCAGGCATGGCGAACATCGTATTCTCAGTCGCGACGCGGAACTTGCACGGCTGCGAAATACCTACACCGCCGCCCATGGTGACCCCGTCCATAAAGGCGATAATCGGTTTGGAGTAAGTGAACATCATATGGTTGAGGCGGTATTCTGCGCGGAAAAACGCACGGCCCGCGGCCCCGTCATCCTCCAGCGCGGACCGGCGGACAAGCTGCACATCGCCACCTGCACAAAAGCCACGGCCCTCGGCATGGTCGAGAATAATCGCCGTGATCGCATCGTCATTGCGCCATTCCAGCAAGGTATCAGCCATCGCCTCGCACATGTCTTGCGTCAGCGCGTTGATGGCTTTGGGCCGGTTGAGCGAGATATGGCCAACTGCGCCGTGCCGATGAACGTGGATTTCGCTCTGCAATGTCATTTGCGCAGCAAGTCCCTGCCGACGATCATACGCATTACCTGATTGGTGCCTTCCAATATCGAATGAACCCGTAAATCGCGCCAGAACCGTTCAATCGGGTAATCGCGCAGATAGCCATAACCGCCGAAAATTTGCAGCGCATTATTCACCACTTCAGAACCGCTGTCTGTCGCCAGTCGCTTTGCCATGGCGGAAAAGCGCGTCTTGTCAGCTGCGCCATCTGTCACCTTGGCCGCAGCCAGATAAAGCAATGCACGCGCAGCCTCCAGATCAGTCGCCATGTCTGCCAGCATGAATTGGGTGTTCTGAAAATCAGAAATCGGCTGGCCGAATTGCTGGCGATCCTTCGCATAGGCTACGGCTTCGTCCAGGCAGCGCTGCGCCCCGCCAAGTGAGCACGCGCCGATATTCAGCCGTCCGCCGTCAAGCCCAGCCATTGCGAAACGGAAGCCATCGCCTTCTGCGCCCACTCGGTTTGCAACGGGAACGCGCGCATCTTCGAGAATGACCTGCGCGGTCGGGCTGGCATTCCAGCCGAGCTTTTTTTCAGGTGTGCCAAAGCTGACGCCGGGCGTGTCCTTGTCGATCACCAGACAGGTAATGCCCTTTGACTTGTGTTCGTCCGTGCGCACCATGGTGACATAGATATCGTTCACCCCGCCGCCCGAAATGAACTGCTTGGTGCCATTGACTACATAGCAATCGCCATCCAGTTTCGCAGTGGTTTTCAATGCGGCCGCGTCCGATCCCGAGCCAGGTTCGGTCAGGCAATAGCTGGCCAGCTTTTCCATCGAAATGAGATCATCGAGATATTTTGCCTTCACCTCGTCTCCGCCGAAGGTGTCGATCATCCATGCCGACATGTTGTGTATCGAGATAAAGGCGCTGGTGGCGGGGCAGCCATAGGCCATCGCCTCCATGATCAACGCCGCTTCCAGCCGTCCCAATCCGATGCCGCCGCTTTCTTCCGACACATAGATCGCGCCAAAGCCAAGCTCTGCCGTGCGCTGGATCACATCTTTGGGGAAGATATGCTCTTCATCCCATTTCGCGGCATGGGGGGTGATGTTGTCCGCAGTGAAACGCTGCGCCATTTCCTGAATGGCGAGCTGGTCTTCATTGAGCTGGAATTGTCCGGTCATCTGGTAATTCTCCTGCGGGTGTCCTTGTCAGCAAGGTATCGCGGTTGCAACCTCTTCGACTGCGGTCGAATATGCCACCCGAAAGGCCAAAAGCCGGGACGGTTCAGGACTGCGCAGGCATGGGATCGATGCCTGATGTATCGTCCATCGGCGCGGTGTCGAAACCCTGGGTATCCTGTACCAGATCATCGGGTGTGGCATCGATTACTGTTTCACTGGTTTCACGGCTTTCACCCGGTTCATCGGAAAAAGCGGTGGCAGGCTGCTGCTTGGGCTGGGTGCGTTGCCGCTCAATCCGCATCGTTCCCTGAGCCTGGGCCTCACCCTCTTGCATACCAGTTGCCGCATTGCGGCTTTCCAGATCATCCCCGCAGGCGCTGAGCGACAGCAAAATGGGCAGAGCGATGGCGAAGGGAAAGCGTGTCGTGGTCATGGCAATATCCTGATGCTGTCTGGCCTGATGCCGCAAAATCAACCGCAGGCGATAGTAACGATTTTCATGTCGTCATCATATGTAACACTTAATCTGTCCGCCCTGTAATCCATGGTGACGGCGGTGCGCGACGGCACCCACCGCAATTGCCGCGCGCCTGTCATCTCCAGTAATTGCGATCCGACATCGGCAGTGGCGCGATGGCCAAGATGATTCTGCACCGCTGATGCATCGCATTCACCTTCAAGCTGGCGAGCGGGCGGCTCGACCTGCGGGGGGGCATTTGCAGTGGTGCATCCGGTAGCGGCAATCGTGATGGCAATCGGCAACCTCATCTTGCGCATAAAACTCTCCTGTTGCGGCAGTTTAGCGCCACGCATCGTCCCGCGCCAGCCTGCATGAAAAGCGAGCCGCACGCCTTGTGAACGGTCAGGGATTGGTATCCTCGCGATCAACGGTCACCCGGCCAATATGGTTGGTCCCGCTTTGGTGGATCAACAAGGCTTGGCCGTCCAAAGTGGTTCGCATGTGGCGCAATATGCCTGCGTGAACTGGCCCCGATGGGATTGGCCAGCTTTGGAAAGTTTCGGTTGCCGGTTCAAACCGCACGAGCATATCGGGACGGACCCCGCTTTCATTGTACCAGATTGCATTATCGAACACGGCAATTGCATATGGGTGCGAGTCAGGGCCGCTGGGGGAGGGCCATTGTGTGACCTCACCAGTTCTCGGATCATAGCGGCCCAATCTGCCCAGGCCTGAATTGACCCACCAGATTAATCCGTTTTCATCCACGTCGAGCCGCCGGACACGGGTATCTTCATCCGGCAATGTGATCTCGCTGACGTCCATTGTTTGCGGATTAACGCGCAGCAGGCAATTGGCTCCGTTACAGGCTACCCAGACAGCGCCGTCAGCGGCAATTTTCACCCCGTAGGGTCGCGAATTTTCTCGGGGACTACGCGCCAGCCGGACATCGCCGGAAGCCGGATCCAGTCGGCCAATCATGTTGCTGCCCTGAAGGCTGAACCACAACATTCCGTTCCCGTCGAATTCTGCCGTGTGTGGATCACGAGCGGCCGCGTCAGGCATTGGGAATTCTGTGATTTCCTGGGTCGAAGGATCAAATCGGCCGACAGTGGCGTTGCGATTGCCGGTGTACCAAGCCATACCATCCGGACCGATCGTAACCGAATGCGGACGCGCGCCTGCCGGTAGAAGGAATTCCTCCATTGCGCCGGTGCGCGGATCAAGTCGGCCCAGTATGTCGAGCCATTGACCTACCCACCAGATGGTGTCGTCAGGCGCCTCTACCGGATCGCGCGAGCGTTGGCCCAACGTGGGCACTTGCCATTCTTCAAACCGGATGGAAAGCGGCCCTTGCACCTGTGTCGAGGCACGGTTTCCTGAAGGCGGGAAAGTGGCGGCCAAGTAATCGAGAATTGCTTCATGCGCTGGTTCATTGCCAGAGAGATCGACCATGGTCGACACCAGAAACTGCCAGTCTTCACGCGAATAGCCGGAGCTTCGCTCGATCAGATTGGTCCCATGGCAAGCCGTGCAAACACTCTCGACCAGATCTCTTCCCGTTCCCTGAGGCAATGCCAATGCGGATGCAGGAAACAGCAGCGCAGAGAGAAAAATGACGAAACTGTGAGTCTTGTTTGGCATGGTGAGAACTCCGATCTGCATTATTGATCGCCTGAAGGATCATACAGCGGTGACCGAGTTACCAAAGTGGGCATGTCCCACGCAAGTAATCGATGTTGGCTCTCGATGGTCGCAAAACTCGTTGACCCAAATGCTGGAAAGCTTCAGAGAGGCTCGCCTTGCATCTAGTCGCAAAATGCACTGTGAATAGGCCTTCACAGATTAGCCAGGCGTCTGAAATGCGGGTGTAGCTCAATGGTAGAGCAGCAGCTTCCCAAGCTGACGACGAGGGTTCGATTCCCTTCACCCGCTCCAGCGCTGCCTTCCCAAAACATCCCGGAAACGCTATAAAACCCTTGGAAACCATAGAGTTTCTGGCGTTCGGTTGTCCTGCATTTGCCCGCTTAGTCCCGCCAAATCTCGCTGATTTGGGGGCCACATTGGGGGCCATACAGGTTTCCGCCAATTCGAGTGGCCCCCAATCTGGGGGCCACGTACCGGGTAAGGGTCTGAAAATATGGCACTAACAGACGTTGCAGTTCGCAAGGCTAGACCCAAAGCGAAAGCCTATAAATTGGGCGATTCGTTAGGGCTCTTCCTTTTGGTGCAGCCAAGCGGCGGCAGATTGTGGCGGATGAAGTACCGCGTTGACGGACGCGAGAAGAAGCTGGGGCTCGGAACCTACCCGGAAATTGGGCTGGCCGAGGCCCGTAGAAGGCGCGATGCCGCGCGCGAGACGCTGGCGCAGGGAAAGGACCCCTCGCGCGAGAAACAGCGTCAGAAGGCGCGTAAGAAGCTCGGTGCGGAAAATACCTTTGCCTCAATCGCCGCTGAGTTCTGCGAGAAGCGCAAGCAAGATGGCTCACGGGCCTGGGCACCCGCAACGGCGAAGCGCTGCGAATACCTGCTGTCAGTCCTCAACAGCTCGATTGGCAATCTGCCGATCGCCGATATCGAGCCTGCCGACATCCTGACAGCCGTTCGCCGGATCGAGAGTAAGGGCAAGCTGGAAAGCGCGAAACGGACCTTGCAACTGGCAGGTTCGGTTTTCCGCTATGCGGTCGCTACAGCACGCCTCAAGTCCGATCCTACGCGTGACTTGCGGGGCGCGCTAATGAACCCCACCGTGACGCACTATGGCGCGGTTCTTGATCCCGTTGAGGCTGGCGAACTGCTCAGGGCAATCGATGGGTACGAAGGCCAACCAATCACCAAGCTTGCAATGCAACTCGCTCCGCATGTGTTCGTAAGGCCCGGTGAGCTCCGCCATGCCGAATGGAGCGAAATCGACTTCGATGACGCTTTGTGGACGATCCCGGCGAGCAAGACGAAGATGCGCAAGGATCACCTTGTCCCGCTCTCACGCCAAGCCCTCGCGATCCTGGAAGACGCCCATAGGCTAACCGGTCCGACTGGCTATGTGTTTCCGTCAGTCCGAACTCGCAGGCGTCCCATGAGCGATAACACGATCAACGCTGGCCTACGCCGCCTTGGCTACACCACCGACGAAATGACCGCTCACGGTTTTCGCGCGATGGCGTCCACTCTGCTCAACGAGAGCGGCAAGTGGAACCCCGATGCCATCGAGCGCGCACTGGCGCACGGAGACAGCGACAAGGTCCGTGCTGCTTACCATCGCGGTGCGCACTGGAAAGAGCGAGTGAAGATGATGACGTGGTGGAGCGACTACCTCGACCAGCTCCGCGAGGGCGCGGAAGTCGTGCCGATCAAGGCAGCGAAATGCTGACGGTTTGCGTCAAAAACCGCAACTCTCTTGCGACCCGTGAAAACGCGGAGAAATTTCTCTTGATAACTGTTGGTTACCGCAATGTGAGTTGTCTGCGGTTCGGTGCAAACCCGCTCTACTCGTAGACGGGTTGATTCCGCCCAAAACGCTATTTCGATGTAAGGTCAAGGACCTATTCCCCGAAATCGCGGGGTAGGGTGTGCTCCTGTTCCCAGCTGCGAAGGACGGTCCAGATGGGCGAGGCAACATGCTGGCGCGGCAACCTATCGCTTCCGAGTGGATTTTGAGCCTCGCTGGCGTTTGAGGCTGGAAATGGGCCGTTTACAAACCGTCCAGTTCCGGCGTGATTACCCTCAAAGCTGACATTCAACCGAAGGCAGAGGGTGTCTAGCGCTCATACTCTCTTGTCATATTCCGTCTCACTTAATGGAAAAGCACTCTTACCGGTTCACATTATCCTTCTTTGAATGGTCGGGGTTGTCGCGAACATATTCGCGATTGTTGATCTTCACGACGTGAGCACCGGGATGCTCGCCACGCTTGACCTCAGCCACAGCGTTTCTACGCGGAACGTTCTTGCGATTGCCGATGTCATAATGCTCATTGCGACCGCCAGGACCGTCATTTTTGCCTTTGATTTTGGTCATGTGCTTTACCTCTCTTGGAATTCCAATATTGAATTACCAGCGTAGCTCATTCGTCAATAGGTTTCGGACCATGATAGTTTCTTAAGGGGAAGAACTGAGACATTCGGATCCAATTGACCTGATCGGAGGGGGTGGTTTGAATGCCATTGCGAATTGTAGCTGATTGAAGGGGAAATCATGGCAGGTATTACAGTTGAAAGCCGATATCTCAGCGACATTTCGGTGGGCGATCTCAACGTCAAATGGAGCGCGAGGGGCGATCGTATCCTCCGCTACTACATCGACTTTCGTCATCGAACCTTGATCTTCATCGCGAGCTCGGGGCTCCTGACCTGCCCATTCTGCAGGAGAAGGCAAACGCGCTTTTGGCTTCGTGGGACGAGAAGACCGACAAGCACAATGTGAAAACGATGTTCGCTGACGGGAAAGCTGAAGCGGAACGCCTTACCGTGCAGGCTGAACTCGAACGCGACCAGCTTTCAAATATCCTGTCGTTCACGCTTGGGATCGACGACACGGTAGATTGGGACGGACTTCGCAGGAAAGATGCATTCGCGCGTCCTAGCACGTTCGACAGGCTGCGCCCGCAACTCGAGCGTGAAGAAGCGCCGGCCTACGAGGACGCGAAGATTACCTTCTGGGACACGTTGTTCGGCAAGAAGGCGAGCCTCATTCAGCAAGCTGAAGAGAACTATGCTGTTCGCATGGAGGAATGGCAACGGCGCGAAGCAGCGCGAAAGGATGCGTTCGATAAATCAGTCGTCGCCTACGAGATGGATAAGGCTGCATTCCTGGCCAAACATGCCGAGGACAAGGCATTGCATGAGGAAGAAGTGGCAAACCACAATCGGGCGATTGAAGACCTAATTGAATCCCTGCGAGAGGGGCACGAAGAGGCTGTGATGGAACACGCTTCTCTTGTCCTGGAGGCCTCGAATTATCATGGCCTGATCGAGAAGGAGTTCGTCCTCGACTATCGATCCCAAGACAAGACCTTGTTGGTCGAATACGAATTGCCGAACCCCGACTATCTCTCGACTGCGAAAACGGTACGGTTCGTGCGCGCTACAGGCGAACTGAAGGAAACCCCGCTTGCCGCTAAAGCTAAGAAGGGTCTGTTCGACGACACGATTTATCAGATTGCCTTGCGGTCCATTCATGAGGTTCTTGAGGCCGATGAATTCCAGAACATCGAGAACGTGGCATTCAATGGGTTCGTAACCGCCATTAACCCCGCCAATGGGCTTTCGAACCGCAACTGCATCCTCTCCGTCTTGTGCTCGCGAGCCGAATTCGAGAAGATTGATCTCGCTCGTGTTGAACCCAAAGCCTGCTTCAAGGCGCTGAGCGGCGTCTCTGCTGCTTCGTTGGCGGCGCTAGCACCAATCCCGCCAATTATCAGCATCGACAAAAGCGACCGCCGGTTCGTCGATGGCCGCGAGATTGCTGATTGCCTCGATGCCTCGGTCAACCTGGCAGCAATGGACTGGGAAGACTTCGAGCACCTGATCCGTGAATTGTTCGAGAAGGAATTCAATTCGCGGGGCGGGGAGGTCAAGGTCACGCAATCGAGCGGGGATGAGGGAGTCGATGCGATTGCATTCGATCCCGACCCGATCAGCGGCGGTAAGATCGTGATCCAAGCCAAGCGTTACACCCGGACGGTCGGTGTCGCGGCGGTCCGCGACCTATTTGGCACCGTCATGAATGAAGGAGCCACAAAGGGTATACTGGTGACGACATCGGATTTCGGGCCCGAAGCGCATAAGTTCGCGACTGCGAAGCCGCTTTCTCTTCTGAACGGAGCGAACCTGCTACACCTGCTACGCAAACATTCGTATGACGCACGGATCGATTTGGCAGAGGCGAGAGAGGCTCTGAGTTGAATAAATCTCAAGACCGTTTGCATCTGTGCTCAGAATAGCTCGAGCGCTGCGTCAGAGTGTGGGCCGTAAGCGGACTGGCGGCTTTTTGCGTAAAACTCCGCGAAGGCTGCCAGCGAAACGCTAATGGTTTCGACCGGCCACTTGCGCCCTTCTGGCGGGCACAATTAAACGAAGCGCTAGAGATCGAGCGGGTTGCGGAGAAAGAAATCTCCATCACTTGGACGGCCGATGACCGGCGGGCCGACATCGTCAGGCATTATCGAGAAGGATGGCCGCAAGGCTCACGTCGTTGAGCCCATCATCCCCAAAGTCAGCTTATATCTATAGTTTATTTGACTTGTCTGGGGCGCTGTACACGCAGATGTTTTTGCTTCGCCGATGTGCCAAGCTATAGACTTGGTTGGGGCAACGAGGGGACAAAAGGTTTGGACAACATCAGCACCGCTTGGATTGAAAGAAGGCAATGACACGTCCACTTACTCGCACCATCGAGGCGGCGCTGAAAGGAATTTCGGCAAATGATCTACAATGTCTTGCCGAGAATATGGCGTGCATAAAATTCCCGGAGCGGTTCAACGGCGGCACGCTTATGCGCCGTGGTCGCAACATCGAGGGGCAGACCACGAAGAACTGGCCTGACGCTTGCGTTTCAACCGGGCCGGGCATGATCGACGGGATAGAAGCGACCAGACAGGCAAATTGGGCGAAGCATCTCTTAGATGATATAAGTAAAGTGTAGGACGACAAGAACGACAAGCTGTCGGGCTATTTTTTCGTTGGCGGGATGCCCAACTCGCGTCTAACCGCCAAGGATATACCGAGTTGGACCGACAAATTTGCGGCACTCGGCATTCCGCGTGGCCGCATAACGCTGCTGATCGGTCTCGACCTCGTAGCCGAACTTGAAAAGCCCGAATATGCGGGCGCTCGCCATCGACACCTCGGTATACCGCCAAACCTTCGCACCTTCGAACTCCTCGGTACCTCGGACATTTTTCATCGCCCGCTGGGAAGTTTCGAACCGAATGCGGAAGAATATACATCAGGTAATGTCCGCGCGCCTGCTGCCCTGCTCGAAGTCGAGGCTGCCCTTGCAGCCGAAGGCGTCGCGCTCGTGCGTGGTTTTGGGGCCGCTGGAAAGACAACGCTCGCGCGGCTGATGGCTTTAAAGAACGATCGGGCGCCGAAGTCTGTCTGGTATGTTGACTTATCGTCCCAGCCCGCCGGCAGTGGATCGGACATACTGAACGAACTGGTCGAGATCGTTGCGCCCGGAGTGCTGGTGATCATCGACAACATCCATCTAGATGAAGTAATTGCAGCGCGTCTGGAGCGCCTCTGGCGTTCGATTGGCAAAACGCTTGGTACTCAGCTCCTGCTGCTAGGTCGCACCATATCTTCTGCGGCAGAGAGCCCGCTCGCACCCTTACCTGCGATCGAGCTTCGCGCGGGTTATGAGGAAATGCGCGCTGTCGTGAACCGACTCGCGCGACGCGGAATGCACTCTCCGCCTACGGTGAGCGATCAGGTCGCCGCAAAATGGGCGAAGATCTTCGGCAACACTGCCCGCCCCTCAGAGGTAGCCGTCGACCTCATCGCCTTCACCGCCGCGGTTGAGCAGCGCCTTCCCGAGCTACTTCGCGGTGACATGCGCCTCAATCCGAGCGACGCGGTCAAAGGTGTGCGCGCGCGATATCTCGAGCCGCTCGCGGGTGATGAGGAGCTGACAAACCTCGCGCGGCTTGCCGCATTGTCCGAGTTCGAAATCGAGGCGACGGACGACCTCCTGCCAGTGCCCCTGGCAGGCTTGCGGCGGTCCACTGACGAGTTCGGGATCATTCTTCATGGGCGAACGGGCGCCGGGCGGCATACCTACAGGCTCATCCATGCCGCCCTCGGTGAAATCTTAGTCAGCGCTGGACCAAGCCTCGACCGCAGCGCGGAACTCTGCGCCATCACAGAACGCAGTCCGGCAGCGGGTTTGCGCATTCTCGCGGGCCTGCGGCGGATGGATGCTTCAGCAGCCCGGATCCAACCCGTCGAGGCAGCACTTGCGGAGGCATTTGCCGGGAGATATCTTGCTGCGAGTGCCTCAACCTTCGACGAATTGCGCGTCCTGTCGCGCTACGCGATCACGAACCAAAGGAAGACACAGGCCGAGCTCGATGCAGAGATCGCCCGTTCGCTGCGCCTAGGTGAACTGCTGGCCTCGGCACGCACGTTGCCCGCGCTTAACAACTTCGCAAGTTGGGCCATGAAACTCGGCCTTCGAGAAACACTAGCAGTCATCGGGGCGCACGCGCTCGATCCCGCATCGGCCCTTAATGAGACGCTCTACCACTCGACGATCATCGATGTATGCAATCTCGCCCGAGCCCTTGAGCCCGGAATCGGTCTCCTCGAAGCAATCGACCATGCCAGATGGGCGAAGCACCAAGCGCAGGCCTCTCCGCTGCCGATTGGTGAAGTGGTGGCAGCGATATCCTACCTCGCGAATTCGGGCCATGGCGCTCTCGCCGTAGCCCCCGCACATCGCCAGCTCATGCTGGCGGGCGAGCGACCGCTGCACGAATGCGACATTAGCCATCTGTCGCAGCTCGTCCGTCAATCGCACTGCGAAGATCGCGAAAGCGCTGCCATCTTCGCGCATTTCGCGCACTCGGGTTGGCTCGACCGTGTCTATAGGGATAACGCCGTTGGCCAAGTCACGGGCGCGCTCTTGCCGCTCGCCAATCATGCCGGCGAAGAGACGCGCGCGCACCTTCTTCAATGTTCGATTGACGAGCGGGTGCGCCGTGAACTGAGTACATCACGCCCGCCCAACCAAGCTGCCAAATATGCAGCGCGCGGTATTTGCCTGTTGGGCGGGTATTATGCCCTCGGCGGACGGATTGATTCAAGAACGCGCGTCGTGCACTCGACCGAAGATGTAGTTTGGATGCTCAGTGGCCTCCAAATCAAGCGTCCATTGGCGCTCGGTATGTATCAAATTCAGTTCTGGCTGGGCCTCATGGCGCTGCACAAAATCGGCACTGGCCCTTACTGGATGCCTCTCGAAGCCGGGGAGGAATTTCTCAGAAAGTTCGCCGCATCGACGGCGCCGACAGAGAGTGCGGCGCGTATCCAGAAAGTGCTTTGCGCTTGGTTGGTTGAGCGAAAAAAGGATGGCTGGCTCAAGGAGATGGGTTGAATTAGGAGGTAAGTTCGATCGCCATCGTGCCAGTTGGTGGTCGTCTTCACACTATTGCTGCAACCCTTTCGAGTGGGCTTGGATGCTTTCATACCGCCCGACAATGGGGAGCATCGCGGATTGACTTCGCGAGCTGAAATCAGAAAGGCGGCTCTTGGGCCGATTGCGCCCTGTCCGCTTTCAGCAGCTCGATTTGCAAAGCGGGCACTTGGATTCGAAGCATTATTTCAGGTGGCTTCAATCCACATTGCTGATCGCCGAGGCTATCAATTGACCGGGTCGCGCAATACGCAAGCGGGATAGAATTGGCTTGGTTCATTAGTGTTATGCGCGGCGGCAATGGCCAGTGTAGACAGTCGCTAGATCCGAAACTGGATCAAAAAATTTATTGTAACGAAGGGGCTGGAATAGCCAGTCCGGCGTCGGGAGGCGAATTTTGAGCAGAGGCATTTTTTGCGATCTATTCGATTACCGACCGCGGCTCCGTGAGGGGGAGAAGCAGGACCGCACGCCGCTTGAAGATTGGCTGACAGAATGCCTAGCGAGCTGTTTGCGGTCACTGCTTAGGTACGAGCCAGACCGGGCCCTGGTGGCGCTGTCCTCCCTCACAGGTAGGTCGGTCGAGATGCTCGCCGCGGAAAGGCGCGCAGGTGAACGGCCCTCAGTCGTCACCCAATTTCGAAACGATGATGGTCAACGTCCGGATCTCATCGTGTTCTTGGACGAAAAACCTTGGATCGTCGTCGAAAGTAAGGTCGAGCATACCGCTACTCTTGATCAGCTTGCAAACTACGCAGGGTGGATGCGCGAAGCATCGCGCGAGGCGCCTTTTGGAATCACACTTGTTTTTCTCACGCATTCGACACCCTGCCCAGTTGGCTTCGTCGAGACGAACTCGGTCTTTGCGGGAGTTGCTTTGGCTCGGCGCCGCTGGGCAGGGATTGGCCGAGCGCTTTTGCAAGCATGCGATAGGCTGGAGAATAACCACGAGTCTCAGTCTCTTTGCGCCTCATTCTTTCATCAACTAGAGGACCTCAACATGTCCAATGAATACCCTTCCTCGAAGACCATGGCGGCAGCGCAGATGTTCATGCTGTTCGGTCTTGAGATGGAGCTATTGGTCAACAGCCTCCTCGAAGATGTCAGCGGAATCGGTAATTTCTCACATCAGAAATATACCTCGGCGCAGCCAGAGTTCAGTCAAGGTCTATACTCGGGGGGACGCTGGGCAAAGTCGGTACGCGGGACCATCGGAGCTCAGGTGTGGGTAGGGCTTTGGTTTCCAGAGACTGGCAGTTACCGCGTCGATGTCGAGCGCGAGATGAAGATCGACGTGAGCGCAGCGCCGAAGATTTTTACTACGGTTGACAGTGAAGAGTTGCTCGCCGCCGTGCCCGGCTGCCCTAACGGATGGTACCGCGATGACGAGGAGTATCTAGCTTTTGCCAACTACGATACTTTCGCAGATGATCCGACGGAGCGCGCTAACGCAGCAAAAGCTTGGGTAAGAGATCGCATTGCGGTTCTTAAGACACATCTAGTAGAAGGTTGATCATTCGGATGGCTTGAAAGAGCAAGCTTATGGGCCGGATGCAGACGGACAGCTTTCAGTGGAGCACCGGGAATTAGCTGACGTCGCTACCTCGTGTCTCTGGATATTCATCTCGATCCATGCTGCATTAAATCGCTCTCCTCAACGACCGCCTTGTCGAAGATGTGTAGCGCCGCCGTGACGCGATGATCCTGAGGCCAATTCTGGAACGATTCGATAATGACTCTCAACGTTGCTGACCTCATTCCCAAATCCGGGCCTGTTCGCACGCTTTACTGCGACGCCTGCAAGTCGAGCATGGACCTTACCTTTGCCGCCTTCGCGGAGGATGTGTCAGGGGTGCACATTGAGATTCTTGATCTGCCAATGCTTGAGTGCCCAGCCTGCGATAAGCACTATCTGCCCGATGACAGCATTTTTGCCGTGGTCGAACTGCATAGGCAAGCACTCGAAAAAGGTTCCAACGTTGTGCGTTCAGCCCGCAACAAACGTCGGCCCGACTACAAATTCACGGACGTACCCTTCATCTTTGACTCCGACGATTACTACTACATCCCAGGCCTTCAACGTCCGTTTGACCCAGGATTTCTGACACCTTTGTTTTTCGACAAGACCGTGCTCAGTAAGTTCGATACGCTGCCCAACTACGAGGTGCGATTTGCGTCGCAATCCTATGGCACGATAGAGATGGCAGAGGATCAAATTCCCTTTGGCATCAACCGGCATGGCAGGGTGATCATGTGGCTTGGAGACGTTGCCAAGTTGCCCGAGTCCGAGCAATTCTATCTTCGCTCTGAGAATGTGGCATCAGACCACTCAATCGGCAGCGAATTTTATGATGGGCAGATCTCTTGCATCTTCACCGAGCCGCCGATGGAGGCAGTCGCAATAAAGGCGCGGAGTGCTCTTGCCGCCGCGTTTGACGTCGCCTTTTCCGCTAAGCTTTTTCACTTAGATGACGAACTTGTCGGGACGATCGCCAGCCTCGCACCGCCGGTCGTCGATACGGAAAAGGAGCGAAAACACACGTTCGACAGCCTCAATCGGATTTTTGTCGAGTCGCTCGACAATGGTGGTTTGGAAAAGCTGCTTAAGAGACTGGCGGTAAAATCCTCCTCGAACGGATCGTTAAAGCGCCTTCAGGCTATTCTCGAAAGCAAGGACGCCAGCGGTGCAGTGGCGACCGCGCTCTCCCCATTCTTCGTCGTGTACGATCTGCGCATCGCCTATTCGCACCTCACCTCGGAGCGTAAACGCAAGGAGCTGCTTGACACGTCTGCCGAGCGTTTGAGAGTACCACCAAAGGCGTCGCTGGACACTCTTTACCGCGCGGTCTTGGCCCAACTGATCGATTCGATGAATCTCTTGAAGCGGCTACTGGAGTCCTAGACGATCTAAACGAAGTCGTTCTGCCGCAAACGAGATCCCTACCGGGAATGGGTCCGATAGCAGATAAGCATCTCTTGCCTATCGAGACGCGAAAGCCGTCACTTGCTCGGCTGCGCGAGCGCGATATCCGAATGCCAAGAATGTGATCACTTGCGGGTAGTGGGCCTCGACGGCGCGCCAGTCATCGCGGATAGTGGCCCCATGTCCCGTCTTGTCTACCTCGACCAAAACGCATGGGTGACGCTCGCCAAGGGCTCGTGGGACAAGGAGCGCTATCCGAAGGAGCACGCGGCGCTGACCAAGGTCGTCGGTATGGTACGATCCGGCTCGATCACTATTCCGCTGAGCTTCACCAACATCTACGAGACCTCGAAGGTCAACGTGCCGCGTCGGCGCGCAAACTTGGCCCGAACACAGGCAGTGCTCAGCGGCGGCATCGTTTTCCGCGGACGGCGCCGGATTCTCGCCGAGACCTTGGCCGCCTACCTCGCGGACAGACGCGAGATCAGCCGGCCCGCTCCGCCGGAGCGATGGTTCCTGTCTGAATTGTGGTTCGAGGCAGCGGGAGATTACTCGCCTGAGAGCTACGGGTTCGCGATGTCGGAGCGCTTGCTAGCGCTCATTCGTCACGATCCGGGCAGAGCGCTGTTTGACTACCTGGCGTTCGATGACGAGGAGGTGAGGCTCGAGGCCGTGCGTCGCTACAGCGCCAATTCGGCACACCTTATCTCGCGCATTGAGTCCCGGCGCGCGTTGGTCGCCGGCGAGACTTTCGCAATAAGGAAGCGAGCATACGGAGCCAGGCTCGTCATCGACGAACTCGACTTCATCTTCGCCACCGCGCGCCCTCTAGGCCTCGATTGGTCTACCGTCGCCGATATAGGATCATCGCTCGTTCGCAGCATGGTGGTCGACGTGCCAGTCTTCAACGTGGAGAGTGAGCTAGTCGTTCGTCTCGAAGGTCAGGGACGGGCCATATCGGAGAACGACTTGCGAGATATGGCCGCATTCATCACCGTGCTGCCGCTCGCCGATGTGATCGTCGCCGAAAAGCAGTTCGTGAACCTCGCGCGTCAGGCTCGCCTCGACGAGCGCCACGAGACGACGCTGCTGACCTCGATCCACGACCTCTAAGTTCGGGTTAGGCAATGTCGCGGATTCTTCGCCGTCTCGCTAAATGCCGCAAGGTGATCGCCATGTAGTTAATCTTTGGCTTGCAGCCACCATTTCATGGCGGCGTCGAGCACCGCGTGAGCCTCTTTTTGAGTCTGATGTCGCGCGCCCATTGGCCATTGGGCCCTCCCCTGAACTTCTCACCATGAAGGTAGCTGTTTCGGACGCGGCATACGCCCTGCACGATTAACTCATGCACGTTGGTGAGAGGGACGGGAGTTTCAGGTGCCCACTGGAGATCATTTGTAAGACTACGAGGCGGTTCGCCAATTAGTGTTTTGGCGATGCCTATATCGACGATTGCAGCAAAGAAGTCTTGGCTGAGATCACGAGCGAACGCATTCCAATCCGCTTGCGCGGCTTCCCTGTCCTGCCGAAGATTGCCAAAGCGCTTCATCGCGTATTCTGCCTCGCCGAATGCGCGAGCGAATTCGGCGGCGACTTTGTAAGGATCATTCACCTGGTTGCTCCGTTTCCCCTGGCCCTTCGCCGGACATAAATCACACCACTAAATCAATTGGAGATCGCCCGAAGGCGGATTGTAAATACCAAATACCACACAATATTGTGACACTGAATCCATTTGAAGATTTGACCGAAGTCGGGGCAACCTACGGCGATCATGGAATGACGCGACAACTTGGGATCACCGATTAGCAACATGGGGCAAAAAACATCAGGATATGGGGAGCGGACTGCGCGGCAGGGCCTGAGATACCAAGACCGCGCTTCAGCAGTACTGGCTTACCAAGCGATCCTAGAGAATTCTCTCTCGTTTATTGCCCTTGCGGACGATCACGCTGGCATGTTCGACGACTTTGTTCTCGGGATCGCCGGGCAGGTTATCGGGCATCAGTACAAGTCATCGACCAAGCCTAAGCCGGTCGGCGTTCGCGGATTGCTTCTGGGTACGGACAAGGTCATCGCGGATTGCGCGACCTCCTTCAGAAAGCTGGAGGCCGCATATCCCGGTAAGCGCATCAGCGTGCGGTATGTCACGTCGCATATCGCGTCGGTCGGCGACAAAGGTCTTTTTGGTGTAAAGGGATGGGATTCTAAGGACTTCTTTCGCGAGAAGGATCGGCATCCTGATCGGTCGCTGGCAGATTGGCGTGCTTCTGTTTGGCAACCTATCATCGACGAGTTAGTCAGCGCATCTGGCCTCAACGATATTGATTTTGAGCGCTTTTTTCGCCGCTTCCAAATCGAACTGGGTGCGCCTCAAACAATTGAATTAAATCACAGCTTGGACTCTGCGGCCCGCACACAAGTCGAGGAGCTTGCACGAGCAATCGGAGATTTGGTGGGTCGTGACGACGGGAAAACCAGTTGGACCCGTCGCGAGCTACTCGATGAACTGGGATGGCGAGATCGTTTCCAGCTGTTCAACGAGCATCGTTTCCCGCTTGGCGCACATGCCCAAAGTAATGAATTAAGCGAAGCAGAACTCGAAGCTGCTCTGAAAAGCCATAGTTCGGGATACATATGCCTGTTGGGTTCTCCGGGAACCGGAAAATCGACTCTGCTTGAGCGGTTCGTGCAATCCGGCCCAAACCGCAAGGTCATTCGCTATCTCGCCTATGTCCCAGGAACTGCGCAAGGTCAGGGGCGGGGCAATGACGCAAACTTCTTGGCTGACCTCAACAGCCAGCTCGTCGGTTTGGGTTTTCAAGCAAACCGGGTGAAGGACGACACTCTCGAGCAGCGACGCTAGACATTCCAGAGGTTACTGCAGCAAGCCGGCAAAGCATTTGAGACGAGCGGTCAATCGACCGTTGTCGTTATCCATGGCCTCGATCATGTGTGACGTGACCCCCAGCTTTCCCCCAGCTGGGATTAGAGCCGGGCGGTTGTTTTGCGCATCAGCGCGGTTGAAGCAATGGGCTGCGTAGCGGAGCCCGTAGGGCGTAGCGAAGCAGGCCATTGCTTATCCAGTTCAGCGGCGAACGCCGCCGGTGTTGCGTAACCGAGAGACGAGTGTGGTCGCTCCCGATTGTAGTCTTCGACCCAGGCCGCGATCTCGACACGGGCATGGGCCATACTCAAGAACAGCGTCTCGTTGAGCAGTTCGTCCCGCATCCGGCCATTGAAGCTCTCGACATAGCCATTCTGCATCGGCCTTCCGGGCGCGATGTAATGCCACTCCACGCCGACCTCGCCGCACCATGCCAGCACAGCGTTGCTGGTGAGCTCGGTGCCATTGTCGCTGACGATCATGCCTGGCTTGCCGCGCTGTTCGATCAGTGCGGTCAGCTCGCGAACGACACGGCGACCAGAGATCGAGGTGTCCGGCACCGCTGCCAGGCACTCCCGGGTCACGTCATCGACCACGTTGAGCACCCGGAACCGTCTTCCCGAAGCCATCTGGTCGTGAACAAAGTCCAGGCTCCAGCGCTGGTTCGGCAGCGCCAGAACCGGAGCAGGTGCCCTTGTGCCAACAGCACGCCTGCGGCTACGTCGTCGCCTGACCGCCAAGCCTTCCTCACGGTAGAGCCTCTGGGTCTTCTTGCGGTTGATCATGATCCCCTCCCGGCGCAGCAGGATATGCAGACGGCGATAGCCGAACCGGCGACGCTGGTTGGCCAGCTCGCGCAGCTTCTCACGCAGATCGACGTCATCGTCCCGGGTGGAACGGTAACGCACGCTCTTGCGATCAGCATCGATGACACGGCACGCCCGCCGCTCGCTCATCCCATGGCACGCCTGGAGATGAGCAACAGCTTCCCGCTGCGCGGCGGGCGTCAAAACTTTTTTGCCAGAAGATCCTTCAACGCCGCCTTGTCCAGCATCGCATCGGCCAGCAAACGCTTCAGCTTCGCGTTCTCGCTCTCCAGCTCCTTCAGCCGCCGGGCATCGGACACTTCCATCCCGCCATACTTCGACTTCCAGTTGTAGATCGTCGCTTCAGATACACCGTGCCGACGGGCAAGGTCAGCGGTCTTGGCTCCCGCCTCCGCTTCCTTCAGCACGCCAATGATCTGCTCTTCTGAAAACCTCGTTCTCTTCATCTCGTCCGTCCTTCTGTCAGGGCCGGACTCTAATCCAACTTGGAGGAAAATCAGGGGGTCACGTCATGCCTTGGCGAATATGAATCGTGTAAGGTCCTGGAAGAGCTGCATGTATCTTGGCACCTTCACGCTGCTAGCTTGGCAATTACCTGCAGAGACCAAGAACTAGCTGCTCGTCTCTTTGCTGAGGCCAAAACTCCCGATCTTTGCAACCTCGAGCATCGCTCCGAGGAAGTCGCAGACGCAGTACGATTCCTTGTTCGATATTGTATAATCGCAGCCCAACTGGGCGAGAGTCCTCCTCAGCCAAATCTGCCAAATGAGTATCTCTTCCGGGCCATCCAGAATCATGCCGTCCGTTTGGGAACGCTAATCGGGAACTTGAGGCGGGGAGGCGCAGACGCAAAAGTTGGTGTTTCGGCACAGATCAAGTCGTCTCTGGAATTCATTGCCGGGGCCGTTGCTGATCGTCGCGATGATGTACTCTTGGGTTATCGAGTTCGCAAAGCCGACGAACCAATTTTTGATGCAATCTGCGAAATCACAAAGCTTGAACCCAACGCTGCGCCCGACTTCGCCAAAGTCTTCGAGAACTGCCATCAATCGCCAGTCTGTGCATTCCGGGCGTCATTGCCGATCATCCGTAAATTCACCGAAACTATGTTCGATTTCGATGGGGATGCGGCGGCGGCAGGGGCGCGACTAGAGGGTTCACGTCGAAACATCGACGAGGCGCGCTCGCCACAGGAAGCAATTGACGGACTCGCCGAACTTGCGATCGCGTTCGGAACAATCGGACTAAGTGAGCGCGCGCGCGAGTTGCTTCATGAAATGCGCGAGATGTCCCTAGGCAGCTATGCGGCGGCCAAAAAGGACGGGCAGTACCTTTTGTGGGCGGATCTTCTTAGGTTAGCTAACCGCGCAGATCCGACGCACGCGGCGGAGCGGTCATTCATGATGTTGCGCTTGGTGGCTGGTGTGGATGATAGCGACGCGCACGACCAAGCTTGGCGCATTTCCAAGACTGTATTGGTGGAAGCAATTGCCAGCGGGCAGGAAGAAGCATGGGATGCTTTCGATTGGGCGAAGACATCGGGCGTTTGGCACTGGGACGCGCTCGTTGATGCGGTCGCTCGCGGTATGCTGCGGAGGCGACCAGACTTGGTGGTCCCAATTACGATCACATGGACTACACTTTGCCTCCCCTATTATGACGAAGTCTACAACAGCGTTACGCGGTTCGGTGAATTCCTTAGGGAACTGGCTTCTTCAACGCCGGAAGCGAGGCTTGCCGATGTTGAACGCATCATCGTTGCGGGCATTGAACGCGATGCCAAATCCGAGCTTAGGTCGAGACTCCTTCGCGTATTTCGGGACGCACTGGCTGATCGCGGCGCTCTTTCGCCGCTGGTTTCGGCGGCCATTGATAGATGGAATGCCGAGCCTGCATTTGACACTGGATATCAGTCCGACGAGAAAGTTCTACCTGACTACTTCCATCTGCAATCTTTCGAAGATGTTGAACAAGCCGTGGCGCTCGAACGAGAACGTCGAGAGGCGCAAACAAGCGTTCACTACGGTAATTCCGTAAACAGCACGTTGGCGAAACGCATCGGGCGTATCATCCTCGAGCAACCTTGGTCCGAGGTTCACGCATTTGCTGCGCGCAACCCGCAACTTGTGCGTGACCGGCCTGTTAAGGAGGCGTTGGCAAAAGCGGCGATCGCGGCTGGCCAGGTAGACTACGCCAAGTCTGTGTTACCTACAGAGATGCCAGAAAGGGAAGGTTGGGGCGGTTGGGCCAGTCGGGACACACTAGAATATCACAAGGCTCGCCACCTCATGGGGATTGCCGATGCTCACGAAGGCGCACGCGATGATTTTGTTCGCGATCTCTCTGAAGGGGGCTATGGTACCGGCTCGGCTCTTTACAGCATCGATGAGATATACCCGATGTTGTACAGGGACATTGATTGGCCAGCGCTTTGGGACCGGCTCGCGGAGCAGATCGAAGGCTATCGCGATTATCAAAAGATAAAGCCCATTGCGCGCAATGACGGCATGGCTCGTGACGACGTCGACCTACTAACTCGTCTCTTTCTGGAGGCAGCAACGTTCGGGGTATCGGATCCGCGCGAGCAAGCAACCAGCGGGCTTATTGAACTGATCAGGGCGGGCGCGCCTGATCTTTTCTTCAGGACATGCAGCCAACTGCTTGAAGGTAAAGGTCATGAAGTACAGCTCGGAGCCCGTCTTCTTTTCGAAGCCCGTGACGATCAAGCGGTCGAGACGAAGTTTCGTCATGACTTAGAAAAGCTCACCGCGCATGAGGATGCCTGCGTCGCGGCAATCGGTGAGATTTTGGGCGATGTTTGGGGCACAGGAGCACACATGGCAGCAGCCGAGCTCCCGGCCCTCTATTCTCTCAAACTTCCACCTCTGAAAGAGACTTCCGGTCGATCACTACGCGACGAAGAATCGCTGGGACCTGTTATCGACGATCCCGTCGCTTGGACCGAAGGTTTCGATCAGTGGTTGGAGATGCTCTCCCGCTTTTCCGAAGTGTCTGTCAGCACTCTCCGGCGTCGCGTTGCACAACTGATTAATAAATGGGGTGGTGTCGAAAAGTACGGGGCGAAGGCTGCGAAAGAGCTTCAAGATAGCCTTTCACCGCTTGGCTTGCTCCTACCCTTTGTACGCCCCCACATAGGCATTTGCTTACGAGCCTTGCATGTAGTTGTCGGGGAACTGTGGCGAGCATCGCTGCTCTCTGACATGGAGGTGGACATTCTTCTTCACCAGTTGACGGGTGCCCCGGTGCTCCCACCCCATGTGCCCCAATTGCCTCTTCCCATCGACATAGACTGGCCAATCTTTCCGGAAGATACGTGGAGCACAGATGGAAAGGACTGGATGCAGGCTCAGGATATGAAGCGAAATTGTATATCGCCCGCAGTCGTAGGCGAATGGGCACGCCTACTCATGTACAAGTCAAATTCGTTCTACACCGAGGAAATGTTTGTCACGCGCGGGATCGATGACGGCGCGATCGAGGACCTAGACGAAGCAATCGGAACACTGCCAATTGCTCATTGGGCCGCCGGGGGCATGATGACCGACTTAGAGCGCGAAGGGGAATCGGCCGGCATTGTGAATTTGCGGATTTCGCTCGTAGGTAACTGCTCGGAGGTAATTATTTTCCATCCCTTGCTGGCCCAAAATTTAGGCTGGCAAATATCGGCTGACGACCCATTCACTTTTGTTGATCGCGATGGAACACTGATGGCCACCACGCGCTTTTGGCGCGATGGCTGGCAGCAAGAAATGAAGCATGCACGGGTCTTTCGTTGGGCGGAGGGGCAACGAGTAGAATTGACGGAGGCAGGAAAGTCACAAGTCGAACGTCTTGGTGGCCTGCCTAAGCCCACGATGGCAAGGTGGCGAAATTTTAAGCCAAGCTCTTCTGGGCCTGAGTTGAGATCTCACTGGAGGAGCGACGTAGGCGAGTCATCGACCGCTTCGCCATTCGGATCGCCGTCATAATCGAGACGTCGAAGGGCGTTAGGTCCGCGCAACCAATTGCAATTATATGTGTGGTGCCCGGCGCCAAAACCTTGATTGAAATCGTACCGAGCGAAGGAGAGTGTCGGCTTTCGGGCACATGCGAGACGAAAACGAATGGCCAATATTGGGACGCAAAGCGGCCATTCGCTACGCTCAAACGCCGCGCGGCTTTTTCAGCATAGGTGTTTCCCGGAATGGTTGAGCCGAGGGAACCGCAAACAACTGGAAAAACAGCCCGCAAATAGAAATCTGGCGAGCACACCGTACCCCGCGAATTCGGGACATAAATCACTGATATTTAATCAGAATAGCGTTTTGGGCGGAATCAACCCGTCTACGAGTTGAGCGGGTTTGCGCTGAGCCGCAGCCAACTCACAGTCTCATAAAGTTATGAAATTTGATGACAATTTGTGATCGACGAGCGAGTTGTTTGCGATCCACCGAATTCTTATGCCCGTTATCTCTTAAAGCCGCGCTCTATTCACATTCGAGTTGCCAATCTTGCCGGTGACAACCGACAGCTCGCAGGCTAATTACGAAGTGCGGCGACAGGCGTCGCCGTCCCTCTCAATCCCATGATTTTCCACAGAAGCGCGGGCACATGGGGGCCAGATTGGGGGCCTTTCGTTCCTTTGGTTTTGAAAAACAAATTGAGTTCAGTTGCTTACTCAACCTATTGGATTCCCTTCACGCTCCAGCGCAGCCTTCCCAAAACATCCCGGAAACGCTATAAAACCCTTGGAAATCCGAGGGTTTCTGGCGTTCGGTTGTCCTGCATTTGCCCGCTTAGTCTCGCCATATTCACGGTTTCGTGATCCCTTCAGGAAATCGCCAAGATAGAGTGGCTCCCTAGTAGGGAGGTCACTCTATCTTGGACGTAACCGTAGCCCGAGGGATCAGTCCTGTTTTACGCTCTGTCGATCCCAGAAACGCAGGGCGGCGCAGGCCTCGATGAACTTCTCCGCACCTTGCTTTGCTGAAAGATCGAAGAACCCGTCATCCATCTTTTCTTCAAGCCCAATTGCAGCGAATATTTGCTTTGATGGTGGGACATACCCGATGAATTTCGCATGCGCGAAGGCATCTGAAACGAAATCCTGACTGGGTTTGTCGTCGGCGTAATTCCTGGCAGCTTTCTCGCCCATAATTATGGCGACCGCATCAAAGACAACCGACGGTCCTCCATCGATTTTCTCATTCGCTTCCATGAACTCTCCGTCCGACAATTTGGCGCCCGCTACATGTGGAGCAACGATAGCGACCATCGCGCCGACACTTTCGGCGGCCGATTTCAGTGCTTTCACCACATCTGCGTCTGCGCCTTCAGCAATATAGATGCCGAGTTTGCGGCCTTTGAAGCTATCCGGACCATTTTTCAGTATGGAAAGCGCCGGGCTTTCCGCCAGATCGGTGATCGGTTCGCGTGCGGCAGGAACCTTGTCTGGTAGTTCTGCCAGGCCGATACCGTCGCAAACATCCTGCGCCAATCCTTCATCAATATGAAGCAGATGGCCAATCATCCGTTTGCGAATGTCCATCCGGACGACCTTCGAGAGTTCAAAGGTCAGGGCATTTGCCATATGGATCTGCTCGATTTCGGTCTGGCTGATATAGAATTGTCGAGCCTGACTATAATGATCCGCAAAGGTTTCGCTCCGTTCGCGGATTTTCGGACTGCCGACAGAAGCTTCATGGCTGGTGAAGCCGGTATCGGGACATGCCCGCGGTCCGCGATCCTCGTCAGTACCTTCGCCCCAGGAGTTGGGTTCGTAATTCGCCCGCCCCTTGGGATTGGACATGGCCATATGGCCGTCCTGCTGGAAATTATGCACCGGACATTTGGGCGCATTGATGGGGATATGGGTGAAGTTTGGCCCGCCGAGACGTTTCAGCTGGGTATCAAGGTAGGAAAAATTGCGCCCCTGCAGAAGCGGATCTTCTGTAAAATCCATGCCCGGAACAATGTTCTGCGTGCAGAAGGCTACCTGCTCGGTTTCTGCGAAGAAATTATCGACGTTGTTGTTAAGTGTCATCGTGCCGATAATGCGTACGGGCACTTGCTCTTCGGGGATCAACTTGGTCGCATCGAGCACGTCGAATTCGAAATTCTCGGCAAATTCCTCGTCGAAGATCTGCACCCCTAGATCCCATTGCGGGTAGTCTCCGGCATCAATGGCGTCCCACATGTCCCGACGATGGAAATCGGGGTCGGCGCCGTTGATTTTCAGCGCTTCGTTCCAGATAACCGATTGCAGGCCCTGCTTCGGTTTCCAATGGAATTTCACGAAGCTTGCTTTGCCATCTGCATTTATCAGACGGAAGGTGTGAACTCCGAACCCTTCCATGAAACGAAAGCTGCGAGGGATCGCGCGGTCGGACATCTGCCACATAACCATGTGCATCGATTCCGGGGTTAGCGATACAAAATCCCAGAAGTTGTCATGCGCGCTTTGGGCTTGCGGAAAGCCACGGTCAGGGGCGGGCTTTACGGAATGAATAAGATCGGGAAACTTGATCGCATCCTGGATAAAGAACACCGGAATGTTGTTGCCAACAAGATCCCAATTCCCCTGATCAGTGTAGAATTTTACGGCAAACCCGCGAACGTCGCGTGCAAGATCGGGAGAGCCCTTATTGCCAGCAACGGTTGAGAAGCGCGCAAAAATTGGGGTTTTCTTGCCCTTTTCACCGGCGAGAACCGCAGCGTGCGTAAATTCCGGGATAGGGTCCTTCAGCTCAAATTCGCCATGCACACCATATCCGCGGGCATGTACGACCCGCTCGGGAATACGTTCATGGTCGAAGTGAAAAATCTTTTCGCGGGCAATGTGGTCTTCAAGCAATTGCGGTCCGCGCGGGCCGGCTGAGAGCCAGTTCTGATTATCGCTTACAGGCGCGCCCTGTGCTGTGGTGAGGACATCTTCCTTACCGTTTGGTTTTTGATGGTTCGCACCACCTTTCGAAAGGTTCAATTGCTTCGACATCTTGTAATCCTCATATCCAGGCAGCTTGCGATTTCGCAGTAAATGCTCAGAATCCATCGCAAAAGTGATTCATGATCTTAACTGCCGGTCGGCTAGATGGTTTCTCAAGCCTGCAAAATCTGATCTGCGTGAGCGAATAGGCGCCACGCCGCTTCGGGAAACAACACCGCTCTCATTCGCTATTACGGCAAGGAGATTGGCAGCATGGCAGCACGCGCATATTGGCAAGGGCAGATCCGGCTGGCACTGGTTTCTATCCCGGTAGAAATCTATTCGGCCACCAAATCGGGTGCGAAGATCAGTTTTCGCCAGATTCACGAACCCAGCGGCAAGCGAATTTCCTATGAAAAGGTCGTGCCGGGCATCGGCCCTGTCGATCGTGATGACATCATCAAGGGCTATGAGCTTTCAAAGGGCAATTATGTCCTGCTGGAGGACGAGGAGATAAAGGCGGTTAAGATTGAAAGCCGCAAGACGCTTGAACTCGTGCAATTTGTCGAAAGTTGCGAGATTGATCCGCTGTATTTCGAGAAGCCATATTATGTCGCCCCCGCAGACGATCTGGCAGAAGATGCCTTTATCGTATTGCGAGAGGCGTTGCGCCAATCGGGCAAGGTCGGGCTGGGCCAGCTGTCAATGCGCGGACAGGAAAAGCTGGTTGCGATCAAGCCGTGCGGCAAGGGCCTGCTGATGGAAACGCTGCGCTATGCCGATGAAGTGCGCAAGGGGCAGGCCTTCTTCAACGAGATCGGCGACGAAAAGCCGGAGAAGGAATTGCTCGATCTTGCCACGACATTGATCGACAAGAAAACCGCACCTTTCGATGCGGGCGAGTTCGAGGATCGCTATGCCGATGCGCTGAAGGCCCTGATCGACAAGAAGGCCAAATCCAAAAGCAACACCAAGATCATCGAGGATGACGATGACACCGAAAGTGCGAGCGGGGGCAATGTGATCGATCTGATGGCGGCGCTGAAAGATTCAGTGAAGACTGAAAAAGCAGCGAAGGGTGGGCGCAGGAAGAAAAGCGCCTGATCGATGGCGCGCAAGAAAGCCCCTTCCGATCCGCTCGCCACATACAATGCCAAGCGTGATTTCGACAAGACGCCAGAGCCGGCGGGCGCAAAGGGAAGCAGCAAGGGTGGCAACCTCTTCATCGTCCAGAAACACGATGCAACGCGATTGCATTGGGACCTTCGGCTGGAAATAGATGGCGTGCTGAAAAGCTGGGCGGTCACCAAGGGGCCGTCCCTCGATCCCGATATCAAGCGCCTTGCCGTGCGCACCGAAGATCACCCCATGTTCTATGCCGAATTTGAAGGGACTATTCCCAAGGGCGAATATGGCGGTGGCACAATCATGTTGTGGGATCGCGGAAGCTGGGCGCCCATTGAAGGCAAAAGTGCCAAGGACATGGAAAAGGGCCATCTCCATTTCACCCTGGATGGAGAACGGATGCGCGGCGAATGGCTGCTGATCCGCCTGAAACAGAAGCCCGGCGAAAAGCGCGAAAACTGGCTTTTGCGGAAGTTGAACGATGAGCACGCAGGCACTGGAGATGCGCTGGTTCAGCGCGCATTGACCAGTGTGCTGACAGGCCGTTCCATGGCGGAAATTGGCGCCGACAAGGAAGGCAGTTTCAGTCTTCAGAACAAGAAGGACGATGCCTTTCTGCAGCAGATGGAAAAGGCGGCAGACCACAATCGCGGCAAGGTGAAGAGGCGAAAGGCCAGCCCGAAAACGCTGCCCAAATTTCGTAAACCCCAGCTTGCCACACTGGTGGATGATGTGCCCGCTGGCAATGGCTGGATGCACGAGATCAAGTTTGACGGTTACCGCGCGATGGTGGCCGTGGCTGGCAATGAAGTGCGCATATATACCCGCAACGGCAAGGATTGGACTGACAAATTCCTCCCGCTCACCCGCCATCTCTCTGCGCTGGAATTGCCGGCCTGCCTTATCGATGGCGAGATCGTGGCGCATGACGCTGATGGCAATCCCGATTTTTCTACCTTGCAAAAAACACTGAAGCGCGGCCACGGCGCGCAGGGCGAGGGCGACAAGCTGGCCTTCCACGCTTTTGATCTGGTGGAACTGGCAGGAGAAGATCTTTCCGCCCTGTCTAATATTGAACGCAAGGAAAGGCTCGAAGCGCTTTTGAGCGGGGCAGAGCCGCCAATTCACGTGGCGGATCACATCATTGGCGCCGGAGAGAAACTTTACCGGGCAATGTGTGTTGCAGGGCAGGAAGGCATCATCTCCAAGAAGATAGATGCCCCCTACCGTTCCCGACGGAGCAAGGCATGGGTCAAGGTCAAATGCACGCGGCGGCAGGAATTCGTGATCATTGGATGGAAGGCGTCTTCGGCAAGAGGCCGCCCCTTTGCTTCGCTCCTTCTCGCCCAGCATGAAGGCGATGCGCTTGTTTACAAGGGCAATGTGGGAACGGGGTTCTCAGGCGAGGATCTTGAAATGCTGGCCGCAAAGATGAAGCGTCTCGAACGCAAGACCGCCCCTGCCGAGGTGGACACAACATCCAGCCGCAAGGTGACGTGGCTGACGCCAAAACTGGTTGCCGAAATTGCCTTCAGCGAATTCACTGCCGACGGCAATGTGAGACACGGCAGCTTTCTCGGCCTGCGCGATGACAAGAAGGCCAGCGCCGTCAAACCCGAAGAACCCGCGAAGGCTCCTGCGCCTGATACAGGCATCAAGATTTCCAGCCGCGAGCGGGTCATCTTCCCCGATAGCGGCCAGACCAAGGGTGAACTTGCCGATTATTACGAGAAGATCGGCCCGATTATGCTGCCCTTCCTTGCCAGCCGCCCAGTCAGCCTGGTGCGGTGTCCGCAGGGGCGCGCACGCAAATGCTTTTTTCAGAAACACGACAGCGGTAGCTTTGGTCCGCATGTCCACCAGATTCCAATCAGGGAAAAGGACGGCGGCACGGAAGACTATCTCTATATCGAGGACACACCCGGCATACTCGCCTGCGTGCAGATGGGTTCGATAGAATTCCATGGCTGGGGTAGCCGAAGCAGCGATGTCGAAGCGCCAGACAAGATGGTGTTCGACCTTGACCCCGATGAGGACCTTGATTTCGCAGCGGTGAAATCAGCCGCAACCGACTTGCGCGATCGCCTGTCTGATCTGGGTCTTGTGAGCTTTGCCATGCTGTCAGGCGGGAAGGGGGTCCATGTCGTGGTGCCACTGACGCCAGGGCATGATTGGGACACGCACAAGGATTTCGCCCGCCGCTTTTCAGAGGCGCTGAGCCTTGCCGAGCCTGACCGCTTTACCGCCACGATGAGCAAGGCCAAGCGCAAGGGCAAAATCTTTATCGATTGGCTAAGAAATCAGCGCGGCAGCACTGCAGTCTTGCCCTATTCTGCGCGGGCACGCAGCGGCGCCCCGGTTGCGGCCCCTGTCACGTGGAACGAATTAAAGACTATCGACGCGGCTAATATCTATACTATCGACGATGCGCAGAAGCTGACCTCCCGTGCATCGTCGAAAACGCTGTCGGGCTGGGGCTTTGCCAATCAGGCGTTGCCGGGCCTCTAGGCCTGTTCTGTGAACCCTGCCGGAGTAGAACGATAGCAGGCTTTATCATCGCATTTCTGGCTGTTGCGTTCGCCATGCTGGCAGGGCGTGAAGCGGTGCGAATTTCGCGCATTGCGGCAAAAGGCGCGCCGCCTGCACCCTTATTTGTGATCATCGCGGCCGTGGCCATCGCCGCCTGCGCGCTGGCGTCATGGCTGGCGGGTGAATTCGCGCCATTGCTGACGGGGCGGCAGAAAAGCTGGTTCGTGGCGGCTGCAATGGTGCTGGCGGCGCTGGAGGTCATCGTGCTGAGAGCGCCTGTTGCTCCGCGTGAGCCGACCAGATCCCTGGGTGCAATTGCCATTGTGTTATTTGCCGGTGTGCTGGCCGATGCCAGTGGCCTTCTGATCCTGTCACTCGGCGTGGCAACAGCTGCGCCATTGTTCGTGGCGGCTGGTGGCGCGTTGGCGGTTGCAGGGGTTTTGGGCGCCGCCTTGCTGGCTGGGCGTGACTGGGAAAAGCTTCCGCTCCCCACTATGCGCTGGGCTACGGGCATCGCCCTTCTGCTGGGCGCATTTGCAATCGCTCTTCTCTCACCAGATGCATTTTCATGATCGTCAGATACGATTGATGTGACCTAGTAAGTTTCGGGAAACCTCATCTGTCTTGCCCGTTCGGTATAAAACAATCGAAAGGAATTTTTACGATGGCACAATCCGGCGACAATTCGAAAACCGCACTGGTCGAAGGGCTTAACGGACTTCTGGCAGACCATTTGGCGCTGTATTTCAAGACAAAGAACTTTCACTGGCACGTCAGCGGCCCGCGTTTCCGCGATCTTCATCTGCTGTTTGACGAGCATGCCATTGAAATTCGCGATCAGATTGATGCCATCGGCGAACGTGTGCGCAAGAATGATGCGATGACGCTGACGTCCATTGGCTCTGTTGCGAAGAACACGCAGATCAAGGATCAGGACGATGCGACTCTTGCACCCGAAAAGATGGTGGAAGAACTGCGCGATGATAATCAGAAGCTGGTGAAGCGTCTGAAAGAGCTCAAAAAGCTCGCCGAAGAAGCTGGTGACAATGCTACCGACGGATTGCTTGATGATTGGACAGACATGGCCGAAGAACGCGTCTGGTTCCTTTCGTCCACACTGAAGTAAGCATCTTCATATTGGCTCGCACAAGCCGCCGCCGGGCACCTTCGGGTATCGCCTTGCGGCGGTTTTGCGTCTAGCGCGAACTACCATGACGGATATCGACATTATCGAAGGCGCAAGTAACGCCGATATTGCCCGGTTTCTGGCTGGCTATTTGTCTGATTGTCTTGCCAAGAATGATCACCCTGTTGCCATCAGCGTACCGGGCGGTTCCACGCCGTTTCCGATATTAGAGGCGCTGAAGGGTGCCCATCTGGACTGGAGCCGCATAACCGTGTGGCCGGGGGATGATCGCATCGTTCCCGAAGATCACGCCGCCAGCAATACCGGCAAGATTCGTGCTCTGCTTGAACCTGTCGGTGCAACGATTGTATCGCTTTCGGTGATGGAACAGGTGCCCCGTTTTGCGCTGGTCTGGCTGGGTATGGGGGGCGACGGACATATTGCCTCGCTCTTCCCCAATACAGATCCGAAGGTGGATGATCCGGCCCCATTGCGCCGCCTCACACCTGATCCACTGCCGCCCGAAGCGCCGTTTGACCGGATCACGCTGACAATACCCGCGCTGCTTGGCAGCGATCACCTGATGTTTGTCATCCGTGGTGATGCCAAGCGCGCCGTGTTTGATGAGGCAGCACGCGGCAGGAATGATCTGCCAGTGGCGCGCCTGTTAGGGGCGGCAGCTCAGAAGGTGACATGTTTTACCTGATCCCCGCGCCGCTGCACCGCGCAACATTGCGGCTCGTTTACGCATTACGGAGGCGCCTGCGCCATCTCACGAAGCTCGATCTTGCCGGCGTGGCGGTCCTGCTGACTGATGCAGAGGATCGCTGTCTGCTGGTGCGGCACACCTATGGTCCGCAAGGCTGGGCCATTCCGGGAGGTGGAATGCGAAAAGGGGAAGACCCGGCAAATGCCGCGCGCCGCGAAATCCGTGAGGAATTGGGCTGCGAAATGGAGGATTTATCGTGCAGGCTGGTGGTGAAGGAAGAACTGTCGCGCAGTCCGCATACCGCCCATGTCTATACTGCCCGCCCGATCGGCACGCCGCGTGCCGACCTGCGTGAGATTGCCGATTTGCGCTGGTTTTCAAAGGCGGAACTAGGCGCTGCGCATCTGACAAGGCTCACCGCCCTGAGACTGGAAGAGTTGGGCTTTCACAACAGCGAAAGCTGAGCATCCTCCCGTCCGCTGTCATCGCCAGCACCTTCGCGCTCCAGATTGCTCAGCGTCAGGCCCATCAGCCTTATCGGCATGGGAAGCGGCAGTTCCGCGGCGAGAATTTCATGCGCTATGCCAGCAAACTGCGCCTTGTCGGCAATGGCGCGGTCGGATGATCGGGCGCGGGTTATCAACTGGAAATCGTTGAATTTCAGCTTGAGGGTAACTGTCTTTCCCTTCGCCTCCTTCGCTAGGATCCGCTCCCAAACGATCTCGACCATCCGGTCGAGCGTCTCGCGAAGTGCGCTGCCGCTGGAAATATCCTCACTAAAGGTGCGTTCTCCGCCAATGGATTTACGGATCCGGTTGGCGCGCACGGGACGCAGATCGATACCGCGCGCTGCACGAAACAGATATTCTCCGAAACTGCCGAAATGCGCACGCAGCCAGTCCGCGTCCTTCGATGCAAGGTCCGCGCCCGTTTCGATGCCGAGACGACCCATTTTTTCCGCTCCCTTGGGACCGACGCCGTGGAACCTGCGTATCGGAAGCGAGTGCACAAAGGTCGCGCCTTCGCCGGGACGGACGACAAACAGGCCATCGGGCTTGTTCTGATCACTCGCCAGCTTGGCAAGGAACTTGTTGTAAGACACGCCCGCGCTGGCCGTAAGCTGCGTTTCCTCGCGAATTTGCCGGCGGATCGCCTGCGCGATGGCGGTAGCAGAGCCGATGCCATGTATGTCCTGCGTCACATCGAGATAGGCTTCATCCAAGCTGAGCGGTTCCACATGCGGCGTGTGGAAATGGAAAATCGCGCGGATATGTTCGGAGACTTCGCGATAGCGGTCAAAATGGCTCTTGCAGAAGATCAGATCGGGGCACAATCGCCTCGCGGTGACGCTGGGCATGGCGCTTTTGACGCCGAACTTGCGCGCTTCGTAACTGGCGGCTGCCACCACGCCGCGCCCTGACGATCCGCCCACCGCCACCGGCTTGCCGCGTAATTCGGGATTGTCGCGCTGTTCGACGCTGGCGAAAAAGGCATCCATATCGACATGGATGATCTTGCGCAGGCCCACATCGGCGTCGGGCAGGCCATCATCGCCAGTTTCGGAATCGCCGGAATTCGCCATCTGTTCTTTCTATAGACAGCGATCGATCTTGTTTTAATTCTTTTCTCGCAAGTGCAGCGGGGCTAGGCGCGGAAGATGGCAATTGCAGCAAATACTACGCTGGACTCCCTCCCCCTTGGCAAGCGAGAGCTGATCTTTCTGCTCGCCCTGTTGATGAGCCTCAATGCGTTCTCGATCGACGCGATGCTTCCGGCTCTGGAAGACATGGCGCGCGAACTGGGGGCGGCCGATGGCAATGACCGGCAGCTCGTTATCGCGGTCTACATGATCGCGATGGGTATCGGTTGTCTTGTGCCGGGCAGCTTTGCCGATCGCTTCGGCCGCCGCCCGATCATCCTGTTGGCGCTGGCATCTTTCACCGTCCTTTCGCTCGTCACGGCCTTGCTGACCAATTTCGAGGCTTTGCTGGCGGTACGGGCCATCAATGGCGTGCTTGGCGCAGGGCTGATCGTTGCGCCGGTTGCCGTGGTGCGCGATCTTTATGAAGGGGACAAAATGGCACGGCAGATGTCGCTGATTGCGGCGGTCTTTATCACCGTGCCGGTGGTCGCGCCCAGCTTGGGGCAGGCGGTCTTGATGGTGGCGGGCTGGCGCTGGATATTCGTCCTTCTCGCCTCTGTCGCCGCAATCGCCGCCGTCTGGGTATATTTCCGCCTGCCTGAAACGCTGAGCCCGGCCAACCGCCAGCTTATCATCATCCCTGCAATTGCCCGCAATATGCACGCGGCGCTCTTCAACCGTCAGGCCATCGGATATGTCACAGGGTCCATGCTGCTGGTCGGCAGCGTGTTCGGATACATAAATTCCTCGCAGCAGCTTTTGCAGGACTATTTTGGCGTTGGCGCCGCCTTCCCGCTGGTATTCGGCGGCACGGCGGCGGTGATGGCGGTGTCCAACATCCTCAATTCGCAAATCGTCGAGCGGTTTGGTGCGCGCAGAGTATCACATCTGGGAGTCATCATTTTCGTGGCAGTCAGCGCGGTGCAGGTCTGGTCATCCTATGTCCACCCCGGCAGCCTTTACTGGTTCATCCCGCTGATGAGCATCAACCTGGGACTACTCGGCTTTCTTGGTGCCAATTTCGGGTCCATCGCAATGCAACCTTTTGCGCAAACTGCGGGCGCTGCGTCCAGCGTGCAGACTTTCCTGCGCATGACGGGGGCGGGTATCGTGGGTGCGCTGATCGGCCAATCCTTTGACGGGACATCCATTCCCTTTGCCTGGTCATTGCTGATCTGTTCGAGCACCGCCCTTATGCTTGTGCTATTCAGCGAACGTGGCAAATTGTTCAGGCGACTCAATAAGGGGCCGCGCCACAGGGCAATTCCATGAACGATCCCTATGATCTCGCCATCATTGGCGGAGGCATAAACGGCACCGGCATTGCGCGTGATGCAGCAGGACGCGGGGCGAGCGTATTGCTGTTGGAGAAGGGCGATCTGGCGAGCGGAACTTCCAGCAAATCGACCAAGCTGGTGCATGGCGGTCTGCGATATCTGGAATATTACGAATTTGCGCTGGTAAGAGAAGCATTGCAGGAGCGCGAGATCTTGTGGCGGATAGCGCCGCATATTATCCGCCCAATGCGATTTGTGCTGCCCGTCACCCACGACATGCGGCCGAAGTGGATGTTGCGCGCGGGATTGCTTCTTTACGATACCATTGGCGGACGCGGGAAGCTGAAGAGGGCCAAACCGATCAAGCTGCGCCAGCACCCGGCAGGGGATGCACTGGAAGCGCCCTATAAAGCAGCTTTTGAATATTCGGATGGATGGGTAGACGATGCGCGGCTGGTGGTGCTCAACGCGGTGGATGCCGCAGAGCGCGGGGCCGTTATCCGGACACGCTGCGCGCTCACATCCGCGCGGCGCGAAGGCGAGATCTGGCATATCGCGGCGGGCGGCGAAACTTTTACCGCCCGCGCGCTTATCAATGCCGCGGGGCCGGGGGCAGACGATCTGGCGGGCCTTGCCGGTGAACGCCCCGCATATGGCATCCGCCGCGTGCGCGGATCGCACATCGTAGTGCCCAAATTGTTTGAGCATGATTACGCCTATATCCTGCAACAGCCCGATACGCGCATCTGCTTTGCAATCCCGTGGGAAGAGAATTTTACGCTGATCGGCACGACTGATGCCGATCATGCGGGCGACCTTGACGATGTTGAGGCGAGCGCAGACGAAATTCGTTATCTGTGCGATGCAGTGAACCGCTATTTCGATCATGACGTGACGCCGGCCGATGTCATCCATACCTATGCCGGTGTGCGCGCATTGGTGGATGATGGCTCGGGCAAGCCAGAGGCAGCAACCCGCGGATACAAGCTGGCGCTGAGCGATGCTTCTCGCGGCGCGCCGATGCTGGGCATTTATGGCGGCAAGATCACATCCTATCGCCACGTGGCACAAGACGCGATAGAAAAGCTGGCCACGCGCCTGCCCGTGCTTGAAGGTGAAGGCTGGACCCAGGACGCGCCGCTGCCGGGTGGCGATTTTCCGATGGAGGCGCAGGCCCACCTCATCAATGTCCTGGCTGAAGATTATCCATTTCTGCCGATGTGCGATCTTGTTCGCATAGGCCGCGCCTATGGCACGCGCGCGGTGGATTGGCTGGGTGAGGCGAAGGGCTGGGAAGATCTTGGCCGCATGTTCGGTGCAGGGCTGAGTGAGGCCGAACTTACCTATCTGCGCGACAGGGAATGGGCAATGACGGCGGAAGACGTGCTGTGGCGGCGAACCAAGCTGGGGCTGCATATGAGCGCCGACAATCAGGCGGCGCTGGCGGAATATATGGGCGGCTAGTCTTCCGCCGCCCCTGCTTCCACCACTGCCAGCAAGGATTCCACCTGCACCTGCGCGCCTTCGCTGGCGGAAAGCCGGGTGACAATACCATCAAACGGCGCGGTGAGTGCATGCTCCATTTTCATCGCTTCCAGCACCAACAGGCGCTGGCCTGTTGTGACGCTGTTACCCTCAGCCACATCGACTGCAATAACCTTGCCCGGCATAGGGGCGATGATGGCGCCGTCATGGGCATTGGCGGCACCAGTCCCGCGTTCTCGTGCAAAGCTGACCTGATGCGCCTTGCCCTTGTCGAATACGAGGATTGTTCCGTCCGACTCATCCTCGGCATGGGGGCCATATGTGGTGGGGAGGTAATCCACTTCATCGAAATGACGCATCCCATCAATGGAGATATCCCAGTCTTTGTGTCCGGGAAGGGGTGACATGCTGGCTTCCACTGCATTGCCATCGATCTGCATCACAAAGCGTGCAGGCGCAGGATCGGCATTTAGCCGGAAGCCGAACAGGCCTGTGGGTGAAATTGCCCTATTGCCCCCCGCGCGTGCCGATTCGAATTCTTCCGCTCGCCAACTTACACCGGCGAGTGCGACGGCCATTGAAGCGTCGCTGGCGGTAAGGGCATCACCCTTGCGTTCAATCAGCCCAGTATCAAGCTCGGCATTGCGGAATTCATCCATGTCGAGCAGCCTTGCAAGGAAGGCTGCATTAGTGCGGACAGGGAAAACCTCGACGTTTTCGACAATGTCCAGCAGCTCATCAATCGCATCGTCACGCACATCGCCCCAGCTTATCAGCTTGGCGATCATGGGGTCGTAGAAGGGAGAGATTTCGCCGCCTTCTTCCACGCCGGACTCGATGCGCCCTTCGTCCGGAATGTCGAAATGATCGAGCCGCCCCGTACTTGGCAAAAAACCCTTTGCGGGATCTTCTGCATAAAGCCGCGCTTCGATGGCATGACCATTGATCGATAGCTCGTCCTGCTTGCAGGGTATCGGTTCACCACTCGCCACGCGCAATTGCCATTCCACCAGATCGACGCCGGTGATTTCCTCGGTCACGGGATGTTCAACCTGAAGCCGCGTGTTCATTTCCATGAAGAAAATGCGATCGGCGCGCAGGCCTTCCGAGGCATCTGCAATGAACTCGATCGTGCCTGCGCCTTCGTAATCGACCGCCTTGGCAGCGCGCACGGCAGCCGAGCAAATTTCCTGCCGGGTGGCCTCATCCATGCCGGGGGCGGGGGCTTCCTCGATCACCTTCTGGTGGCGGCGCTGGAGCGAGCAATCACGTTCGAAAAGATGCACCACTTCGCCATGGCTATCGCCAAACACCTGAACCTCGATATGGCGGGGTGAGGTGATCCACTTTTCCAGAAGAACCTCGTCATTCGAAAAGCTCGAGCTTGCTTCACGTTTGCAGCTTTGCAGCGCCTCGGCGAAAAATCCGGGCGCGTCGACCTTGCGCATGCCCTTGCCGCCGCCGCCTGCCACGGCCTTGATCAGTACCGGGTAGCCGATGGCATCGGCTTCTTTTTCCAACCGTTCTGGTGACTGGTCATTTCCTTCGTAACCCGGCGTCACCGGCACGCCCGCAGCGCGCATCAGTTTCTTGGCGGCATCCTTTAGGCCCATCGCCTCGATGCTCGATGGCTTTGGCCCCACCCAAATTAGCCCAGCGTCAATAACGGCCTGCGCGAAGCCCGCGTTTTCAGACAGGAAGCCATATCCCGGATGGATGGCATCGGCGCCTGTCTGCCGGGCCGCAGCGATGATTTTCTCACCCACCAGATAGCTTTCGGCAGCGGGGGAAGGGCCGATATGCACCGACTGATCGGCAGACCGGACATGCAGCGCCTTGGCATCGGCATCGGAATAAACTGCAACCGTGGCAATGCCCAGGTCGTGCGCTGTACGGATGATGCGGCAGGCAATTTCACCGCGATTGGCAATAAGGAGCTTGGAGATCATCCGCATCCTCTGCGCCAATATACTTGCATTCGCAACTATCAGTCTTCCTTGCGGCGGACATCCTCATCACGGATGGGGGTGCGCGGGACATCGGCAACCGGCCCTGCCATGCGCGCTGCAACCAACAGGCGGCCGCGAGTCCACTCGGGCATGGTTTCAGGTTCGAAGGAACCGCTAATCGCCTCTTTAAATGCGGCCGTGGTGTGGCGTATCTTGTTGAATAAGCCGGTATGGACGCGGCGGTCCCAAGCTGCATCGCCGCGGCGCACCACTTCCCTGCCGATAGCGCCATATATATTGGCCGCTGCCAGCACTGCCCAGCGCTGGCGAAAGCGCAATTGGCCGGCGCCCAGCCGCGCGGCGGCCTCGTGCTGGCTGGCAAGATCGACCAGGCGGCGCGTCAGCTTCACCAATTGCTTGCGATATTGCGGCTTCATGTGCTGACCGGGCGGGATATCCATTTCGGCAAGCCATTCTTCGGGCAGATAGCAACGGCCCGCAGCATCATCTTCCGAGATATCGCGGGCAATATTGTTGAGCTGGAAGGCAAGGCCAAGATCGCAGGCTCTGTCAAAGGTTTCATTTGCATCGAGCGGCACACCCATGACATGCGCCATCATCACGCCGACAGAGCCCGCAACATGATAGCAATAACGCATCAAATCCGCTTCTGTGCGGGGGCGCCATCCGATGGCATCAAGGGCAAAACCGTCGATCACATCGTCGCACATTTCGCGCGTCAATTTGGATTCGCTGGCAACCTGACCCAATGCATCAAATTCATTATCGGCAGTTGGCTGGCCTTCCAGTGCACGGTGGGTGAGGATGCGGATCGCTTCCACCCGGTCCACCGTAGAGGAACTGTCCAGCTTCAGTTCGCCACCGTGATCCTGCCCGTCGACAATATCATCACACCGGCGGCACCAAGCATATAGCAAATGCGCGCGTTCACGTGTGGGCTTGTCGAAGAGCATGGACGCGAAGGCGAAGCTTTTTGAGCCTCTGGCAATGCTTGCCTGCGCCTGTGCCACCAACGCCTCGCGCGAGCGACCTCCGCCGATCTGCCGCGGAGTCGTGCGGATCACGTGGCTTGCGACCAGTGGGCGAGGGCTGACGCGCTTCACAAATCCTCTGCGCGCATTTGCACGATTGTTGTGCCAGGCGTGTAGGCGGCCATCTTTTCCAGCAGTTCCTCCAGCGTTTCGCTTACAATAACGATATCTCGATGGGCTTGCCTGACAAACCCACTTTCGGCCATCTGGCTGTTGAACGCAACAAGACCGTCATAATATCCCAGGGCATTGAGCAGCCCGACTGGATTGTTGTGATAGCCCAGCTGCGCCCAGCTGACAGCTTCCCACAATTCGTCCATCGTCCCGACACCGCCGGGCAGTGTAATGAAGCCGTCTGAAAGATCGGTAAAAGCCTGTTTGCGCTGGTGCATGGTATCGACCACATGCAACTGGGTGCAATCCAGATTGGCGACCTCCATGTCTTTCAGCGCCTGTGGGATCACGCCGATTACCTCGCCGCCCGCATCCAGCGCGCCTGTCGCCAGCGCGCCCATGAGCCCCGCCTTGCCGCCGCCATAGACAATGCCAATGCCGCGCTCTGCAAGGCTGCGGCCGACCTGTGTTGCCAATTCGATAAATCGCGGGTCAGGCGGCGTGGCAGAGCCGCAATAGACGGCGATACGGTTCATGAAGGAATGCCCTTGCTGGATTGGAAATGCACTGCGGGACAGACCCTATGCAATGCGCTACGCCTTTTTGCCAGTGCGGCTATCGAAGGCATGCCCCGCTATCTGCTAAGATCGTCGATCATCAGCCCCGCTGTCGCCTTGGCGCTGCCCACCACACCGGGGATGCCCGCGCCGGGATGCGTGCCTGCGCCGACAAGGTAGAAATTGCCGATTGTGTCGTCCCGATTATGCGCGCGGAAGAAGGCGCTTTGCGTCAGTAGTGGCTCGAGGCTGAAGGCACTGCCGAGATGAGCGTTCAAATCCTGCGCGAAATCCTTTGGCGCGTAATGGAACTTGGTGACAATGCGATCATGGATATCAGGGATAAGCCGCCTGCCGACTTCATCCAGCACCCGTTTTTCAAGCCTTGGGCCGATCTCGTCCCAATCGACCGTCAGCTTGCCCATGTGGGCGACGGGGACCAGCGCATAGAAGGAGCTTTTGCCTTCCGGCGCCATGCTGGGATCGGTGACGGTGGGATGGTGCAGATAGATCGAGAAATCTGCTGGCAGGATGCCCTTGTCATAAATGTCCTGCAGCAATCCTTTATAACGCGGGCCGAACAGGATCATGTGGTGCGGTATGCCCGGCCAGCTGCCTTCCACTCCGAAATGCACGACGAACAGGCTGGGCGAATATTTCTTTTTCGCCAGCGCCTTGCCATGCGTCCTGCCGCGATGATTGTCGCCCAGCAATTTCTTGTAGGAATGGACGATATCGGCATTGCTGGCGACCGCATCGAATTTGCCTGACCAGCCGCCCTGAGTAGTTACCCCCGTGGCGCGGTTACCGGTGGTTTCTACCCGTTCTACTGCATCGCCTACGCGCATCGTCCCGCCCAGCCGTTCAAAATGGCGGACCATTCCGGCTATCAGGCGATTGGTGCCGCCACGCGTCCACCATACGCCGCCGGTCATCTCCAGCTTGTGAATCAGCGCATAGATGCTGCTGGTCTTCATCGGATCGCCGCCCACAAGCAGCGTATGGAAGCTGAGCGCCTCGCGCAGCTTTTCATTACGAACAAATTTGCTGACAATGGAATAGACGCTGCGCCATGCCTGATGCTTGGCCAAGGCAGGTGCGGCTTTCAGCATGCTTTTGAAATCGAGGAAGGGCACAGTCCCCAGCTTGACGTAACCTTCATCATGCACGGCACTGGAATATTGCAGAAAGCGGTCGTAGCCTGCGACATCGGCGGGATCGAGCTTGGCGATCTCCTTGTGCAGATTTTGCTTGTCGTTCGAATAATCGAAATTTGTGCCGTCGGGCCAATTGAGACGATAGAACGGACTGACAGGCATCAGTTCCAGATCATCATCCATGTCATGGCCCGAAAGCTCCCATAATTCGCGCAGGCATGGCGGATCGGTGATGACAGTGGGGCCGCCATCAAAGGTAAAGCCGTCCTGCTGCCAGAAATAGGCACGGCCGCCGGGCTTGTCGCGCCCTTCTATAACAGTGGTAGCAATGCCCGCGCTTTGCAGACGGATGGCCAGCGCCATGCCGCCAAAACCGGCACCAATCACGCAGGCGGTTCGTCCTTCGGGAGTTTTCATCGATGGTCCTTGCGATTGGGAGCCAACAAGCCGGGGCAATGACTGAACAGCGCTGGAATTGCCCGCTTCATCGGTATTGGCGGACGGCCTGAAAGCACGCGCAGCCGATCCTTCATGGTGGATTTTCCGGCATAGAAACGTTCGATAAGCGGTTCAGGCAAGCGGTAGAAACGTTTGAAAATCCGGTATCGCTCCTGCGGCTCTGCCCCGCAAAACAGCATGCGGCCCAGCAGCCGGTAATAGCGCATGGCCCGCCAGTGCTGGCGAGCATGCGTTTCCAGCTTGGCGGATAATTGATCGCCCGGCAGATCTGCATCCTTGGCAACCATCAGCGCAGTCCTGACCGCGATAGGCAGGGTATAGCTGGTGAGTGGGTGGACAAACCCGCCCCGCGCACCTGCCACGCTGACGCCGGGAATTCGATGAGCGGCCTGGAAATCAGCGAAATTGCCGCCAGTGATGACAGGCAGAATACCGGTTTCAAAGCTGACAGGTTCACCCGTCCAGCCATGCTGGCGCTGATATGCGTCGATCCGTCCGGACAGGGCTGAGCGGTCCAGTTCATGCGTATCCTGATAATAGGTAT
Source organism: Aurantiacibacter atlanticus (assembly GCF_001077815.2). Classification (GTDB taxonomy): domain Bacteria; phylum Pseudomonadota; class Alphaproteobacteria; order Sphingomonadales; family Sphingomonadaceae; genus Alteraurantiacibacter; species Alteraurantiacibacter atlanticus. The sequence continues at coordinate 2,653,821 of NZ_CP011310.1, read as the reverse complement.
CTTCGATGAAAAGATCGTTCAGACCCAGCGGCAGCACATATGTGAAGCGGTAGCCATGCGTCTGATCCACCGTCGCATCCATGATGATCGGGCGGTCCACCCCATGCGGCGATGGCGTGCGCAAATGCCGTCCCATAAAGACCTGCCAGCCGCCTTCCAGATCGCCTGTCGCGGCAAAGCCACGGCAATCGATGACGCTGCGCGCGGTAATCTGCGTTCCATCACGCAAGGTAACGCCGCTGCCGGTCAATCTGGCGGCATCCCGGCCAGTCAGAATCGTGCCCGGCGCCAGTTCCCGTTCCAGCGCGGCGGAAAAATCTGCGCTGTCGATGGATCGGTAGGCGGCATCCAGCCGGCGCGTATGGCCCGGAAAGCGCACTTCATAACCGCCATCCCAATCAATCTTGCGGATTGGAGAGAGCAGATCCTCTCCGTCGTGATCCAGATCGGTTGCAAACCAGCTCCAGCGGTGATTGCCGCCCAGTTTCGGGCCGCCTTCAATCAGCCGGACGGATAGTTCTGGCCGACGACGGGCCAGCGCCAAGGCAATCAATCCGCCTGAAAGGCCGCCGCCAATGATGGCTATATCGCAATCGCGTTCGCTCATTATTCCGGTGCCTTAGCGGATTGCCGGGGCGAGGCAATGATGGTCACTAGTCCGTAGTGGCGGGCCAGTGCCGCCATTGCGTGCTTGCCAGGCTTAGTGCGTGCCGTAATGCTGGCGTGAATGGAAAAGCTTCTGCCGCATCGCCCGGCTCTGCTCCTTACTGCATTTATCGTGTTCGCGGCAATTGCCGTGCTTTTCGCCATGGATCGCCCGCCCATGTGCACCTGCGGCACAATTGATCTGTGGCATGGCAAGGTCCAATCGGCAGGCAATAGCCAGCATATCACGATTGGTATTCACCCAGCCATTTCACCCACGGCCTGATCATGTCGGGGATTGCATGGCTGCTGTGGCAAAGATGGCACTTGTTTGGCAGGAGGCCGGAACGTTGGGCCCTGCCGATCGCGGTGGCGGTGGAAGCGCTGTGGGAAATCGCCGAGAACACGCCCACGGTCATCAATCATTACCGAGAGGCGACTGCGGCCTACGGTTATACAGGCGATTCCATCGTCAATTCCGCTGCCGATATCGGCTGGATGATGGTCGGGTTCCTGATCGCTGTGCGTCTGCCGGCCTGGGCAATACTGGCGCTGGCGCTATTTCTTGAATTGCTGGCACTGTGGGCGATCCGCGATAATCTGACGCTGAACGTCATTATGTTGCTTTATCCAATGGATGCCATTCGCGAATGGCAAGGCGCGGGCGGGGCGGTGTGATGGTGCCCTGTCACTTGTATGTCACACCTAGGAACTACCGGTAATCATTGCGGAACCTGATGAACACGTTAGATGTTAAAGGACCTTACCATCAAAGGAATCCACTCGATGCAATACCACTCTCTGCGGCTTGTTGCCGCTCTTGCCTCCGTCACACTTGCGGTGCCTGCCATGGCGCAGGACACTTCCAGCGAAGACGATGAAGTCAATGTGTCCCAAGGTCCGGTCGATATGAGTGAAACCGTATATGACGGCGATTATCTGTCGGTAGGCGTTGGCGCTGCGGTCAGTTCTTCATACACCGGATCGGACGATTATGTAGTTTCGGTCCTGCCATTTGCGCAAGGTTCGCTGGGCGGTATCGGGATTTCGCCGCGCGCGGGCGGGCTCAAGCTTGATTTCATCCCCGATGGTGAAGGCAAGGTAGATCTCAGTCTCGGCGTAGCAGGGCGGTTGAGGAACAATCGCACCGGCCAGATCGAGGATGAGATCGTCAAGCAATATGGCGAGCTGGACGGGGCGATAGAGGTCGGGCCGAGTGTGGGCGTCAGCATCAACCAGGTGCTCAACCCTTACGACAGCTTGTCTTTCAGCACCGATATCATGCTTGATGCTGCGGGGGCGCATGAAGGCTTGGTGGTGTCCCCTGGCATATCATATTTCACCCCGCTGAGCCGCGGAATGGCGGGAGCGCTTTCCATCGGCGCAGAATGGGCGGATGAGGATTTTCACGACTATAACTTTGGTGTCGATCCTTCGGCCTATATCGGTCCGGGCGTGTCGCCGCTGACCCCGTTTGATCCTGATGGCGGTGGCTTCACCAATGTTGGCGCCAATCTGTTCCTCGGGATTGATCTTGATGGTGATCTGGCCAATGGCGGGCTCGCTCTCGTCCTGCTCGGCGGATATTCGCGCTTGCTGGGTGACGCGGCCGATACGCCCTTTACCACCGAACGCGGATCTAAGGACCAGTTCACTGGTGCAGTAGGACTGGCCTACACCTTCTGATAGTTGTTTTGCGAAAAAGGGCGGCAGGCCTGCGCCTGCCGCCCTTTCGCTTATGCAGTCAGTTTTACGGCTCAGTCGTCGCTTTCCTCAATGTTCAGCGACGGGCGCGCTGCGGGCATGGTGGCATCGCGATTGCCTGTCTTGAGATAGGTGTCGAACCATTCCATCATGCGCAGATTGTAATCGTAACGTGATGCGGCGCGCGCATTGCCGTGGCCTTCGCCCGGGTAATATACCAGCCGCACCGGCGTATCGGGGCGGCGAATACGGATGTTGCGATATAGCTCAAGGCTCTGCGTCGGGCTGACGCGCGGATCGCTGTCACCATGCATGATGAGCAGCGGCGTATCGGCACGGTCAACGTAGTAAATCGGGCTGACTTCAAGGAAGTGCTGCCAATTTTCCCACGGCCACTGGCGCGCATGGACGAGATACATTTCCATCGGAATGTCGCCTGTGCCCACCTTGCTGATCTGGTTGGAAATGCCGACAAACATGACGCCCGCGGCAAATTCTTCCGAATAATAGGTGCTGCTCCAGCCGGTTGCATAACCGCCATACGAACCGCCCGTCACGCCGACACGGTCCGCATCAGCGATACCGGCTTCCACCAGCGCATATTTGGCATCTACCAGATCGACGAATTCGGGATCGGTATAATTGCCTTGATGCTGCTTGGAAAAGGCTGTTCCATATCCGGTGGAGCCGCGATAATTGGGCAGAAACACGGCATAGCCTTGTCCCGCAGCAACCTGTCCGGGCCCGGAATAATTGGTGACCCAGCCATTGCTTTCATGTGCCTCGGGCCCGCCATGCACATCCAGGATTAGCGGCACACCGCCTGCTGCTATTCCGCCGACAGGCTCTATCAGCACGCCTTCTATTTCCTGCCCGTCACGCGCTGTATAAGTATAGGCGCGTTGATCGCCCATCGCTATATTGGCCAGCCATGGATTGTGATCGGTCCAGCGTTCGAAACCTGCACTTGTGTAAAGGAACAGTTCGTTAGGGTGGGCTGGCGAATTGGCCTCCACGGTCAGGCGGTTGCCGCCCTGTCCAAGGCTGGTCAGTATCAGCGCGCCCGGATCGACATTGCGCAGCACATCGCCTTCATCGGAATAGATCCGCAACACGCTCTGCACGCCAACATGCACCACCACGGCAAGGCGACCGTCGGCCATCCACTCCGCATCGATCGCCGCTTCGGGCGCGTCAGCATTCAGCGCGCGGAAAGCACCTGTGTCAGTATCGACAAGATGCAGCGTGGTAGGAGCAGGGTCGTTTTCATCGACAGCAGCAATCATCGAAAGCTGGCGGCCATCGGGCGAGATTTCGATATCGCCAATCTTGCCCGGTGTTTCCACCGTCATCAGCGAACCGTCCACCAGACTAAGGATATGCGCACGCTTGGCCGTGTAGGCATCGTCGATCAGCGGGGTCGGCGCGCTGGTGATGACGGCCCACTGGCCATTGGGCGCAACTTCGAAGCTGTCGACATAGCCTGGCACGGTAATCGCGCGCGGGGCTGCATCTACCTCCGCGCCAGCGGTGCTGGCAACGAATACACGATTAAGACGCTGTTCTTCCTCGTAAACGACTGAATCGAAGCCATCGCCGCGTTCATCGTCCCGGCCTTCATCCGGCGCTGCGGAAACCAACAGGTAGGCCTGCGATCCATCGGGCGAAAATGCGTAGGACCTGACTTGCGCATCATCCACGCCGGCAATCTTGCGATGAGATCCGCCATTTACAGGAATGCCCCACAATGCACGGTCATCATCTTCGCTGGTATAAAGGAAGGTAATCATTGATCCGTCAGGCGTGAAATCCACGCCTGATACGGACATGTCTTCGGGCAGGAATGCGCGCGATTGCATCGGGCCATCGGCCACCAACAATTGCTGGCGGCCTGTGCCGTCCTCTTCGCCGCGGGTCACATCGGGATAGTGAACACGGGTGTAGGCGATGCGGGTGCCATCCTGTGAAACGGCGACAGTGCCGGTGGATTCGACGCGCGCGACATCTTCCGGTGTCATCACGTCCTGCGCCAATGCTGGGGTGAAGGGCAGCGTCAGGGCGGAGGCAAGCAGTGCAGGGCGGAGCATTTTCATAGGGGGCGATCCTTCCTTTGAACGTGTGATTGCAACGGGTCATAGCGATCAGTGCCAGCAAGGCAAACATGGCTGTCGGGTGACCAGTCAGCCCGGCGGAATGACCAAGGCGTTCTAACGCGACGATTTTTTGCTATGGGCGCAAGGCAAGCAGAGATTTCAGAGGCCGCACCAGCCGCATATTGGCCATTGCGTTTATCGTGACGGTCGCCGCGTAAATTTGTGCTTTTAGCGCTCCACCTTCCGCATCAGCGATGAAGAATATGGCTCCAGCAGCGCTTCCGCCCTGTCCCACCCGCCGTGCAGCCATGTCGCCCACGCGCCGCGATGGGGTGGCAGGATAACCGGCATAGCATCGCGTCCGGTGCGTTTCACCAGCGCGTTAGGCGCACAGGTCAGCAGCGCGAAGCCGGGCACTTCGCTGTCCATCCATACGCCTGCCAGCGCAAACAACGGCTGGTCGGATGCGGTGAACCAGTGCTGGCGGCGCTTGCCATCCGCGCCCACGCTGACCGGTTGTGGGCCCCATTCCATAAAGCTGGTCGCCGGAACGAGACAGCGAAATTCTGGATTGCGCAAGTTTCCGATCCAGAACGGGCTTTGTCTGTTGCGCACGCTCAGGACGGCGCGCGTTGCATCATGTGCGGATGGCGGAGGCGGCACGCCCCACAAGCGCGGCACCATGCGCCACGGCTGGCGCGACGATCCCGGCCCGGCGATAAACTCGCGTCCCGCAGTGATGACCGGCGCAAAGCTGGCAGGCGCGACATAGCTGCCGGTCCACGGGTCATTGCCTACCTCGACACCAAAGGTGCGGCCAATCGCGCCTGCATCGGCATCGAGATTATACAGCATGGTCATTGCGCCAAGTCGCCTATAGCCCGCGCGCCGCTGCGTCCATTCCGCGTGATCGGGCAATACTTTACGACGGCAAAGCATTGGCCTAAGACCGCTCTATCCCCGGGGAGCCAGCTTGTGGCTGAGAGGGGCGGATTAAGCGCCGCCCGACCCGTTGAACCTGAACCCGTTAGCACGGGCGGAGGGAAGGGCGGCCCGGGCAAGAGCCGCTTTGCCTCCGCATTGTTGGAGAGGAGCGCATTTATGGGCCATAGCGCAGACATATCTTCCTGGATTGCCTTGTTCATGGGGCTGTATGCCCTTGGCGCGGCGGTGGGCGAAATCCGTTCTCCGGGAAGCTGGGCGGCCATGCTCGACGGGTTCGAACGAAACGAGGCGCTGCGTTTTCTCACCGGCATCGTGGTGCTGGCGCTGGGCGCGACAATCTATCTCGTCAATCCGTGGGACACTTCGGACTGGCTCTCTGTCATCATCACCATCATGGGAGGCGGCATGGCCTTGGAAGGCGTGCTGATCCTCGCTTTCGGGCGACCCTTCCTGCATTTTGCCAGCAAGCTGTTCGGAAAAATCGACACCGTCTGGGCGCTGTTATCGCTGGTGATCGGCATTGTCCTCATCTGCGTGGCGCTGCTGCGTTTCTGACCTCCCCGCATCCTTCAATACATTCCCGACAAAAGGCCTTATCCATCATGGCAGACATCAATTCCCAATTCGAAATCGGCGTGACCACAGGCCCCATTCGCGGCAGCCGCAAGGTCCATGTGGGCGACCGCCGCGTCGCCATGCGCGAGATCGATCTGGAGCCTTCTTCCGGAGAGCCGCCGGTGCGCGTTTATGACACCTCCGGCCCCTATACCGATCCCGATGCCAAGATCGACATCAGCGCTGGCCTGCCTTCCCTGCGCCGCGCGTGGCAGCTGGAACGCGGCGACGTGGAAGAATATGCCGCCCGCGAAATCAGGCCCGAAGATAATGGCCAGCTCGGCCCCGATCGTTCGGGCGGCGTGCCAGCCTTTCCCAATGTTGCCAAAACCGTGCTGCGCGCAAAGCCCGGCGCCAACCTTTCGCAGATGCACTACGCCCGTCGCGGCATCATCACGCCCGAAATGGAATATGTGGCGGAACGCGAGAACATGGGCCGCGCGCAGATCCGCGGCGCTATCCGCGACGGAGAAAGCTGGGGCGCGGAAATCCCCGACTATGTCACGCCCGAATTCGTGCGTGACGAGGTCGCCCGTGGCCGCGCCATCATACCTTCCAACGTCAACCACCCCGAAGCCGAACCCATGGCCATCGGGCGCAATTTCCTCGTCAAGATCAACGCCAATATCGGCAATAGCGCCGTCGCATCGGACGTGGCGAACGAGGTGGACAAGATGGTCTGGTCGATTCGCTGGGGCGCGGACACTGTGATGGACCTCAGCACCGGCCGCAATATCCACGACACGCGCGAATGGATCATCCGCAACAGCCCTGTCCCCATCGGCACCGTGCCGATCTACCAGGCGCTGGAAAAGGTCGGCGGCGTGGCCGAAGACCTGACGTGGGAGGTGTTCCGCGACACGCTGATCGAACAGGCCGAGCAGGGCGTCGACTATTTCACCATCCACGCGGGCGTGCGCCTGCCCTATGTCCCGATGGCCGCCAAGCGCGTCACCGGCATCGTCTCTCGCGGTGGCTCTATCATGGCGAAATGGTGCCTCGCGCATCACAAGGAGAGCTTCCTTTACGAGAAGTTCGACGAGATTACCGAGATCATGAAGGCCTATGACATTGCCTATTCGCTGGGCGATGGCCTGCGCCCCGGCAGCATCGCCGACGCCAATGACGAAGCGCAATTTGCCGAGCTGTATACGCTGGGCGAGCTCACCCACCGCGCGTGGAAGGAAGATGTGCAGGTCATGATCGAAGGGCCGGGCCACGTGCCCATGCACAAGATCAAGGAGAATATGGAAAAGCAGCTGGAGGTGTGCGGCGAAGCGCCGTTCTACACGCTCGGGCCGCTCGTCACCGATATTGCGCCGGGATATGACCATATCACCAGCGGCATCGGCGCTGCGCAGATCGGCTGGTACGGCACGGCGATGCTTTGCTACGTCACGCCCAAGGAACACCTCGGCCTGCCTGACCGCGACGATGTGAAGGTCGGCGTGGTGACATATAAACTCGCCGCCCACGCCGCCGATCTGGCAAAGGGCCACCCCGCCGCCAAGCTGCGCGACGACGCCTTGAGCAAGGCCCGCTTCGAATTTCGCTGGCGCGACCAGTTCAACCTGTCACTCGACCCCGACACGGCAGAGGAATTCCACGACCAGACCCTGCCCGCAGAAGGCGCGAAGACAGCGCATTTCTGCTCCATGTGCGGACCAAAGTTCTGCTCGATGAAGATCAGCCAGGAAGTGCGCGATTTCGCCAGCAAGCAGAACCAGAGCGCCGACAGCTTCCTCGCCTCCGCCCAGGCCGGAGCCGACGCGGCAGAAGCCAGCCGCGCCGCCGCGATTGCGGGGATGGAAGAGATGAGCAAGCTCTACAAGGCGAAGGGTGAGCAGCTCTATCTGCCCGAAGAGGAAACGGAGTAAGGCAGAAGGGGCCGCATCATGGCAGATAGCGAGGCAAGCGATTGGGAGGCTGAGAGAGAGGCCGAACGCCGCGAACGCCGCCATTTGCCCATGATCGGCCTTGGCCTGTCAGTTCTCTATGTGGCGGGGGTCGCGCTCTATCTGGTGATACAGGGCCAGAACCCTGCCGACCTTGCGCTCAACGAATTGGGCGATTTTGTTGGCGGCGTCTCCAGCCCGCTCGCCTTCCTTTGGCTGGTGCTCGGCTTCTTCCAGCAAAGCCGCGAAATCCGCCTGTCGAGCAGGGCACTCAACCTGCAAGCGCGAGAGATGCAGCGCAGTGTGGAGGAGCATCGACGGGTTGCCGAGGACGGTTAGGGGCGGGCGCACGCCATACGCGCCACCATCTTCGCAAATGCGGTCCCTTATCGATCCGCCTGTACCCCCGTCCTTAAGGCCCCTGTCCTTTCGTCCGTGTCCCAATTCACGTCCGCATTCCCCATTTTGGATGCAGACGAAGGGGACCCAAGATTTTTCGAAAGGACGACCATGTTCCATAAATTGATGATTCCGCTGGTGGCCTCCACCGCCATTGCGCTTTCGGCCTGCGGCGAAACGCCTGACGACACCGATATGGCAGACGCCGAACCAGCGATGGAAGCGCCCGCTGACACGAGCTCCACGATTGTCGACGTGGCTGCCGGCAACCCTGATTTCTCGACCCTGGTCGCCGCCGTTCAGGCCGCGGGCCTTGTAGAGACCTTGTCGGGTGACGGACCCCTTACCGTATTCGCGCCGAACAATGCCGCCTTTGACAAGCTGCCCGCAGGCACGGTGCAGACGCTCACCACCGACGATACCGAAACGCTCGGCAACATCCTCACCTATCACGTCGTCGCTGGCGAATTGATGGCGACAGATGTTGTTGCAGCGATCGAAGCCGCAGGTGATGCAGGCTACACGATCGAGACTGTGAACGGCGCGACGCTGACCGCGATGATGGATGGCGAGAATGTCGTCCTGCGCGATGCCACGGGCGGAACCGCAATCGTGGTCGCCACCGATGTCGATGCCGATAACGGAGTGATCCACGTGATCGACACCGTGCTGATGCCAGCCTGACCCAGAGCAGGCGCAGCGTCTTCCCTTCGCGCTATCAAAGCGCCTGCCATAGGAGGCGGGTCTCATAAAGAGGCCCGCCTTTTGGCGTTTGGGGGCGGAGGAGTCCGCCGTTTGATCTGCCTAGTCCGCTGTCCTGCGGCTGGCGCTCGACTACGCCTTCAAGCAAAATGCCGACCCCGACAGCTTTCTCGAAGCCACCGCATCGGGCGTGGACATTGCGGAAGCCAGCCGTAAAGCCGCGCTGAAAGGCATGGAGGAGATGAGCGCGCTGTTTAAGGCGAAGGGCGAGAAGTTGGATTTGCCAAAAGATTGAAGTGCGGCTTGATGCCACGCCTAGGCTTGTTGCCTTCGATTGAAATTCAATTACATTCCCAAAGTTCCGCTTAATTCCACCGCCTCGCGATTCTAACCGCTTAGACTTGGTCTTTAGAAAGAAAAATATGGCAGCGAAGAGCAAACAATTTAAAGCTGAATATATTGAGGTATCGCTAGATGGCGTAAGGGCTTTCACTTTTCCGATGAAAGTAAAAGATCTCTTGCAGATTTATTACGTTGCTGTGCGCGGTATTGATGATGAGGAAGGCGCCGTGCAACGACCTTTGAGTAAGCGACGGGTGCAAAGTATAAAAGACTATATTTTACAAGGTAACACATTCTTTAATTCATTTATATTGAATTGGACGGAAGAATCGTCGAACGTCGAATTCAATTCGGGCAAAGTTTCTTTTGATCTGATCTCTTCTGCTGCGCAGGCTATCGACGGACAGCATAGATTGGCGGGGCTAGAAGATGCGATGGAGGAAAATGTTGAGGTGGGAGAGCGCACTGTCATTGTGACCCTTTGTGTCGGACTAAGCACCCAACAAGCAGCAACCATCTTCTTGAATATCAATACCGAGCAACGGCCGGTGCCGAAGAGCCTTCTATACGATCTCTTCGGTGAAGTTGGAAATGATCCAAAGCACGCAATAAATAGAGCTCGCGACATCGCACAAGCTTTGAATGACGATCCAGATTCACCTTTGTATCGATTGATCAAATTTCCCGGCTCACCCCGCGGGGTTGGAAAAATCGAACTTTCCACTTTTGTGACCGCCTTGAAAAAAGGTCTTGAGCCAGATGGAGAGTTTGGCAAGCGAGGTTTGAAATCGCTTGAGCATCAGACGGTCGTAGTAAGTAATTATTTTAAAGCAATTCGACGGCCGTATCAGGATGAAAAGCTGTGGGGCAACGGAACACAGAACCCATTTCTTCGAGCTGCTGGCTTCAATGGCGCGATCGAATTTCTGCTCGAAAAGCTAATTTTCAAATGTGCGGAAAAGGGTTCTTTCACAGTCGAGACGATTGGCTCAATACTAAAGCTTGAAGAGGAAGAACTTTTGACATGGGAAGACCTGAAGGGTCAGGATGGCAAGACTGCGAGAAGAAATGTCGTCGCTTACTTAGAGCGTGGAATGACAAAATCTATAGAAAACAAGGATGCTTACAGCTTCTAAACGCGCTGCATGCCAGCGCTACTTTGAGGAGAAGTTCGGGGTCTCTTCGCCAGAGGATCTAGCGATATTTCGCGACGAGCTTCGCGCTCACAGGATCACTCTCGCTGATGAGCAAGCATTGCGCGATCATTCAGATTCGGACGCACTCGCATCGTACGAACGAGCGGCACTATCGCTCCTTCAAGCTGTCTGCGATCTTCAGAAGGGTGATCGGCTTTGGGCGGCAGTTAAACTCTACTATTCAGTTTTCTATTCGCTAAAAACCGAAATATTGCTGGAGCGTTATACTCCTATTCGTGCCGGGAGGGTTCTAATTTTCGATTGCAAGCAAGGCGAATTCTGCAAGCAATATAATGGCCGATCGTCTGGTGACCATGGTTTGGCAATCGCTTTGGCTAAACGTTATTTTTCTGAATCAGATGTCCTGCAATCTCAATCGATAGATGGCATCATGACCTATGAATGGTTGAAGTCAGTCCGTGAGGTCGTGCAGTATAGGTTGCGACGTCCACCAGAATTAGAAAAGTTCGATCCTTTTTTTTCTGACGAACAGTGGGACTTGGGGAATCAAATCGAGACGTTTCTTGCCGACACAGAGCCATACTATGCTTTTGATGCAGATTATGCTGCTCTAGCTATTCCAGTGAAAAGATTCCAGCTTACATCACAGAGACTAATGAATGAAAATATGAATTTGGATAGCGAATTCCGATCATACCTGGACCGCTATTTCGAGGCAGGTTCGCTTTCAAACCGTTTCCAAGCGCTTCTTCCGAGCTGATCAGATTTTTAACGAAATTGGTTGCAAAATCGCGGGCCGCCTCACGCTATCAACTGTTGCACGTGCGTGAATCACTACCCCTTTCCTACACCCCCGCACCTGTGCCTCGCTCAAGCGCATGACACATCACACATCGATCACTCCCGTCGCCCACTCCACACCAGCCGAAATCCAGCCGCGCCATGATGGCTGGACGCTGCCCAAGCAGGCGGAATTTCTCCGTCAGCTTGCTGCCACCCACAATGTCGCGCAGGCGGCGCGGCATGTGGGGATGAGCCGGCAGTCGGCCTATCGCTTGCGCAATCGGTTGAAGGGCGAGCCGTTCGATATTGCGTGGGATTGCGCCTTCCGGCGGCAGTATGATGCACTGGCGCAGGCCGCGTTGGAGCGGGCGCTGAACGGGGTGGAGGTGCCGCATTTTCACAAGGGCGAGCTGGTGCATGTCTCGCGCCGTTATGACGAGCGGCTCACCGTGGCGCTGCTCGCCATGCAGGACCGGCTCACCCCGATTGCCCGACCGCGCCATTACGAGCACGAAAACATGCCGACAGACGATTTCGAGGTGCTGGTGGAGCGCGTGGAGGAAGGCGAGGAGCTTTGGGCAGAGGCGGCGGAGGATAGCGGGCAGGCGAGCGATCCCCCGGCAGAGCCGCACGAGGTCTGAAAAACGCCCGCGCAATGTGTCACCCTGTCATTATGCCTGAAAAATGGCGCAAAAGTACGGTTTTCGGGTGTTTCAGGCGGGTGACACGGTGTCACCTTCGTCACCCTGTCGCCAATCCTTTGCGGGGCGATTTGCAAATGCCCGGTGGATGGATGATCAATGTTTGTTGCAGTGCAACATTTCCGCCCCTATAGACCGTCCATGAACCAAACATCCGACCCGATCACCCCCGATTTCTGGAACCGCATCGCTCTCGACACATGGAACATGTGGTTCGAAGCTTCGCAAGTCGTGTGGCTGCGCAGCATGCGGCTGGCAGGCGGGGGCAGGGTCGGTGAACGCGAATCGCGCCGGATGGTGAATGAAAAGCTTGCCGCCCCGTGGGAACTGGCCTTCGGCCTGGTTTTCGATCCCGCGACATACGGGCAGAACGGCGCGCAGCATGTCGCTGGCGAATCTGTCAGGCATTATGGCGCTAAAGTCAGCGCCAACAGGCGCCGCCTTTCACGCTGATAGCCAAGGGTAAGGGGCGCGAAGGTTTCGTCAGCACCCTCTGCAGGGCCATTGCGCAGGGCGAGCCTAGCGCAGGTTCACAAGCACCCGATCAAGCGATTGCAGGAAACGCGAACGGTCCGCCTTGCTGAAGGGGGGAGGGCCGCCGCCAATACCGTCCATGCCGCTGCGCAGGTCCGCCATGATGGCGCGGGTCGCAATTACGCTGCCGATGCTGGCCTGGTCAAACTCGCGTCCGTCATGCGCCAACACCCGGGCGCCTGCCTCCAGGCATCGCTGGGCAAGGAGGATATCGGCGGTGATGACGATGCTGTGCGGGCCTGCCTGTTCGGCGATCCAATCATCGGCGGCATCGAATGTGTCGGCCACCACCACGCGTTTTATCCGCTCGCTCACCGGGACGCGGAAAGGGGCATTGCTGACCACGCGAACCTGCGCGGAAAAACGGTCTGCCACGCGGTATATCTCATCCTTCACCGGACAGGCATCGGCATCCACGAGGATGGTGATCTGGGAAGCGGTGGCCGTCATTGCGCAACATGCTGCTGGCGGGCGCGATCGGAGGATCCGTCACGGGCAGGTATGGCGAGCAGGGCAAGCAACGATCTTGGGGCTGTCATGAAAGGCATATGGGCGCGATTGCACCGGTCGACAATGTCAGTGCCCAGAAGGTATGGAACAGCAATCATTAGGTAATCTGCGCAAGTCATGCTATATGCACCGCTGCTGACGTCGGAATTTGCGACGGACTTCGAACTTTGCGCATCGCCGCTTGCCCGATAGCTTCCATGCAGAGGGCCCCGGCGTTAACCTGACGACGACTTCCTTTCCCATGACGATTTGACGCATACCCGCGCCGCATTTCGTGGCTAGGCAACCAGACGTTCTTTGAAAGGAACACATTATGTCGAAGACCGGCACCGTAAAATTCTTCAACACAGACAAGGGCTATGGTTTCATCCAGCCTGACGATGGCTCGAACGACAGCTTCGTGCACATCTCCGCCGTGCAGGCCGCCGGCATGCAGACGCTCGATAAGGAACAGCGCCTGAACTATGATGTTGAGCAGGGCCGCAATGGCAAGGAAAGCGCAGTAAACCTGTCTGCTGCTGACTAATATTGTCGATCCGCTGATTGGACCGGGCGCGATTTTGATCGCGTCCGGTCTGGTCACGGCCCACCCGCCCTTCCTTTCGGAGCAAAGCCATGTCCCAATCTTTCGCATTCTATGACCAGCGCGCCAGCGATGCAGCTGACGCCGCGCAGGCCGCAACATTGGATAATGTGCGCGAACGCAATCTCCGGGCAGAGAAGACGTGGCGGGCCCTTGCGGATCAGGCCAAGAAGGTGGAGGGCGACCGCAAGAAAGCTGCAGCCGTCCGCCAGGAGCGGCTTGATCGCGAAGCTGCCGAAGCTGCCGAAACTTCTGAAATAGCGGTGGTCCAGCAGGCCTAGCTGCTTACGCGAAGGCCGGTGCAAATTTGCACGCGGAATAGAGTATCTATTGCGAGGCGAGCACAGCACCTACGTCAATAATGTGTGGGAGCGGTCCACTATTCGATCTTGAAGCCATTGTCTGGGGATGCTTGGCCTGTGATCTTACAGACAGATCCGTAACATCGCTTGTTAACGGCGCTGGCGCATTCGCACTGCCTGATGCCGATGACACAGCAGTATTCCTGCCAGTATATTCACCTTCCGATCCTGCATATTGCGGCGCAACGCGCTGTGCGGGGGCATGGTGATTAGCCCTGACAAATTGAGGCTGTTGCGCATCGAGATTTACCGCCTTTAGGCTGCCTGCCCGCATATCCACCTCATAGGCATCCCTTGCGGCCAACTCTGCTTTGAAAGCGGCATCTCTTGCTTCGATAGCACGATAGCGATCAGCATGTCGGCCACGCCGCGCGAGATCGGCCACATCAACCCGACCTTCTGGCGTCTCCAGCGCGTAATGATCGGGTAGCCGCTCGCGGGTCTGCGGGCCGGAGTTGTGATCAACTGCAATTGGATTGTCGGGCAGAACGGCAGAAAAATCTTCATACCCGCCCGTCGGATCGGTCCCGACGCGGGTGCCGACAAGAGCCCCTGCAAGTGGCACGGCGATGGCTGCGCCCAGTAAATAATACGAAACCTTCATCACGCGAACTCCGCTCGATAATCTTTCATTTCCTGCCAACGGCCTGGCTGGCTGGAGGGTTCCAACCTGCGTGGCCCCCAAGGGGGCTGGCTTCATGTCGATCGCGGCGCTAGGAATTGGCAGATGGCATCCATTCCGCATTTCGCTCGAATATCAGGGATCGCCGGACTTTTCCCGCAACTTGCCTGCGCAGCTGCTGTCTGGATTGGGCCGGAAGAATGGCGCTGGACGGCACTGGCATTCGGCTGGGCCTATGCGGCGATCATTTTCACTTTCCTTGGTGGCACATGGTGGGGAATGGCCTCGGCATCCCCAGACGAAGCGCGCCGGGCACCACGATGGATATGGATCGCCGCGATCGCGCCCAGCATGATAGCGCTGGCGACATATCTTCCCTGGGTGGTGGGGGGAACCTGGCCTGCGCCGTCATTATTCGTTCTGGGCGTGGCCATTGTCTTGAGCCCGCTTGTCGACCAGCGGATGGTCACCGTTCGGCCAAGCTGGTGGATGATGCTGCGTGTGCCATTGTCGCTGGGGCTGGGCGGGGCAACTCTGGCAATCGCGCTGAGTTGATCGTCACATCGTATTCTCGAAAGGGTGTTCATGAAAAACTACGCCGGGCTTTTTCTTGCGAGTATTGCCCTTGCCGCCTGCCAGCAGGGTGAGAGTAGCGGCGTGCCGGGTGATACATCCGATACGCAGCCCTATAATGGCATTGCAGAGGAGACGGTGCTGCACATCATCGGGACAGAACCTTTCTGGAGGGCGCAGATCGCAGATCACTCTCTCACATGGTCGACGCCCGAAAATGTGGATGGGGTGACAGTGCCGGTGGAACGGTTCGCGGGGCGCGGCGGCGTTTCCTTCAGCGGACAAATGGATGGCGCGGCGCTGGATGCTGCGATTACGCCAGGTGCCTGTTCAGACGGGATGAGCGACCGGACATATCCCTTCACCGCCACGATAGAGATCGGCAAAACCCAATACAGAGGCTGCGCCTGGCGCGAGGGGGAGGACGAGTTGGGCGAGCCCTAAGCTGACACAAGGGGCCTTCGCCGGACGTCAATACAATCCAGGGACTTCGTGTTGCGCGGCAGACCTGCCTTCCAGTGCTGGCATAAGCACGCCGCTGTTGATGGCGGATTGGACAGTTGTGCGAGTGGAGGCAATCGCCGTGCAGCCGCGTCCGGCAAGATAATCGAGCGCAGTGGAGACCATCGCTTCCTCCGGATCGCCCAGCTGACGCGTAATATCGTCGCTGGCGCGACATGTGTTGGGAACAGTGGCGGCCAGCCCGTTGAAATAATCTCCATTGCCATCGGCATTTTCAATCTGGATGGTGACGACGCGCAGCCGATCATCACATGCAGTAAGATCAAAGGCAGATTGTCCCACCGGCTTGCCAAAGGTGTTGGAGCCGACAAGCGCGATATCATTGACCCATGGCTGCATGCCGTTGATCACCAACTCGCTGGCAGAGGCGGTAGAACCTGTGCCGATGAAGGCGATTTTAGTTGGGGCGATTGACTGCGCGACGGGGGTAAAACGATAGATCTCATTGCGATTGGATTTTGACGGTCGCCAGGTGCTCTGTTCAAAAACCTGGCCGCCAAGATTGCGGCCCATCAAATTGCCCATCAATTCGGCAATGTTAATCGCACCACCGCCATTATAACGGAAATCAATTATGAGTTCGGTGACACCTTCGTTTCGGAAATCTTCAAAGGCTGCGCGCAAATCAGGATCGGCGGGCTGAATGAATGTCCGCAAGTTGAGATAGCCGATTTTCCTGGCGCCATCGGTGATGAGCTTGGCGCCATAGCGATCCGACACCGGATCGAGCGCGAATTCGGTCTTGGTCAAGGGCGCCTCGCGCACCACGCCCGATTGGTCACGAATGCTCAACACGCGGGTGGTGCCCGCCGTGTTTGGCCCCAGTGCATCGGAAACGGCCGCAGGGCCGCCCGCCGCCATCAGGGTATCGACGCTCTGTATATCTGCCGAGGAGGTGCCGATACCTAGAATTTCCGTGCCGCGATCCATTTTCGCGCCCAACGCGGCTGTCCCCTCGAATGTTTCGATTACGAAGACGCGGAGATTGGTAGTGTCGTACCTCAGTCGAACGCCAAATCCGGCAGTCGCACCGCTGTTGGAAAAGGCATTTTCCTCCGCAATCGACATCACATAGGAAAAGAAGCGATCCTTTGATTGCGCCCGCGCGGGGGCAACCAGCGCATCAATATACTCCTGGAGATTGGTGAAATCTGATTTGCTTGCCGACGTGTTGAGCAAGGTGGGAAACAGATACCATTCGTTGAAGGCAGCAAGCGTAAAATCCTGCCGGGCGGACAGCGAACATGCGGATATTCCTGTCGTCGGGGTGGGGGTTGGTGCGGGCGCAACTGTGCCTGCGTTGTTATTGCTTCCACCGCCTCCACCACAGGATACAAGCAATGCGAGGCAGGCGAGCGAAATGGCGGTTGATGGTGTGCGCATAATTTGTCCCTGTATTTCAGCTAATTAAAGAAAATTGGATCTTTGGACTTTCGCTCCTGGATTGGCAGGAGGCACCATCATCATCGGTCATGTCGGAATCTAGACCTGAAGAAACCACCTTGCATTTCCAACCCTTCGACAGTCTGAACGGAAACTGCGCTTGCAATGGCGCGAAGCAAGCGGCACATCGCAGGGCCTTCTATCCGTAAATGCGCCGATCGCGCCACTCCAGCTAAGGAAAGCAAATGTCCGATACTCCCCCTGCATGGCTCGCCAAGGCTCTGGGCAAGGCACCAGGAGAATTGCGTGCCGGCCACACCAAGCTGGTGGCGGCAAAGCTGGGCGGCG
Organism: Aurantiacibacter atlanticus; assembly: GCF_001077815.2. Classification (GTDB taxonomy): domain Bacteria; phylum Pseudomonadota; class Alphaproteobacteria; order Sphingomonadales; family Sphingomonadaceae; genus Alteraurantiacibacter; species Alteraurantiacibacter atlanticus. Next base: position 2,636,403 of record NZ_CP011310.1, on the reverse strand, counting down.
AAGATTTGCTGGGCAAGGGCGGGTTCTCGCTTTCGTCAGCCGCCTTCCGCGCGCAAGAGGAACTGGACCCCAGCTTCACCGCCGATGAAGAAGATGCCGTCGCTCCCCCGCTGGAGTGGTCGGCCCCACCACCCGGCACTCAGGAATTGGTCCTGATTGTCGAAGACGCCGATTTTCAGACAGGGGAACCTTTCTGCCATTGGCTGGTCTGGGGCCTGCCGGGGCAGCGCGCGCAATTGCTGGAGGGCGAAGCCCCTCCGCGCGTCGGGAAGAACTCTTTCGGCAATTCGGAATGGCTTTTGCCGGACCCGCCCACGGGCGATGATCCGCATGATTACGTGTTCCAGTTATTTGCCCTTGATCTGCCCCTGACACTGATGCCGGGGGCGAGTCGTGAGCAACTTGTTGCGTCGATGGAAGGCCATGTTATGGGTCTTTCCATGATTACAGCGACTTATGCCCGCGAAGAAGGCGGGGATTATGATTGGGATGATAGCGACGAAGATAAATAAGTGGTGCTAGGCTGAAGCCCGGCTTTTTTGACTGAAAGGAAACCTCGAAGATGGCTGCCAAGAACAATGCTCTCAACAAACCGGTGACTCTGTCATCGGAGCTGGAGAACGTGGTCGGCAAGGGTCCGATGACCCGTGCACAGGTCACCAGTAAGGTTTGGGAACACATCAAGGCCAATGATCTGCAGGACGCCAATGACCGCCGGATGATCAATCCGGATGCCAAGCTGGGTGCGGTGATCGGCAAGGACCAGATCTCTATGTTCAAGATGACGGCTGCGGTGTCCAAACACCTGACCTGATAAAGGTCCGTTCATTTGAATACGCAAACGGGCGGGAAGCAATGCGCTTCCCGCCCGTTTGTCTTGGGTCGCTTTGGTCCGCAACATTGCTGTCAGCTGCGGAGTTCATCTCCGGGTGTGGCCTTGCGTGCCTTGCGCCGGAATTTGAACGGCCAGTCGATCACATCTCCCACCCATAGTGCCAGCCAGATGATGATCGGCTGCACAATCAGGCGCGGAATGTGGTACGAAAGTCCCCAGCCACCGCCAGCTTGCGCCATGTCGATCAGCATGTGATTGATATTGGCCGGCCAAACACACAATGCGTAAAGCGCTAGCCCGATACCGCCACACTGTCGCAGCCGATGGGATACAGGCTGGATAAGAGCGATGGCACCGGCAATTTCGGCAAGGCCGGTCCACATGATGACCTTGCCGGGCGCAGGCACCCAGCCGGGCGTTATCATCATGAAGGGCGCAGGATCCACGATATGGCGATAGCCGGCATAGGCGTAGAACGCGGCCAGCAAATATTTGAGCATCGTGCGCATTATGCGTCAGGCCGCCATGCGGGCGGGGCAAGTGTAAACCCTTCGAATTCAAACCCGGGGGAGACGACGCAGGACACAAGCGCAAAACCGTGATCTCCCGGTATCACGCGCGCTGCCTGCCAATCACCGGCGTAGACCACCTGTTGCGCGACATGGCCTCCAAGCAGATCCGGACCGAGAATGGAGCGATCCACTTCGGCGCTGTCCCGCATGCTGGTGGAAAGCTGCAGCGGATCGCCAGAATGCCACAGCCACAGTTCTGCCGCATCGACCGTGTGCCAATGCGATAACTGGTCCGCTTCCAGCAGAAAATAGATCAGCGTCGCGCTGGCGCGTTCGCCTTGGGTCGCATCGGCGCGCCAGGTTTCACGATACCAACCCCCTTCGGGATGCGGAGCGAGTTTCAGCTGGGCAATCAAGTCTTTGGCACAGACCATGGGTGTGTTCCTGAGATAAGCTATTGCCATACAACGTTTGGACGCGATACTTGGTGCCCATGATCAAGACCCTGTTTGCAGCCAGCCTGCTGGCCACCGCCATGCTCTCCCCCCATTTTGTCAGCGCGCAGGATAGGCCGGAGGACATTGCCGCCGCAGCGCTGGAAGCTGCCCCTGTGTGGGACGGGCATAATGATGTGCCCTACGCCCTGCGTCGCCGGCATGAGAACATGCTTGTCGATTTCGATTTCCATGACACGCTGCAAGGCGAGGCGTGGACGCCGGAAGAAATGCACACTGATCTGGCGCGTCTCCTGGAAGGGCAGGTCGGCGCGCAATTCTGGTCAGTCTATGTGCCCGCCTCGCTGGAAGAACCGCAGGCGGTGCAAACCACGCTGGAACAGATCGACATCACCAAGCGTCTGATCGCCGCCTACCCGCAGCAGCTGGCGCTTGCGCTGGATGCGGATGATGTTGCCGCTGCCGTTGAACAGGGGCGCATCGCGTCACTAATCGGGATGGAAGGCGGACATTCGATCGGGTCGAGCCTGGCGGTTCTGCGCCAGATGTATGATTTGGGCGCCCGTTACATGACGCTGACGCACAGCAGCAACACGCCTTGGGCTGACAGCGCAACCGATGATCCGGAGCATGGTGGGCTGACCGATTTTGGCGTGTCAGTGGTGCGTGAAATGGCGCGGCTGGGCATGCTGGTGGATCTGAGCCACGTCTCGGCTGCCACCATGCATGATGCGCTGGACGTGGTTGGCGCTCCGGTGATTTTCAGCCATTCGGGCGCGCAGGCGATCAATGGCCATGCACGCAATGTGCCCGATGACGTGCTCGCTCGCCTGCCCGACAATGGCGGGATCGTGATGGTAGTGGGCCTGCCCGGATATTTGAGTGAGGCGCAGCGCGAATGGTACGCCGCACGGTCAGCAGAACAGGCGCGGCTGGAGGCGTGGTGGCAGGGACGACCTGATCTTGTCACTGCGGGCATGGAGGCTTGGAATACGGCCAATCCGAGCCCGCCAGCCACAATTTCCGACATGGCTGACCATATCGACCATATTCGCGACACATCGGGGATCGAGCATATCGGCATTGGCGGCGATTATGACGGGATGCCCAACGGTCCTGTCGGTATGGAGGACGTGACCGGCTATCCGGCGCTTTTCACGGAACTGGCGCAGCGCGGCTATTCACAGGACGATCTGGAGAAGATATCCTTTCGCAACATGATGCGTGTAATGCGCAATGCAGAAGACTTCGCGGCCAGCAAGGCAGATATGGCGCCGCTCGAAACTCCGGTGGACTGAAGATTCGCAAGCGGGGCGCGAAGGGCAAGCCTTCTGGGGCTCAGTCCTTGTCGTCGTCGCCCGCTTTTTCAGGCAAGTCATCATGACTGGTGCTGGCAAGATCTTCCAGCTCGGCCTCGCTCATGGAATCATACATCTCTTTCGATGCGCCCTTGAGGTCCCCGACCTTGGTTTCGCCGCGCTTGGCGGAAAGTGCGGCACCTGCCGCCTTTTGCTGGGCTTGTGATTGCGCGGGCATTAGCTTCCTGCCTTCAATTCAGAACCGAGCTTGAGCACGGCGTCACCATCTTCCTGTTTGATGAGATAGGCAGGATTTTTCTCGCTACCCTTGCGCGTGATTTCAGAGCCTTTCAGCGTGCGTTTCACTTCCCGCTCGAACCGTTCTTCCACTTGACCACTGGCAGTGCCGCTGCCCCAGTCCCACTCGACATATTGATTAGCTCTAAAGCTGTTGGGTTTATTCATGCGGCACCTGTTCATTTGCCAGTTGAGAAAATTACTCTGGATCGGCGGCGTCTAGTTCAGCGGCATTATTGTCTTCATCCATCAGCACGCCATCATTCGCGGCATCACTTTGCGAAGCTTCGATATTGCCGGTTTGTGTGATGGCTGCTTCCTCATCGCTTTGTGTCGCGGCGCCAAAGATCCAGATGCCGGACAGGATAAGAATCGCGCCCAGCAGGCTGAGGAGAAGAATCCAGCGTACAACACCTTCCTTGGTGCCGCCTGACGCCTCGTCCTCCTCAATATGAATCTCGTCTCTTTCTTGATTGCTCATGCCAATGGCCCTGATGTTTGTGTTCTTGCCCGGACTACGGGCGAATTTGTCGTTAGTTCCGCAATGCTGTGAACCACGGAGCAAAGTCTATCACAAGAAGCTGGCTTATTCGCGCAGCAGTTCATTTATGCCCGTCTTCGAACGGGTTTGCGCGTCAACGGTCTTGACGATTACTGCGCAATAAAGGGAAGGGCCGGGCGTGCCATCGGGCAATGTCTTGCCGGGCAGCGCGCCGGGCACCACCACCGCATAGGGCGGCACCTCACCGCGGTGGACCTCGCCCGTGGCGCGGTCGATAATCTTGGTTGAACTGCCAAGATAGACGCCCATTGAAAGCACTGCGCCTTCGCCCACGCGCACTCCTTCTGCAACTTCCGAACGTGCACCGATGAATGCACCATCGCCGATTACCACCGGGCCTGCCTGCAAGGGTTCCAGAACCCCGCCAATGCCCGCACCGCCCGAAATGTGCACATTCTTGCCGATCTGCGCGCATGAACCCACTGTTGCCCATGTGTCGACCATCGTGCCTTCATCGACATAGGCGCCGATATTGACAAAGCTTGGCATCAGCACGGTTCCTGCTGCGATATAGCTGCCGCGCCGTGCCACTGCGCCTGGCACCACGCGAAAACCAGCCTCGGTAAAGCGATCCTTGCCCCAACCGGCAAATTTGGAAGAAACCTTGTCAAACGCGGGCGCACCGGCAGCGCCGCCATCCATCACGCGGTTATCATAAAGGCGGAATGACAATAGCACCGCCTTCTTGAGCCATTCGTTGACCTGCCAGCCGCCCTGGTCATCAGGCTCTGCCACGCGGGCATTTCCGCTATCGAGCATCTCGATCGTTTCATCGACAGCGCGGCGAAGGTCGGCATCCGCCGGGTTGAGTTCGGCGCGGTTTTCCCACGCATCCTCGATCATGGTGACGAGTTCGGTGGTCATCTTGGCTTCTCCTGTCGCACTGCTGTGAAAGAGCAGGCGGCTAGCGCGTGGCGCGGCGGTGCACAAGTCTGCTGATGTGCTGGGTAACTTGGCACTGCGGACAGTGGGCTATCAACTGATAAGCTTGCGCGTGAAATCGACCAATCCGGTGCCCCGGATACGGCGCAGCCTTTCAGCGTGGAGGATGGTGCACACCCGTTCAAAGCAGGTGCCCAGATCATCATTCACCACGACATAATCATATCCATCCCAATGGCTGATCTCGTCGCGGGCGCGGGCCATGCGCCCGGCAATGACATCAGGATCATCAGTGCCCCGATCGCGCAGGCGGCGTTCCAACTCCTCAATGCTGGGGGGGAGCAGGAAGACGGATACCACATCGGCCCCTGCGCGCTGCGAAAGTTGCTGCGCGCCCTGCCAGTCAACATCGAACAGAAAATCGTCACCGCGCTCCAGCCCGGCCTTTATGCTGGCCCGCGGGGTGCCGTAAAAATTGCCGAATACCTGCGCCCATTCCATGAACGCATCATCATCCACCATGGCACGAAAATCGTCCTGTGCGGTGAAGTAATAGTCGCGGCTCTCTACCTCGCCATCGCGCATGGGGCGCGTCGTGACCGATACTGACATGCGCAGATTGGCATCTTCAGCCAGCAGACGGCGAGCGATAGTCGTCTTGCCCGCACCGCTGGGCGAAGAAAGAATGAACATCAGTCCCCGACGGGGGAGGAAGGGCTTGGAAGGGTTGGCCATCATCGCTGTTGGCGCAAGCTGCATTGGTAAATCAACCCCGGATATACCAGGACAGGCAGTTGTCGTCAGATCATGCTATCGGGATCGGCCTGCTCACGCAGAGTCTTGTCGCCATTGCGCTCCGCCTTGCGCCGGCTTTGGCTACGGTCGAACAGGGTCTTCGCCAGTAATCCGGTGGAAACCAGTGCAAAGCCCGGTATTGAGCGGGTAGCAACCTTGGTGACCCCATAGGCAGCAAGGGTCTGAACAATAGAACGGTTCTCTACGGCATCCTTGGCAAATTCACGGCCATATTGCCGGCCCAGAAGCGCCTTTTCTACCGCCATGCGCGATAAACGGCCCACGCTGCGTAATACGATATCGTGAATGACAAGGTTGGTTGCCGGGTTCGGGCTTGGCCCGGGAACATGGTTTGCTTCAATGCCCGCAGCATTCGCGGCATCGTCCATCATATCGGCGGTTTTGTCGGTCAGGTGAGAAGGTTCAGACACAGAAGTTAGCCCTGGTTGACGGGCGTGCGTGCCCGCGTACTATTTCTTGCGGCCGAAATCGACCGTGACGACATTGGAGCCGTCTTCCGTCTGACCAATGTCCGACGTGCCATCCTGTTCCGCATCGCCTGACCCGTCATTCTCTGCATCTTCGTGCTCTGTCGGCTCATTATCGTCCACAGACGCCTGAAATTGCAGACCAAAATCGACAGCCGGATCGACGAATGCGGTGATGGCAGAGAAGGGTATGACCAGTTTTGACGGTGTCTGATTGAAGCTCAACCCGACCGAGAAACCGGTTTCGGTGACATTGAGATCCCAGAACTTGTTTTGGAGCACGATTGTCATTTCATCGGGAAAGCGCTCGCGCAGCGAATTGGGCACATCCACCCCGACAGCACCTGTCTTAAAGGTGATGTAGAAATGGTGCGTGCCGGGCAAGGTCCCGCCCGTTTGCTCCACCGATCCGAGGACGCGGCCTACCACGGCCCGTAAGGCTTCCTGCACGATCTCGTCATAGGGGATCAGGCTGTCTGGCGTATCGTCGCTCATGCAAGCGTAGGTGGCGGCGACGTGGTCCAAGGTCAAGCGGCAATTGGCGGCTAATACACCGTATTTCTACTGCAGCAAACCAGCCAGACCGCTTGCGCATGGCGACAGGCACCCTATAGGCTGGCAACCATGCGCAAAGGCCGAATAGAACGGAAAACCAAGGAAACCAGCATCCTCGTCGAGGTCGATCTTGACGGGACGGGCGACTATGCCATTTCGACGGGCATCGGTTTCCTCGATCACATGGTCGAACAATTCAGTCGTCATTCCTTGATCGATGTTTCGCTGAAGGTAGATGGCGATCTGCATGTCGATCAGCACCACACCACCGAAGACAGCGCAATTGCTTTGGGGCAGGCGCTGGCACAGGCGTTGAGCGAGAAGGCGGGTATCGGCCGATATGGTGAGGCGCATTCACCTATGGATGAAACGCTGGCGCGCGTGGTGCTGGATATTTCCGGCCGCCCCTATCTTGTCTGGAAGGCCCGATTCACGCAGGAAAAGCTGGGCGAATGGGATACAGAGCTGATCGAGCACTGGTTCCATTCGGTCGCGCAATCGGCCGGGCTGACGCTGCATTGCCAGGTGCTCTACGGCAGTAACAACCACCACATTTGCGAAGCGCTTTATAAAGGATTTGCCCGCGCCATGCGGCAGGCTGTAGAACTTGATACGCGCAAGGGCGGCGCGGTGCCGAGCACCAAGGGGCAATTGGGTGGATAGACAACGTCAGTTGCAAGGCCGTCGGGCTGTCTGCCAGTTGAGGACCGCGCGCCCGAACGGACGTGCGCAATATTACAATGGCTGAGGCTATTGCGCTGATAGATTACGGCGCGGGCAATCTGCATTCTGTCTATAATGCCCTCAAATCTGCCGGTGCCGAACATATCGCCGTGACTGATGATCCGGTGCTGGTGCGCGGTGCCAAGCGGATTGTGCTTCCCGGCGTCGGTAGCTTTCGTGCCTGTTATGAAGGCCTGACAAGCATTCCCGGCATGGTGGCTGCGCTGGAAGAACGCGTTCTGGGTGCCAATGTGCCGTTCCTCGGCATTTGTGTGGGCATGCAATTGATGGCGACGCGCGGGCTGGAACATGGGGAATGCCCAGGCCTCAACTGGATCGCGGGCGAAGTGCGCCGTATCAGCAGGACCGATCCTGCCATCCGCGTGCCCCACATGGGCTGGAATGATGTCGCGCTCACGCCGCATCATGGCGATCATGGATTGATTGAGGAAGGGGAAGCCTATTTCCTCCATTCCTACCACTTCGTGCCCGATAATGGCCATGATATCGCCGCCATGACCGATCACGGCGGCGGGCTGGTGGCGGCCGTGGCGCGTGACAATATCATTGGCGTGCAATTCCATCCGGAAAAAAGCCAGGCTTACGGGCTCGATCTGCTGCGCAATTTCCTGGAGTGGAACCCATGATTATTTTTCCCGCGATTGATCTGAAGGGTGGCGAAGTCGTGCGCCTGGCCGAAGGCGATATGGACCGCGCCACCGTTTATGGTGATGACCCTGCCGCGCAGGCGTTGCTGTTCGCCGAAGCAGGTGCGGAGCATGTCCATGTCGTCGATCTCGACGGCAGTTTTGCCGGTCGCGCAGAAAATCGTGAGGCGGTGGAAGCAATCGTCGAGGTATTTCCCGGTTATGTCCAATTGGGCGGCGGCATTCGTGACGCGGCTGGAGTGGAAGGCTGGTTCAAGCTGGGTGTAGCGCGGATCGTGATGGGCAGCGCGGCGCTGAAAAATCCTGAATTCGTCAAGGACATGGCGAAGGAATGGGAAGGCGGCATCGTCGTTGCCGTAGATGCGCGCGATGGCATGGTCGCAACAGAAGGTTGGGCGGAAGTGTCCGATGTTCCGGTGCGCGACATGGCGCGAAGGTTCGAGGATGCGGGCGTTGCCAGCCTGCTGTTTACTGACATTGGCCGTGATGGGCTGCTGAAAGGCTGCAATGTCGATGCGACGGTGGAGCTGGCACGCAGTGTCGATATCCCCGTGATCGCTAGCGGCGGCGTGAAGGGGCTGGACGATATTCACATGCTTGCATTGCATCGCGATGAAGGCATTGAAGGCGTGATTACCGGGCGCGCGCTTTATGAAGGGCGGCTCGATCTGGCGACTGCGATTGCGATGGCAAATCGATGACCGTCCGCATCCGTGTCATCCCCTGTCTCGACGTTGCCGATGGGCGCGTGGTGAAGGGCGTGAATTTCGTTGACTTGAAGGACGCGGGCGATCCGGTGGAGCAGGCGCAAGCCTATAGCGTCGCGGGCGCGGATGAGCTGTGCTTCCTCGATATTTCCGCCACCCATGAAGGGCGCGGCACATTGCTCGATATCGTAAGACGCACTGCGGAGGTGTGCTTCATGCCTCTGACAGTAGGGGGCGGTGTTTCAAGCGTGGAAGATGTGCGCGCATTACTACTGGCAGGGGCAGACAAGGTTGCAGTCAATTCCGCCGCCGTGAAGCGTCCTGAAATCATGGCCGACATCGCTGATCGCATGGGCAGCCAATGCGCAGTTGCCAGCGTCGATGCACGCCGCGTTGCAAAGGGGCGTTGGGAAATCTTCACCCATGGCGGAAGGCGCGAAACGGGGATCGATGCTGTAGATCACGCAGTGCGGCTGGCAGAGCTTGGCGCAGGCGAATTGCTGGTCACCAGCATGGATGGTGACGGGACCAAGGCGGGATATGATCTTGAGCTTACCCGCGCCATTTCAGATGCCGTATCCGTGCCCGTTGTCGCCAGCGGCGGGGTCGGCAATTTGCAGCATCTGGTCGATGGCGTGACAATGGGCGGGGCAAACGCGGTGCTGGCGGCAAGCATATTCCACTTCGGAAATCACACGATCGCAGAGGCGCATGCGGCCTTGCGCGCCGCAGGACTTCCGGCGCGTTCCACCTGAAGGTTCAGCGCATGGCACCGTTCAATTACTGCGGTCCCGCTACGGGACAGCAGCGCTACCATGATTGTGCGACTCATTTCGAAGGCGGATTACGATCTCCTGATGATCCACCGCATGTTCTTCTCAGCTATTCTGCTTATCTTGGCCGCCCCGGCTGCGGGCAGCGGCACTGCGCAAATACCAGAAGCATCAAGCATGACGCTGTTTGCGCTGGGCGCAATCGGGGTCATTATTGGCCGCCGCTTATCCATGCGGAAATCCGACCGGGACGAATAAACGCTACTGTTTTGGCCGAACACATCGCTTGACGCGATGCCGCCGCTTCGCGCATTGCCAGCGCCGATGGATACTCTCACCCGCCTGGAAGCCACGATTGCGCAGCGCCGCGCCGCATCGCCCGATGAAAGCTATGTTGCCAGCCTGCACGCCAAGGGCCTGCCCAAAATGGCGCAGAAGCTGGGTGAGGAAGCAACAGAAGCTGTGATCGCCGCGCTTTTGGGCAGTCGGCAGGACCTTACCGGCGAGGCGGCTGATCTGTTATTCCACCTGCTTGTCCTGCTGGGCGCGAAAGATGTCTCGCTGGCAGACGTGCTGACGGAACTGGATCGGCGTGAAGGCATTTCCGGTCTTGATGAAAAAGCTGCCAGGAACAACTGACGATGCCCATCGATCCGACTGCCGCCTATGATCCTGACAATATCTTCGCCAAAATGCTGCGCGACGAGATCCCTTGCAACAAGGTCTATGAGGACGAGCACGCGCTGGCCTTCCATGATATCAATCCGCAGGCCGATGTGCACATATTGGTGATACCCAAGGGCGAATATGTCAGCTGGGATGATTTTTCAGCCAAGGCTTCGGCAGAGGAAATCGCCGGATTTGTGCGTGCAGTGGGCACGGTGGCGCGCGATAACGGGCTGGTCGTGCGCGGCTATCGCCTGCTTGCCAATATTGGCCGCAATGGCGGGCAGGAAGTGGCGCATCTGCATGTGCATCTCTTTGGCGGCGGTCCTCTGGGTCCGATGCTCGCCCGCTGACAGGTTTTCAGTCTGAAACAAGGCCTTGCGCCGCCTGTCCCGAAATTGACTCGGAATGGCGTAAAACCCCCTTTTTTCTAAGCGCGCGGACCTGTAAGCCGCTGTTCAGAAATGAACGAGCAAATGCAGCCACCCTCCGGCCAAATCGTGGGGTCGCGTCACCACTATCCGGTGCGCGTCTTCTTTGAGGATACTGACCTGTCCGGCATCGCCTATCATGCCAATTATCTCAAATGGTGCGAAAGGGCGCGCAGTGATATCCTGCGCCTGCTTGGCATAGATCAACGTGCTGCCTTTGAAGCGGGTGATGGCTTTTACGCCGTGTCAGAGGCCAATATCAAATGGCGCCGTCCCGCCCGGTTTGATGATGTGCTGATCGTGGAGACGCGTTGCACGGAACTGAGGGCAGCCAGTGCGCGTATGCACCAGACTATCCTTCGCGGCGCTGAAGTTCTGGCTGAAATAGACATTATTGCCGCGTTTCTTGCATCCAACGGCCGGCCAAGGCGCCAGCCAGAGGCTTGGCGTGCCGCCTTTGCCAGCTTTATCGAGAAAGAGCCTGAATGAGCGTTTTGACCACTCTTGCAGCAATCACTCCGGCAGCGCCCACCAGGCTCGATCCGATAGAGCTGTTCATGCAGGCCGATATCGTCGTCCAGATTGTTATCATCGGCCTGATATTGGCGTCGGTCTGGGTGTGGGCCATTATCTTCGGTTTCAGTCTTCGCATGGGCAACACGCGCCGCAGATGCGATGCATTCGAGGAGGAGTTCTGGTCGAATGACGATGTCGATTCGCTGCTCGACGCGCGCCGCCGCAAGGATAACCCCTCGGCCCGCGTGGCCGCTGCCGGGATCGGTGAATTCCGCCGCTCGCACAAAGCGGGGTTGAAGGATCACGAGGCCGCGCGTGCCCGCGTCGCGCAATCGATGGAAGGGCAGGTGGCGCTGGAATCGGACAAGATGGCAGATCGGCTCAACTTCCTCGCCACGGTCGGCTCTGTTGCGCCTTTTGTGGGCTTGTTCGGCACCGTCTGGGGCATCATGAACAGCTTTTTCCAGATCGGGTTGCAGGAAAACTCCTCTCTCGCCGTGGTGGCACCCGGCATTGCAGAGGCGCTTTTTGCTACCGCCATCGGCCTCTTTGCCGCCATTCCCGCAGTGATTGCCTATAACCGGCTGTCCAATACGGTGAACGGATTCGAGTCACGCCTGATGCGCTTTGGTGACCGCGTCCACGCACAGATCAGCCGCGACATGGAAGGCCTCTAATGGCGATGGGGCTTGCCTCGCGCCGCAAGGGTCGCGGTGCGCGCCGTGCGCCGATGGCGGAAATCAACGTCACGCCATTTGTCGATGTGATGCTGGTGCTGCTGATCATCTTCATGGTCACCGCGCCGCTGCTGGCAAGCGGCGTGCCGGTGGACCTTCCCGAAAGCCGCGCCAACCCGATTGATCAGACGCCTGACCAGGTGACGGTTGCCATCGATCGCGAGGGCTTTGTCTATATTGACGATCAACGCATTGAAAAAGGCTATCTGCCCCGTGCGCTGGAATCGCTGGCGGGGCCGGAGGGGGGAGAGCGCCCGCTGGTGAATTTGCGCGCTGACCGCAATATCGACTGGGGCCGTGCAATGGCCGTGATGGGAGAGTTGAATCGTGCCGGTTTCAATTCCATCTCGCTGGTCACCACCGGTTCAGCCGAAGAGCCATAAGCGCAGGCAACGATGGCTGCTTTGGCTGACCTTTCCACTGAAGAGCGCGTTGGCATTGGCGCGGCGGTCGTGGCGCATGTCGCGCTGGCAATTGCCCTGTCGATGCAGATCGGGCGGGAATTGCCCGTGCCCACGCCGCCTGAACGGGTTGATGTGAGCCTGGCGACAGAAATCAGCATGGAATCGACCGCGCCAGATCCATCGGCGCAGCCTGCTGCCAGCTTCGCGCCCGTCATCACCGAACTTCCGCAGCCGCCGCAGGAAGTGATCGAAATGCCGCCGGTGGAGCCGCGCCCGGTGCCCACCACTGCGCCGCGTCCGGTGCCAACCACGCCGCCGACAGCGCGATCAAGCGCGCGTCCAACGCCTGCACCAACATCAACGGCGCGTGCGACCCAGCGTCCCACGCCAACTCCCACTGCTACCGCCACACAGCGGGCTGGTGGCAGCAGGATCGGTGACAATTTCCTTGAAGGCAGCAGTATGTCTGATGGCAATAGCGGCTCACCCGCGGCCACTTTCGGCAGCGCAGAACGCGCATCGCTCGCCTCTGCTATCACGCGGCAAATCCGCCCGCACTGGACCTCGCCATCGGGCGTTGATGTCGATCAGCTCGTGACCGTAGTGGCATGGAGCCTCAACCGTGACGGCTCGCTCAGCGGAAGGCCGCGTTGCGTGACCCAGCGCGGCGTCAATGATTCCAACCATCCGCAAGCGGCGCTGCACTGCGAACGTGCTATTCGAGCAGTGACGCTTGCTGCACCTTTCAACCTGCCCAATCAGTTCTACACTCAGTGGGATGATCTGGAGTGGGATTTCGACCGGAGGCTCTGATGAAGTCCGTTTCCCTGTTTGCCACATTCATGCTGATCTTCGCTGCTCCTGCGGCGGCGACGCCCCAGTCCACTAATGCGCAGCCTGCAACCCAGCAGACGGCGAGCGCACAGGACGACGATGACGGGCCACTGCGCGGCACCGTAACCGATGATTCTGCCTGGCAGGATACCGGCATTGCGATTGCCGCATTTGCCACCAATGCCGATGTGCCAACCCCTGCCAATACGCAGGGCACCCAGGCGCTGGGCATTGAGCTGGCGCGTATCGTGTTTAATGATTTGCGCTTCAATGGGCTGTTTCGACCTGTTGGGCCCGATGCCCTGCCACGTCCTTCTTATGGCCAGATCACCGCGCCCGCGTGGAACACGTGGCATGGGAGATCGGCAGAGATGCTGGTCCACGGTTATGTCCGTGCCAATGCAGACGGACGGCTGACGGTGGGTTGTTATCTTTATGACGTTGCCTTGCAGAACGAGCTGGTGCGGGAAGGCTGGGTGGTTGCACCCAATGACTGGCGCCGCGCTGCTCACCGCTGCGCTGACCTTGTCTATTCGCGCCTGTCCGGTGAAAGCCCGTTCTTCGACAGCCGCATTGCCTATATCGCCGAAACCGGTCCCAAGGAAAACCGTGTGAAGCGCTTGGCCATCATGGATAGCGACGGTGCCAATCACCGTTTCATCACCAATGGCCAGTCAACTGCACTGACCCCGCGCTATTCTCCCGATTATTCGCGTATTGCCTATCTCTCCTATGTCGATGGTAATCCGCGTATCTATGTCTATCATATCGATAGTGGCCGCCAGACATTGGTAACGCAAAGCGGCAATCCGACCTTCGCCCCGCGCTGGAGCCCCGATGGCCGCTATATCCTTTATTCTATGGCGGTGAGCGGCAATACAGACATCTATCGCGTTTCCGCAGAGGGCGGCGGCACACCGCTGCGTCTGACTGACAGCCCGGCTATCGAAGTGGGCGGATCATATTCGCCCGATGGCCGCCAGATCGTGTTTGAAAGCGACAAATCCGGTTCACAGCAATGCTATGTTATGAATGCCGATGGCAGTGGCGAACGGCGCATCAGCTTCTTTGGCGGGCGCTGCGCCACACCTGAATGGAGCCCGCGCGGCGACCAGATCGCCTTTACCCATATCGCTGGCGACTTCCGCATCGCCGTGATGACCCCGCAAGGGAGCAACATGCGCCGGCTTACCAATGCATGGCATGACGAGGCCCCCAGCTGGGCGCCCAATGGCCGCATCATCCAGTTCTTCCGGACCGAACGCAATTCCGGCGACACTTCGATCTGGCAGGTTGACCTGACCGGAGAAAATGAACGTCGACTGCGCACGCCGGTAGGGGCGTCAGACCCGGCTTGGGGACCGGTTTTGCCGTAAGTGCGTTAGTTCCTCGAGGGTTCGCAAAAACAACAGCAGACCTGTTTTTCCCGGTTCAAGGAGAGCCATCATGAATCGCATTGTTATTGCTTTGACAATTTCCAGCGCTCTTGCGCTCAGCGCCTGCAAGAAAGAGCCGCCCGTCACCACGCCGCCGCCACCGGCAGATGTTTCAACACCGACGCCGACACCTGCGCCCGCACCGGTAAGCAATCCGCCCGGATCGCAGGCGCATTTCGCTTCTGCCATGTCTGGCGCAGACACGATTTACTTCGAGACCGATCGCTATAACATCGACAATGAAGACATGGCCGCGCTTCGCCGTCAGGCAGAATATATGCTGCAATATAACAGTTCCACCGCCACGGTCGAAGGCCATGCTGATGAACGCGGCACACGCGATTACAACCTCGCGCTGGGTGAACGCCGTGCCAACTCCGCCAAGAATTATCTCGTCAGCCTGGGCGTGCCGGAAAACCGTCTGCGCACCGTCAGCTATGGCGAGGAACGGCCGATTGCGACCGGATCGGATGAATCTGCATGGGCGCGCAACCGCCGTTCCGTAACGGTGATGATCAGCCGCTGATTATTCGATCAGATCAACCAGCGCCGGACTCAGCTTTGCGATGGCTGGCCGGTTCATATCGGGCGCGGCGGTTTCCACCGCCGCGCCCTGCTGGTTTTGCTGACCCATAAACTGGCTGGTTCACGAAGCGGATCTATGCCCCTATAGGAGCGCAATGCTGACCTTGTTTGACATTTACTGATGGCTGCGCGCCGCTCTTCCGATTGGGGATTCCCGCGCTGGCGTGGATATGGATCAAGCCGTGATACGGTGGAGGTGCGCCTGTGCGACCGCCACGGATGTGATCAGCCGGGTAAATGCCCCGCTCCCAAGAGCCCCAACAGCAAGGACCGCTGGTATTTCTGCGAAAAGCACGCGGCTGAATACAATAAGGGTTGGGATTATTTCGAAGGGCTGGACAAGGAAGAGGCCGCCCGCCGCGCGAAATCCGAACAGGCCGAAAACGCCGGTTATGCAGAAGCGCAGCATTATGGTTGGGGCGGCAGCGGTGATGGATCACGCTCGGCAGATGAAATGCGCGCACTCGAGGTATTCGAGCTGGAAGCCGATGCCGATTTTGATGCGATCAAGCGCGAATGGCGCGCCCGTGCGAAAAAGGTCCACCCCGATGTAAAGCCCGGCGATGCCGACGCAGCAGCAGAGTTTCAAAAGCTGCAACTGTCCTATGAGATATTGAAATCGGCCGAGGAACGGCGCGAGTGGCGCGGCTGAACCGGCCTACACGACCCAATAGGGGCGGTTCTTTTGAAAAATGGACTGTCCGGCTGATTTTGCCTGCCTTGCTGTTGGCGATGGGTTCCGTAATGCTGGGGCTGGCGGGTGTGCATGGGCCTGACTGGCGCGGTTGGTTTGATGGGCCTGAACGCGGCACCTGGCGTTTACTCACTATCAATGGCGAGGATGTATCCGCAGAGCGCATGAGCGTGACCGTGCAAAGCGGCGAAATCGTCGCAGGCCGTGATGGATGCAATTACTGGAATTACAGTGGTGAAGCCGATCCAGTTACTGGAGAGCGCATGATGACATCGACGCTGGCAGGGTGCATGGATACGCCAGCAATCCAAGCTTACAGAAAGATCGCCCATGGAGGCGCTATCCTGCGGCTACTGGATGAAAATCACCTCGAAGCGCAGTCACTTGGGACAGTCGGCCAGTTCATTCGCTGGACCGACGCAATGGAAGAAGCGGAGCGCGCTGAGGGCGAGCGCGAGGTTGAGGCGGCACGAAATGCCGAGCCGCTGCAAATTCGACCCTCTGCGGTTCCTTTGCGAATTGGTGCAACTCCGCCACCACCGCCGGTGCTTTCACCGCGGCCGCCGCCGCCGCCCGGGGCTGAGTGATTACGGCAATCGTCTCCATTCCAATGAAGGCTATTACCTCCATCCGATAATCACCACGGAATGTGGTTATGCGACGGATGCCGCAAGCATGCGGCAAAGCTGAGACAGCAACCTCGTCACGCAGTTACTAATTGCCGATATAGCTGCCGACAAATACGCGGTCATCATCATCGTCGGGATCGCTGTCGATTGCAGAGAAGATAATGAACACTTCTTCGCGGTCATCGCCTGCAAGCGCACCCACATAATTGCCGGTGAGCGCATAGGTCGTATCACTGATCGCGCCGTCAAAAGTCCCCCCGGCGCCCACCTTGGCGCTGATCTCAAACGATGCAATTTGTGTCTGAGTGGAAGCGACCGTCTCGAAAATGGCAATGGTGCCGCTTATCGTGTCGTCAGTCCCCGGGGTGACGGTGAAGGTGGTCTGCGGTGCTGAAACCGTGTCCGCAGCCGTAACGCCCGGATCGCCGCCTGCCACGTCTATATCGCCGCTATAAGTCAGCGTAGAAGCGATATCGGTAGTGGTGGTGACGGGGCTGAAGAAGATCGCGGAACGGCGGCTGCGCAAGGTGCCTTCCACAGAATTTCTGGTAAAGGGCTGATCGTCCAGATCATAGGTAACGCGCATCACTTCCTCATCCGGAAGGAACATGGTCAATGCAGCGGTGCCCATCTGGTAAAACCGTTGCGTGGCCGAAACGCTGACGAATTCGGCAGCGCCAAACACAGCCGCCTCGCTGAGGTCGGGGAAAATGAAGCTGGCGCTATCGGGCGATGCGACGAATTCGATAACGCCGTTGCCATTGATCCGGCTGCCGCCGTTGAAGACCTCGGTCCCGCCGGTATCGGGCGTGAAGAATGCGTAGATATAATTAGCATTGCCACTGCTCGCGGTGAAATCTGCTGTGAGACTGAGTTCAGACGAGGTGGGCGATGGCGTTGGCGTGCTGCTGCCTGTCGGTGTTGGAGTGGGGTCATCGTCGTCCCCGCCGCAAGAGGTTACGAGTGCGCCGCAAGCTGCGACACCAAGCAGAAGACCGATTTTCCGGATCACGTTGTTTCCGTCCATATTTGCTGTTTTCCGGCCCATAAGCCGCTCGACCTTTCCCTTAGCTGTCTGGAAGGGCTTGGGGCAAGCGGCGTTTGGAACTTGGTCACAATCGCGCTGTCAGACGGCTTCCAGCGCCTGCTCGAAATCGGCGATCAGATCGTCCGGGTCTTCAATACCGATCGAAATTCGCACCAGATTATCCGAAATGCCCAATTCGGCACGGCGACTTTCGGCGACGGACAGGTGTGTCATGCTGGCGGGATGACTGGCCAGCGTTTCTGTACCACCAAGGCTGACGGCCAGCTTGGCCACCTTGAGCGCATCGAGGAAACGGAAACATTCTACCTCGCCCCCCTTAATGAAGGCGGAGAAGGTGGAGCCGGCGCCAAGGCAATGGCGATCATAAATGTCCTGCTGGCGTGCATCCTCGATCATGCCGAGATAGCCAAGGCCTTCGATCTTGGGATGGCTTTTCAGCATGGCGCAGACCTTGGCCGCATTCTCACCCGCGCGCTGCATCCGCAATTCCACCGTTTCGAGGCTCCGCAGCAACATCCATGCGGTGTTGGGATCGGCAATTCCGCCCATGGTGTTGCGCAATGCGCGGATCGCATCGATCCATTTCTTGGCGCCTGAAACGCTGCCTGCCACCAGATCGGAATGCCCGCCGACATATTTGGTCAGTGAATAGATTACCAGATCTGCCCCATGTTCCAGCGGGCGCTGCCACAATGGGCCAAGAAAAGTGTTGTCAATGGCGATGGGGCAGCGGGCAGGATCAAAATGCGCATCGCGCGCGGCCTTGACCGCTTCGATATCGACCAGAGCATTGGTCGGGTTGCCGGGGCTTTCGAGGTAGATGAGCGGCACTTCGCCGCCCTGTTCTTTCGCCCTGGCCTTGGCTTCCTGCATCACCTCGTCCAGCTTTTCGCGGCTCGCGCCGGCGGGAAAGGCGATATAGGTGACGCCATATTTCGCCATGACCTTGGCAACAAACCCTTCAGATGCCGCGTAAAGCGGGCCGGAGTGGACGATCACGTCGCCCGCATTGCAGGCTGCCAGTATCAATACCGCAATCGCGGTCATGCCGCTGGAAAAGCACAAGGCTTCTTCCGCCCCGTCCCAGATCGCCAGCCGGTCTTCAAGGATTTCCTGGTTTGGCCCGTTGAAACGGGAATAGACAAGCCCTTCGGCGCCGCCTTCGCGCTTGCCGGTGATGCCTTCGAAATGGCGCTTGCCAGCCGCTGCACTTTCAAAAGCGAATGTGCTGGTAAGGAAGATCGGCGCCTTTAGCGATCCTTCGGAAAGGGCCGGATCATAACCATGGCCCATCATCAGCGTGGACGGCTTCAGTTCTCGCCCGCCGATAATAGTGATTTCGGGCTTGGGCTTGCGGCGCGGGGTGGGGGTGGTGACAGCGCCAAGCGGATCATTCTTTGAATTGTCGGCCATGATGGCATCCTTCCTTCACAAAGGTTCTCACCCCTAGGAAGGCAGGGGAAAGGCAGGAGTTCCGGGCCACCCGTTCCTAACCTCCGCAGGAACGCAACTACACCGGCAATCTGGTTACATCGGTAATTAGATCGCTGCAGCGATTCCCGCAAGCCTCAGCCAAGGATTGGCGCAAGCGCGAAGACAACACCTACGATCAGGAAAACTCCTGCAAAATCCAGCACAAGCCCTGCCTTGATCAGGCGTGGCAGCGCAATGCGGCCTGTGGCCCATGCGATGGCGTTTGGGCCGGTGCCAGCAGGCAGCACAAAGCCCCAGCTGGCTGCAAGTGCCACGGGAAGAGCGAGCAGCACTGGATCGCCGCCCATCGCCACCGCAAGGCTGGCGACGACCGGCATAATGCCGCTGGCGGTGGCAACATTGCTGGCAAATTCGGTGATCAGCACCACCATCGCCACCATCGCTATTGCCATCACGATAACTGGAACTGTCGCCAGGGGCAGCAGAGCATTGCCAAGCCAGTCTGCCAGCCCGCTGCGCGTCATCGCGCCAGCCAACGCAAGTCCGCCGCCAAACATCATCAGCACATCCCACGGTGCGCGATTGGCTTCGTGCCATTCCAGCAGGCGCCGTCCCGTGCCATCGGGCAGCACGAACAGTGCGAAGCTGGAGGCAATCGCCACCGTGCCATCGGTTAAGGAACCTTCAGGAAAATAGGGCGCGGCAAACCCGCGCAACATCCATGCGATGAAGGTCAGCGCAATCACCGGCACCAACCGCCGTTCCGCCACGCTCCAGGGTCCGTGCGGATCAATGGCTTCGCGCGCAGCCTTCACATCGAAAGGATGATCGGAAATGCGCTGCACCCGCGATATGATGAAAGCTGCCAGCGGGATGCCCAGTAGCACCACTGGCACGCCATAGGACGCCCATTTGGCAAAGGTAATCTCCATGCCGGAAATATCGCGGAGCAGTGCCACGGCAATGGCATTGGTGGGTGATCCGATAATGGTGCCTAGCCCACCGATGCTGGCGGCAAAGGCCAGCCCCATCGGCAATGCGCCTGAAAGCCCGGACTGGTCGATAGAGCCATCAGGACGCATCGCAGTCCCGCCTGCCAGCACCGCCAGCGCCATTGGCATCATGATCAGCGTAGTGGAGGTGTTGGAAATAATATTGGAAAGGATGGCCGCGGCTATCATGAAGCCGAGCAGTAAGCCAAAGCTGCCACCGCGCCCGCCAATCCGGTCAAGTATCCAGCACGCGAGCCGTTTGTGCATCCCGGTGCGTTCGATGGCGAGGGCGAGAAACGCGCCGCCAAGCAGAAGGAAAATGATCGGCGAGTAATAATCGCTGGCTACTTCGCGGGCGGTTCCTGCACTGGCAAAGGGCAATACCACGAAGGGAAGCAGGCCGGTGGCGGTGAGCGGGACTGCCTGCGTCATCCACCAGCTTGCCATCCAGCCAACCAGTCCGGCCGTATTCCATGCAGGCGCCGTCATGCCGTCAGGCGCCGGCAACAGCACGGTCAATGCAAATAGCGCCGGGCCCAGCCAAAAGCCGATCTTCCGCCCCGTTATGCGCGGTGGAACACTGCCTTGCGCCGCCATGCCCTGTGTTTTCCCCATCCGTCCGGTATACCCTGCTGACGATAGGGATTCGCGTGGTCAGGGCAAGGAGGCATAAATGGCAGAGGGCAAGGTTCTGGGGATAGGCGGCTTGTTTATCCGATCCGAAGATCCCGCCCGGCTGGCCGCGTGGTATCGCGATCATCTGGGAATAGCAGCCACGCAAAGCGGCCAGCCAACGCCCGATGGTGAATGGGTGTGGATGCAGGAGGCTGGGCCAATGGTCTTTGCCGGTTTCGCCCGCGATACCGATTACTGGCAGGAAGACCGGCAGATGATGCTCAATTTGCGGGTGGAAGGGCTGGAGCCGCTTCTGGCGCTGCTGGCAAGTGCGGGAATTGATGCCACGCACCGCGAAGATATGGAAGGCGCAGGGAGTTTTGCGCGGATCGCGGATTGTGACGGCAATCCGGTGGAATTGTGGCAGCAGGGCTGATCTTTGCCGGGTCAGCTTGTGCTATACAGGCTTTGCAGTCCGCGATACTGGAAAGTCCATATTGGGGGATGGAATTGATGAAAGGTTCAGCTGTTATTCTGGCAGATTTGCATTGTTGCAGGCGGCTTGACCAGTGAAGGGCGAGACGGGCTCCGTTGTCGGATTTGGTGAACTGCTGCTGCGGCTGACACCGCCCGGTCGCAAGATGATCGCCCAGGCACAATCTCTGGATGTTGAAGTGGGTGGCGCGGAAGCTAATGTCCTCGCCGGCCTTGCGCATCTTGGCCATCCGACCATGATGATCAGCCGGGTTGCCAATAACCCGCTGGGGCGGTTGGCACTTGGCACGCTGGCATCGCGCGGGGTCGATACGCGGTTCGTCAGCTATGCTGATGGACGAATGGGCCTCTACTTTCTGGAGCAGGGACAGGGGCTTCGCGCATCGGCCATCAGCTATGATCGCGCAGGTTCGACCTTTGCCAGTTCCAGGGCCGAGGATTTCGATTTTGCCGCCGCACTTGATGGCGCACGTTTGTTGCATTTATCGGGCATTACGCCAGCGCTGGGCATGGATAGCGCAAATGCCGTCATGGAAGTGGCGAAAATTGCACGGTCGGCTGGCATCCCGATTAGTTTCGACGGCAATTTCCGCCCGCAATTATGGGCTGCATGGGATGGCAATCCCAAGGAAATCCTGACCGAGATCATCTCCAATGCCGATATCATGTTTGGCAATCACCAGGATATCAGCCTGCTGACCGGACAGCGCTTTTCAGGGGATGGGCCGGATCGACGGCGAGAAGCAGCGCAGGCCGGGTTCGATACCTTTCCCAATTTGCGCCTGATCGCCTCCACCGCGCGGCATGTGATCGATGTCGATCACCACCGCATCGCCGCCCGCGTCGATTTGCCAGAGGACAGCGCCCAGACAGGAGAGATTGACGTGACCGGCATAATCGACCGGATCGGCACAGGCGATGCCTTTGCAGCCGGTGTGTTGCACGGATATCTCGAAGGGGCCGATGTCATGTCAATGGCACGGGCAGGGCTTGGACTAGCGGTGCTGGAACATAGTCTCCCCGGGGACATGCCACTGTTCAGCCGCGATGACCTTGCTGCTTTCGAGCGTGGCGGGCGCGACGTCCGGCGCTGACCGGCTGCAAAAGTCCAGGCGGGCCTTGTGTGCGCCTCTTGCCACAGTAGCCAGAAGATAGCGGATTGAAGACCGGCACTATCCGCCAGCATCCTAATGTCCAGGCATCAACCAAAAAGGGCGCACCCAGCGGCGCGCCCTTCAAAATCTTGCCAGTCAAGGCGGCAGCGGCATGCGTGCCGGCCAGCCATTCACAATTGCAATCCTATTTGGGCGCCAGCACCATCAGCATCTGGCGGCCTTCGAGACGGGGGAATGCCTCGATCTTGGCGGTTTCGGCCATGTCGTCCTGCACGCGTTTGAGCAGATCCATGCCCAGATGTTGGTGCGCCATTTCACGTCCGCGAAAACGCAAGGTGACTTTCACCTTGTCGCCATTGTCGATGAACTTGTTCACATTGCGCATCTTCACATCGTAATCATGGGTATCGATGTTGGGACGCATCTTCACTTCTTTGATGTCTTGCGTCTTCTGCGTCTTGCGCGCCGCATTGGCCTTTTTCTGGGCCTCGTAGCGATATTTGCCGACATCAAGGAACTTGCACACTGGCGGGTTCGCGGTTGGCGATACCTCAACGAGATTCAGACCTGCTTCGGCGGCCTGCTCTATCGCTTCATTCGTGTACATCACGCCAAGGTTTTCGCCTTCGCCATCGATGACGCGGACCTTGTCGGACTGGATGAGATTGTCGTATTTCGGGCCGGATTTAATCGGCGGTGCCATCGAACGGCGGGGTGGACGTGGTATGGTTGTGCTCCTTGGGCAATTGTTGTTGTGGACTCTATGTAGGGGGAAATGGGCCAAAGTGCCAGTAGGACTCTTGCCGATGCAGCGGGATTTGTTGCTGCCGCTTTCCTGCGATACCCTGCACTGTGCATGGCGGTGGGTCGACGCGCTGCCCCAAGGCGCGCTCCTGCAAGGCGATTATGCAGTCGTTTCGGCCTGACGCGAACCATCCTTGCGCCACAGCGGAAAACGCGCCAACCGCTTGCCCGCTGGCACCACAGCATCAATCTCACTGGCAGGTTGCAGCGCTTTGAGAATCGCTGGATCGGCCGCGTTCATACCACCGGTCAATGCTCCGAATGCTGGCAATATCATGCGCCCACTGCCCGCATTGTCCTGGCTGACAACAGCGCAGGCGCGGCGGATGCGGCGTTCACGCATTTTCACCTGTACGCGCGGATGAAAATGGCCGGACAGTTCGGGCCGTGTCTCATCGGGCTTTGCCATGTGGCGCAGGATCATGCCGCCGATAGAAAGCTCTGTCGCTATCGTGCCGCCGCTTCTTGCTTCCATTGCGGGATCGTGATTGCCGGTGATCCACACCCAGTCGGTTGCCCGCGTGAGTGCAGCCAGCATGCCTTTCGCCTGCGGTTCAAGCCTGGCGGAGCCTGCCGAGTCGTGAAAATTATCGCCCAGGGTGAAAACCCTGCGTGCACCAGTTAGGCGGATCGCATCGGCCAGCCGCTCAAGCGTTTCGCGGCTGTCATAAGGCGGCAGCATCTGGCCGTGACGGGCATAGAAACTGGCCTTTTCGAGATGGAGATCAGCCACCAGCAGCGCATTTTCGCGTGGCCAGAACAGCGCCCGCCCACCGCCATCCTGCGGGACAAGCACAAATTCGTCTCCGCAAAAGGGGAGGGTGAACGAAACGGGAACCATGGAACCGCACTTGCCGCCTGACGCTGGCTTTGGCAAGACATCATCATGGAATGGAAAGATCAGACCGCACAGGCTCGCAACTGGTTTGAAGCTTTGCGTGACCGCATTTGCTCCGCCTTTGAAGAGATAGAGCGCGATGCCGGATCGGATGCCGGCTTTGGCTATAAGGAATGGGACCGCGACACGGACGATGGATCGCACGGTGGCGGCGGCGTTCAGGGTCTGATGAAGGGCAAGGTATTTGAGAAAGTCGGGGTGAATGTCAGCACCGTTTCGGGTGCGTTCAATCCCCAGTTTGCCGCACAGATCAACGGTGCCAGCGAAGACCATCCGCAATTCACCGCCACCGGCATCAGTCTTGTTGCGCATATGGCCAATCCGCATGTCCCTGCGGTGCATATGAACACCCGCTTCCTCACCACGCAAACCGCTTGGTTCGGCGGCGGTGCGGACCTTAATCCACCGATTCCCTATAAAGAGGATACGCAGGCCTTTCACGCCCGGCTGCGGGCCGCCTGCGCCGCGCACAACCCCACCTATTACGAACGATTCAGCAAATGGGCTGACGAATATTTCTACATCCCCCACCGCAGCGTGCATCGCGGGGTAGGCGGAATTTTCTACGACCATCTGGAATGCGAGGATGAGCCTGCGTTCGAACGCAATCTGGCTTTCACCCGCGATGTGGGCGAAGCGTTTCTGGATATATACCCTCAGCTTGTCAGAGGGCGCATGGACACGGAATGGACGCGGGAGGAAAAGCAACGGCAGCTTGAATGGCGTGGTCGCTATGCTGAATTCAACCTTGTCTATGATCGCGGAACGCTGTTCGGCCTCAAGACCGGCGGTAATATCGACGCCATTCTGATGAGCCTGCCACCAGAAGCGGTGTGGGATTAGCCAGACCTGCTTGCAACCGGCGCAGCCACAGCGTCTAGTCGCGCAGCATTTCTTCTACCATCAGATCATCCATGCTTGAATGCGCGTGGCGAGAGGGCGATGTGCCGCTGCCACGGTAGAGGCTGCGCAGATAGGCCATGTCGAACGGAGTGAGGCCGGTGGGGGAAGCTTGGTCAACTCCCTCTGCGCCCATGAGGGACAGGATCGTGCCATATTCGCCTTCGTCTCGGGTGCGCGGGTATCGGCCAGCAGTCGCATGGTGGCGTAATCGGCCAGCGCATAGGCATCCAGACGGGCCAGCACAGACCTTTCCATCAACAGCACTGCGATTTCGATATCGTTGCGCATTCCGGTATCGAGCCGCGACATGGATGAAACCTGATTGATCGCGGCGTCGCTGGTGGAATTGGAAATACCTTCATTGTTGCGCAGGATGGTCGCGTTCCATGCCAGCGCGGGCCCTTCCTGTTCAAGGATGCGGCGGCTTTCCCATATGTTCACCCCCTGCATCAAAAAGGCATCTTCGATGCGCATCTGGTGATAGCTTGCATGGGGATCATCGACGAAAATGACCCAGATGTTTGCGCGGCAATCCGCATCTTCATTAATGCGATCGACCAATAATTGAGCATTTTCCGGGGCCAAGCCCCAGATGCCGGGACAGATGGGAGTGTTGAAGCGGGCCAGCGGCTTGGCTGTGGAGCTGCGCTGGGCAGTTATCTCACGCGCCTGCCGGAGCACCTCTACACCGTCCACGTCCAGCACGCCTTCGACCACGATATCATCGCTGCCGTCTTGCGCGGGCGTATCGCCATCCTGCGCGCTTGCAGACAGGGGAGCAAATGCCACGGAAAGTATGGCCAAGGCATACCCAATCCGCGTTGCCGATTGTCGTATCCGCGTCATCCTAGATCCCACCTTGTCCTGTCATGCGACACGGCCTGACTGTTCAAATCATGCCAATCTAGCCAATGTTCCATTTAGCACGAAACAGCTTTCCTCGACAGATGACACGAGCGCAGCCTATGCCTATGTGTGGTTATTGAATAGCGAAAACTGACCGGAGATTTCATGCGTTTTCCTGCCCTTGCTTGTGTTGCCGCCCTGTTTGTCGCGGGATGTTCCGCAGATGATCTGCCTGAACAAGAGCGGGTCGTCGCCCCCATTCTGACGAGCGAAGAGGCGCTGGACGAATTCACCTTTGCGCAACCTCTGGACGCGCGGGTTACCCATGTCGCGCTGGATCTTGCGCTCGATTTTGAGGGGCAGAAGGTTGAAGGTGTTGCCACGCTGGATATTCAGAAGGCCGAAGACGCGACGGAGATCGTGCTCGATTCAAATGGTCTTGTGATCGGCGGTATCACCGATGGCAATGGCAATGAACTAACCTATGAAATTGGCGAAAACGATCCCGGCAAGGGCGAACCCATTACGGTGCAATTGGGCGAACTGACCGGGCCGGACCTGCAGCAGATCGTCATATCCTATGCCAGCGGATCGGGTGCAGAGGCGCTGCAATGGCTCGAAGCCGAACAGACCGCGGGCGGCAAACATCCCTTCGTATTCAGCCAGGGGCAGGCCATTCTCAACCGCAGCTGGATCCCGACACAGGACAGTCCGGGTATCCGCCAGACATGGGAAGCGAAGATTACCGTACCCGATCCACTGACCGTGGTGATGAGCGGCATCAGCCGCGGCGATGCAGAAGAGCTGGAGGCCGCTGACGGCCAACCCGCGCGCCGCGTTTACAGCTTCGTGATGGAGAATTCGATCCCGCCCTATCTGATCGCGATTGCTGCTGGGAACCTTGAATTTGCCGAACTCGGCCCGCGTTCAGGCGTGTGGTCCGAACCTGAAATGATTGAAGAGGCCGCTGCCGAACTGGTCGATACCGAGGCCATGATAAATGCTGCGGAGGGCATTTACGGCCCATATCGCTGGGGCCGGTATGACATGATCGTTTTGCCGCCTGCCTTCCCCTATGGCGGGATGGAAAACCCGGTGATGACCTTTCTCACCCCTACTTTCATCGCGGGCGACAGGTCCAATACCGGGCTGATCGCGCATGAGCTGGCGCATAGCTGGTCGGGCAATCTCGTCACCTATGCCAGTTGGCGCGATGGCTGGCTTAACGAAGGCGTGACCAGTTACCTGACCAACCGCATTTCAGAAGAAGTATTCGGCGAAACCCGCGCCATGCAGGAACGCGCGCTGGAATTTGCCGGCGTGCGCGAAGCGCTGGAAGCGCTGGGCGAAGACAATCCGCGCACCGCGCTGCGCACTCCCCCCGAACTGAACCCGCTCGAATATAGTTCGGCCATCGTTTACGATAAGGGCGCCTTGTTCCTGCATACGCTGGAAAGCATCATCGGACGCGAGCGATTTGATGAATTCATGCGCGGCTGGTTTGATCGTCATGCGTTTGAGCCCGCCACCTCCGAAATGTTTATTGCCGATCTGCGCGAGCACGTGATCGCGGACGATGCAGAGCTGGAAGAATCGCTGATGCTGGATGCTTGGGTTTACGGCACCGGACTTCCTGAAAACGTGGTGCAGCCCGATCGCCAGGCCTTTGCCGCGGTCGATGATGCCGTCACAGCTTACGCCGCTGATGCCACTCTCCCCACGGCCGATGCATGGGCTGGCTGGAGCGCGTTTGAACAGCGCCGCTTCATGGAAGAATTGCCTGATGACATGAGTGATGCCCAGCTGGCCGCGCTTGATGAAGAGCTGGGTCTGTCGGAGGCGGGCAATAATGAAGTGCTATTCCTCTGGTTGGAGGCAGCCTTGCGCAATGAATATCGTCCGGTCATCCCTCAGGCCGAGGAGTTCCTCGGGCGCGTGGGCCGCAACAAATTTGTCGAACCTCTGTTCAAGGCCTTGTGGGACACTGGCGCATGGGGCCAGCCTATCGCCACGCGCATCTATGACGAAACGCGCGGCGGCTATCACAGCTACACCCGCGGTCAGGTCGATCCCATCGTGGGCTTCGCTGCGGAGGGTGAAGGGGAGTAGTCGCCCGGCATCCTGCACGGGTTAAGTGTCTCCGAGTAAGACATATGGACCCGTCGCGACAGTGGATCCCCCATATAGGTCGGGTTAGTCGTCGAAGCTCCAAACCCGTTCGTGTCCGGACTGCGCTGCTACGCAACTGCTTCAAGTGACTTCGCCATTCCGGGTGGAGAAATCGCCTTCGCCCAGAGCACCGGACCAGTGCATGTGTTTCGCCAACTTGCAAATCTTGCAATAGCAGATGCATTTCCGCTTGCCGAAACACGTGTTGCACCGCACATTGAAATAATGCTGCGCCAATACGAACTTGTTGAGCGGGTCAAGGAATATGATCCCGACGCTGATGAGGCGCTGCTCAACCGCGCCTATGTATATACGGTGCAGAAACACGGTAGCCAGAAGCGCGCATCGGGTGATCCCTATTTCAGCCATCCGGTAGAAGTCGCCGGACTGATGACTGATCTGAAGCTCGATCAGGAAACGATCATTACCGCGCTCCTCCACGATACGGTCGAGGACACGCTGGCCACGATTGAGGATGTGGAGAAAAACTTCGGACCGAAGGTCGCTCGGCTGGTCGACGGGGTAACCAAGCTTTCCAAAATCGAACAGATGCCGGAGGATGAACGCGCCGCTGAAAACCTGCGCAAATTCCTATTGGCAATGAGCGAAGACCTGCGTGTCTTGCTGGTGAAACTGGCGGACAGGCTGCATAACATGCGCACGCTTCACCACATCAAAAACCCGGACAAGCGCCGCCGTATCGCCCGCGAAACGATGGATATCTACGCCCCGCTGGCAGAGCGGGTGGGTATGTATGAATATATGCGCGAAATGCAGCTGTTGGCATTCGAGCAGCTTGAGCCCGAAGCCTACGACATTATCACCAAGCGGCTCGAACAATTGCGGCAGACAGATACCGGGCAGGTCGATCGCATTGCACTCGATATCAAGCAGGCGCTGTCTGAAGCCGGGTTGGATGTCGGTGTCTGGGGGCGCGAAAAGCACCCCTATTCGATCTGGCGCAAAATGGCGGAGCGGCATCTTCCCTTCGAACAGATTTCCGACATCATGGCCTTTCGCGTGCTGACCGAGAATCCAGAGGATTGTTACCGCGCACTGGGCAAATTGCACCGAACGTTTCAATTCGTGCCGGGGCGGTTCAAGGATTACATCTCCACGCCGAAGAACAATGGTTATCGCAGCCTGCACACTACCTTGTTTTATGACCGGTCCATGCGCGTTGAAGTGCAGATCCGGACGCGGGAAATGAATCAGACCAATGAATTCGGTCTCGCCGCGCATTGGGCATATAAGCAGGGCGACCGGCCCGATGGCGCCGTTGGCTGGCTGCGCGATCTGATTGAGATTGTCGATGCCAGCCATGATGCCGAGGAACTTCTCGAACATACCAAGCTGGCGATTTACCAGGATCGCATATTCGCCTTCACTCCGCGCGGTTCTTTGTTCCAGATGCCGAAAGGTGCAACGGCGGTAGATTTTGCCTTTGCCGTGCACACCGATCTTGGCGCGCAAACCGTTGGCGCAAAAATCAACGGGCGGCACATGCCGCTGCGCACGCCGCTGAATAATGGCGACGTGGTGGAGATCATCAAGAGTGGCAATGCCCAGCCACAATTAAGCTGGCTGGGTTTCGTCGTTACCGGAAAGGCACGCGCTGCCATCCGCCGCGCAGTCCGGATGAAAGAGCGTGACGAGGTAGCCGAAATCGGGCGCAAGCTGTTCGATGAAATTGTCGAACGGCTGCCCACCAAGGTCGGCAAAAAAGCGATTGCGCAGGCGACAGAGCGACTTGAGTTCGCCGAGGTCGAAGACATGATGTATGCGATCGGTTCGTCCAAACTGTCTGATCGCGATGTCATGGAAGCCATTGTGCCCGGCAGCACCGCGGATATGCCCAAAGAGCTTTCGCAAGGGCGGGCGATTTCCATTAAGGGGCTGCCACCCGGCGTGGCGTTCGAGTTGGCCCAGTGTTGCCACCCCGTTCCCGGAGATCGCATCGTCGGCCTGCGTATCAAGGGGGTTGGCGTGCAAGTGCATGCTATCGATTGCCTCGAACTTGCCAATGGCGTCGATGCTGATTGGGTCGATCTGTCTTGGGGCGAGCGTTCACGTGGGGCGATCGGACGGCTCAACATCGTCCTCTACAACAGGGCTGGCACACTTGCGGAAATGGCCGGCGTGTTTGCACGCAACAATTCCAATGTCATCAATCTTGAGCTGACCCACCGTGATGAGCCATTCCACACTTATGAAGTGGATATAGAAGTCCAGGATCTGGCACATCTCACCCGCATCATCAGCTCGCTCCGCGCCAGCGATGCAGTGGCGCAGGCCGACCGGATTTAGCGGCTTTCCTACAAGTCGTGTCAAGCTCATGACAATGGCGCTCTTTCCCATCGCCGTTACTGCCAAACGTTTTGCACCGCAGAAGTGTCACCTTCGCCGAATTATTTCACGTGTTTGATAATACGCGCTAAAACAGCAATTTGGCCGGGTGACACCCTGTCACCTTTGTCACCCGTGCGGCTCAGTCTCCGGCACGACGGACAGGCACCGGCACGTTGCAAATGTCTACGCCGCCTGCGGGTATATTGTAAAAATCATCGTGCCGGTTGGCCCGCACTGCGATGTAGCGTTCGAAGCTTACGCTGCCCGTGTCCAGAAACTCAAACCTCGGAGGGTTGGCGAGGTCAGTGGCAATACGAAAGGAGAGGATCGGCACCAGCTCTTCCTCCGTCTCATAGAAACTCAGCGGTCCGGTGCCGCGCGGCAGGCTGGAAAGATGTTCCATGCCTTCGATAACGCGTCCCACCAGCGCGATATTGCGATCAAGATGGCGGGGTGCGTGGCCAATCACGGTGTAAAGTTGTGAGCCATCCCCTGTATCAGGTGAAACATCGCGGCCAACGCCTACCATTCCATAACAATGGGTAGGCCAGGCTTGTGTTGGTCGGCTGACAATGTCGGCATCGCGTGTCAATTCCATGGCCGCAGCGGCTGGAAAGCCGCCGATAAAGCCGACCGCATCGGCATAGGGATCGGCAAAACTGTTTGGACGCGGACCGTGCGGGAAAGGGCGAGGCTCGATGCGCACGATTTCGTCCCGCGCCCCGTCGCGATGGTAAATTCTGCCGCCAAACAAGCCGGGCGCAAAATCGACCGTATATGCACTCTCCGGCACAACATTCAGCCCTTCCGGCACCGGTTTAACCGTCCCGCCCGAGCCTTCGTCCGGCTGCCCCCATTGCACCACGTAATTATCCTGCACGCGGTTGATCGAGCTGCCGTCCCAATATTGTGCGCGGGCCAGCGTGCGGATGTTCTCGACCCACGGCTGGCTAAGCGGGGCTGGCATCAACTGGATCACAATTGTTCGCGGCTCGCCCGCAGCATCGGGCGCGAGCTCCATCACCAGAAGGTCTTCAGCAGCGATGCTGTGCCATTCCTCCGGCGCGGCACTTTCGATGACCGATCCGGGCGTAACCGGAGCGGGTTGCTCTTGCGCCAATGCGGGCGCGGCGATGACAAAGGAAAGAGCGGCAAGGGCAAGGCATGTTCTCATGCAAACCATCCTGCCAAAACGCCGTGATTTGGCAAGCGTTCAGCCCGCCATGTCCTCCAGCGCGTGCATGTCCTCGTCTGACAGGCCGAAATGATGTCCGACTTCGTGGATGACGACATGCGCCACCAGATGCTCCAGCGTCTCGTTCCCGCGTTCCGCCCATTCATCGAGGATGGGGCGACGAAACAGACGAATGCGGTCAGGCATGGTGCCGCTATGCTCAATGCTGCGTTCTGTCAGCGGGAGGCCTTCGTAAACGCCGGTCAATCCGAGGGGGTTTTCAATGCCGAAACCCTCCAGAAGGGCTTTGTCGGGCCACTCTTCCACCAGCAGCACTATCTCCCCCATTTGCGCGGTAAATCGTCCCGGCAGGCGGTCAAGCGCAGTGCGCGCCATCGCTTCCATTTCCGCGGTTGAAGGTGCATTTGCAATTTTGCGCGCCATGCATCAGCCAATAGTGTTTCGCAGCATGCTTGTCATCGGCCCGTACCTCGTCTAGTGGCCCGCTTTCTGCCTCACAGGCATGCGGAGCGGTGGCCGAGTGGTCGAAGGCGCACGCCTGGAAAGTGTGTATACGGTAACCCCGTATCGTGGGTTCGAATCCCACCCGCTCCGCCAACTACCTAAGTCGATGAGTGCCATGCCACGATCGCCTCGGGGCTTCACCATTCCGCGCGGGCCTCCATCGCGATCGGACCGCCTGCGCCCGCAGTCCAGAGGGCCGTCGCGCCATCTTCTTCGCGCGCATTGAGCGTGAACTGCGCTTCACCGAAGATTGGTGAGAGGCTGCGGAAGCTGAACCGCGCCGGGGCGCAGCCGCGCAGCTCCTCGGCATATTGCGCCAGAAGCATCGCCTGAAGCGGACCTTGGACGACAAGGCCGGGATAGCCTTCTTCGCCGGTCGCGTAGGGATAATCGTAATGAATGCGATGGCCGTTGAAGGTCAGCGCAGAATATCGGAAGAGCAGCTCCGGCGTGGGCCGGATCTCGCGCTGGGCGGCACCTGTGGGGGCGGGTGACGGTGACGCCCTAGGGCGCGTGTCAGCTGGGGGCACGTCACGATAAACGATGTCCTGGCGCTCATGCAGGACTTCGCGCCCGCCAGCATAAACTTGATGCGAGACGGTGACGAAGCAGAGCCGCCCCGAGCGCCCCTCCTTGAGCGTCACGTCGTCAATGATTGAGCGGCGGGTTACTTGCTCGCCGATCCGGGGAGCGCTGTGGAAATTTATGGCGCTACCCGCCCACATCCGGCGGGGCAGGGGAACAGGCGGCAGAAAGCCACCACGCGGAGGGTGTCCGTCGGGGCCGAGCGCCGAGGTGGGCACGGCGGGCTGGC
The DNA here is from genome assembly GCF_001077815.2 of Aurantiacibacter atlanticus. Classification (GTDB taxonomy): domain Bacteria; phylum Pseudomonadota; class Alphaproteobacteria; order Sphingomonadales; family Sphingomonadaceae; genus Alteraurantiacibacter; species Alteraurantiacibacter atlanticus. The sequence goes on along the minus strand of NZ_CP011310.1, from coordinate 2,603,740 downwards.
ACAGGCAATGATGGATCAGCAGTGGTGCCTCGGCTCCTTCCGTCACGGGCCCTTCACGGTCGAGCGTCGCGTAAAGCCGTTCGACCAGCGTCGACGTCAGCAGTTCGGACACCTCTTCGGTGCGGCCGATCCAGCTACGTAGCGAGTCCATATCGAGTGCGTCAGTCGCCTGCATGGCTCAATTCTCCAGCGGATCGAGGACGGGGACGGGGCCATAAGTTCGGCTCTCGTCGTCCCAGACCGGCGCGGGCGCCGGGTAGGATACGGGGCCATTAGGCGTGTCGACGCTGATCCGCCGCAGATGCGGATGCGCGGCGAGCCCAGCCATGTCGTTGACCCGCGCCACGGCCACATCGGCACGCAAGAGCGCGGCGATGGCGGCGTCGCCAGTCATGCTGGCAAAAGCTGCGGCGACGGCGGCATCAGTCTCGGATCGGTTTTCCACCCGCGCGAGGTTGCTGGCGAACCGGGGATCGGTGGCCATATCCGGGTTTTTGAGGAAGTGGGTGCAGAGCTTGGCCCATTCCCGGTCGCTCTGTACGGAAAGCAGGATCTGCGCGCCATCCGCTGCCACGAACATACCATAGGGCGCGATTGAGGGATGCGCGAGACCCACCCGCCTAGGGCTCTTGCCGCCTTCGTGGTTCAAGAGCGGCACCGTCAGCCAATCGGCCATGACATCGAACATCGAGATAGAGATGTTGGCGCCCTGTCCGGTCGTCCCGCGTCGGACCAACGCCTCGAGGATGGCCGATTGCGCGGTGGCACCGGTCGCGATGTCGACCACCGAAATGCCCACCCGCGCAGGTTCGGACGGCCCACCGGTGATCGAGCACAAGCCCGATTCCGCCTGCACCAGCAGGTCATAGGCCTTGCGCTCAGCCATCGGGCCATACTCGCCATAGCCCGAGATCGAGCAGGTGATCAGACGCGGAAATTCACGAGTCAGCCGATCAAAGGAAAAGCCGAGCCGCGCCAGTGCCCCTGGCTTGAGATTCTGTACCAATATGTCTGCCCCGGCCAGCAGGCTCTCTAACTCAGCTTGGCCTTGGGTCGATGTGAGATCGAGCGTGCGCGAGTGCTTGCCGCGGTTTAGCCAGACGAAATAGCTGGACTGCCCTTTGGCCACATCATCGTAACCGCGGGCGAAATCACCTTCGGGACGTTCGATCTTGAATACCTCGGCACCTGCATCGGCCAGACGCGAAGTGCAGAAGGGCGCGGCAACGGCCTGTTCGATTGCGATCACCTTGATACCGTCGAGGGGGCGCATCAGAAGCTCCGCGGCAGGCCGAGGATATGTTCGGCAACATAAGACAGGATCAGGTTCGTGGAGATCGGCGCGACTTGATAGAGGCGGGTTTCGCGAAACTTGCGCTCGATATCGTATTCACAAGCAAAACCGAAGCCGCCGTGGAATTGCAGGCAGGCGTTCGCTGCTTCCCAGCTGGCCTTCGCGGCAAGATATTTCGCCATATTTGCCTCGGCCCCGCAGGGTAGATCGGCATCATAAAGTCGGCAGGCCTTCTGCCGCATCAGGTTCGCGGCCTCGATTTCGATATAGGCCTCGGCAATCGGGAATTGCACGCCCTGGTTCTGTCCGATCGGACGGCCAAAGACGTTGCGCTCACTCACATATTTCACCACACGATCGGTGAACCAATAGCCATCGCCAATGCATTCCGCTGCGATCAGCGTGCGCTCGGCATTGAGGCCGGTCAGGATGTATTTGAAGCCCTGACCCTCCTGGCCGATCAGGTTCTCGACCGGGATCTCCAGATTATCGAAGAAAAGCTCATTCGTCTCGTGATTGACCATGTTCGGGATCGGGCGCACCGTCATGCCCGATTTCATCGCCTCCTTGATATCGACAATGAAGATCGAAAGCCCTTCGGATTTCTTCTTCACATCGGACAGTGGCGTTGTGCGTGCGAGCAGGATCATCAGGTCAGAGTGCTGGACCCGGCTGATCCATACCTTCTGGCCATTGATGACATATTTGTCGCCCTTGAGAACCGCAGTAGTCTTGAGCTGAGTAGTGTCGGTGCCAGTAGTGGGCTCGGTCACGCCCATCGATTGCAGGCGTAGTTCGCCGCTCGCAATCCGGGGCAGGTATTTTTGCCGCTGTTCCTCGGAGCCGTGCCGTACCAGCGTGTTCATATTGTACATCTGCCCGTGACAAGCACCGGAATTGCCGCCTGCGCGATTAATCTCTTCCATGATCACCGCGGACTCAGCCAGCCCGAGCCCGGAGCCGCCATATTCGGTGGGGATCAACGCGGCCATCCAGCCCGCGCGGGTCAGCGCCTCGACGAATTCCTCGGGATAGGTGCGGGCCTCGTCGATCTTGCGGTGGTATTCGTCGGGGAAATCGGCACAGAGCGCGCGCACGGCGTCACGGATGTCCTGAAATTCGTCGCTGGATTGGTCGTACACAGTGCCTCCTTCGGGGTCTTGCGGCGCGGCGTGTTGCGCATTGCCTGACCATCGAATGCGCCAAGCCATAAATCAAATTTCTGAATGGACCTACAGATGTCCCGAAAAGTTTTCCTTTGCCAGCGGCGACCCGCCGGCTCTGTCCCTGCGCCTCCGGTAGGGCCGAAGGTGACTCAGCGCGATTACACCGGATCCCAGCAGAACACATCCGCCGAGACATCGAGCGGAACATAGCTGCCGCGCAGTGCCGGGATCGCGTGGCTGGTAACGCTATCGAGATCCCACCCCTTGCTACGCTGCACCGAGCGGACGGGTCGCGGCTGCGACACCAGGAAAATCTCGTTGTTGCGCACGGCGAAGATCTGGCCGGTGGTTTCAGCCCCCGCATCCGACGCGAGATAGAGCGCCATTGGAGCGATCTTTTCGGGCGACATCTCCTTCATCCGGTTCACGCGCTCCTCCTGCTCGGGGCTGTCGACCTTGATCGACGAGGTCATCCGGCTCCAGGCGAAGGGCGCGATGCAGTTCGAACGGATACCCCAACGCCGCAGATCGAGAGCGAGCGACTTTGACAGTGCCGCCACCCCAAGCTTGGCGGCGGAATAGTTCGCCTGCGCGAGATTTCCAATAAGGCCGGAGGTTGAAGTCATGTGGATCAGGCTGCCCGAGCCTTGTTCGCGCATCACGTCGACTGCGGCGCGGCTGACGTTGAAGGTGCCGTAAAGATGGACCTTCACCACCGCATCGAAATCCTCGAAACTCATCTTGTGGAAGAAGCAATCTCGCAGGATGCCGGCGTTGTTCACCACCGCATCCAGTCGGCCGAAGGAATCCACTGCCTGTTTCACCATTGCCTGTGCGCCCGCCGGCTCTGAGACATCATCGCCGTTTGCGACCGCGCTTCCGCCCATCGCCTCGATTGCGGTAACTGCATCCTGGGCTGCGGCGCTCGATTCCCGCCGTCCGTCGAGCGAGGCACCGATATCGTTCACCACGACGGAGGCCCCCGCCTTGGCTGCCTCCATTGCGATTGCCCTGCCGATGCCGCCGCCTGCACCGGTTACCAGCATGACTTTCCCTTCCAGGGGCTTCGTTCCAGACATGTCTTCTCCGTTTTATCCGTGTCGTATGGTCGTGAAACCGGGGTTCAGCCCGGGGTGGGGCGACAGAAGATGCAGCGTTCGATCTGCTCGGCCGCGCCGCGCAGGGCACTGGCCACAGCCGACAGGCTCTCCTCTGTCTGTTGCCCCGCGATAGTGATGCTGCTCATGCCGAGCCGCGGTACTCCCTCGCCGTCGAGCGCGAGAGTTGCCACGATGTCGAGCCCGCGGAAAAGCTGCCCGCGATCGCTTGCCGTGCCGGTTTCGCGCGCTGTCAGAACATCCGCCCAATAGCTCTCGAAGCTAGGCGGGTCCTGCCAGATGACGGTGTCGAAGCCCTTCTTTGTCGCGCTTTTGTCGAGCCCGGTTGCCGCCGCATAGCACCGCCCGATCGCGCCCGCGAATACAGGCAGGCGGCTGTCGCGCGCCAGCACCGCATGCACGATGCGCGGGGCGGTGAAACGATCGGTCAGCACGATCCGCTGGTTTTCCGTGATCTGCCATAGCGCGATCATCACCTGATGGTCCTTGGCGATTGCGGTCAGCGTTGAGCGGATCAGATCTGCGGGATTGGCACCGAGCAGCGGAATTGCGAATTCCATCAACCCCATGCCGATCCGATAGGTCTTGGCTTCGGGGTCGAAGCTCAGAAGCCCTTCATTCGTGAGCGTGCGCAGTATATTGAAGGTTGAAGACACGTTGAGCCCGGTCTCGCGCGCAATCTGAGTTGCGCCTATAGAACGGCCTTGCGCCGCAAGCTGGCGCAGGATGCTGATGGCGTTCTGTACTGCGGGTACGGCTTTCTGAACGCCCTCGTCAACCATGGATATTCCCTTGATGAAGTCATATTTACTATACAGAATATGGCTGCTAGGGCAAGCTTAGATCGAAAGTAATCCTTGGGAGGAGGCGGCTATGGCGGCAGGTGTCGATAGTGATGTGTTCGAACAACTTCTTGTAACGGTGGAGCGGTTCGCGCGTGAACGGCTGATCCCGGCAGAACGTCAGGTCGAAGAAGAAGACAATATCCCCGAGGATATCGTCGTCGAGATGAAGGAAATGGGCCTTTTCGGCCTTTCTACCCCCGAGGAGTTCGGCGGCATCGGCATCAATGTTCCGCAGGAAGCACGCCTGATTGAGGCGCTTTGCTATGCCTCGCTCACCTTCCGTTCGCTCATAGGCACCAATGTCGGCATTGGTTCGCAAGGGATTGTGATGGACGGCACACCCGAGCAAAGAAGCCGCTGGTTGCCGGGTGTAGCGAGCGGGGATGTGATCACCTCATTTGCGTTGACAGAGCCGGACAACGGCTCGGACGCGGCAGGTATCCGCACCTCGGCCCGGCGCGATGGCGGTGATTTTGTGATCAACGGCACCAAGCGCTTCATCACCAACGCGGTGCGCGCAGGTCTGTTCACCGTCTTTGCACGCACCGATCCTGACAAACCCGGCGCCGATGGCGTCTCCGCCTTTATCGTGCCGGCGGATATCCCTGGCATCACCGTCTCAAAGCCTGACCGCAAGCTCGGCCAGCGCGGGACCAAGACCTCGGACGTGATTTTCGAGGATGTGCGTGTGCCAGCTTCATCGATCCTTGGCGGTCCAGAGCGGCTGCATCAGGGTTTTCCTACCGCGATGAAGGTGCTTGATCGCGGGCGTATCCATATTGGCGCGATGGCGGTCGGCCAGGGCCAGCGCATGCTCGACCTGGCTACCGACTATGCACTTTCGCGCCACCAGTTCGGCAAACCGATCGGTGAGCACCAATTGGTGCAGGGTCTGCTGGCCGATAGTCAGGCCGAACTGCATGCCGCGCGTGCGCTGGTACGGGCGACTGCCGAGACCTTTGACAGCAACGGCAAGGCGATCCTTGAGGCCTCCTGCACCAAGTATTTCTGCACTGAGGCCGCGGGTCGTATCGCCGACCGCGCGCTGCAGATCCACGGCGGGGCAGGCTACATGGCTGAATATGATATTGAACGCTTCTATCGTGATATTCGGCTGCTGCGCATCTACGAGGGCACGAGCCAGATCCAGCAATTGGTGATCGCGCGGCGCACGCTGGCAGAACGAGCTGCCTGATCGTGAGTGAACGCAAGACCCGTAGCCTGGAGGAAATGCCGCCTGTTTCCAAATTCGCGGCGCTGCTGGATATTGAATTCGAGCGCATGACCCCAGAGGAGGTCGTCTGCTCAATGCCGGTGACAGAGGCGATGGCAAACCGCAACGGCGTGCTGCATGGTGGCGCGCTGATGAGTCTCGCCGATACGGCGGCGGGCACCACGGCCTTCATCAATAGCGCTGCCGAAACCTCGAACACTACGGTGGAAGCCAAGACCAATTTCCTGCGCCCGGTGAAAGTCGGCGATCGGCTGAGCGCGCGCTGCGTGCCGGTACATGTCGGAAGCACGACGCTGGTGTTGCAGGTCACGCTGACGCGTGGCGATGGCAAGGTCGCGGGCGTGACTACCCAGACGCATCTGTTTCTGGGCTGGAAAGACTAAGGAGTAAGCAGCAAAGATGGACACCGAGACGAAGCCGGTTGGGCCGCAGGCCACCTATGAGCGATATCTGGCCGAGGGCCGGTTCATGATCCAGCGTGCAATCAGCACGGGCGAATATGTCTTCTGGCCTCGCGTGGTGACGCCACAGGGCGCAGCTGATCTGGAATGGGTCACGGCAGGCGGCACCGGCACGGTCTATGCGATTACCGTCAACCGGACACGCCACGGATCGTGGAACGTCGCGCTGATCGATCTGGATGAGGGAGTGCGGATGATGTCGACGCTGCCCGCGATCGAAACCGCCCCGATCGGCGCGCGGGTCAAGGCGCGGATCGAAACCACCGAAGATGGCCCACGCGTGGTCTTCGATCTGATCGAGGAGGACGCGGCATGAGCCAGCATTATTTGCGCGGCAAGACCGCTATCGTGGGCATGGCTACTGCCGGGATCGGTGAGGCACCTGGGTTTTCGGCGATGGAACTGCTCGGTCAGGCGGCCGTGGGGGCTGTTGCCGATGCGGGCGTCAAGCTGCAGGACATCGACGGAGTCTTCGCCGCGACCAGCAGCCATGCCTTCCCGACGATGAGCGTCGTCGAATATCTCGGTCTCAAGCCGAAATTCTTCGACGGCACCAATGTTGGCGGCTCCAGCTTCGAAATGCATCTGTTGCAGGCGACGCTGGCGCTTGAGGCGGGGCTCTGCGACGTGGCACTGGTCTGCTATGGATCGAACCAGCGCACGGCGGGCGGGCGGCTTGTCTCCATGAGTGAGCCGCAATGGCACGAGACTCCCTACAAGCCGCGCCATCCGATTACCGCCTACAGCCTGGCAGCCAGCCGTCACATGGCGCAGTTTGGCACCACGCGTGAGCAATTGGCCGATGTGGCGCTGGCCGCGCGGGGCTGGGCCAATCTCAACCCCGAGGCTTTCGCCCGTGGTCCGCTAACCAAGGAGCAAATTCTGTCGGCGCGGATGATCTCGGATCCGCTGACAGCGGCCGATTGTTGCCTTGTGACCGATGGTGCGGCGGCTGTTATCCTCGTGCGCTCTGATCGAGCAAGGGATCTCCCCGGCAAGCCGGTCTATTTTCTTGGCGCGGCCGGGGCAAATTACCACCGCTCGATCGTGGCGATGCCCGATCTGACCACCACAGCCGCGGCGGAGAGCGGTCCGCGCGCGATGCAAATGGCGGGTATCAACCAATCCGATATCGATCTGGCGATGCTATACGATGCGTTCACTATCAACACGATACTCTTCCTCGAAGACCTTGGCTTTTGCCCCAAGGGAGAGGGCGGCAACTTTGTTGAAGGCGGGCGGATCGCACCGGGCGGTGAACTGGCGGTCAACACCAATGGCGGCGGCCTCTCCTGCGTGCATCCGGGGATGTATGGGCTTTTCCTGATCACTGAGGCAGTTGCGCAGATACGGGGCGACGTGGGCGAGCGGCAACTCACGGATTGCAATCTGGCACTTTGTCACGGCAATGGCGGCACGCTATCGAGCCAATGCACCGCCATTCTGGGATCGGCCGCCACACTATGACCACGCTTGCCCATATTGACGGTCTGGTCGCGCCGCGCTCGGTCGCAGTGATCGGGGCTTCGGACGATGTGACACGGATCGGTGGGCGCCCAATCGCGGCAATGCTGCGCGCGGGATACGCCGGAAGGATACTTCCGGTGAACCCGAGGCGGGAAATGGTGCAGGGCCTGCCATGCTATGCCAGCGTTGATGATCTGCCTGAGGCACCCGACGCTGCGCTGATCGCGGTTCCGGCCAAGCTTGTGCCGGAAACCCTCGCCGCGCTTGGCCGCAAGGGCTGCAAGGTTGCGACGCTCTTCTCGGCGGGATTTGCGGAGGTAGGTGCGGAGGGCGAGGCAGCGCAGCATGCGCTGATCGATATGGCGCGGGAGAATGGTATCCGGCTACTCGGGCCGAACACGCTGGGTGTCTACAATGTCGACATCGGCTATTACGGCACCTTCTCGTCCTCGCTCGATACCGGGCTGCCGAAACCCGGAAACATTGGCATCGCGAGCCAGTCTGGTGCCTTTGGCGCGCATCTCGGTGCGCTCGCGCGTGACCGGGGGCTTGGCTCATCAATCCTCATCACGACCGGCAACGAGGCTGACATCACGGTGGCCGATGCAATCCACTGGATGGCAGAATGCGAGACGATTGACGTGATCTGCACCTATATGGAGGCGATCAACCAGGCCCCTGCGCTTTTGGCCGCACTTGACGAGGCACGGGCGGCGGGCAAACCGGTGCTGGCGCTGAAATCGGGCCGCTCTGCGGTGGGCGCGCGGGCCGCGGCCTCGCATACAGCCTCGCTCACCGGCGATGCAATTGTGGCCGATGCGGTTCTGGCCGATCACGGCGCGATCATTCTGCGCGACCCGGAGACGATGATGGATATCGCCTATGCTGCGTCAAAGCGGGTTTTCCCGGCGCAGCATTCGCTCGGCATCGTAACGGTCAGTGGCGGCGCCGGAATTGTGGCCAGCGATGAAGCCGAGCGTATCGGCCTGCCAATACCCACCATGCCCGAGGCGGCGCAGGCCGCGCTCAAGGCAGTTCTGCCCTATGCCTCGCCGGTGAACCCACTTGATTGCACCGCGCAGGCGCTGAACGACCCCTCGCTGCTGGAGCAATTCACTCGCGCGGGTCTTGAAGACGGGGGCTATGGCGCGATCCTGTGTTTCCTGACCTATGTGGCGGGCAGTAGATCGATGTCGGACGTTATCCTTCAGGCGCTGGCACCGCTGCGTGAGGCTTTCCCCGACCGGATCATCGCCATCTGCGCACTGGGTGAGGGCGAGGTGCTGCGCCGCTATGATGATGCGGGGCTTCTCGTGTTCAACGATCCCTGCAGAGCGGTCCGTGCGCTTGATGCGGTGCTGCGCCTTGGGGCCGCGCGTGGTCAGGCCGCCGCCCCGCTGCCTGAAGTGACACCCGTTGGCTTACCGACGGGAACCCCTGACGAAGCAGCGTCCAAGGCGCTGCTGGCCCATGCCGGAATTGCCGCCGCGCCCGAATGCGGAGTGCAGGATGTAGAGGCCGCGATCGAAGCGGCCGAGGGCTTTGGCTATCCGGTCGTGATGAAAATCCTGTCGCCCGATATCCTGCACAAATCCGATATCGGCGCGGTCAAGCTCAATATCCGGGATGCGAAGGGCGTGCGCGCCGTCTATGCCGCGATTCTTGCAGCGGCAGCAGAACATGCGCCGCATGCTGTGGTGAACGGGGTGCTGGTCGCAAAACAGCTTTCAGGCGGGGTTGAATGCCTGATGGGTATCAACCGCGACCCGACCTTCGGGCCTGTGGCGGTCTTCGGCCTCGGCGGGATCTTTGTCGAGGTGTTGAACGACGTTGCGGTGCGCGCCTGCCCCTTCGGCCCCGAAACTGCGCGAGAGATGATCCTCTCTATCCGCGGTGCCGCAATCCTTCAGGGTGTGCGCGGCCAGCCCCCGGCTGATATTGACGCGCTGGCACAAATGCTCTCACGGCTCTCTGTCTTTGCCGCGGGCGCGGGTGAGCGGCTGGTGTCGATCGACCTCAACCCAGTGCTGGCGATGCCGGTTGGGCAGGGAGCCTGCGCGCTCGATGCCATTATTGAACTTGAACCTGCGGAGGCCATGACCGATGCCGATTGACTATGACTTTCTGATGGGTTTCGATATTCCCGAGGTGCGCCAGAGCTATGGCGCGGCAGAGGTCGCGCACTACGGCCTGACCATTGGAATGGGGCAGGACCCACTGAATATGCGCGCCCTGCCCTATGTGGGCGCATTGGCCGACGACAGCTGCGTAATGCCCGCAATCGTCAATGTGCTCGGCCATCCGGGCTTTTGGCTCGGCAATCCTGCGACTGGGGTCAATGCGCTCAAGCTCGTCCATGGTGAGCAAGGGATGACTATCCACCGCACCTTGCCTCCCGAAGGCACGGTGATTGGCAAAACCCGGATAACGGGGCTGATCGACAAGGGCGAGGGGCGCGGTGCGCTGCTTTATTCCGAGAAGGAAATCCGCGACGCGGAGACCGGGGATCTGTTGGCCACCACTCGGGGCACGATCTTCCTGCGCGGGGACGGTGGGTTTGGCGGGCCACAGGGGCCGGTGAAGTCGGTGCATGAACTGCCTGAGACCGCGCCCGATCATGTCTTTGATACGCCGACGCGGCCCGAACAGGCGCTTTATTATCGCTGGAACGCCGATCCGAACGCGCTGCATCTCGACCCGCGGGTTGCGGCAAAGGCAGGTTTTGAGCGTCCAATTCTGCACGGGCTCTGCAGCTTTGGTTGCGCAGCCCATGCGCTCCTTGCAGTGCTTTGCGATTATGATGCGGAACGCTTCGGCTCTATGGATGCGCGTTTCACGGCGGTCGTCTTTCCGGGCGAGACGCTGCGCACCGAAATCTGGAACGATGGGTCCTTCCGAACGAGGGTGCTGGAACGCAACCAGATCGCCATCGGTAACGGGCTCTTCAAGCTGAGAGAGTCTGCATAAGCACCGAGATCAGGGACAAGGCGACAATGCGCTGATCGGGCGCATCGGTTTTGCCAGGCGCAACCTGCGGATAGCTGTCGATCAATTCCACGCCGTCCAGCCGACCGCAGGAGATCTACGCGCGTCCTGAACAGGAATTTCTTGCCGCGCGGACGACGATCTGTGACTGAGGCCGGACCATGACTGTTGCACAGACCCTCGGCGCTTTCGCTTCCGCAGAGAGCCGGATCGACCCTACCATGCAGCGCTTCGTGCGCTTCTCGCTCTTCGACTGGATCACGGTCGGGATCGTCGGCGTAGATGAGCCGGTGGCCCGCGCCGTGCGGAAGGTCGCGATTGAGAGGAGCGGTGGGGAGGGCAATGCGAGCCTTCTTGGTGGCGGGCGCACAAACCCGGCCGCTGCTGCTCTCGCCAATGGCGCAACGAGCCATGCGCTGGATTACGACGATACGCATTTCGGCCATATCGGGCACCCGAGCGTCGTAGTCATTCCTGCGGCGTTGGCGCTGGCCGAAGCACGAGGGGCAGGCGGGGGCGAGTTCATGCAGGCGTTGGCAGTGGGGCTCGAGACGGCCTGCCGCATCGGAGCCTGGCTCGGGCGGCCGCATTACGAAGCGGGGTTTCATCAAACCGGCACTTCGGGCGCTTTCGGAGCAACGGCCGCAGCTGGGCGCATTCTGGGCCTGAGCGCCGGGCAGATGGCAGAGGCGCTGAGCCTGACCGCAACCCGCGCGGCTGGGCTGAAAAGCCAGTTCGGCACGATGGGCAAGCCGCTCAACGCCGGTTTCGCGGCCGAAGTTGGCGTGACTTGCGCGCTTCTGGCCGAGGCGGGGGCGGCTTCCACGCCAATGGCTATCGAGGGCGCGCAGGGCTTTGGCCCGACCCACGCCGGCGTTGCTGATTCAGAGGCCTTGGGCGGGCTTGGCGCGGAGTGGGTCTTTCCCCGAATTTCTTACAAGTTCCACGCCTGCTGTCACGGGCTGCACGCGATGCTGGAGGCGTTGCGCAAGGTGAAGGCGAGGGGGCTGGAGCCGGGTGCTATCGAGGCGGTCGAGATCCGCACCCATCCGCGCTGGCTTGCAGTCTGCAATCAGCCTGAGCCCGTGACCGGCCTGCAAGCCAAGTTTAGCTATCGCCTGACTGCGGCGATGAGCCTTACAGGACTCGATACGTCCGCGCTTGAGGTTTACAGCGACGCGACCTGCGCGCGTGACGATCTGATCGCACTGCGGGATCGGGTGCGGGTCGTCGCGGATGACAGCGTTCCAGATACCGCGTCCGAAGTGCGTGTGACTGCGGCTGACCGGGTCCTTAACGCAGGCCATGATGTGCTGGCTGACAGCAATCCCGACGTGATTGAGCCGCGCCTGCGTGCCAAGTCAGAGACGCTTCTGGGCGGCAATTCCAGCGCGAGCCTGTGGGAGGCTGTGGGTGAGATCGAACAGCAAGGTGGAATGACTGCTCTGACCACGCATATCGGTTCTGCGGCGGGCTGAACCAATTTTCCCTCGGCGATCTGTCCGCCCTGCAGCACCGAAACACGCCAGCCTAGTTTAATTCCCCAGCCGTTCACCCGTTGTGACCGTAGTCGCCATGCCTGTGAAGCTTGTATTTCGAAGGAAATATGGGACGATGGTGCAAGCAATGAGCCCAAGCCAGAAGATGGCTTCGAACGGCACTGCGTTACCCACCAGCAGCCGAAGCAAAAGTGTAACCGCCAGCATTGCTGGCGTTCCGATTACCAGGCCACTCCAGATCGCCCTTGCGCCGGTCCTTGGCCGCCCTTTGCGCTTTTCCTTAGCGAACCAGATATAAAGGCCCGTCGCGACAATCACGCTGAGAAGGCTGCCAAACAGGATGTAGGCTATTTTGACCGGCAGGCCGCCGAAGTTGCCAAAATGCAAATTATAGATTGAGGCGGCCATTTGCTGACCAGTCGTGCCGTCAGCCATGCCTGCCATATCAATGAAATTGCTCTCACCGTCGAAATTGTAATATTCTCCGAAGATCAGACGTTGTGGATGTGCAGCAATCACCTGGACGTGCTGGGCTGGCGTTCCCGGATCGTGGTAGATTAGATAATTGGGTTCAACGCCGGTCTGTTCTGCTGCCATGTAATCCATGATCGGCTGCACACGTGGCAATTGCGACGGATCGCTGCTTGTCTGGATCTCGGCACCGAAAATGGCTGTCGTCACCGCCTCGCCATCGCCATCGTAGGCTGAACTTGCCATCCCAAAGCCTGAAACAAAATAGAGCCCAATCATCGATCCCGTCAGCGCGATGGCGATCCCGAATGGAAGCGTCCAAACGGCAAGACGGTTGTGCCAGTCTGCCAATGCGGTCTGGTCCCGGCGGCGGGCGCGCAGGCGAAAGGCATCGCGAAAGATGCGTGGATGCGCCAATATGCCGGATAGGGAGAGCGAGAGCATCATCGCCCCCATGATCCCGACGATTGTCATACCCGCGATAGCCGGCAGGTTAAGCCGGTAATGCAAGGCAAGTAAGAATTCGGCCCACGCATTTTCCTCAGGTGCAACAATGCTCCCATCCTGCGCAACATGCACTGCCTGCGTGTCGGTCGTAATCGTCGTGCGGGGCAAGGCTTCGGTTGGAAAGTGGACGAAGAGATGCGTCGTCGGTTCCGGCCCTGCTTCGGTCGCCAACACATTATCAATCGCGCGTTGGATTGCTGCTGGTTCAATTTCGCTCATTTCCGGCGCGCCGGGCTGCTCAATTCGCTGCCATTCTTCAAAGAGAACGACAACAGTGCCCGTGACGCAAATCAAATAGAGCAATCCGGAGCAAACCAGGCCAACCCAGGAATGGGCCGAGAGTGCTTTCTTCACGGTGGTCTTGCTGATCGTCAATGCCATGTGGTTATCCTATGAGAATCGAAGTCAGCACGGATGGGACCGTTATTGCTGCCAAGAGTGCAGCCTGCGTGCCGCGCGATTCCATCATCAGCAGCGCTGTTGAAAAAATGGCCCAGACAACGGGAACGCACGCAAGGACAATGACGTTGGCATCTGCTTCTGCCCCGCCAAACGAGAGGAATAAGACCCGCAGCGCAAGAGCAGCCATAACGGCTGCCAGTAGCGCGGCAGGGCTTACGATCATGAAGCTTGCGATGCGTCGCCCAAGTACCGGTTCAGGCCTTTCTGGCAGGCGCTCACTTGTCGTGCGATCCACAGGCTTGCGCTTCCAGCGAGGCTGACTTGCAATCGAGGGCAGAAGCAATAGGAGCGCCGCCGCCATTGGGAACAATGATGCAACGGCAACACCCCAGGCTCCATAGGTGAGTGATGCCAGCACCACCGATAGCACAATGCCCGACCAGCCCACCGCGTTGAGCGATGTGGAACGCGATGGTCGCGACCAGGAAAGCCGCAGGACCACGATGCTCGCGATGCCAAGCGCTACGGCAAACCAGAACTGTGGAAGCACAGCCATCAGAAGTTGAAAGCAACGGTTCCGGTCACGCTGCCGCGTTCCCCAGGGTAACAATCACCGCGCACGAGGCAGACTGTGAGATATTTCTCATTGGTGACGTTTCGAGCCGTAACGCGTAACTCCCACGATCCGTATTCAAATGCGGCGGAAAGATCGCCAACCGTATAGCCGCTGGTGCGGTAGGTCAGGACTTCACCCGTGAGCGCGGAAATACCACTGCTCTCGCTTCCGCCTACGTGTCGGATGCCGCCGCCGAAACTCAGGCCGCGCAGGGACCCGGAGGATATTTTGTAAAGAGCGAACAGCGAAGATTGCCATTCGGGAATAGCTGTAACCCGGTGACCATTGGGATCTTCTGTATCAAGGTAGCCGAGATTTCCGTCCAGCCGTAGGCCGCCGATAATCGCATTGGCTTCAAGCTCCATTCCCTTGATTTTGGCAACGCCTTCCTGCTGCGAATTTCCGCCTACCAGCGCATTGGGATTGGGGAGATTCGATTGCTCGATATTGAATGCCGACAGTGTCACCAGCGCATTCACTCCGGCTGGCTGCCACTTGATGCCCGCTTCCCACTGGCGACCTTGCTGCGGCAGCAATTGGTCGCCGGTCATCGTATCGACGCCCACGACAGGTTCAAAGCTCTCGGCATAGCTGACGTAGGGAGAAATGCCGCCAGGGCCGCGCCAAAGGAGGCCAGCACTGAAGCTGGTGGCATCATCTTCCTGGGCAGCGCCGTTTTCAACTGCATTGTCCACCTGATCGAAACGCACACCTGCCGTGCCCACGAGATCGCCAAGCGTCATCTGGTTGGAAATGTAGAAGCCAAGCTCCTCGACAAAATTAGCCGCCCCATCGACCCGCTGCGCACGCACATCAGCGACGCTCGGCACGTTCTGGTATTGCGGGTTGAAGACGTTGATCGTGTTGATGGTGTCGAGATAGGCATTGTCGGCATCAGTCATGACGTCCTGATATTGCACGCCGGCCAGCAAGGCGTGCTCGATCGGGCCGGTCATGAACTCGCCGCGAATACGCATATCGAACGCATATTGCTCGGACTTGCGGTCTGACAGGTAGAAGGTCCAACCGGCATTGCCATCGGCATCGATGCGCGGAACACCATTGCCTAGGAAGGAGGGCCAGGCTTGCCGATAGTCAGAGCTGGAATCGACATAACGCGCCACGCCTTCAAGCGACCAATTGGCGGTTAGTTGCTGGTCCGCCAAAAGCGTGGCAGCGAAGCTTTCGGATTTGTAGGCGTTGAAGCCGGGCGCACCGAAATATTCTCTCGTGTCGATTTTCCGACCATCTTGCGAAGGCAAAAATGTCCCCGTCACAGGATAGAACTGATGGGCAGTGTCAGTATCCTGATCGGTATAGTTCGCCAGCAAGGTGATCTCTGTCCCGTTAGCGGGGCGCAGGGTGAATGCGGGCGCGATGACCAGCTTATTGTCTTCAACCTCATCGATCTGTGTCCCAGCATCACGATAAAGTCCCACAAAGCGGAACATGGCCTCGTCTTCAGCGCCTGGCACAGCAAAATTAAAGTCGCCGGCAATCTGCATGCGATCGAATGAGCCATATTCAGCACGAATTTCGCCTGCAGTTTCATTGAAGGGTCTTTTCGTGACCACATTGATGATACCACCGGGCGATGCCGCCCCGTAAAGGACCGATGCTGGCCCCTTTAGGACCTCGACCTGCTCAAGCGTGAAGAGATCGGGTCGCGGATTGTTGTAAAATCCGAACAGAAATTGAAGATTGTCGCGATATTCCGGCGCATCAAGGCCGCGCACTTGGCTGAAATCGCCGCGGGTAGAGAAGCCAAACGGCTCTGCCGTGACGCCGGCCATATATGTCAGTGCGTCATCAAGCGATTGGAACCCTTTATCGTCGAAATCATCTGCCGTCTCGATCGAGATTGACCGCGCGACCTCCACGATTGGCGTATCGGACTTGGTCGCTCCAAATCCCGTCAAGGCGCCCGTTACAAGGATCGTATTGGTCTGTGTGCTTGCCGCATTGGCATCACCGGTCCCGCTGTCACCCTCCTGCGCGAAGGCGGGCGACGCCCCGATGATCAAGGCTGTGGCGAGTGAGCTTGTAGAAATGCGGATCAATTGTTTCCCCCGATGTCGAGCTAGAGTGCGTCCGGGGAGGGCTGCTAACGCGAGTCATTCGCATTTGCAAGAAGAAGGTGCGGACTCAGCTCACAAGATGTCGATAATTTGAAGAATGGCGGAGGATCTGGTGGCGCGGAATGCCTGTGGCACGCGCTCCGGCAGATTAAGCTGGGTGTCATCAGGAAGCTGTCATCCCCAGTGTCCGCCAAAATCTCGGCCAAAACGGTGGACACAGTCTCTCACGCCCAGGTCTTGCTCCTGCGCTGTTTGGATCAGACTTTTAGCGAAGTTGTGACCGACTCACCCCATTGAGAAAACGCACCAGGTCGCAGCGGCTAATCCCGGCCCTGGCCACCGCTGAACTTACCGCCGCCGCCGCGATTTGAATCATATGGGTTCTTCGGGCTCTTGAGGGTCAAGCGCACGGGCACGGCACCAAATCCAAGCGCCTTGCGAATGCCGTTGAGCAAATAGCGTTCATAACTATTGGGCAAATCGGTCAGTCGCGTGCCAAAAATGACGAAACGTGGCGGACGCGTTCCGACCTGCGTGATGTAGCGCAGCTTGATGCGTCTGCCGCCGGGTGCGGGGGGCGGATTGGCTGCCAGAGCATCGTCAAACCAGCGGTTGAGCGCGGCAGTGGGAACGCGCCGGCTCCAATCCTCGCGCAGCTTGAACGCAGCCGCAAGCATCGTATCCAAACCCTTGCCCGTCATTGCGGAGACTGCAAATAGCGGGACGCCGCGCAATTGCGAAAGCCCTTCTTCCAGCGCACCGCGAATGCCATTGAACAGGGCGCTGGGGTCTTCCGCAATATCCCATTTGTTGATCGCCACCATCAAGGCGCGACCTTCTTCGACCACTTGACTGGCGATCTTGAGATCCTGCACCTCTAGTCCGCGCGTAGCATCCAGCAACAGGACGACCACCTCGGCATAATCCACTGCGCGCAAGCCATCTGCAACAGAGAGCTTTTCCAGCTTGTCGACAACCTTGGCGCGCTTGCGCATGCCAGCAGTGTCAATCAACTTGATGATGCGGGTTTCACCGCTTTGCGGGTCATCCCATTCCCAGTCTACGGCGATGGAATCGCGCGTGATGCCCGCTTCCGGCCCGGTCAGCAGGCGATCTTCGCCCAGCATGCGATTGACCAGCGTGGATTTGCCCGCATTGGGGCGCCCGACAATAGCCAGGCTGAGGGGGCTGGTCGGATCAAGCTCTTCCAGTTCTTCGCCAGCTTCGGCTGCAGCAAGCGCTCTGGCTGCGGCTTCGTCTGCGGCGATGGCGGCTTCGGCCTCTGCCTCGATCTCAAGCCATTCGGCCCTGTCGCTGATCAGTGGCGCAAGCGCGGTGTAGAGATCCGCCACGCCTTCGCCATGTTCAGCGCTCACAGGGATCGGTTCGCCCAGACCAAGCGAATAGGCTTCAAGGATACCGCTTTGTCCGGCATTGCCTTCGGCCTTGTTGGCGATGAGCACGACAGGTACTTCCTGCTGGCGCAACCAGCGGCCGATTTCCTCGTCGAGCGGGGTCAGCCCCGCGCGGCTGTCCACCACGAATAGCGCGGCATCTGCACCTTTCAGGGAAACCTGCGTTTGCACGCGCATGCGGCCCGGCAGGGTGGCATCGTCCTCGTCTTCCCAGCCAGCTGTATCGACTGCCTCGAATTCCAGGCCTTGCAAGCCAGCATGGCCCATGCGTCTGTCACGCGTGACGCCTGGCTGATCATCGACAAGCGCAAGTTTCTTGCCTACCAGCCGATTGAACAGCGTGGATTTGCCGACATTGGGGCGGCCGATGATGACTACCTGGGGAAGGGATTTGCGCGGTTTCATCTGCCGCAGGTGGCGCTTTGCTACGCGGTTGGCAAGGGCGAAACCCCTCAGACGCCGCCGCAGCCAGCGCGGCCCATGTCAATCGTGCTACCAGCTACCGGTGTTTTCCATGCTCGCCCAGGGTTCCTGCGGATCGAGACGGCCATCCTGCAACAACTCGACGCTGATCCCGTCGGGAGAACGGACGAAGGCCATATGGCCATCACGCGGGGGGCGGTTGATCGTGACGCCTGCGTCCATCAAGCGCTGGCAAGTATCGTAGATATTGTCCACCTGATAGGCGAGATGTCCGAAATTGCGCCCGCCATCGTAGATTTCGGGGTCGCTGCCATCCTCGGCCGGCCAATTATAGGTCAATTCGACTTCGGCGATATTTTCCTGTCTAGGCGCGGCGAGGAAAATTAGTGTGAAGCGACCAGCTTCGACATCGGTGCGGCGGACTTCTTGCAACCCGATCAGCTTGAAGAAACTGATCGTCGCATCTGCATCGGTGACGCGGATCATGCTGTGAAGATATTTGACCATGCGTGGCTCCTGTAAGCGCTCACGCCGCGCCTAGCAGCATGGCGGGTGCCCGCGAAAGGGTTAAAGATCAGGCAAAAGGGCCCGCACCGCTTCCGGTACGAGCCCCTTCTTCTTCGCTATGAGCGAGATGTTTGTCAGACTGTCCGAATCAGAAGCTGGCGGACAGGGTGAAGACAACCGAATCATCGGTGAAGGTGCGGGTCGGGTCGATCGAACGATCATCCTCAACACCAACATAGGCAACGCCAGCTGTCAGGATGCTGCCCAGCGCTGCCTCTGCACCGACAGAGAAATCCCATGCCTTGCTATCTTCAGTGTAGGTCAGGAAGCCATCGGTGTAGCCAACGTGACCGGTCAGCACGACTGGTGTGCCGGTAATGCCGACCCCAACATCAGTGTAAACATAGAAATTGTCAGTGCTGCCGAGCGAATCCTGGTCCGGTGCGTAAGCGATGCCAATCGTCGCCTCTGCGGGACCAATTGCTGCGCCGACCGAGCCGTAAAATTCGACATAGTCAAAATCACCGGCACCCGCATTGGGGTAGATGTAGGTGATGACGCCGATATCGGTGGAAATGGAGCCAAATTCGCCGGCCCAGCCGCCGTAGATATCGAGCTCGGTCGAGCCGAAGCCTACTGTCGTTTCGTCAAGTGAAGAAGCCCATGTGCCGATGTAAAAGCCGGCGGGCAGGCCGAGGTCGACGCCGCCCTGAATGGCGATATCGCCATCAGAAAGGGAGACACCGCGAAACTTGTAATCGCTGACAAGAGCGACGTTTGCAGAAACTTCGATGCCGATACCTTCGTCTTCTTCCTGCGCCATGGCAGGTACTGCAAGACAAACAGTAGTGGCAAAAACAGATGCAGCCAGAAGGCTGCGGACGGACGTAAGCATGGATAATATCCTCAATTTGGTGAATTTCGTGCTTCGTCCCACCTGCGCGCCCGCCATTACAACATCTTTGACGCATTGATTGCGGCGGTCACTCAACAAGCATGCACATCCATGTTGCGCCGCACAAGTTTTATTAAGAATGTCGTCGAGGCCCTGACAATGTGTGGGATTTGTGCACCACATTCAGCGAAGGGACATGAAATTGGTCACAGTCGCTGCGATCAACCATGCCCGCATTGGAAAGCTGTGCGTATCATAAAGGCAAGCGCTTAGAATTCAGGCCATGATTCACTATCTTACTTCTATGTTCAGCACGCCCAAGGCAAAAAATGATCCTCCCCGCATTCCGAAGGGGCGGCGGGTCTATGCGATAGGCGATGTGCATGGTTGCGCCGAATTGCTGATGTCACTGATCGAGGGGATCGAGGAAGACATCATCCGCGGAGAGAAGGAAGGGATTGAATCGCAGATCATCCTGCTGGGTGACCTTATTGATCGTGGGCCCGACAGTGCTGCGGTGATAGATCTTGTCTGCAAATGGCGAGAGATGCGGCCCGTGGAGGTGCTTTTCGGCAATCATGAGGAGATGTTCCTCGAAAGCTTTGAAGATACCGAGATGCTCCGTCATTTCCTGCGGCATGGAGGCCGCGAGACATTGATCAGTTACGGCGCTGATGCCAAGAAGTTGAGTAATTCCAGTGTGGCCGAAGTGCAAACGCTGATGAACAGGATCGTGCCGGCCAAGCACCGCAAGTTCGTGGAATCCTTTGAGGACATGATTCAAGTGGGCGATTATCTTTTCGTCCATGCCGGCATTCTTCCCGGTGTTCCGCTGGACAAGCAGAAGAAGCGTCACCTGCGGTGGATCCGTGAACCGTTCCTCAGCCATTGCAAGTCACACGGCATGATTGTTGTGCATGGCCACACGATTATCGATGAGGTGGAAGATACCGGCTACCGCATTGGTATCGACACCGGGGCATATTCCAGTGGCCGTTTGACGGCGCTGGTACTCGAAGGGAAAAAACGTCGCTGCCTCGCTGCAGTGACAGGTAAAAAGGGCAAGGTTTTCGTCGAGGGGACCAGGCTGATTGCCTGACATACGAGGCTGAGGCGGTTCCACAATGTGAGCCGCCGTCCCGCGTGCCCCGCAATGTGCCGGGGGGCCTGTAAGCCGGGTTCTGTCCCACAGCCGATATGCTTGCACATCAGCGCTGCGGTGGCAGCCATTCATCTCGGCAACGGATTGCTCCGCCGCTCCAGCGACCAACCCGGGTCTCTCGGGACGAAACGCCCCTGCCTTGCGGCGCGAGACCCCTATGCGGTCTTGCTCCGGGTGGGGTTTGCCATGACGGGAACCGTTACCGGCCCCCCGGTGCGCTCTTGCCGCACCCTTTCACCCTTGCCTGTGCCATCACTCCCGAAGAAGCGGGGGCCATCGGCGGTATACTCTCTGTGGCACTTTCCCTGAGCTTCGCCCGAAGGCTCACTCGGCGGGCGTTACCCGCCACCCTTGTTTCGCGGAGCCCGGACTTTCCTCGACATCTTGCGATGACGCGGCTGCCCGGCCCCCCGGCACGGCGCGATATAGGGCGCGAATTCCCACTTGGGAAGCTGTCAGTGCGTCCAGGCGGCTAACGTGCGATGCCCCTGTCGCGGTCCAGCAGCAGCTGGAACAGGATCGCGCGCACTTCCCCGTCTATCTCGCCATTGATGCGGCGTGGTCGCCAGCGGCGCTGGAACGCCTCGACCGCCTTGTAGCCATTGGTGATGTCATAGCCAAACCGTTCGAGCGCGAGGTAAAAGCTGGCATCATTATCGAACGGGTCGCCGTGTTCTAGCTTTCTTGGCCGGGGGAGGCATAAATGGCATTCGGCAAGCCGTTCCCACGGGAAAAGTTCACCCGGATCGAACTTGCGTTCGGGCGCGACATCCGAATGGCCGACCACATTGGCACGCGGAATGTCATATTCCGCCACGATCTTATGGAGCAGTGGCAGCAGCGCATCGATCTGCGCTTCGGCGAATTCGCGATATCCCAGCGCATGACCGGGATGATCAAGTTCGATGCCGATGCTGGCCGAATTCACATCCCTGTGCCCCCGCCAATAGGATTGTCCTGCATGCCACGCGCGCTGGACCTCGGGCACCAGACGGATAACTTCGCCTTCTTCGGTAATGCAGTAATGCGCGGAAACCTGCGCTTCTGGATCGCACATGCGTTCAAGCGCGGATTGGACCGGCTTCATCTCGGTATAATGCAATACCACCATCGAAACCGGCAGGGCACGATCATTGAAATTGGGCGAAAGCTGTTCGCGATGGACCAGTTCGTCCTTCATGCTGGGCAAGGCCCCACTATCCGATCATGCCTTCGGGGTCCGGCAGGACCGCACCCAGCACCAGCGCATCTGCCGAATGGGCAAATTGCACGCCGCCATCCTGCTGCTCGGTAACAAGGCGGATCATATGGGCGGGCGCGGTGCGGCCAGACAATTCCTCTTCGGCCAGCTGGCCCGAAAGCGCCTTGCCGATCACCGGATCGAACACGACCTTTGGGCCGGAAGCGCGAATGGCAATTTCGGTCGCACCCTCTCGACATTCTGCGCCGACTTCCAGAGTGCCACCGCGGACCAGCGATTCGAGCCCCATGGCGGCAAGATTGAGCAGGACCTTGATGGCCGGTTTGGGCAGGCTGGATTCTGTTACAGACCATTCCAGCGTTACCCGTTCATCATGTGCGGTAAGCGATTCGAGGAGTTCGCGCGGTTCCTGGCTCGGCACACGATCGCCGAAGCCACCAGCCGCGCCATAGGCAAGGCGAAAGAACTTCAGCTTGCTGGCACTCGTGCTGGCGCTTTGTTCAAGCAAGTCGAGGCAGCGCTGACGCATCGCCGGATCATTTTCATCCGCGAGCAATTCCAGCCCGTTGTTAAGGGCACCCACCGGACTCAACATATCATGGCAAAGGCGTGAGCAGAGCAATGCGGCGAGATCGAGAGAGGAAGTCATTAAGCTATTGGCCAATCAACATGAACATCAAGGGTGACGCAGGTTACATGGTGTAACCCTGAAATCTTCAACGGTTGGTGAGGTTTTACAACAGTTTGCAGGCATAATGTCCGGGTGACACCTTGCTGCAAAATGTTAAATCTCGTCCAACCCATTCATTGCCCGTCTTAGCCATGATCGACCGCGTAGGGAAGCATTACAAAGCCGGTTTCATCGTCCCGCCAGAACGTTACATCACCTTCTCCGGTCACGATGGCCCAGACCCGGTCATCATGGGCGGCCGCAGCACGATCAGTGGTGGATGGTTCGCGCGGGCCGACTGGATGAGAGTGATAATACCCCAGCACCTGCGGGCCACCGGAGCGCGCTGCGCGGTGCGCATCGACCAGGTTTTGCGGATCTATCTCAAAATACGATTCAGGCTGGGGATGGATGTTGCGGGCGGGCTTCGCTTCATCGACATGATTGCCCGCGCCCAGCAGAAAGCCGCAACATTCGCGCGGATATGCCAGCGCAGCCTCCCGGCGGAGGATTTCCAAGACTGCACTTGTTACTTGCAAGGCCATATTGCAGGAACCCTAGCATGGCTGAAGGCGAAACAAGTAGCGGAACTATTCGCACTGCCGGTCGGCTGGACAAGGCGCTGGCCGAGCTATGCGGCCTGTCAAGAGAGCGTATCAAGGCGCTGATATTGCAGGGTGATGTTATGGTGGACGGCGCGGTAGCCACCAGCGCATCAGCAAAGGTGCAAACAGGTGCGGGCTATTCTGTCCACATTCCGCCCCCTGACAATCCACAGGCTCTTCCACAGGACATCCCAATTCCCATAGTATTTGAGGACGAGCATCTGATCGTGGTGGACAAGCCCGCCGGAATGGTCGTCCATCCGGCAGCGGGCAATCTGGATGGCACGCTTGTAAATGCGCTGCTGCATCATTGTGCAGGAGAATTATCGGGCATTGGCGGTGTCGCAAGGCCGGGCATCGTCCACCGGATCGACAAGGATACGTCAGGCCTGCTGGTGGTGGCCAAATCCGATGCCGCGCATGAAGGGCTGGCGCGGCAATTTGCCGATCATTCGCTAGAACGCGCCTATCTGGCGGTGTGCGGCGGGCATCCAAAGCCTGCGGAAGGAAACGTCTCGGGCCGGATGGGTCGATCTGATGCGGATCGTAAGAAAATGGCGGTGCTGCCCGATGATTCGTCCCGCGGGAAACACGCCGTCACGCATTATCGCACGCTGGATCGGCTGGATCATGCCGCATTGGTGGAATGCCGCCTTGAAACAGGCAGAACACACCAGGTCCGGGTTCACCTTGCATCAATCGGTCATGCGCTAATAGGGGACCCTGTCTATGGACGCACACCAGCCCCTCTCAGGCCGCTTTTGAAGGCCCTGGATTTCCGCCGACAGGCGCTCCACGCGGCGATTCTCGGTTTCGTTCACCCGGTGACGGGTAACCGGGTCAGCTTTTCGAGCGAACTGCCTGCCGATATGCGGGAACTTATCGACGGAATAGGTCATTCCAATCGATGAAATGCACACTATTTGTGGCTGTGTGCGTGTATAAGAGTAAACGAAACGCACTGAATGTGGCCGCAAAGCTCAGGTGCCCAGCAGGGGCCTGGAACATGCGGTCGACACAAGAAAGGTTTGGGACATAGTGAGCACTAAGCGAACAACGGTACCAGCGCTGAGCGGAGAGCAGAGCCTCAACCGCTATCTGGCCGAAATCAAGAAATTTCCGATTTTGACGGCAGAGCAGGAATATATGCTCGCCAAGAGATATGCGGAACATGAAGATCAGGATGCAGCCGCGCAATTGGTGACAAGCCATCTGCGCCTCGTGTCGAAAATCGCGATGGGTTATCGCGGTTATGGTCTGCCCGTGTCGGATCTCATTTCCGAAGGCAATGTCGGCCTGATGCAGGGCGTCAAGAAGTTTGAGCCGGATCGCGGCTTCCGCCTCGCCACTTATGCAATGTGGTGGATCAAGGCGAGCATTCAGGAATTTATCCTGCGTAGCTGGTCTTTGGTCAAAATGGGCACGACGGCGGCACAGAAGAAACTGTTCTTCAACCTGCGTCGAATGAAGAAGCAGCTCGAAGCCTATGAGGATTCGGATCTGCACCCTGAAGATGTCGCGAAGATTGCAACCGATCTCGGCGTGCCCGAGCAGGAAGTAGTCAACATGAATCGCCGGATGATGATGGGTGGCGACGGCTCACTCAACACACCGATGCGCAATGGTGAAGAGGGCGCTGGCGAATGGATGGACTGGCTGACCGACGATCGTCCGTTGCAGGACGAAACTGTTGCCGATGCCGAGGAAGCCGATGTGCGCCGGGATATGCTGGTCGAAGCGATGGATTCGCTCAACGACCGCGAAAAGCATATCCTGACCGAGCGTCGGTTGACTGAGAACCCGCAGACGCTGGAAGAGCTTTCGCAAGTGTATGAAGTCAGCCGCGAACGTATCCGCCAGATCGAGGTGCGGGCATTCGAAAAGCTGCAAAAGGCGATGCAACGGATCGCAAGCGACAGGTTAATGCCAACAGCTGCCTGATCCGCTGATTTTCAGACAAATAAGCCGGGCGGAAACGTCCGGCTTATTTGTAGCTGGCAGAATTGGCTATTCCGATCCGATGTTCCGACCCGCATGCGTCGCGGATGATTGGCCAAAGCAGCTTCAAACGTCGCACCATTAGGCTAAGGGTTGTGCATGGTGCTCAAAACCCTCCGCTTTATCGCGAAATCGATCATATGGTTCGTGCTCATCAGCCTTGCGCTGGTGATTGTGCTGCGCTTTGTGCCTGTCACCTACACCGCGACCATGTTGCTGGACGAACGCAGCGTTACCCGTGATTGGGAACCGCTGAGCCGCATTGATCGCAACATGGTGGCCGCGGTCATTGCTGCCGAAGACAGCAAATTTTGTTCGCATGATGGTTTTGACCGCGAAGCCATCGAACAGGCGCTGGAGGAACGGGCAAGCGGAAAGCGGGAGCGCGGAGCATCCACGGTCAGCCAGCAAACCGCCAAGAATGTTTTTCTGTGGCAAGGTGGCGGCTGGTTCAGAAAGGGGCTGGAAGCCTGGTTCACCTTCCTGATCGAGAATTTATGGGACAAACGGCGGATCATGGAGGTTTACCTCAACATCGCCGAAACAGGGTTGGGGACCTATGGCGTGGAGGCAGGCTCGCAGCGTTATTACGGCCATTCCGCCGCGCGGCTTAACACCGATGAAGCCAGTCGCATCGCTGCCATTCTGCCAAGCCCCAAAACCCGTGAAGTCATCAATCCCGGTGGCTTTACAGCGCGTTATGGCAATACCATCGAGGCCCGCATTTCCTCGGTGCGGCATGATGGGCTGGACAGCTGCGTTTACAATTGACTGGCGGTCCAAAACGCTTGTCAGATATGGCTCGGCCTACAGGCGCTTGCAATTATATCCGCACGCCCCGGCTGATTTCGGCCGGGCGTTTGCCATTGGCGTCGTCCTCAATACGGGTTTTGTCATAGTCGAAGCAGTCTTCGGCTTTCTGTCAGGATCTATGGCGCTGGTGGCCGATGCAGGACATAATCTGTCCGACGTGCTCGGCCTGCTCATCGCCTGGGGTGCCAGCATTGCGGCGAAGAAGCCGCCCTCCAACAGATTTACCTATGGCATGAAGAGTTCAACCATCCTGGCCGCGCTCGCCAATGCGATGCTGCTGCTGCTGGCCATTGGGGCCATTCTCTACGAATCGATCCATCGCCTGCTTGATCCAGTGGCGCCGGAAGGCTGGACAATGATCTGGGTGGCGGGCGTGGGCATTGTTATCAACACGGTTACGGCACTGATGTTCATGCGTGGTCGCAAGAATGATCTGAACATTCGCGGCGCATTTCTGCACATGGCGGCTGATGCTCTCGTTTCTGTCGGCGTGGTTATCGCGGGCGCCGTGATCCTGATGACTGGCGCAATACTGATCGATCCGATTGTCAGCCTTGTGATCGTGGCGGTGATTGGCTGGGGCACATGGGGCTTGCTGAAAGACAGTGTGAAGATGAGCCTGCTGGCCGTGCCCGACAGTGTAGATGAAACCGCAGTGCACAGTTATCTGGCCGGGCTTGCAGGTGTTGAGCTTGTGCATGATCTGCATATCTGGCCGATGAGCACGACCGAAACTGCCCTGACAGCACATCTGATCATACCCGCTGGCCATCCGGGCGATGCTTTCCTGCAAGACGCTGCCAATGGGTTGGCGCATGAATTCCATATCGAACATGCTACACTGCAAGTGGAGCGCGAAAGCAGCGGGGGCTGCCGTCAAGGCGAAGGTGGGATAGGACGATGGGAAGCGACGTGATCCGCACAGGCGGCTGTGGATGCGGCTATGTGCGCTACAGGACGCACGGCGAACCGATCATGGTCCACAATTGCCATTGCAGGCTTTGCCAGCAGCAAACCGGATCGACCAGCGTCGTCAATGTTTTCATTGAAAGCGACAATTTCGAATTGGTGTCAGGCGATCTGACCGAACATATGTTGAAATCCGGAAGCGGAAAAATGCACTCGGTCCATCGTTGCGCACAATGCGGTTGCGCCGTCTGGAGCCATTATCCGGGGCTGGGCAAGCTGATGACAGCCTTTCGCGCAGGAACGCTGGATAAGCCGGACGGCGTCACGCCCGATGTCGTCATCTTCGCCAAGTTCAAGATGTCTTGGGTCACATTGCCCGACAACATCCCGTCATTTCCCGAATATTACGACGCGCGCACGGTCCTGCCGCCAGAAGAAATCGAGCGGCTGCGGGCCTTGGGGGAACGGCGGAAGGCTGGCGATGGTTAGCTGGCACGCAAAACGGACAGGCCGTTTTGGCGCGCCGGCCACCATCATGAAATCTTTGGTCTGAACGCTATTCCTGCGGCGGCTGCTCGCCTTCGGGTGCCTGCGCCGGCACCTCTGCAGTGGGATCGGTTTCGACCATTTGGGCAACCTGATCATAGACCTGCGCATTCTGGTTCATCTGGTCTGCGACGGGCGGGTTCTGTTCACCGACCTGGCGAAAAAACAAGCTGGCATCGCGAAGCATCTTCGCAGCGAGTTGGGCATTGGTTGGCATAGATATCTCCTATTGATCTTCCGTCACGCGTGCCCGCATGCGGAAATTGAGCCACGCGATCTGACACAGACGCGCGGACAGGCGGCCCGGTGGGGCCGTCCGATGTTCCGATGAAAAATAGAACCGGGAAGGGAGGCGTATCGCAGCGCGATTACGCCGCCTCTTCCTTTTTCTTGCCCTTGGTGCTGTCCATCACGCGTACCGGCTCCTTGCGGCCTTCGACCACGTCGCCATCGACCACCACTTCGGAAACACCTTCCATGCTGGGAAGGTCGAACATGGTATCGAGCAGGATCGCTTCGACGATGGAACGCAAACCACGCGCACCTGTCTTGCGGGCAATAGCCTTCTTGGCGATGGCGCTGAGCGCATCGTCATTGAAGGTCAGTTCAACATCCTCAAGCTCGAACAGCTTGGCATATTGCTTCACCAGAGCGTTCTTAGGTTCCTTCAGGATCGTGATCAGCGCGTCCTCATCAAGGTCGTGCAATGTCGCGATCACCGGCAGACGGCCGACGAATTCCGGGATGAGGCCGAATTTCAGCAGATCTTCAGGCTCACACTTTTCGAGCATCTCGCCGATCTTGGCCTTGCTCGGTTCATCAACATTGGCGCCAAAGCCGATTGACCGCTTTTGCAGGCGATCGCCGATAATCTTGTCCAGCCCGGCGAACGCACCGCCGCAGATGAACAGGATATTGGTGGTATCGACCTGCAGGAATTCCTGCTGCGGATGCTTGCGCCCGCCCTGCGGCGGAACCGAGGCAGTCGTGCCTTCCATCAGTTTGAGCAATGCCTGCTGCACGCCTTCGCCCGAAACATCGCGCGTAATGGAAGGATTTTCCGCCTTGCGGGTAATTTTGTCGATTTCGTCAATATAGACTATGCCCTGCTGCGCCTTTTCGACATTATAGTCGGAAGATTGCAGCAGCTTGAGAATGATGTTCTCAACGTCCTCGCCCACGTAACCTGCTTCGGTCAGCGTGGTGGCATCGGCCATTGTGAAAGGCACATCGAACGTGCGCGCCAGTGTTTGCGCCAGCAGCGTCTTGCCGCTGCCGGTGGGGCCGACAAGCAGGATGTTGGACTTTGCCAGTTCGACATCGCCGCCCTTGGCCGTGTGGTTGAGGCGTTTGTAATGATTGTGCACTGCGACAGAAAGCACGCGCTTGGCGCGATCCTGCCCGATCACGTAATCGTTCAGCGTGCCGCAAATGTCATGCGGGGTAGGAACGCCGCCATCCTTGCGTCCGGCAAGGCCGTTCTTGGCCTCTTCACGGATGATGTCGTTGCACAGCTCTACGCATTCATCGCAGATGAATACGGTAGGGCCGGCAATGAGCTTGCGCACCTCATGCTGCGATTTACCGCAGAAACTGCAGTACAGGGTGCTCTTGCTATCGGTTCCGCTCAACTTGGTCATAATCCTTACATCCGGTGCACCATCTCGCCCCTCTGGCGGATGGCTTGGGAATCGGCCCTATCCTAGGGCGACAATCCCCAATATCAAACATGGCAGTATTTAGCATCCCCGCCTTGCTCCATACTGAAGAGGCAGGGTTGCCAAATCGCTACGATCGGGTTCCGGAACGTCAAGATGTCCCGGAATGAACCCGATCAGTCGGGTGCGCCGCCCGATCCATCCTTGTCGTCTTTCTTGCCCGCTTCCTGATCTTTGGGGCGATGCGCGAAAACAGCGTCTACGATGCCGAACTTCTTGGCCTCGTCCGCTTCGAGGAATGTGTCACGATCCAGCGCCTTTTCAATATCGGTCAGGCTCTGGCCGGTATATTCGACGTAAAGATCGTTCATCCTGGCGCGAATCCGCAGAATCTCTTTCGCCTGGATTTCGATATCCGAAGCCATGCCACGCGCGCCGCCGCTGGGCTGGTGGACCATGATGCGGGCATTGGGGAGCGCCACGCGCATACCCGGCTCACCCGCTGCAAGCAGGAAGCTACCCATGCTGGCTGCCTGGCCGATGCACACGGTGCGAACCTTGGGCTTGATATATTGCATGGTGTCATGGATCGCCATGCCAGCTGTCACCACGCCGCCGGGCGAGTTGATATACATGCTGATATCGTTGGAATTTTCACTTTCCAGAAACAGAAGCTGGGCCACGATCAGGCTGGCCATATTGTCTTCGACCTGTCCCGTTACGAACACGATGCGTTCG
This sequence comes from Aurantiacibacter atlanticus, assembly GCF_001077815.2. Taxonomy (GTDB): domain Bacteria; phylum Pseudomonadota; class Alphaproteobacteria; order Sphingomonadales; family Sphingomonadaceae; genus Alteraurantiacibacter; species Alteraurantiacibacter atlanticus. Next base: position 2,574,057 of record NZ_CP011310.1, on the reverse strand, counting down.
CGCAGGAGGCGGCTGAAAATATCGAAGCTGCGTTCGCCGCGGCTGGTCGATTCGACAACTACGGGCACAAGCGCGCCGGTTACAGGGTCGGTAGTAAACTGGTCTTTATTGTCGCCGAACAGGTCGAACATGCAGCAGGTCCTCTCGTCTCGCTGGAGTTGCGCCTATGTCGCCTCACATGCGCCCAAGTTCAAGGGGCAGCTTCATTGCCATGGTGAATCCCTTTGTCGGAGCTGATGGGGCGCTTGTCGATATGCACCTGCGGACAGGACAGGTTTCCTGTGTGACCATCTCAATAGCAAACGCGATTGGGGAGGGGCTCTCATGCGCAGATCATTTGCCATCGGAATAATTGCCATCCTGGCGGCAAACTTTCCTGTCGGAGCGCTGGCGCAGGATGATGCCGAGGCCGATACTCAGCAGAATGGCGATGTGGTCATTCCGCAGGCGGAATCCCGCCCGCGTGTATTCACCCCCGCCGATTTCGAGAGGTTCGCACCACGCAATGCGCTCGACATGATAGAGGAAATCCCCGGTTTCACCCTGCGCAGTGCCGATAACCAGCGCGGGCTGGGACAGGCGAGCGCCAATGTCCTGATCGATGGCGAGCGCATCTCCAGTAAATCCGACGGGATCACTACTCAATTGCAGCGTATCGCAACTGATCGGGTGGAGCGGATAGAAATCGTCGATGGGGCGACATTGGGCATCGCCGGGCTATCGGGCCAGGTCGCCAACGTGATCACAAGGCCCAGCGCCATCAGCGGTCGGTTTTCCTATCGTTCAAGTTTTCGCCCCAAATATGCATCGCCAAGTTTTATTGGCGGCGAAGTGTCGCTCAGCGGATCAGGCGAAACGCTGGATTGGACGCTGGCGCTGGCCAATGGCGTGGGTCGCGGCGCATCGGGCGGGGGAGAAGCACTCATTCTCGATCCGGAAGGCAATGTGCTGGAAACGCGTGACATCCGCACGCGCTTTGTGGACGATACGCCGCGCATTTCAGGTAATGCCCAATGGACCAGTCCGGGCGGGACGGTAGTGAACACAAATGCCAGCTACCGCCGCGTCTATGACGATTACCGGGACGATCAACGTCGCGATCTTGCCGACGGCGTAGATCGCCAGCGGAACCTGTTATCCCCCACGCGTGGCTGGTCATATGAATTGGGCGGCGATGTCCAGTTCGGGCTTGGGCCGGGCCAGATCAAGCTGATCGGCCTTGAACAATACAGCCGAATGAATGAACGCACCGATGCGATCCTGATCTTTGACGATGATAGCCTCGATACAGGCAATCGGTTTGCCTCCCGCACCGAAACCGGAGAGCGGATCGGGCGCATGGAATACACTTGGGCGATGCTGGGCGGGGACTGGCAAGTCGATGCAGAAGCCGCCTTTAACCGACTGGACCGGACCGCGCGCCTGTTCGATCTCGGTCCCGGCGGAGAGTTTGTCGAAATTCCATTTCCCAATGGCACGGGCGGCGTGACAGAGGATCGCTATGAAACCATCCTGACGCATAGCCGCTCCTTATCGGGCAAGCTGACTTTGCAGATAGGTGCAGGGGGCGAATATTCGACCATCAAGCAAACCGGGGCGGGCGGGCTGACGCGCAGCTTCTGGCGGCCCAAGGGTTCGCTCAATCTGGCATGGCAGCCCGAAGCCGGGCTCGACATCTCGCTGGAACTGGCGCGGCGGGTGGGTCAGCTCGATTTTGGTGATTTCCTGCGGACCGTATCGCTCAATCAGGAACAGCAGAATGCAGGCAATGTCGAACTTGTGCCGCAGCAAAGCTGGGAAGCGCAATTGCAGGTAACCAAAAGCCTGGGGCGCTGGGGCAGCACTGAATTTAGCATCTTTGCCCATGCGATCGAGGATTACATCGAATTTATCCCGGTCGAAGGCGGGTTGGAAACACGTGGCAATATCGATTCGGCCAGCCTGATCGGGATGCGCTGGAATTCTACCTTCACGCTTGATGCCATCGGCTTTAACGGCGCCAAGCTGGAATTGACGCTGCAAGCGGAAGAAACCGACCTCACCGATCCGCTCACAGGGGAAAGCCGCGCCTTTGGAGGCCATCAGGACCGCGAAGCAGATGTGGAATTACGGCATGATATCCCCGGTTCCAGCTTGGCATGGGGTGTGGGTGCGGAATATAATCACACACTGCCATATTATCGATTGGGAGAGACCGGCCTCAATTACGAAGGGCCAACCTACACATATGCCTTTGTCGAGCATAAGGATGTCTTTGGATTGACCGCAAATTTGACCGTGTTCAACCTGACAGACGGGCGCGCGCGGCAGGATCGGTTCGTTTACGAAGGCTATCGTGATCGCTCGCCGCTGCTCTTCCGCGAAGTTCAGAACCTTTCAGTCCAGCCAATCTTCACCTTTCGACTGACTGGAGCTTTCTAAAGTAATATCAGCGATATAGCAGGTTTCCTCTGCCTGCATCCCATTTGGGGCAGCTTGCTGAACGCGTAGGTTTCGACTAGCCAGACGTTTCCACCTGATCGTGACCGGATATGATCTTGCGTACCCTTCGCTCCTCTACTGGATTGCTGGCACTCGCCATTACCGCAGATGTGGGAGCTGGTGGCCACATGGCATCGGTGAAGGCGCAGGAAGCGAAGGGGGCGGGTGAACGGCTTGAGCGTGAAACCGATATCGCAGCCCGCAATGTCTATTCGCCGGCGGATTTCGCGCGCTTCGCGCCCCGCACTGCGCTCGATCTGATCGAGCAGATTCCCGGCTTTGACGTCAGTAATAGTGAAAGCGGGCGCGGGTTCGGGCAGGCGAATGAAAACCTGCTTATCAATGGTAAAAGGGTCAGCAGCAAATCCACCAGCACTGCCGATCAGCTGGCGCGCATCCCTGTGGGAAATGTCGTACGGATCGAATTGGTGGACGGTGCAACGCTGGATATTCCCGGCCTTTCGGGCCGTGTCGCCAATATCATTGTAGAGCAGGGGACTGCATCCGGCCTGTTCGAATGGCGGCCGCAATTGTCGACTGGCCCGGCTGAGCCGCGGTTGTTCGAGGGCGAGATCTCGCTCACCGGCACAATGGAGGCTGTCGACTACACGATCGCGCTGGATAACAATGCATCATCCCGCGGATCGCGGGGCCCAGCGATATTTACCGATGCGTCGGGCGTGATCGATGACCGCACCAATCTTGCCAAATCGCAATATAACAGCCCGACGCTGAATGGCAGTTTTGCTTTGGATATCGCGCCGCAAATCATTGCCAACATCAATGTGTCGGCTGGTCTGGAAATTTTCCGCAGCAGAGAGCGGGAAGGGCGCACTGCCGGCAATCCGCTTCCGTCTTTTGAGGAACGCTTCCGCACGACCAATGACAAGTGGAACTATGAAATCGGCGGCGATATTACCTTCCCGCTTGGCCCGGGACAGCTCAAACTGATTGCACTGGACGCATTTGAAGACGGTGATCTGTTGTCGCGTTCCTTGCTTGAACAGGATGATGAGCCCACCAGTGGCACGCGCTACACCCGCGCTTCCGAGACAGGCGAACGTATTGGACGCGGCGAATATAATTGGGGCATGCTTGGGGCGGAATGGCAGCTTTCTGCCGAGGTAGCCTTCAACCGGTTGGATCAGGTCGGGCGATTGTTCTCCTATGATCCCGCGGCGCAGGATTACGTGGAAACAGTCTTCCCCTCGGGCACGGGCGGCGTGCGCGAAGACCGGTATGAAACGCTGCTCAGCGTCAGTTTCCCGATCACTCCGAGGCTATCCTTACAATTGGCAGGGGGCGGGGAATATTCGCAGATATCACAAACTGGCGCGAATGCGCTGTCGCGCAGCTTCCAGCGCCCCAAGGGATCGTTCAATCTCGGGTGGGCGCCGTCTGACGGGCTCGATATCAATGTGGAAATTGCCCGCCGGGTGGGTCAGCTCAATTTCGAAGATTTCCTCGCCAGCGTAGATTTGTCTGACGATCAGGCCAGTGCCGGCAATAATGATCTACGCCCGCCGCAGAACTGGGACATACAGCTGGAAATCGCAAAGGGTCTTGGCCCATGGGGCTCTGCCACACTAACATTCTTTGAAGAGCGGGTCGAGGATCTGGTGCTGATTGTGCCTGTCGCAGGCGGCGGGGAAGCCAGCGGGAATATCGATGATGCGCGCCGCACCGGACTCAATCTCAATGGCACATTGTTGTTCGAACCACTGGGTGCGCCTGGCGCGCAGCTGGAAATCGAGCTGGAACTGGAAGATTCGCAGGTCGTCGATCCCGTCACCGCAATCGAACGCCGGTTCGATGGAAACAATCCCTTCGAACTGAGATTCGATTTCCGCCACGATGTCCCTGCCAGCTTCTTTGCCTGGGGGGCCACTTTCGTGAATGCCGACCGTGCAGCCAATTATCGGGTCCGCGAATTTTTCTTCGATCACCAGCGCAGCACATTCGGAGCGGTCTTTGTGGAACATAAAAATCTGCTTGGCACCACGATGCAGGTGAGGCTGGGCAATGTGTTTGACGGCGTATCGACCTTGCGCCGGACAGTCTATGACGGACCGCGCGACACCGCGCCGGTGCGCTTTACGGAGAACCGCCGCAGGAAGAGCGGCCAGTCCATCAATTTCACGATTTCAGGTAATTTCTAGGGCCTGACGATAGGCCGCGAACGCAATCCGCTGCCGCCTCTCTCTTCATCGCGAAGGGGAGGCGGCGCGCGGTTTACTTCTTGGCTGCATCCTTCTTGGTTGCAGCTTTCTTGGCTGGCGCCTTCTTCGCAGCCGGCTTGTCATCAGCAGCCTTTTTTGCGGCAGGCTTCTTTGCAGCAGCTTTCTTGGCTGGGGCTTTCTTGGCAGCGGGTTCTTCGTCCGCACCCTTCTTGGCCGGAGCCTTCTTGTCTTTATCCGCAGTCTTCTTGGCGGGAGCTTTCTTCTTGGCCGGGGCCTTCTTGGCAGATTCGTCGGGCGCTTCTTCTGCTTCGATTGCAGCTTCAAGCTCTTCGCGGGTAACTTCGCGTTCGGTCACTTCAGCCTTTTCGAACAGGAAGTCGACTACCTTGTCTTCATACAGGGGAGCACGCAGCTGCGCCTGAGCCATGGGTTCGTTGCGAACATATTCCATGAAGCGATCGCGGTCTTCCGGGCGATATTGCTGCGCAGCCTGCTGGATCAGCATTTGCATTTCCTGCTGGCTGATCTCGACATTATTGGCCTGGCCGATTTCGGACAGCAACAGGCCAAGACGCACACGACGTTCGGCAATGCGCTTGTAATCGTCCTTCTCGGCCTCGATTTCCTTCAGCGCCTTTTCAGTATCTTCTTCATTGGCAGCTTCTTGCGTCAGCTGGTTCCAGATCTGGTCGAACTCGGCATCGACCATGCTTGGCGGCACGTCGAAATCATGTCCGGCAGCTAGCGTATCGAGAAGCTGGCGCTTCATCTGCGTGCGGGTGAGGCCAGCGCTCTCCTGCTCGATCTGCCCCTTTACCAGTTCTTTCAGCTTGTCGATGCCTTCAAGGCCCAGCGCCTTGGCGAAATCATCGTCAATCTTGGTGTCAGCTTCGACCTTGACCTGGCGGACAGTGACATCGAATTCGGCTTCCTTGCCGGCGAGGTGTTCTGCCGGATAATCTTTGGGGAAGGTGACGGTGATGGTCTTTTCATCGCCTGTCTTGGCACCGGTCAACTGCTCTTCAAAGCCGGGGATGAACTGGCCTGCGCCGATCACCAGCGGAGCTTCTTCGGCCTTGCCGCCTTCGAATTCCTCACCGTCCACACGGCCGACGAAATCAATGATGAGCTGGTCGCCATCGGCAGCCTTCTTAGTCTTGGGCGCGTCCTTATAGCTCTTCTGCCCTTCGGCAATCTTGCCAAGTGCTTCGTCCAGTTCGGCGTCGGACACTGGTACGTTGAGCTTTTCGAGCTTCAAACCGTCTATAGAAGGAGCCTCGATTTCGGGAAGCACTTCGATTTCGACTGTCAGCTCGGCATCTTTGCCCTGTTCATAGCCTTCGGCCATTTCGACCTTGGGCTGCAGGGCAGGGCGCAGCTTCTTGTCGCGGATCAGCTGTTCAACCGATTCGCGAAGCGTATTGTTGAGGACATCGGCATGCAGCGCCTCCCCATGCATCTTGCGCACGAGGTTGGCGGGGACCTTGCCCGGACGGAAGCCGGGCATGCGCACTTGCGGGGCAACCTTGGTTACCTCTGCCGTGACCTTGTCATCAATATCCTTGGCGGTGATGGTCAGGGTGTAGGCGCGCTTGAGGCCTTCATTGGTGTTTTCGACGATCTGCATATCCAGCCTTTATCTAACTACTTGAACGGTTCGACAGGGCGGGAAGCGACCAGTGTCGCACCCTGACACGGGGCGAAATTGGTGCGGGCGAAGGGACTCGAACCCCCACATCTTGCGATACTGGTACCTAAAACCAGCGCGTCTACCAATTCCGCCACGCCCGCAACCAAGCGAACCGCGCAGGCGGGGAGCCTGCGAAACGAAGCGCCGCCCTTATAAGGGCGCGAAGGAAAGGGCAAGGTTCGCGATGAGCAGAAACGACAAGGGGAACATAAAGGCGCGCTCCGCCGTTGGTCCTGTATCTGAAAAAGAGAGGCCGAGATCGCCATGACTAGCCGAGAATCAGTCGAATCCTCACATGCGGAGCATGACCCATCCAAAACTTTCGCAAATGGGAATGGCCGACCTGATGAACAGCCTGGCAGCCCGCAGAAGCCTGATGAAGTGGACCCCGGGGACGGGGATTCGGTGAATCCGGGCCAGACGCCGACTGAAGTACCGCCAGATCAATTGCCCGGCAGCGATTGATTTTTTGCGGCGTGGCGCTAGTGGCCTTCGCCCATGACCGACACAAACCAGCAAGATACGCCGCCCGATCACCTCGCGATTAATCCGCGCAGCCCGCATTTCGATGCCGATTTGTTGCAACGCGGAGTCGCCATTCGGTTCAAGGGGCGGGTGCGTACCGATATCGAAGAATATTCCATCTCCGAAGGCTGGGTCCGCGTGCAGGCCGGCAAGACGGTTGATCGCAAGGGCCGCCCGCTTACCATCAAGCTGAACGGTCCGGTCGAAGCATGGTTCGAGGATTTGGGTGACAATCCGCCCGTCGCCAAGGCTGACTGAACGCCAGCCAAGGTTAGGCGCGCGCCCTGCGGAAGCGCCCGACCTGGCTTAGCATCAGACCACTGGGCTTTTCGGATCATCCTGCGTTTCAGGATGCGATGTTGTCAGGCGCAGGATGCCATAACCCAGCACTGCCGAAATCAGCGAACCGGTGAGAATGCCGATCTTTGCCTCGTCCCGCAGCAGGCGCATCGTTTCACCAGTGCCCTGAAAGGCCAGTTCGCCGATAAACAGGCTCATCGTGAAACCGATTCCGCACAGGATCGAAACGCCCCAGATTTCCACCCAGGTCGACCCCGCAGGTTTCTCCACAAAGCCCACTTTGACAGCGGCCCACACCATAGAGAAGATGCCCACCTGCTTGCCCACGACAAGGCCAGCGGCAACTGCCAGCGGCAAGGGATCAAGCAGCGCATCGATGCCCAGGTCTGAAATATCGACGCCGGCATTGGCAAAGCCGAATAGCGGAACCACGATATAGGCGTTCCACGGGACCATGGCGTGCTCCATATCCTCCAGCATCGCATTGCCTTTTTTCCCGTGCATCGGAATGGTCAGCGCGGCGAGCACGCCGGCGATCGTGGCGTGAACGCCGGAATATAAAACGCAGTACCACAGCGCGACGGTGAGCAGGACAAAGGGAGCCATCGCGCTCACCCGCATGCGGTTCATGGCGACCATGACCCCCACCACCGCAGCGGCGGCCGCGAGATATTCCATCTTGATCGTCTCTGTATAGAAGACCGCGATGATGGTGACGGCGCCGATATCGTCGACAATGGCAACAGTCAGCAGGAACAGACGCAAGGCAGAGGGAACGCGTGTTCCCAACAGGCCTACCACGCCCATGGCAAAGGCGATGTCAGTCGCGGCCGGAATGGCCCAACCGCGCACAAGGGCAGGTTCCCCGCCCGCCACGAACATGTAGACCGCAGCAGGCGCTGCCATGCCGGCAATGGCGGCAAGAATCGGAAGATTGCGCGCCTTTGGGTCGGACAGATTGCCCGAAATCAGTTCGCGTTTCACTTCCAGTCCGACGACGAAGAAGAAAATCACCATCAATCCGTCATTGATCCACAGGTGCAGGGTGTTGAGGTAAAACACGTCTTTGGACCACATATAGCCGTAGAACATCTCGAAATACGCATTCGAGACATCCGAATTGGCAACAACCATCGCGATGATGGCCACTGCGATCAGGAGAATGCCTTCAAATGCATCCGCTCGAAAAAGGGCGGAGAAGTTGCGGACGGCCGATTTGAGAATGCTGGGTTGAGACATATGTGCGTCCCTTTTCGCAATTGGCCGCGCATTTCAAGTGCGGAGCGCGATATTGGACAAAATGAGGCCCATTCGGCGCAAATCGGGTGCGGCCAGTTGCATTCCTAAATGTAAAATGTAGTCCTGCGTAAACATACTTAGAGCAAGGGGTCGCGAAGTATGGAGCTGGGGCCGTGGTCTGCGCTGGAATGGCTGGCGCTGATGGAATATGAGCTATTGCTGTTTGCGGGGGTCTTTTTCCTGCTCGGCGTGGCGGATGAGCTGGCGATGGACGGCATCTGGCTGTGGCTACGTACCACTGGCCGCCTGCGGACCCACAGGATAGCGCGCGCCCAATTGCGCCACGGCGAACTTTCGGGGTTGGTCGCGGTGATGATCCCGGCATGGCAAGAAGACAAGGTCATCAGCGAAACGCTGGTCCATGCACGCCGCGCCTGGCCGCACGATAATCTGCTGTTCTATATCGGTATTTACCGCAATGATCCCGCCAGCATGCAAGCCGCATCGCGCGGGGCGGACGATGATTCGCGCGTTCGGTTGGTAGTGCATGATCGTGACGGGCCTTCGACCAAGGCCGATTGTCTCAATCGTCTGTATCGCGCGATGGAGCAGGATGAATTGCGCCGCGGGCAGGCGGTGCGCATAATCTTGCTGCATGACGCTGAAGATATGGTGGACGAAGCGGCATTGGCGCTCATCGACACGGCGATGGATGATTGCGAATTCGTACAACTGCCGGTCCTGCCGCTGCCGCATCCAACCTCGCCATGGATCGCAAGCCATTATTGCGAAGAATTTGCTGAATCGCACGGCAAGGCAATGGTGGTGCGCGATGCGTTGACCGCCTTCATGCCCGCTGCGGGCGTAGGCTGTGCCTTCAATCGTGAAACATTGCGGACCATGGCCGAAATCGCCCGCGAAGAAAGCGGCGCAAGGGGGCCGTTCTGCGACAGTTCACTGACCGAAGATTACGAACTGGGCCTGAGGATCGGCGCGGCAGGCGGTCGATCGCGCTTCCTGCGCGTGCGCGGTGAAGACGGAACATTGGTGGCCACGCGCTCTTATTTCCCGACGACACTGGAGCGCGCCGTGCGGCAAAAAGCGCGCTGGATGCACGGCATCGCCTTTCAGGGATGGGACCGGCTGGGTTGGAGCGGAACGCTGGTGGAAAACTGGATGCGTCTGCGCGACCGACGCGGGCCGATGTCGGCACTGGTACTGCTTACTGGCTATATGCTGTTCCTGATCGCGCTCCTGCTGACCGCGCTCGACATTGCTGGCTATGGCAGGCCGTGGGAACCGACGCCGCTGTTGTGGGCTCTGCTAGGCATCAACATGATCGGATTTATCTGGCGTGCCGGTGTGCGCATGGCTTTCACCACGCGGGAATATGGCGTCATGGAAGGGCTGCGCGCGGTGCTGCGCATTCCCCTTGCCAATGTCATCGCGATCATGGCCGGTCGGCGGGCCTTGCTTGCCTATGGCCGCACGCTGCGTGGAGCCGATGCACAATGGGACAAGACCGCCCATGAAGACCATCCCGCCATGACGCAGCGTTCCGCTGTTTCAGAGCATGCAGTTTGACGCGCACTGCAATCGCAATGCCCGCGCGGCGGGGCGGCGCGCTGGTGGCGCTGGGCGGGATAGTTGCAAGCTGGCTCGTGCTGCGTTTAATCTTGTGGGCACCGCCATTTCCAGTTGATGCACTTTCAGGCGTAGCAACACTTGAAGACAATGTGCCGGGCATAAACCATGGACAGCGACCCTTGGCAGAAGCGGTGCAAACCCCGTTAGGCCCACTGGCGCCCCACATGGAGGCATCTCTATCACAAGGTTCAGAAGTGCCTTCGTTGCGCGCCATGGAAACGCGGCTCTCTGTCAAGCCAACAGCTCATCAAACTGCGTCGCCCCGGCAATCACCGCTAAAACGCAGCGATCCTGCCGGGACGCGCCAGTTGATCGCGCAGGCAAGCTTGCTTGAACAGGGTCTGCGTGACGAGGCAGGCCGCAAGCCCCCTCTTTCAGGGCCGGCCATTGCGCGCCAGCAAGCAGGGGACATGGGGGCACCTCCTGCGATCTTCACTCCGCAAGAAGCAAGTGAAATTCGTGGGACTGGCACTGCATCGCGATGGTCGATGGATGCCTGGGCCTTGTGGCGGGAGGAAAATGATTCGCCGCTGCTGTCGGGCCGACCGAGCTATGGTCGCAGCCAATTGGGAGCAGTGGTGCGTTATTCCCTCGCCCCGTCCAATTCGCATGCCCTGCAAATCCATATGCGCGGCAGTCTTGCGCTTGAGGGACGAAAGGAGAGGGAGGCTGCGCTTGGCACTTCAATGCGGCCCGTGCCTGGTGTGCCCGTGCGGCTGGCGGCAGAAGCGCGGGTGAGCGAAACTGACCGTGGCACGGAATTGCGGGGCGCTGCCTTTGCCGTCAGCGAATTTCCTCCGCTCGACCTGCCGGGAAGCTTGCGCGCCGATGTCTATATGCAAGGTGGCTATGTCACCGGCGATTTCGCCACGCCCTTTGTCGATGGGCAGGCAAGGGTGACTCGCGCTCTGATGGGGAGCGATGAATTGCTACTGTCTGCGGGTGGGGGCGTCTGGGGCGGGGCGCAGAAGGATGCGCAGCGCCTTGACCTTGGGCCAAGCGCAGCTGTCAATTTCCGCATCGGTCCTGTGCGGGGGCGCGCAACCGTGGATTATCGCTTCCGCGTGGCCGGAGATGCCGAGCCGGCAAGTGGCCCTGCGCTCACACTATCTGCCGGATTTTAGGCACCGCCTGTCATTCGCCTTCTATAGCGCGCTGTCTTGCGTTAGGCGCAGGGGATGGATGTCTATCTCCCCATTGCGAATCTGGCAGTCGACGGTCTGGTGATCGTCGTTCTGGGCGTGGCGACGGGCATCCTTTCAGGCGTTTTTGGCGTAGGTGGTGGATTTCTGACAACACCACTGCTTATATTTTATGGCATTCCGCCCACCGTGGCGGCCGCATCTGCTGCAACGCAGGTGACGGGCGCCAGCGTGTCGGGCGTCTTTGCCCATAGCCGCAATAATGGCGTCGATTATCAGATCGGGCTGGTAATCGTGTCGGGCGGCATGGTCGGGGCACTGGTGGGGGCGGGGCTGTTTACCCTGCTAAGTTCGCTCGGGCAGATAGATACCGTCATCAACATTCTCTATGTGTTGCTGCTGGGCACGATTGGCGGGCTGATGTTGCAAGAAGCACTAAGTGCTCTTGGGGTTGTGTCATCGTCCACCGATAAGCCGCGCGCCGCCAAGCGCCGCCACCACCCGTGGATTGCCGTATTACCCTATCGCTGGCGCTTCTATCGCTCGGGCCTGTATATCTCTCCTATTGCGCCTTTGATATTGGGATTGGTGGTCGGCATCCTCACTATGCTGATGGGAGTTGGCGGCGGGTTCATAATGGTGCCGGCAATGCTCTACATCCTCGGGATGAGTGCCAAGGTCGTGGTTGGCACCAGCCTGTTCAACATCCTTTTCATCACCATGCTGGTGACGATGGTGCATTCCTTCACCACGCGCGCCGTTGATATCGTGCTGGCGGGTCTGTTGTTGCTCGGCTCTGTCATCGGGGCGCAGTTCGGCACGCGGATCGCGCAATTTGCAAAGCCGGAATATCTTCGTCTCGCGCTTGGCACGATAGTGGTCGGTATCGCGCTTCGCATGGCCTATGGCCTGACTGTCCGTCCGGACGAAGTTTACACCGTGGTGCCGTTATGATCGCCCGCATCGCTGCCATCTTTGCATTTGCCCTGTGTGCGCTCACACAGATTGCTCCAGCCCACGCGCAGGACACGGATCCGATCCTCGTGCCCGATATTTCGGAACATGACATTGTCCTTCGGCAAGGTTTCACCGGGGCTGACCTCCTCCTCTTCGGGGCCATCCTTGATCCTGCTGGTGGCCGCGTGGGGGAAGGCTATGATGTTGTCGTGGTCCTCAAAGGACCAACCGAGGAAATCCGCCTGCGCGAAAAGGAACGCTGGTTTGGCATCTGGATCAATGCGGACACCACTGCATATCGCTCGGTCCCCAGCTTCTATGCCATTGCCAGTTCGCGCCCGATTGCAGATATCGTGGATGAACGGACCGCTGCGATTTACGAACTTGGGTTAAATTACCTCCAGCTGTCCCCCACCGATTCCATTGATCCAGTGGAGCAAGCGCGCTTTTCCGCAGGATTGGTGGATTTGCGCCAGCGCCTTGGCCTTTATGCGCAATTTGAAGACGGGGTGCAGGTCTCCGAAAACGTGCTCTACCGGGCTCGTCTGCCCATTCCCTCCAATGTGATACCGGGCCGCTATGTGGCGGAAACATTCGCCATAGCAGATGGGCGCGTCATCACTTCTGCCACATCGGAAGTGCAGGTACTCAAAGAAGGGTTCGAAGGGGTCGTGGCTGAAGAGGCGGAAGAGAACGCCTTTTTCTACGGGCTGTTCGCTGTTGGCCTGTCGGTTTTCATGGGCTGGGCGGCCGGGCGCCTCTTCTCGCTCGTCTGACATCCTTGAAAGTGCGAAATATTGACGCGATTTTAACCTCGTCCGGGCTAATGTTCTCATACAGTAACAGGTTTGAGAGCCCCCTTTTATGACTGAGATGCCCGGCAACCAGTTTTCCAATGCAGCCCCATTAGGTACTGCGCAGTCGACTACTCCGCCCCCGCACGAAGAGCTGGGGACGCAGGCTCTGCAAAGCGATGACAAAGCGCGCCTGCCGATCGGCGTTGTGCTGGAAATCGCCGGCTCCGGCTCTGCTGTTGCACTCGATCTTTTGCGGCTCAATGAATGCATTGATGATCCCGATCCCTCAATTGCGCTGGCCGGACAGGTGGGCTCGCAAATCAAGATCAAGACTGCTGACGGCTGGCTGCTCGCATCTGTCCGCAACCAGCGGCAGGATCGGCGTGGGGATGGCAATTCGGTCATCGCCAATATCGATTTCATGGGCGAAGGGCGCGAGGAAAAGCTGACCGGCAAGATCCATGGTTTCCGCCGTGGTGTGACGCGCTATCCCATTCCCGGCGCGATGATTTATCCCGCGACGACAGAGGATCTGCGCCAGATCTACGCATCGGACGGGCGCAGCTCAATCCAGATCGGCACGGTCTATCCCACAGGCGATATCCGTGCGGGCATGTATATTGACGCCATGCTGGGCAAGCATTTCGCTTTGCTCGGCTCCACCGGCACGGGTAAATCGACCAGTGCGGCGCTCATCCTGCACCGTATCTGTCAGGCGGCCCCGCAAGGGCACATCCTGATGATTGATCCGCATGGCGAATATTCTGCCGCCTTCCGCAACACCGGCCAGATTTTCGACGTGTCCAATCTGCAGATGCCCTATTGGCTGATGAATTTTGAAGAACATTGCGAAGTGCTGCTGAAGTCGTCGGGTAATGACCTTCAGAATGACAGGGACATTCTGGCAAAATGCCTTCTGGCTGCACGACAAAAAAACCGGCTTGCCGAAGGCATGGGCAAGATTACCGTGGATTCGCCCATTCCCTATCTTCTGTCTGACCTCACCGGCATGATCCAGGATGAAATGGGTAAGCTGGACAAGGCCACCAATACTGCGCCTTACATGCGGATCAAGACCAAGATTGACGAATTGAAGGCTGATCCGCGTTATCAATTCCTGTTTTCCGGAATGCTCGTGGGCGATACAATGGCCGACTTCATTTCCAAGATTTTCCGCATGCCGTCGTCGGGCAAACCGATTTCAATAATTGACGTGTCGGGCGTGCCTTCGGACATTACCAGCACAGTAGTTGCAGTGCTCAGCCGCCTTGTCTTCGATTTCGCAATCTGGGGTCGAAACGAGAAAACCAGCCCGATCCTGCTCGTTTGCGAAGAAGCGCACCGTTACGTGCCGAGCGAGAAGAATGCCGATGGCAATTCGGTTGGCCGCGTCCTCAGCCGTATTGCCAAGGAAGGCCGTAAATACGGTATCTCGCTCGGCCTTATCACGCAGCGGCCGTCAGATCTTGCAGAAGGCGTGCTGTCACAGTGCGGCACCATCATCTCCATGCGCCTGAACAATGACCGCGATCAGGCTTTCGTGAAGGCGGCCATGCCTGAAGGCGCGCGCGGGTTTCTCGATTCAATTCCGGCGCTGCGTAACCGTGAGTGCATCATCTGCGGCGAGGGTGTGTCCGTTCCGATCCGCGTCAGCTTCGATAATCTGGAAGAATCGAAGCGCCCGGCATCCGAAGATCCCAGCTTCGTGGATTTGTGGAACCAGGGGGGCGGCGAAGAGGACATGGTTGAACGCACCGTCCAGCGTTGGCGTGCCCAAGGGACGTGATTGTTATAGCGAGGGCGCGAATGCTGCTTCGCAACACAAACAATTCAACTTCCGCGCGTGTCGCCATACAGGTGGATATGCAGCCGGTCGCTCATCCGGAAGCCGTGTTTCAGGCATAGCGGAGCGAGCCAATCCATGCGCTGGCGCAAAGCCGCGCTGTCCGTGCCTTCGGGCATCAGGAAGATACGCTTTGCGGGGATGAAATGGGTGCGCGCAAGCGTCAGCACTTCCTCGACATCGTCGGGTTCTGCGATCACGAATTTGAAAAAAGCGCGTTCGTCCGTCGCCCAGCGATCGAGCATTTCGGGCTTTAAAGCGAGGTCGGCAGGATTGCCGCTGTGGGCCAGCTTGGGGCTGACATTATACTGGTCCACCCGCACATCGAAGCGGGCGGGGGGATCGATCGTGCCATTGGTTTCGACCTCCACCGCGATATCGGGAAGAAGCTCCAGCATCGCCGCCAGCTTTCCTGCCTGCATCAACGGTTCGCCGCCTGTGATGACGAGGCGATTCTGGCCGAGCGCCGCGATCATTTTCGCAACCTCTGCCTCTTCCAGTTCCAGCTGGTTGGGCCTGCGCTGATAAGTTTCGCCATCGCGGTGCGGACGATTATCGCCTTCAAAGTGCCATGTGTAGGCCGTGTCGCACCACACGCAGGCAAGATTGCAGCGCGACAGCCGAAGAAAAGCAACCGGAGCGCCCGCGCTTGGCCCTTCGCCCTGTAGCGAAGCGAATATCTCTGCCTCCCCCGGGGCCTGTGTGGCCAGCGTCAGCGACATGTCATCCCAGCCGTTCCAGCGCGCCTTCCAGTCGGGCGATTTCGGCCTCGTGATGTGCCAGATCGGCGCGCGCCTTTTCGACCGCCTCGGGCTTGGCCTTTTCCACGAAAGAGGCATTGCCCAGCCGCCCGCCGAGTGATTTGGCTTCTTTCTGAGAGCCTGCAAGCGCCTTTTCCAGACGGCTACGTTCTGCTGCGATATCGATCACGCCTTCCAACGGGATGATGAATACGTCGGTCCCCGCTGTCACTTGCATTGCAGCCCCTGCGGGCGCGTCTTCAAAGCTGACCGGTGAAAGGCGGGCCAGCCGCTCGATGGCGGCGGCGCTGCGATCCACCACGCTTTTGGCGAGATCGGATGGAGCAGGGCAAAAGGCCGGCAGTTTTTCGCCCGGCGAAATGCCCAATTCATTGCGCGCGCCGCGTGTGGCGGTGGTGAGCGCGATAACCCAGTCGATAGCGTCGGTGGCCTGCTTGCTGACCGTCGCGCGCGGTTCGGGCCATTTGGCAAGGATCAACTCGTATTTGCGTTCCCCCTGCGCATTCCACAATTCTTCGGTCACGAAGGGCATGAACGGATGCAGCATGACAAGGATCTGGTCGAGCGCCCAGCCGGCCACTTCGCGGGTTTCGCGTGCGGCATCGCTATCTGCCTCGCCCATGAAAACAGGCTTGATCAGTTCCAGATACCAGTCGCAAAAGCGCGACCAAGCAAATTGGTAGATCGTGTTGGCTGCTGCATCAAAGCGCAGATCGGCCATCGCCGCGTCGAGCGCCTCGACCGTTTGCTGCACTTCGCCGATAATCCACTGGTTCGCGGCCAGCTTTGCCGCAGGGGCCTTGATGCTATCGGACGCACCGATGCCGTTGGATTGGCAAAAGCGCGTGGCATTCCAAAGCTTGGTCGCAAAGTTGCGATAGCCCTCGACCCGGCGCTCATCCATCTTGATGTCGCGGCCCTGACTTTCCATCGCTGCCATGAAAAAGCGAAGCGCATCGGCGCCATATTTGTCGATCAGGATCAGCGGGTCGACGACATTGCCCTTGGACTTGGACATTTTCGCCCCGTCCGCCGCGCGCACGAGGCCGTGCAGATACAGGCGCGGCCACGGGTTTGTGCCGGTCATCTGCTGGCCCATCATCATCATCCGCGCATCCCAGAAAAACAGGATATCGAACCCGCTGATGAGGAGATTGTTGGGATAATGCTTCTCGACCAGATCGGTGTTGTCCGGCCAGCCGAGCGTGGCAAAGGGCCACAGCGCGGATGAGAACCATGTGTCGAGCACGTCCGGATCGCGCCGCAAGGATACGGCATTGTCAGTTAGTGCAGGTTCGTCATCGCTGATGTGCACAGTATCGCGGCGATAGTGATCCATCGCCATTTCCAGCGCCTTAGCCTCGTCATCCGCGACGAACACTTCGCCATCGGGACCATACCAGGCCGGGATGCGATGCCCCCACCAAAGCTGGCGCGAGACGCACCACGGCTGGATGTTTTCCATCCAGTTGAAGAAAGTCTTCTCCCACGCCTTGGGGACGATTTCGATATCGCCGCCTTTGACCGCCGCGATGGGTTTGACGGCCAGCTTTTCGGCATCGACATACCATTGATCGGTCAGCCACGGTTCGATCACCACGCCGCCACGATCGCCAAAGGGCGTTGCTATGGTGCGCGGTTCGGCATCGTGGGATACTTCCTCGCCATCCTTGTTCCTGACGATATAAGTCACGAGGTGGCCGCTTTCCTTGAGCATTTCGACAACGCGGGCACGAGCGTCGAAACGGTCGAGGCCGACCAATTCCTGCGGGATAAGGCCATCCGCGGTCTGGCATACGGCGGCTTCTGCATCCAGCATGTTGAGCATGTCGGCAGGGGCAATGCCGGCGCGCTTGCCGACGTCGAAATCGTTGAAATCATGACCCGGCGTTATCTTCACCGCGCCGCTGCCCAGTTCCGGGTCGGCGTGTTCATCGGCGATGATGGGAATTTCGCGCCCGGTGATCGGCAATGTCACCTTGGCGCCGCGCGCCACCAGTTCCTTGTAGCGATCATCGTCGGGATGCACCGCCACGGCCATATCGGCGAGCATGGTTTCGGGGCGGGTCGTGGAAACGCGCACCGCACCCGACCCATCGCTGAGCGGGTATTCAAACGTCCAGAAGCTGCCCTTCATGTCCTGCGTTTCCACCTCGAGGTCGGAAATCGCGGTTTTGAGCTTGGGGTCCCAGTTCACCAGCCGCTTGTCCCGGTAGATCAGCCCGTCCTTGTGCAGATCGACGAAGGTCTTGGTCACGGCCTTGGTGAAATGCGGGTCCATCGTAAATTGTTCGCGGCTCCAGTCCATCGAACAGCCCAGACGGCGCAGCTGGCGGGTGATCGTGCCGCCGCTTTCGTCCTTCCAGTCCCACACCTTCGCGATAAAATCCTCGCGACTGTAATTGGTGCGCTTGTCCTGTCGCTGTTCAAGCTGGCGTTCAACCACCATCTGCGTCGCGATACCGGCGTGGTCTGTGCCAACCACCCACAGCGCATCCTTGCCGCGCAACCTTTCGTAACGGATGACGATGTCCTGCAACGTATTGTCCAGGGCGTGGCCGATATGCAGGCTGCCTGTCACATTGGGCGGCGGGTTGACGATGGTGAAAGGTTCGGCATCGGCGCGTTCGGGCCGGAACAGACCGTTGGCCTCCCAGTGATCGTACCATTTCGCCTCAATCGCGGCGGGATCGAATGTGGTGTTGAGTTCGCTCGTCATAGGGTCATGGCCTTTGCCAGCACATAAGTAGGAGAGCAACACGCGAAAATCTTGCTCCTTCCGTAATTTACCCGCATAGGGTCCGCAATGCGCGAATGGGCTGAGTATAGCGTGGAAGAACGCGGGGGTCGGGTAACGGTCACCATCACCGGCCCTCTGGTGGTGTCGGGGATTGGCGTCCTTGATCCTGCACTGCGTAAACTGGACGAATCGGTACAATTTGTCGATATTTCCGGCGCAACTGTCGTGGATACGGTCGGCGCGTGGGTGGTCTACCGATTCGCTGAGGAAAAAGGCGCCGAAATCACTGGCGCAAGTGAAGCAGCCGAAACGCTGCTGGACGCTGTAGAGAGCAGCGCCAGCACTGCCGATATCATCCCGCCGCGACCCTATGTGTTTGGCCGGGTGAGCGAGAATATCGGCGGCAAGGTCATAGAGTTTGGCAAGGGTTTTATCCATTATCTGGGGTTTCTCGGCGCGATCCTTGCAGCGCTTGGCGCGCTTGTCCGCCACCCCCGCCGTTTTCGCCTGAAGGCGCTGGTTCGACAAATGGAACTGGTCGGGGTGAGCTCGCTCCCGATCATCGGCTTGATGAGTTTTCTTATCGGAATCGTCATCGCGCAGCAGGGCGCAGTGCAATTACAGCAATTTGGCGCTGAAACGCTGACCGTAAACCTTGTCGGGCGCATCACAATGCGCGAACTAGGCGTGCTGATGACTGCGATCATGGTGGCGGGCCGCTCCGGTTCTGCCTTTGCCGCGCAATTGGGCACGATGAAGCTGACAGAGGAAATAGACGCGATGCGCACAATCGGCGTTTCGCCGATGGAAGCGTTGGTCGTGCCGCGTATTCTGGCTGCCGTTATCATGATGCCGCTTCTTGGCTTCTATGCCTCTGCCGTTGCAATTGTCGGTGGCGCGGTGATCGGCGAGGTGATGCTGGGCATTCCCTTCCTCACCTTCCTTGCAAGAATACAGGAAGTTGTGCCGATTTATGATTTCTTCGTCGGGCTGGCCAAGGCACCGGTCTTCGGCCTGATCGTGGCACTGGCGGGCTGTTACCAGGGCATGCAGGTAGAAGGTAACGCCGAAGAGGTCGGCCTGCGCACCACGCAAGCTGTGGTGCAGGCAATCTTCATGGTTATCGTGCTGGACGCCTTCTTTGCCGTATTCTTCACAGAGATTGGCTGGGGATGAGCGAAGACGATCTCCGTGACCAGGTGCAAGATCTTGCCGAGGACCAGCGGTCGAGGCCGGATAACGATTATCCAATTCGCATTCGCGGGCTGACCAACGCCTTTGGCGACTTTGTGGTTCATGACGAGGTTGATCTCGATGTGAGACACGGAGAGATTCTTGGCGTTGTTGGGGGGTCGGGCACTGGCAAATCGGTCCTGATGCGGTCGGTTATCGGCCTCCAGATTCCGCAAAGCGGCAATATAGAAGTGTTCGGGCAAGATATTATCGAGGCCGAGCCTGACGAAGTGATTGGCGTCCGTGATCGTTGGGGCGTTCTGTTCCAGGGCGGCGCATTGTTTTCGACACTGACTGTGGCGGAGAATGTGCAGGTCCCGCTCAAGCAATTCTACCCCGAGCTATCGCAGGAACTGCTCGACGAAATCGCCCGATACAAGACAGTCCTGACAGGCCTGCCCGAAGACGCGGCGAGCAAATTTCCCAGCGAGCTTTCCG
The DNA here is from genome assembly GCF_001077815.2 of Aurantiacibacter atlanticus. Taxonomy (GTDB): domain Bacteria; phylum Pseudomonadota; class Alphaproteobacteria; order Sphingomonadales; family Sphingomonadaceae; genus Alteraurantiacibacter; species Alteraurantiacibacter atlanticus. The sequence continues at coordinate 2,554,084 of NZ_CP011310.1, read as the reverse complement.
GCGGGATGAAAAAACGTGCCGGCCTTGCACGCGCGCTGGCACTTGATCCCGAGCTTCTGTTTCTTGATGAGCCAACCGCCGGTCTGGATCCGATTGGCGCGGCCAAGTTCGATGCACTATTGCGCGAATTAACCGATACGCTGGGACTGACAGTGTTCCTCATCACGCATGATCTGGATACGCTTTATGCCATTTGTGACCGGGTGGCCGTGCTGGCCGACAAAAAGGTGATTGCGGTGGGGACCATCCCCGAATTGCTGGAAACCGACCATCAATGGATTCAGGAATATTTCAACGGGCCGCGCAGCCGTGCAGCAGCCGCATCCTACGAACGATCGCAGGATGATGGGAAAGCATTGGACAAGCCCCGTGGTGGAAAGGCATAGACCAAGCAGATGGAAACACGTGCTAATCACGTCTGGGTAGGGGCCATTACTCTCCTGCTGCTGGCTGCAGCGGCGATCTTTTTTGTGTGGCTGGCGCGATTGAGCGACCAGAACGACAAGGAGTATGACATCTTCTTCGAACAGTCCGTAGGCGGCGTCGCAGAAGGTTCTGTCGTTACCTATTCGGGTGTTCCCGTGGGTCAGGTCATCGATATTTCCATCTGGGAGCGCGATCCTGAATTCGTGAAGGTGCGCGTGCGGATCGAAAATAACACCCCTATCCTGGTGGGAACAGAAGCCAGCGTCTCCGCCAGCTTTACCGGTGTTTCGAACATTTCGCTTGCAGGCGGACGCAGCAATCTGCCTCCGATCAGCTGCGATACGACTGATTGCCCCGAAGGCGTGCCAGTTATTCCGCCCAAGCCCGGCGCGATTGGCGAAATACTTGCCAGCGCCCCATTGCTGCTGGAACGACTCGCTACCTTGACTGACAGGCTGACCCGTGTGCTGGATGATGACAATCAGGAATCCATTGCCGGTATCCTGAGCAATACCGATGCCATCAGCGCCGAATTGGCGCGCACTTCACCGCAGATCGAAGCGACATTGCTGGATTTGCAGGCAACGCTGAACCAGTCGACAGATACGCTGGCGGCGTTTGAAGATACGCTGACGTCAGTTGATGGACTTGTCGAACGCGATGGTGCTGCCTTGACCGCCGATCTGCGCCAGACGCTTGCTTCTGCCCGTGAAGCAGCAGGTGCGCTGGAAAATGCGATGGTGAATATCGAACCGCTGACCCGCCAGCTTTCGCAGGATACGCTGCCCGCCGCGACGGCGACATTGCGCGATTTGCGTGCAACTTCGTCTAGCCTGCGCACGATGACGGAACGGCTCGAAACCGAAGGCGCGGGTTCGCTGCTTAGCGGTCCGCCCCTGCCCGATTACGAGCCATGAGAGTGAAAACGATGCGCTACAGTTCTTTTCGTACCCCGTTTGCCTTGGCAGCACCGCTTGCCGCGCTGGGCCTGCTTTCGGGTTGCATCAGCTTTGGCGGGGAGGCGCCCGAACAATTGCTGACGCTCACCTCGACCTCCAGCGTGCCCGCCGGGGCAGCGACAGAGGGACAGGCGGAGGCCGCACTAGCGGTGATGGTCCCCGATGTGAGCCAGCGGCTCAACGTCAATCGCATCCCTGTCATCACTTCGGACAGTTCGCTCGCCTATCTGGCTGACGCATTCTGGGTGGAAAAGCCCGCGCAATTGTTTCGCACGGTTCTGGCTGAAACCATTCGCGCCAAGGGCAACCGCCTTGTGCTGAGTAGCGGCGAATTGGAATATGTCGCGCAAACGCAGCTCAGCGGGCAATTGACCGCGATGGATTACAACGCCGACAGTGGCACCGTGATCGTGCGTTATGACGCGGTGCTCGAACTGCCCGAAGGCCGTATCCTGACTCGGCGTTTTGAAGAAACCGTCGGCGGAGTTTCGGCGGATGCCAATGCGGTTGCCGCAGCCTTGAACGAAGCGTCGAACAGCGTTGCGGATCAGGTGGCGGAGTGGGTGGGCTAAGCGCGCACCGCGCGGGCAAAGACCGCCGCTTTTTCAAATGCTGTGAGCCGGGCTATGCGGTCTTCCTGCGCGAGGCTGTCCCAGCCCCATAGCTCGGCCTGCCAATCCTCTTCGGCATTACCAGCGGCGAACAGGGCGGGGATATCCGCATCTTCTTCCAGCACCGCCAGCGCCACCACCAGCGACGCCGCAAGCGATGCCAGCGTCACAGAAGCGGCAAGAGTGAAATCGTCCTCTCCTTCAAGACGCTCTCGTAAAGTGGCGATTGTCGTGCTGGGCTGGGCGTGGTGGATAATCCCGCTCACCCTTTCGAGCCTGATGGCATGGCGCGCCTCGCACGCATTGACGAGAGGCTCCCACATGTCCTGCTGGCGCTGAAACAGGAGCTCGCCGGGATCGGCGCGGTAGCACAGCGTATCGGTGCCCGCGTAATCCAGCAGCTGGTCGATAGTCGCAGCCCTTTCTGGCCGCACCATATCGAGCGCAAAATCGGCAAGATCGCGATGAAAGAAGCTGCGCGCATCTATCTCTTCGCCCTGAGACTGCCATTCTTCTGCAAGCAGCTTAGCGGCGGCCTTTGTGGGCACCGTTTGCGGTGTGCTCAGACCCTGTGTGCGTATTGGCCTTTCGTCCAGCAGTGCCCGCCAGCCGCTCTCATCCTGCGCTATCGTCACATCACGGTAGAAACGTTTCATTTGCGCGGGGTCTTCCAGCGCCTCGCAAGCATGATCGGCATGATCAGAAATTCGAACAGGCCGAACAACAGAAGCCCGATACCCAGCGGCACCGGACCCGGGATCTTGTCCGCCAGGATAAGAATTGCGCCAAGGATCATCAGAAGACCGCCCAGCCGCATCAGCTGGATAATCAGGAAGCGCGCCTTAGCAGGATCAGGCGGAGTGTCAGCCATTGAGCAAATTCTCCAGTTCAGCGGGCTCCCCCGCCACCGCAAACGCTCCGGCGTCCAGCAATTCGGCCGGTTCATGATAGCCCCAGCTTACCCCGATGGCGCGTGTTCCGGCGGCGGCGGCCATTTGCATGTCATACACAGTATCGCCGATCATGATCGTATCGACCGGATCAGCCATCGCATCGGCCATGGCGGCTGCCAGCATCGCCGGATTGGGTTTGGAGGGGTGGCGATCTGCGGTCTGCGTGGTGACGAACAGATGGGAAAGTGAATTGGCCGCAAGGGTGCTGGCCAGTCCACGATCCGATTTGCCCGTGGCCACGCCAAGCGTCCAGCCGGATGCATGCAGGCGGCGCAGCACATCGGGAATGCCATCGAACAGCGGTTCGTGGAGCGAGCCGTCTTCCCGCGACTGGCGAAAGGCGAACTTATAGGCCTCGACGGCAGCGGAATGCTGAGTGGAAGACGCATCGGGCGCGAGCTGGCGTATCGCCTGCGGCAGGCTCAGGCCAACGATCCGTCTCACACGGTTGCGATCGGGCGCTGGCAGGCTTGCGTCCTTGAAGGCAATGTCCATCGCATTGCAGACGCCTGCCTGCCCGTCTGACAAAGTGCCGTCGCAATCGAACACGGCAAGACGCACTGCGCTCATACCTTGCCGCCTGGCTTACCGCGCGGTTTACCGCCTGCCTTACCCGGTGGTTTGCCAGCCGGTTTGCCCCGGCCAGCGGGTTTTCCGGTGCCGGGTTTCTTGGCGGAGGCAAGGCCGCGCCCTCTGCGTTCGCCGCGGCGGGCCTTGCGATATTGCTTGGCGTGGGCCTTGGCTGCCTGCTTCTTTTCAGCGCGGTTGCGTTCAGGGGGAGGGGAGGCGACCGGCCCCGCTTCACTTTGCGTGATGTCGAAGCCCAATTGCTCCATGCTTTGCGCGAAATGTTCAGGCAATTCGGCGGTCACATCGATGGTTTCGCCCTTGGGCGCATCAATAATCAGGCGGCGTGCATGAAGATGCATCTTGCGGCTGATGCTGCCGGTCAGGAATGCATCCTGCCCGCCATATTTGCCGTCACCCACAATGGGGTGGCCGATTGCGGCGAGATGCACGCGTAATTGATGCGTGCGCCCGGTAAAGGGCTGCAATTCCACCCAGGCGGCGGCATTGCCCGCACGTTCCACCACGCGATAAACCGTGCGTGCCGGCTGGCCTTCATCCATATCGACATGCATCTTTTCGCCGCCGGTGCCTGGCTGTTTGGCCAAGGGTGCATCTATTGTACCTTCAGCGACTTCGGGAACGCCGACCACCAGGGCCCAATAGATCTTTTTGGCGCTGCGGCCTGAAAACCTCTTGGAGAAGAATGCCGCGCTGCCTGCAGTGCGCGCCACCAGCAATACGCCCGATGTATCCTTGTCGAGCCGATGGACGAGGCGCGGGCGCTGCTCTTCCTCTTCGGCAAACGCATCGAGCATGCCATCGACATGCTTGTTGGTCTTGGTGCCCCCTTGCGTGGCGAGGCCGGGCGGCTTGTTCAGCACGAGCGCGGATGGCGTGCGTTCGATCAGCATGGCTTCGGCTTCGTCGAGATCGGCCTGAGTCAGTTCGCGGCGTTTGCGCTGGGTGCGTCCGCCATCTTCTCCGCCCGGTGGAACGCGCAATACCTGTCCGGTTTCCAGCCTGTCTTCAGGGCGTGCGCGCTTGCCATCGACGCGCAATTGCCCGGTCCGCGCCCAGCGGCTGACCGTGCCAAAGCCGACTTGCGGCAGGTGGCGCTTGAACCAGCGATCAAGCCTGATGCCTTCATCATCGGGTGCAACGGTAAATTGCCGGACCTGTTCGTCCCGCCCTGCATCTTTTTGGTCACCGGTCATGAAAAAAGCCTTGTGGTGGCGAGCCCGAACAGCATGCCGGTGACGCCAAGCCCGATCGAAAGCATGATGTATAGTCCAGCAATCATCACCTGCTCGCGCTGGATCAGCATGGCGAGTTCAAGGCTGAATGCGGAAAATGTCGTAAAGCCGCCGAGCAGGCCGACACCAAGCAGCAAGCGCAATTGATCGGCATTTTCAGGGGTGCTGCGCACAAGCCAGCCCGCCAATAACCCCATGGCGACGCTGCCGATTGTGTTCACGGCCAGTGTGGCCCAGGGAAACACACCCATTGCGGGTGCGCCCATCCAGGCGGTCATCAACCGGCCCATCTGATAGCGGGCAAGCGCACCGATTCCGCCGCCAAGGGCGACATAAACCGATGCAAGAAACGGGGAGGTGGCAGAAGACATGGCGCGTGTCTTAGCCGCTGAGTGACGCAGGCGGAACCCAAAAGGCGCAGTGATGCTTGCCTTTTGCCCCCGATTCGCCTATTAATACGTCTAGAGAGCCGATCCTGAACGGGTTCGGCGCATTTTTCGTTGCTTATTTATACGGTGCAACCCGCGCCTATTCGCTGCGGGTTCTCGCCGTCTTTTGAAAGAGGTTGCTTAGTTTTATGCAGATCATCGTCCGCGATAACAATGTCGAGCAGGCCCTGCGTGCGCTCAAGAAGAAGCTGCAGCGTGAAGGGGTGTATCGCGAAATGAAGCTGCGCCGCCACTATGAAAAGCCTAGCGAAAAGCGCGCCCGTGAAAAGGCAGCTGCTGTGCGCCGCGCCCGCAAGATGGAGCGCAAGCGCATGGAACGCGACGGCGTCAAGTAATCGGCCCGTGCGCCAAGCTTGATTGATTCTCGCAGCTAAGCCAAAGGGGCGCGGAAAGCTTTTTCCGCGCCCCTTTGATTTGCGCGACTCATTTCTGGCAGGATTTTGATCAATGGTTGAAGTTACCCGCGTACCCTTGCAGCCGATAGCCAAGGGGTCTTTGCTCAAACTCTGGCTGGGTGTGCTCGTCGCTATATTGCTGGCCGCCGCCATTGCCTGGGCGGCCATGCCCAAAGGCGTGACGGTCAATGCGATCACCGCTGGCGAAGGCCCCAGTCCCACGGCTGAAGACGTGGTGTTCCTGCGCTATACCGGAAAGCTGGAAGACGGCACCGTCTTTGATCAATCGCAGGAAGGCGGCTGGCCCGTTCCCGGTATCCTCCCCGATGGCGCAGCCCTGCCGCTGGGCCAGATGATCCCCGGTTTCACCGAAGCAGTGACGCAGATGCAGAAGGGCGGCAGCTATGAAGTCTTCATCCCGTCCGACAAGGGATATGGCGAGGACGTGCAGGAAGGTTCACCCATTCCGCCAAATGCGGATCTCTATTTCGACGTTCAACTGGTCGATTTCATGTCTGAAGAAGAAGCGCAGCAGCGCTATATGCAGATGATGCAGGTCATGCAGGAAACGCAGGGCGCAGAGGGTGAAGGCGGGGCTACACCGCAGGGTGCACCCGTGCCGCCGCAGCAATAACAAGCTGAGAAAGGCTGACGGCAATATGGAGAGCATTTCGCCGCCGGAATACGATCAGCTCGAAGCCTATCAGCTTGAAGATTGGCCATTGCGACCGTGGATTCTCGCGGCCATGCTGGCTGCAGCGGGGCTGCTGATCCATCTTTTCAGCGATGGCGGCGATACAGAAGCTCCTGCCCGGGTTGCGGCAGCTGTTGCCGTGGGCTTTGGGGGCATTGCCGCTGCTTTCACACTGAACGAGCACCGCCGGGTAGAGGCGGCAATTTTCTCCGCCATAGTCGGTCTCGTCATGGGTGGCGTCGCGTGGCACATCGTGCGCATGGATGAACACCTGGCGGGGCAGGAATTTGCCTTTGCAGCTGGGGTATTCTTCAGCGTGCTGGCGGTCCCGCTGTTTCAGGCAGGCTTCCACCGCACCCGTTTTGCCACCCCATACAGGCTAACTCATACGCATGTGTGGGCTGATGCGATAAGCGGGGGCGGGGCAGTGGCCTTCACCGCGATTTCGTGGCTGATGCTTCTGCTGCTCGATGGCCTTTTCGGCATCGTGGGAATCGATTTGCTGGGCGATCTGATGGGAGAGGGCTGGTTCGGCTGGTCATGGTCGGGCGCGGCCCTCGGCGCGGCGCTGGGGCTGATTCGCAACAACCTAAAGATTCTGGTTGTCTTGCAGAATGTCGTCATGCTGGTCCTCGGGCTGTTGGCGGTGCCGCTGGGAATCGCGCTGATCATCTTCCTCGTCGCGTTGATTGCATCAGGCGGACAGGCATTGTGGGAAGCGACTGATTCGGCAACGCCGATCCTGCTCACTTGCGCAGTTGGCTGCTTCGTGCTCGCCAATGCCACCATTCGGGACAGTGAGGGCGAGCGCAGCACCAATATCGTGCTGCGGATTGCCTCATTGATCTTGGTAGCGGGCATTTTCCCGCTGACACTGTTTGCCGCGATCAGCATTGGGATCCGCATCAACCAGCACGGGCTTTCGCCTGAACGCATATGGTCGCTGATCGCCATTATCATCGCCTGCGCCTACGGCCTTGCTTATTGGGTCGCGCTGGCGCTGGGTCGCAAGGATGGCTGGAGCCATCGTGTGCGCCACGCAAACCTGCATTTGGCCGCCACGACCTGCATAGTCGCCTTGCTGCTGGCAATACCCTTGCTCGATTTTGGTAAAATCTCCGCAAAGAACCAGGTCGCGCGGCTTGATGCAGGAACGGTGACGCTCGAAGAATTCGACTTCGCTGCACTGCGTTGGGAATTTGGTGATGCCGGTCGGCAGGCTCTGGCGCGTTTGACCAGGCGCGAGGGTGATGTAGCGCAATTGGCGCAGGCTGCGCTCGAAGACACAGAGCGATATCGGTTCGACCGAGCTAGGCAGGGCGGCTCACCCGCAAACATCGCTTACGATTTCGAAGATCCTGAGTTGCGCGGATGGGTGGCAGCATATCTTGAGCGAGAGCCTTGGGAATGCGCACCCATTTGCGTAGTGCTTGACCTCGGCATGGAGGCAGAGCGCAGGCATGTCGCGATTGTTCGGGCTGATAGTGTGCGACATGTCCGTTTCCGTGATGATGGCGTGCCTTATCCGCCGCCTCCTCCGCAGATATTGCCTTCTCCTGCCGCGACCATTGCACCGGGGGATGTCGAGATACGGGATTATTCGGGCCGCCAGATTTTTATCGACGGCCAACCGGTGGGCGCGCCGTTCGAATAGCTTGAAGCGGCCCGCCTGCGCGGCTAACGCGCATGCATGTCTGTAACCCGAGAAGAAGTGGCGAAAATCGCCTCGCTGGCACGCATCAAGATGGCCGAGGAAGACCTCGACCATTTCGTGCCCGAATTTAACAACATCCTCACCTGGGTGGAACAGCTGGGTGAGGTTGATACCTCTGGCGTTGAACCGATGGCGGCGGTGATCCCGCAGGCGCTGCGGCTGCGCGATGACGTGGTCGATGCCGATCCCAAGACCGGAGGCGGACGCCGCGATGATGTGCTGGCAAATGCGCCGGTGGCCGAGCACGGGTTTTACGGCGTGCCCAAGGTGATCGAATAATGAGCGATTTCACACAGCTTGGCGTTCGCGACATCCGCGATGGCGTCGCCAATGGGGATTTCTCCGCGCGCGAAGTGGCGGAGAGTTTCAATGCCGCGGTCGCTTCTGCCGACGCGCTTAACGCATTTATCGTCGCCACGCCGGAAAAGGCGCTTGAGGCTGCCGATGCGGTCGACGCCGCGCGGGCGGGCGGCAAACCGCTTGGTCCGATGGCGGGCGTGCCTATCGGCATGAAGGATCTGTTCTGCACCAAGGGCGTGCAGTCCACTGCTGCCAGTCATATCCTCGAAGGGTTCGTCCCCGAATATGAAAGCACTGTTTCGGCCAATCTCTGGTCGGCAGGTGCAGGCATGCTGGGCAAGCTCAACATGGACCAGTTCGCCATGGGCTCTTCCAACGAGACAAGCCATTTTGGTCCGGTGAAAAGTCCGTGGAAGAAGACGGGTAGCAATGCCACACTGACGCCGGGCGGTTCTTCGGGCGGATCGTCTGCCGCAATTGCTGCGCGGCTGTGTCCGGCAGCAACCGGAACCGATACCGGCGGTTCGATCCGCCAACCTGCCGCGATCACGGGAACAGTCGGCATCAAGCCAACCTATGGTCGATGTTCGCGCTGGGGCGTGGTCGCCTTCGCTTCCTCGCTCGACCAGGCAGGGCCAATGGCGCGTTCGGTTGAAGATTGCGCGATCATGCTGGGCGCGATGGCTGGTTTCGATCCGAAGGATTCGACCAGTCTTGATGCGCCCGTGCCCGATTGGTTCGGCAGCTTGAATGCCGATCTGAAAGGCAAGAAGGTCGGCATTCCGCGTGAGTATCGGATGGAAGGCATTGACCCTGCGATTGATGCAAGCTGGGAGCAGGGCAAGGAATGGCTGCGCGATGCAGGTGCTGAGGTAATCGAGATGTCGCTGCCGCATACAAAATATGCGCTGCCCGCCTATTACATCGTCGCGCCCGCTGAAGCTTCCAGCAATCTCGCGCGCTATGATGGCGTGCGATACGGTCTGCGTGATCTGCCCGAGGGCGCTGGTTTGCAGGATATGTATGCCGCCACCCGCGCCGCCGGCTTCGGGGACGAAGTGAAGCGCCGCATCATGCTGGGCACCTATGTGCTTTCAGCCGGATTCTACGATGCCTATTACACGCAGGCGCAGAAAATCCGCACATTGGTGCAGCGCGATTTCGACGCGGCTTTTGCCCAATGCGACGTCATCCTTGCGCCCACAACGCCCACGCCTGCCTTTGCCCTTGGCGAATTGCAGGCAGACCCGCTGGCGATGTATATGAACGATGTTTTCGCCGTGCCCGCATCGCTGGCGGGACTTCCCGCGATGAGCGTGCCTGCCACGCTGACCGAAGACGGCCTGCCGCTCGGCCTGCAAATAGTGGGCAAGGCGATGGATGAACAAAGCGTGCTCAACGCTGGCCTCGCGATAGAACAGCGCGCCGCGTTCACAGCGCAGCCGGAGAAATGGTGGTGAGTTTCGAGGCGATGGAAGTGGTTGCCAAGGTCGCGATGATCGTCGTCGCCCTTGTGATTCCCGCCTATCTCGCACGCCGCATCAAGCATGGCGAAGCACGTTTCGATACAGACGGAAAGTTGATCGAAAAATGAGTAATTACCGCATTCACGGCGCGACGGGCGAGTGGGAGATCGTAATCGGTCTTGAAGTCCACGCGCAGGTCACCTCCAGCGCCAAGCTTTTTTCCGGCGCCTCCACGAAATTCGGGGCGGAGCCCAATTCGCAGGTGAGCCTTGTCGATGCGGCGATGCCGGGCATGTTGCCCGTGCCCAATCGTGAATGTGTCCGCCAAGCCGTGCGCACCGGCATGGCGATAGAGGCGGAAATCCACAAATGGAGCCGGTTCGACCGCAAGAATTATTTCTACGCCGATTTGCCCCAGGGCTATCAGATCAGTCAGCTTTATCACCCCATTGTGGGTGAAGGCGCGCTGACGATTGAGGCGGACGAAAAGGCCGGTATTCCTGAAGACAAGATCATCGGAATTGAACGCATCCATATTGAACAGGATGCAGGCAAGCTGATGCATGATCAGCATCCCACCATGTCCTATGTCGATCTTAACCGATCGGGCGTGGCGCTGATGGAAATCGTCAGCCGTCCGGATATGACTTCGCCAGCAGAAGCCGGGGCCTATGTCCGCAAGCTACGCAGCATACTGCGTTATGTAGGCAGTTGTGACGGCAATATGGAAGAAGGGTCCATGCGCGCGGATGTGAATGTGTCTGTGCGCAAGGTTGGCGATCCGGAACTGGGAACGCGGACCGAAACGAAGAACGTCAATTCGGTGCGCTTCGTGATGCAGACAATTGAGCATGAGGCGCAGCGACAGGTCGATGTGCTGGAAGATGGCGGGACCATCATTCAGGAAACGCGGTTGTTCGATCCGGGCACTGGCACCACACGTTCCATGCGCAGCAAGGAAGACGCGCATGATTACCGCTATTTCCCAGATCCCGATTTGCTGCCGCTGGAACTGGATGATGCCTTTCTTGAAGCATGTCGCGCCAGCCTCCCCGAATTGCCCGATGCCAAGCGCCAACGGTATGAGAAGGATCTGGGGCTGACGCCCTATAATGCCCGCGAACTTACCGCAGAGGTGGAAACATTTGCCCGTTTTGAAACGCTGCTGGCAGAGACGGCGAGCGCTATCGGAAAACCCGCGGCGAAGGTGGCCACGCAGGTCGCCAACTGGTCGCTTTCAGTGGCGCCCGGCGTGCTGAAATCGCTGGGTGACGATGGTCATGCAGCCCATGCCACTGCCGCAAGGCAGGCCGCCATCCTCAAGATGCAGGATGCCGGTGAGATTTCAGGCGGGCAGGCGAAAGAGATTTTCGAGATCGTTCTTAAATCCGGCCGCGAACCTGATGAAATTGCTGATGCAGAAGGGCTTAAGCAGGTCAGCGACACTGGCGCTATCGAAGCTGCAATCGACACGATCATTGCTGCCAATGGCGACAAGGTAGAGCAGTATAAGGCGGGCAAGGACAAACTGTTCGGCTTCTTCGTCGGCCAGACGATGAAGGCAATGCAGGGCAAAGCCAATCCGACGGTTGTGAATCAGATATTGAAGGACAAGCTGGGCTAGTAGCTGCGCAGGAGCGGGTAAGCTGACCTCCATCGTCCTCGTTCATCCGGAAATTCCCGGTAACACCGGCGCGGTGGGCCGCACCTGTGTGGCACTGGACATGGAACTGGTGCTTATCCGGCCATATGGCTTCACCATCACCGATGCGCGGCTGAAACGCGCCGGGCTGGATTACTGGCAGCATGTGCGCCTGGCGGAATTTGCCAGCTGGGAAGAATTCCTGGCACAGCGGCGGGTGCGCGACGACCAATTGTTCCTGTTTGAAGATGACGCTCCCACCAGTTTCTACACACCGGAATATCCGGACGATGCCTTTCTTGTATTCGGCAGCGAAACAGTGGGCCTGCCCCAGCCATTGAGAGCGGCACATCGCGGGCGGGAATTTCATCTGCCGATGCGGTCAAACCATATTCGTTCGCTCAATCTGGCCAACACCGTTACTGCGGCAGCCTATCAGGCGCTGCGGGGGCGGTTCTAACCCGCTTCGGGCCCGCCAGGGTGCGCATAGGGCCGCACCATTTCGCGCACATCGACCTGCGCTTTCAACCGCGCGCCGAGCAAGGCTGTGCCGCTGATCTTGCGCTGAACAAACAGCGCTTCGACCGGGGGGATATGCCATGTGGCGCGATCTGCCGCCATCTCCATGCCTTCTTCGCGCAAAACCGAGACAAAGGCGCGGTCGTCAAAGTCGAAGGGGCCGGGACGGTTCATTTCACTGACGATAATGCCGATCATCCGGTCCAGCCGCTCTCCATGCCCGTCAAGCACGCCTGGCCCGATGAAGCCGGCCTCCACCGCCGCTTTGCGCACGGAAGCACGGTCTTCATCAAGGCCTGCAGCGAACAGTCTGCGATAGGTTTCAACAACCTGCGGGGCGACAGCGCGGGTGGCACCGAAATCCAGCAGCACCAGTTTTCCGGTATCGGGCTGATAGCGATAATTGGCGAAATTGGGATCAGTCTGCATCACGCCAAATTCGAACAATTCGCGCAGGACCAGCGCAATGACCATGCCGGTCACCCGGTCGCGTTCATCCTGCGCCATGGTTTCGAGCACCTCCACAGGTTTGCCCGGCAAATAATCCATTGCCAGCACAAGGTCGGTCGAAAATTCCGGCGCGAGCGCGGGCACGACGAAATCGGGATGACCGTCTAGCCGTGCGCGATAGCGCATCATCTCTTCACCCTCGCGTAGGTAATCGGCTTCTTCATGCAATTGCCGCTTTGCTTCTTCGAGTAGCGAGGAAATGTCGAGTTCTGCGGGCAGCAAGCCTGAAACGCGCAAGAGCGTGGCGACATTGTCGACATCGGCATCGATGCTTTGCCTGACGCCCGGATATTGCACCTTGATCGCCAGTTCACGGCCATCCTTGCTGACGGCGCGATGGACCTGACCGATAGACGCGGCAGCGATGGGGCGGGGGTTGAAACTGGCGAAACCGGCGAGCCAACCCGTGCCCCATTGCGTATCGAGCACGTCGCGCAATTGCGCTGGCGGCATCCTGTCAGCCTGTTCGCGCACGCGGGCAAGGATCTGGGCAAGTTCGGGCGGCAGCATGTCGCCTGCATCCATTGAGATCATCTGCCCCAGCTTCATCGCTGCACCGCGCAAATGGGACAGGCGATCAGCAAGGCGCATAGCATTGCCTGGGGTAAGCATGACATCGCGCAATCGCGGTCTTTCCCCGCGCGCAAGCCGCCGTGCCCCTTCGGCCAGCACACCGCCCGCTAGACCACCAGCCAATCGCCCGAAGGTTCCGATACGGGCAGCGCGACTGCTGGGCACTTTGCGGCTGCGAAATGGCTTGTCCGTGTCGTCTTCCAAGATAAAATTCCTTCTGCCCGATACCCCCTAGCGGCGCACAGGCTAATTCCTGCAGGCCCCCATATGGTGTGTAGGCCATCCGTACGAGAAGAAGGACCTTGGTCCGTGGCCCGGCGCGTTGAAGCGCGGCTTCAGCTGTGGCGGACTGCCAACAATGGCAAATTGCCTATCATGCATGCATCTACTGTTCTGCGGAGTTTGTCGCCATCGACCACTCTCCCCTTCGTCGATGCCATTCGGTCATTTACCTATTTTCTGATCGGGCGTGGCCTTGGCAAAAGCAAAAGGGAAGCCAAAATGAATATCCCTTCACGCGGACCTTGTGTTGCAGAAATGCAACATTATCTCTCGTGAGAACAGATTTTGAGGGACACGATATGAATCTCGATAAATTCACAGATCGCGCACGCGGCTTCCTCCAAAGCGCGCAGACCGTCGCTATCCGCAGCAATCACCAGCGGATTTCACCCGAACATATATTGAAGGCGCTGCTCGAGGATGAAGAAGGGATGGCTGCCGGATTGATCCAGCGGGCTGGTGGCAATCCAGGCGCTGCGGTGCAGCAGGTGGATGCCTTGCTGGCTCAGGTTCCGGCGGTGTCAGGCTCTGGTGCGCAAGCGACGCCGGGGCTGGATAATGATGCCGTGCGCATTCTGGATCAGGCCGAACAGATTTCAGATAAGGCCGGCGACAGTTATGTCACGGTAGAGCGATTGCTGCTCGCTTTCGTGATGGCCAAGGATACCAAGGCGGGCAAAGCTTTGACGGAGGCCGGACTGACCGCACAGGCGCTCAACATCGCGATCAATGAATTGCGTCAGGGCAAGACGGCTGATTCAGCCAATGCCGAAGCCGCCTATGATGCGATGAAAAAATACGCCCGCGATCTGACCGAGGCTGCGCGTGAGGGCAAGCTCGACCCTGTAATCGGGCGCGACGAGGAAATTCGCCGCACGGTGCAAATCCTTGCCCGCAGGACGAAGAACAATCCCGTGCTGATTGGCGAACCCGGCACTGGCAAGACCGCGATTGCCGAAGGGCTTGCGCTGCGCATTGCCAATGGCGACGTGCCCGATAGCCTAAAGGATCGCCGCCTCATGAGTCTTGATCTCGGCGCGCTGATCGCAGGCGCCAAATATCGCGGCGAGTTTGAAGAGCGGCTCAAGAGTGTGCTTGACGAGGTGAAGGGCGCTGAAGGTGAGATCATCCTTTTCATTGACGAAATGCACACGCTGATCGGTGCCGGTGCGAGCGAAGGCAGCATGGATGCCTCCAACCTCCTGAAGCCCGCCCTTTCACGCGGCGAACTGCACACCATCGGGGCTACCACGCTCGACGAATATCAGAAATATGTCGAGAAGGATGCTGCGCTCCAACGCCGGTTTCAACCCGTATTCGTGGACGAACCGAGTGTAGAGGACACCATATCGATCCTGCGCGGCCTCAAGGAAAAATACGAACTGCATCACGGCGTACGCATCACCGATGGTGCAATCGTTGCGGCAGCGCAGCTTTCCGAACGCTATATTTCCGACCGTTTCCTGCCCGACAAGGCGATTGACCTGATGGATGAGGCGGCGAGCCGCATCCGGATGGAAGTAGAAAGCAAGCCGGAAGAAATCGAAACGCTCGACCGGCGTATCATCCAGCTCAAGATTGAGGAATCCGCGCTCGACAAGGAGACCGACCAGACAAGCAGAGATCGCCTTCATGCTCTGCGCGAGGAACTGGCCAATCTTGAACAGCAATCCTCCGAACTGACTACGCGTTGGCAGAACGAGCGCGACAAAATCAATGCCGAAGCGCGCATCAAGGAGGATCTGGACGCGGCGCGGATCGAATTGGAACAGGCCCAGCGTGCCGGCGATCTCGCCAAGGCGGGCGAGCTTTCCTACGGACGCATTCCGGAACTGGAAAAGGCACTCGCCGCCGCCGGAGAAACGACTGAGAACGCACTTCTGCGCGAAGAGGTGACGGAGGATGACATCGCCTCCGTCGTTAGCCGCTGGACCGGAGTGCCGATCGAGAAAATGCTGGAGGGTGAGCGCGAAAAGCTGCTCAAGATGGAAGATGAGCTGGGCAAGCGGGTTATCGGGCAGGAGCAGGCGGTCAATGCCGTGTCCAAGGCCGTGCGCCGCGCGCGGGCAGGGCTGCAGGACCCCAATCGCCCGCTGGGCAGCTTCCTCTTTCTTGGCCCCACCGGTGTCGGCAAGACCGAGCTGACCAAGACGCTGGCGGCATTCCTGTTCGATGATGATCAGGCGATGGTGCGCATCGACATGAGCGAATTCATGGAGAAACACGCAGTCGCCCGGCTGATCGGCGCGCCTCCGGGTTATGTCGGATATGAAGAAGGCGGGGTGTTGACCGAAGCTGTGCGGCGCAGGCCATATCAGGTGGTGTTGTTCGATGAGGTGGAAAAAGCGCATAGCGATGTCTTCAATGTGCTGTTGCAGGTGCTGGACGATGGTCATTTGACCGACGGTCAGGGCCGCAAGGTCGATTTCAGCCACACGCTCATCATCCTCACCAGCAATCTTGGCAGCCAGTATCTCTCAAACCTCGGCGATGACCAGAAGGTGGCCGATGTGGAAGATCAGGTGATGGATACGGTGCGCGGCCATTTCCGCCCCGAATTCCTCAACCGGCTGGATGAGATCGTGCTGTTTCACCGATTGGGGCAGGAGCATATGGCTCCGATTGTGGAGATACAGGTGGCGCGCGTGCAAAAGCTGCTGAAGGACCGCAAGATCACCCTGGATCTCACCGAAAGCGCGCGCAATTGGCTGGGCCGTGTAGGCTATGATCCTGTCTATGGTGCGCGTCCGCTGAAGCGCGCCGTGCAGCGTTACATGCAGGATCCTCTGGCTGAACTACTGCTGGCAGGCAAAGTGCCCGATGGCAGCACCGTGCATATCGATGACCGTGACGGCGAATTGGAAATGACTGTCACTTGAACAGCCGGAAAACTGGATGAAAGCACGATAGGAGGGCAGGCGGTTTCCTGCCCTCCTATCGTGCTTGTAGGACGCAGGTCACATGGTGTCCTGAAGCATCAGGATGACCGCTCAACCTGTATCAAAAACCACATATTGATCGCCGCCAGAGCAATTAGTCTTGAAATGAAATTACAAAAGACACTGATTTTATTATACTTGGGAGCGAATCGTCGTCACTGGTTCGCGCGTTGTTCGTGACACCTACTCCAGCGTTTCGCCTCTGAAAATCCTCGGAACAGAGGCACCCCGCGATGTCGGCGATTTCGATGCCGCGCAGATAACCGGCTTCACCAAAATCTCCGATCCATGCGCCGTTCCGAATGGGGCATTTGACGCGCTGAATGGTAGCTATCAGCCGCAGGATGATGATCGCGATCCGCGTATCCTTGAAATCTGCGAACGTGAAGGTCGGGATCCGGAAGCGGTTGGTGTAAACGCTGCCGGTTCGAACACAGACCAGCTCAGCAGCATCGAAGTTGCCAACCAGGGTTCGCTGGATCTCGATCCGGAAACCTCGCGCTCATTTACCACTGGTATTGCTGTGGCGGATAATTTCGGCGCATTCGATATGTCGTTCAACGTGAACTATTATTCGATCATCGTCGAAGATTCGATAGCAGAACTGACGGCACAATATGCAATCGACGAATGTTACCTTGATGATGACGATGTACGCAGCGTTTTCTGTGACCAGATTCGCTATTCGTCGGGCGAACGTGCGCTGATTAGCCAGGCATTCCCGACCTTCCTCAATCAGGACAAGGAAACGGTCCGTGGTCTCGATTTCAACGCCACCTTTGGCTATGAATTCCCCATGGGCGGCGATGTGCTCGACCTCGGGTTGAACCTGCGTGCCAACCACCTCATCGAACGCAGCACTCTCTTCGTCTCTGAGGATGGCGAGGACGATTTCGATGAGGAGACCGGTGAATTCGGCTTCCCGCGCTGGACGGGCCGTGCAATCGGCACTGTCGGCTATGGCGACTTCATGTTCACATGGCAGACCCGCTGGATTGGCAAGACCAGTCAGGCGGCAAGCGGCGTCGATGAATTCAGCGATGTGTTTGGCCGTGGCCCTGACGGCGAACCCACCGGCTTCAATTCCGATACCTGCCTCGGTAATGGTTCGGGCACCTATGATGACGTTTCCGGCGTCTTCACCCCGGATGGCGTGGTTGTTGGTGACGGTGTGTTCTGCCGCGGCGTCGGCCATGCAGACGATTACTTCGTCCACACCATCTCGATGCGGTATGAATTCAGCGATTTCATTACGCTGCGCGCGGGTGTGACAAACCTGTTCGATGAAGCACCCCCGCTGATCGACACCAATGAAGTGTTCGGCGTTTCGAACATATCAATTGGCAATGGCTACGATCTCGACGGTCGCGAATTCTTCGGTTCGATCTCGATCCGCTTCTAAGCTTCGCATTCTGCGACATGAGCAAGGGGCCTCGCAACTTTGGTTGCGGGGCCCTTTCTCTTTGCAATTCCCTGCACTGCTTGACCGGAAGGCTCGTGTCGGTAGGAGGCGCGGATGGCGATAACACGGCGGGAGGGTGGTTAGATGGCCGAATGGCACATCGGCGTGATTGGCGGCTCCGGCCTGTATGAGCCGGGTGACTTGCAAGACGCGCAGGAAATTCAGGTGAACAGCGCTTTTGGTGAACCTTCAGGCCCGATCGCGACCGGACGCATCGGAGGCGTCAAATTTTCCTTCATCGCGCGCCACGGGGCGGGCCATCGGCTCTCTCCCTCGGATGTCAATTACCGCGCCAATGTGGATGCGCTCAAACGCTGTGGCGTGACAGATTTGATGGCGGTTTCCGCCATTGGCAGCCTCAGGGAAGATATCGCGCCCGGCGAATTCGTCGTGGTGGACCAGATCATCGACCGCACTCTGGTGCGGGAACGCAGCTTCTTTGACAAGGGCATCGTGGCACATGTTCCGCTGGCTGATCCTGTCTGCCCAAGGCTCTCGAAAATGGCGGGGAAGGCATGCGGCAAGGCCGGCACCAGGGTGCATCAGGGCGGCACCTATGTCGCCATCGAAGGACCACAGTTCTCAACGCGGGCGGAAAGCCTGATGTATCGTGAATGGGGCGGCGATGTGATCGGCATGACCGCCATGCCCGAAGCACGCCTCGCCCGAGAGGCGGAGCTGCCATATGTTCTTATCGGCATGGTCACCGATTACGACTGCTGGCGTGACAAGGGCGATGTCGACGTGGCCGCGATTCTCAAGGTAATGGCAGGCAATGCCGACAAGGCGCGCAGCATGCTGACACACTTCGGTGCCGGATTGCCGAAACAGCGCAAGGCAAGTCCGATCGATACGATCCTTGATACTGCAATTATTACGCCGAAGGACAATTGGGACCCGCTTGCGTCAAGCAAATTGGACGCAATCACCCGCCGACTTTGGAAATAGGCTGGCGCGACGCAATAATATGGTTAAATCGCCGAATCTGAATAGCGTAAACTTGCAAAATCGTTGAAAATTTATCAAGAAGTTTCTTATGCAACCGACAAGTACACTTGCCCGCTTCCTTCCATACCAACTTTCGTTGGCATCCAATGCCGTGAGCGGACGTATTGCGCAGGAATATCGGCAGCGATGGGAACTGAGCATTCCTGAATGGCGCGTAATGGCGGTACTTGGCGATGCCGGCCCGCAGACCCAGCGAGAACTCACCAAGCGCACATTGATGGATAAAGTCGCGGTCAACCGCGCGTGCAAGGTGTTGGAAGAACGCAGCCTTGCTCAGCGTACACCCAATGAACATGATGGCCGTTCGCATCTTCTTGCGCTGACCAGTGAGGGCACGACCATGCATGGCGAGATTATGCCATTGGCGCTGGAAATGGAACGTCAGCTGTTTGCAGGCTTTTCGGCAGAAGAGCTCGATTTGTTCAGAACCCTGCTGGCGCGCGCTCGCGCAAAGGCAGAGGCTCTTTCGGATGATGATTTGCCCGGCACCGGCGGCTTGCGGTAACTCCTGCCAGGGCAGCAAACCGTCATGTAGAGACAAGAAAACCCCGCCCGGTAATAAGCCGGGCGGGGTTTTTCGTGCGATCCCACATTGCGGGATGGCGGTCAGTTGCTTCCTGGTCCATCTCCGGCGAATGCGTCGGCAATGGAACATGCTGCCGGACCCAGGATCACGATGAACAGCACGGGCAGAATGAACAGGATCAGCGGCACCGTCATGATGGCGGGTAGGCGCGCGGCCTTTTCTTCAGCGCGCATCATGCGTTCATTACGGAACTCGGCAGACAGAACGCGCAGGGCAGAGGCCAGCGGCGTACCGTAACGCTCGGTCTGAATCATCGTCGTTACCACGCCCCGCACGGCATCAAGATCGACGCGATAGGCGAGGTTCTCGAATGCCTGGCGACGTTCTGTGAGGAAGGCCAGCTCAATTGCGGTCAGCGCGAATTCATCGCCCAGTTCGGGATAGGCACGACCCAGTTCCTTGGCCACGCGGTTGAAGGCGGAATCGACGGTCAAACCTGCTTCGGCGCAGATCACCAGAAGGTCGAGCGCATCAGGCAGACCCTTCTGGATCATCTTGGTGCGCTTTGTGGCGATATTCTTCAGATAGACTTCGGGGCCCTTGTAACCTGCCACGACCATGACCGCAAACCCCATGAACCTTTTGAAGTTGCTCCAGTCGGGGAACATGTCGGTCCAGTAGAACATGACAACGCCGGCAAGGCCCAGCACAACGGGCAACACCATGCGGGCAAAGATGACGACGACAGCAAATTCCTTGTTGCGATAGCCAGCTTGCGCCAGCTTTTGCTGCACGTCCTTGATCTGGCTTTCCTGCAAGACCTTCATGCCTGCAAGCGTGTCTTTCACCTTTTCGGTAGTGTCAGTCTTGCGGACCAGGCTTTGCCGCTTCTTGGCAGTTTGGGTCAGCATGCCGGATTTAAGTTCATTACGGCGCTCGTTAAGCGCCTTTACGCGCTTGGCCATCGGGTCTTTCACCGTGACCGCTGCGTAGATTGCGAGCAGGATTGCGGCAGCGGCCATGCCAGCCAGGACCGAGCCGACCAGTACGATATCAACGCCGAGCAAGGTCGGACTTTGCGAGGGAGCCATCATTATCATTGTTTCCATCTCCTCCGCGCTCAGATCTCGAAGCTGACCATCTTGGCCATGATACCGGCCCCGATGCTCATCCACACTAGGCCACCAAGACCGGTTACGATCAGGCGTTCATCTTCGAAGAAGCCGCCGATATAATTGGGGTTGATCCAGTAGATCATGCCAAAAACGATAAAGGGCAGCGCGCCCACGATATAGGCGGAGGCCTTGGATTCAGAGCTCATCGCCTTGATCTTCAGTTTCATCTGCGCGCGTTTGCGCAACACGTCAGCAAGGTTGGAGAGCGTTTCTGCAAGGTTGCCGCCCGTTTCGCGCTGAATTGCGAGCGTGATGACGAAGAACTGGAATTCGGCCGTGCCGAGCTTGTCGGCTGTTTCCTGGAGCGATTCCTCCATCGTGCGGCCAATCTTGATGCGTTCCACAGCAGAGCGGAATTCGACACCGACGGGTCCGGGCACTTCCTGTGCTACCACCGTCAGCGTTTCACCCACCGGTAGACCAGACCGCAGACCGCGCACGAGCAATTCGATGGCGTCGGGGAATTTGGAGTTGAACTGGTTGGTACGACGCTTGATGAAATGGCCGACAATCAGATGCGGAAGACCCGCGCCGATCACGACACCCAGGCCCAAGGAAAGCATCAGGGCCCCTGATTGGAGAAAGATCAAGGCGCTCACCGCGATGATAAGGGCAAGCGATGCGTAAAGGTATTGCTGCACCGTCCAGCTTTTGCCGGCACGGTTCAAACGCACTGCAAGGGCCTCTGCCCGCGAACCGGAACCGGCTGCCTTGAACTTTTTCGGCTTGCGCGCGGCGATAGCCTTTTTGAGCTGGCTTTCGACCTTGTCGACCGTGCTGTCGGAATGGCGGTAACGCAAGGACTGAAGGCGTCGCTGGCTTTCCTTGTCCGGCGATTTTCCAGACACCAAGACGTATCCGAGGATCATCAATCCCATGAGGCCGCCGGCCACTAGCAGGAGCTGGATGATGTTCATGGTCCGCCTTCTCTTATTCTGGAGTCAATGGGGTGGGGAGTGGGGGTGGATCTCACCACCCCACGCTTCCACTATTCTGCAGCTTCAACTGCAGCGGCAGGCGCCTTGGACTTCTTTGAAGAGCCACTCAGCAGTGACTTGATGTCAAACTTGCCAAGCATGGAGCCTTGCTTGGCAGGCTGTTGCAGGCTCGCACCGTCATCCTCGCTGACACCGACAATCGTCTTGGCAATGTCGCGCAGGGGATTGACCGTCCGTGAAGCCTTGTTGGCCTCGATAAAGGTCTGGCCCAGCTTTGCCGCATTGGACGCAGCTTTCTGATCAAGGTTGATCTGATAATTGATCTTCTGTTCAATCGAGGCTTCGAAATCGGCTTTGCTGATTTCCGCCGCGCCGGACTGCATCTTGTTGCACACGATCATTGGATGAGTGTTGGGTGCGTTGGTCTTGAGCCAGGACAGCAGGCGGATCGTATCGCGGGCCGAAGCCAGCGTCAGCTCCGTTACCAGCGTGACAACATTCACTTCCGCCAAGAGGTGGGGGAAGTTGATCAGCATGTTGCGTGGCAGATCGATCACCGTCATGTCAAACGCCTGGCGGAATTCTTCCTCCAGCTGCAGGAACGCGGTGCCATCGGTCATGACCGGAGCATTGATTGGCGCTTCGGCAGACATGATGGCAAGGTTATCGTTCGCGCGGATCATGGCGCGTTCGATGAACAGGCCATCGATGCGGCTCGGATTGTCGATTGCGTCGGTCAGACCACGGCCCGGCTCGAGATCAAGCGAGAGCGCGCCAGTGCCAAAGTGCACATCGAGGTCGAGCAGCGCGGTTGAACGTTCATGTTCGATCGAGAACAGCCAAGCGAGCGAAGTCGCGATGGTGGAGGCACCAACGCCGCCGCGTGTGCCGACGACGGCGGTCGCGACATGTTCGTGCTCGGCTTCGCCTTCTGAACTGCGCGGGGCGGAGAACACTGCCTGCGCCTGCGTCAGGGCATCGCGCACCTGATTGGCCGAAAGCGGCTTCAGCAGGTAATCGTGAATGCCGCTGGCGACGAGATCGCGGTATAGGCGAACATCATTCACCTGGCCAACTGCAATCACCACGGTGCCCGGTTCGCAAACCTCGGCCAAGGCGTTGATATCGTTCAGCGGATCGCCGCTTTCGGATAGGTCGACCATCAGGATCGCGGGACTGGCTGCAATCGACAGGGACTGGATTGCATTGCGCAGACCGCCCTTGTTGCACTTTTCAGGCTGCCAGCCCATTTCGATAACCACCGGGCGAAGTGCATCGAGGGCACCTTCGTCGCAGATGTAGGCGGAGAACGGCTCACGATTTCCGAGCGGTCCGGGTTTCCATTGTGCACTCATCTGATTAGTCCCCTTCGGACGAAACTTCGGGCAGGGCGGTGCCGCCACCACCGGTGGGCTCGGCATTGCGGTAGGAATCGATCGCGCGGTTCGATGTCAGGACAACCGTGTCGCCGGAACCTCTCGCGCCATTGAGCAGATGCTCGGGATCGGCGACCATCGCGGCAATATTGCTGTTAACCGCGCAGCCGAAGCCGGGCGACGTCTGATTGCCAACTTCGACGCCATATTCATCCTTCCAGATCGGGCAGCCGGGCACATGGGCGGTGGTCCGCGTCACAACTACGCGGACATTACCGGGATCGACATAGCCTACGGTCACCGGAACGGTATCGCTCAA
The DNA here is from genome assembly GCF_001077815.2 of Aurantiacibacter atlanticus. Lineage (GTDB taxonomy): Bacteria > Pseudomonadota > Alphaproteobacteria > Sphingomonadales > Sphingomonadaceae > Alteraurantiacibacter > Alteraurantiacibacter atlanticus. Next base: position 2,531,025 of record NZ_CP011310.1, on the reverse strand, counting down.
CAGGATGCCGAAGCGGCTTGCCACAGCAGCGACATCTTCACGCACGGCAGGGCTGCTTGCAGGGTCATCCAGGGCGATGCGATCGCCATAACCAAGTTCCAGCATTTCAAACCAGTCGGCCAGGCGAACCTGTTCAGGCACGGTCAGACCGCTGCCGCTGCTGACCAGGTCGAGCGAGAAATTATTGCGTTCCACAACCGGCTGGTTGACTGAATTGAGCGACATGTTCTGCGGCTCTGTATTCATCGTGCCGCAGGCGGAAAGCCCGAAGCCGATGGAGAGCGCCAGGGCTGTCGCGGCAAGGCGTTTGGTACGGGTTGTCATGGCGATCACTCTCCGTCGTTGAAGCTGAAGCCGGGCGTGGCTGCCGCGGTTTGCGTTGCAGCACCGTTGGGGGCATTGCCGCCTGCCAGTGCCGTGTCACTCTGTTCGTTCAGGCTGATGTCCGGACCTTCGGGTGCGGGAGTTGCAGCACTCGGCATCGGGCGCATACCGCCGTTTTCACCGGCAGATTCTCGTCCCATCATGAACTGCTCGGCAGCATTGGGAACGCCGAAGCCATCAGTTGGCAGGCGGATGTCGCGATCGTTTACAGGGCGCACCAGATATGGCGTGACCACGATGACCAACTCGGTTTCGCCGCGCTGGAACTGTGTGGAGCGGAACAGATTGCCAAGCACAGGAATATCGCCAAGGCCAGGGGCCTGATCGATGGTGTTCTGGGACGCATTCTGTAGCAGACCTGCAATCATGAAGCTTTCGCCCGATCCCAGTTCTACTGTTGTTTCCGCACGGCGGATCGTCAGCGCCGGTATTACGAAGCCGTTAAGCGTTACAGCGCCTTGGCTGGAAAGTTCGGACACTTCGGGACGCACGCGGATCGAAATGCGGCCATTGGACAGCACGATCGGCGTATAGGCGAGGCTGACGCCGTAATTCTTATATTCTACCGTGGTGGTTCCAAGACCCTGGCTGAGCGGGATCGGGAATTCGCCGCCAGCAAGAAATTCGGCGGTTTCGCCCGAAAGCGCAGTCAGGTTCGGCTGGCTCAGCGTGGTAACAAGGCCGCGCGTTTCACCAATGTCGAGTGCAGCAGCGATATCCAGACCGAGGAATTCGCCCACGGCGCCGATTGTCGTGCCGGGGTTGATGCCGGCAATATTGGTACCCGCCTGTTCGATGAACTGGCCGGGATTGTTGGGATCGGGCACCTGCACTGTAATACTGCCGGTGCCGACGCCAGTGGCGGTGCCCGGATTGAAAGAGGTCGGCGAACGACCCTGTCCGACACCGAACTGGAAACCGCTGCTGCCGTCGATTGTCGTCAAGTTCGCACCAAGGTTGCGAACAAGCGAGCGGCTGACTTCGGCGAAGCGGACGCGCAGATTGACCTGCAGGGGCGTCGACATGCGAAGGCGAGAGATGACGTTGGAGTCAGGTCCGACAAAGGCCTGCACCAGACGTTCTGCCTCCGAGGCATCTTCGGGCGCTGCCACCGTGCCAGTAAGAAGCACTGTGTTGGAGCCCATTGTCGCAACCGAAATATCGGCTTCCGGCATCGCCAGGCCCAGCATCTGATCGATGCTGTCGAGGTTGGAACCGACCCGGATATTGGCCGACCAGATGATATCGCCTGAAGAGTTGCTGGCGTAGATAGTGGTTTCGCCACCCGAAAGGCCGAAGACATAAAGCTGGCGCTGTGACTTTACCTGGACATCGGCAACGCCTTCATCGGAGACGAAGATGTCTGCCATATTGCCCGGCACGGTCACGAGTTCACCGCGGCCGATGGAAAGGACGATATCCTGTGCGGGACGCACGGTTTGGGCCTGGGCCGGAGCGGCGGGCATTATCGCCAGCGGCGCGAGCGCACAGGCGGCACTCAAAACAGTCTTGAAAAGACGACTGGTCATGGTCTTGCCTTTCGGAACGTTTCCGTTGGAACGTGTGTAATTTTGCGTGTGGTTCATCATGGCGATCACCGCAGGGTCGTCATGCCAGCCGGGGCGACGGCAGCGCCGCGTCCCATGGCATTGGCCTGACGGTCGAGCAGCGCACCTGCGCCCCGGCTGACAGGCTCTACAGTGGTGGCCTTGCCGCGAGATACACGAACAGTCGGGCCGGAGGGTATTGCAGGAGCTGCGAAGCCATCGGCATTTGCCTGTGCCCCAGCCTGCGGAGCTGCAGGAGCACGCGACGGAACCGAGCTACGCTGGAAGCGCGAGACATCTCCGCCGGTAGCAAAGGTGGTGCCACCTTCGGCAGGGCGAGAGATAGCAGTGCGGAGCAAGGCTTCTTCTTCTTCAGCGGTTGCATTATCCGGCAAATCGACGCTGCCTGATGCAAGTGCACGCTCGAGTTCAGTCTGGTTGTCCGCAATGGAGCGCAGGGCCAGGCTGATTGTGCCGATTGTCTGAGCGACGGCGATCTTTTCCGCGATGCGCGGTGTCACTTCGAGCGTCACTGTACGGAAAGCGCGTACAACGGTACGGCCGCTTTCGTCGCTGGTTGTCTCTGTGGATTGGTCGGTGGCAAGCACACGAAGATTGGTCAGGATCGTTTCAGACGCCTGCAATGGATCGGCATCATTACCAGTGCCGCGAACGGTTTGCGTCAGCACCATGTCCACACGGTCACCCGGGAATACGAAGCCGGCTACACCGGTGCGGGCAGATACGGAAACCGTGACAGCGCGCATGCCCGGGCCAAGCGCCGCAGCAAGGAAGCCGCGATCACCGGGGGATACGAGCGATCCCTGGGTTACCGGCTCACCCGCAGTCATCGGGTTGCGCACAACTGTGCCAAGAAGGCCGTCCATATCGGCTTCGCCGTCAATGAAATAGGCGTCCTGAACCAGTTCCTGCGGCCACAATTGGTAGGCAACGGCATCGGCAGTGATGATCGTGCCAACAGGCAGGCTGCGTTTGGCCACCAGAACCTTGGGGCCTTGCGCCTCAGGTTGGGCGGCTTCAACATCAGGAGCCGCCGCGCCGGCGAACATGCTCCGGGCAGCGAGCGCTGTACCGATTGCTACGATCAGCGCTCCTACCAGCAATATGAGCTTTTTCTTGTCCATGGTGCTTCAAGCCCCCTCAGTTGGATCGTGTATTAAGGTTTTCACCGGATACCCCGGCAATGGTTAAAATCAGGTTCACCCCGCGACACTCGCGGCAGCAGCTGCTGGAATATAGAAGGAGCCGATGGCCCACAGACCGGCGAGAGCGATGGCCACTCCATAGGGAATAGCCAGCTTGTCGCGCTGGCGGCGCATGATGTGCCAGGCACCGAAAAGCAGGGTCAGCACACCGCCCAGCAGCGCCATCATCACCAGCAGCTTCAGGAAGATCATCGGCTGGATCCACAGCGCAAGCGCTGTAAGTAGTTTTACGTCACCGCCGCCCATCGCCTTAATCGCGAACAGGATCGACAGGACGGCAAAGGTAGCAAGAGCAAGGCCGACTTGCATCGCGACATCGGGCCACAGGGCCATGTCACTGGCAAACCAGAACAGCGGAGCGCCAAGCGCGATAGTCGCATTCAGCCAATTGGCGATGCGGCGGCTTTTGAGATCGGTGAACGCAGCAATCAGCAGCGCAATTGCCAGCGCGGCGAGTAGTGCGTACTTGATCGGATCGTCTAACATATGGCCCCCAAATGTCCCTGGAGCCTTGTGCTAGCGCCCATGGCTTACCAAAAAGTAACCAAGGGTCGAATGTTGATGTTAGGTAAAACGAAAGGGTTTTTGCCACTCGTGTCCACTACAATGACCAAGCCCGCTACAGGGCAGGGCTTCGATCGCCGCGCTATCCCAGCCGCCGCGAGTGAAAGCGTGTGGCATGCCAAAGATGGCCACGAGATCCGCTATATTGACTGGCCAGCACCCCCTGCCAACGTCCCCTATCGCGGTTCAATGCTGTTTATGGCGGGGCGCGGTGACGCCTATGAAAAATATATCGAGAGCTTCGAACACTGGCGCCTTCGTGGCTGGCAGGTGAGTGCTGCCGACTGGCGCGGGCAGGGTGGTTCTGGTCGGTTGGGGCTGGATGATTCGACCGGGCATATTGATGATTTTGCCCTCTGGATCACCGATCTTGCAGATTTCTGGCGGAAATGGGCTGAAGGCAGGGAAGGCCCTCTGGCCTTGATGGGGCATTCGATGGGCGGGCACCTGACGCTGCGGGCGGTGATGGAAAAGGTCCTGACGCCTGTTCCCGATGCGCTCGTCCTGTCGGCTCCGATGCTCGACGTTTTCCCCGAAGCGGTGCCGCTGCCTATCAAGCTGGGCCTTGCGCGTTTGATGACGAAGCTGGGCGATCCGCGCCGTCCCGCATGGAAAATGAGTGAGCGTCCCGGTGTCAAGGCAGGCTTGCGCGGCGATCTCCTGACTCACGACAAGGCCCGCTATCAGGATGAAATCTGGTGGCGCAAACACCGTCCTGAGTTGCGCCTCGGTCCGGGCAGTTGGGGGTGGGTTAAGGGTGCGATGGAAAGCTCTGCGACCCTGTTCCGGCGCGGCGCGATGGAAGGGGTGGATATGCCTGTCTATATCGTTGCGACCAATGCCGATCGGCTCGTCAGCCCATCAGCCATCCGCAGCGCCATCGCCCGGTTACCGAGAGTGGAATCGCTTCTTTTTGGCAAAGAAGCCCGGCACGAGATCCTGCGTGAGGAAGACAGCATAAGGAACAGGGCGCTGGCCGGAATAGACGAATTTCTGGAACGGACGCTGACGCGCTGATGCCAGAACAATATGATATCGCCATCATTGGCGCCGGCATGGCGGGCGCCAGTCTTGCAGCCGAAATCGGCCTTGCGGCAAACAGGGGCCCAAGCAAGAGCATCATTGTTCTGGAGGCAGAAGACAGCCCTGGTTACCACGCCACAGGCAGATCCGCAGCCTTCTGGGAAGAATGTTATGGCGGACCGGACATAGCCCCTCTTACGATCGCATCGGGCCTGTGGTTGCGCGAACATGGCTTCCTGCAGGAACGTGGGGCACTATATCTTGGACGTGAAGATGATGAGCAGGTGTTGCAGGATTTTCTCCGCCGCTTTGCCAAATCCGACGTTGATCTGACGCGCATAGACAGAGACAGGCTGGAAGGCTTTGTGCCCGGAATCAGGCCCGCTTGGGACCGGGCGATCTACCAGCCGCGCTGTGCCGATATCGACGTTGCAGGAGTGCACCAGCATTATCTTGCGCAAGCCAGAAAGGCAGGGGCACATATTGCGTGCCGCGCACGGCTCCTCGAAGCTTGCGTAGGCGACAGGGGCTGGACACTTTGCCTTTCGGATGGTCGGCAAGTTCATGCCCATACAATCGTCAATGCGGCGGGGGCATGGGCGGATGAGGTGGCGCAGATGGCTGGGGCGCGGGCGCTTGGCATCCAACCCTATCGGCGCACCGTGGCACAATTGCGAACAGATCCCGCCCTCCACGATACAGTACCGCTATGCCTTGATATTTCAGGGAATTTCTATTTCCGGCCCGATAGCGGCAAATTGTGGCTAAGCCCGCATGATGAGGTGGCTTCACCGCCATGCGATGCCGCACCTGAAGAAATGGACGTCGCATTGGCGATCGACCGGCTTGAAGGCGTGGTTGATTGGCGCGTGGAAGCGGTCGAGCGCAAATGGGCGGGCCTGCGCAGTTTTGCGCCCGATCGCAAACCGGTCTACGGTTTCGATCCGCGGATGCCGCACTTCTTCTGGTTCGCCGGACAGGGTGGATATGGCATTCAGACCGCGCCCGCCGCCGCGCGGCTCGGCGCGCAATTGCTGCTTGATTTGCCCCGTAACACCATGACGAAAGGGCTGAATGTAGAATTATATATGCCCGATAGATTTGCCGCTGCAATGGCCTAGCCAAGGGCGGCATGATCGGTATGTTGCGCGCGGAAATCTAACGAAAAGGGTTATTAGATGGCGCATCAGTTCCAGATCTACAAAGACAAGGCAGGCGAGTTTCGCGTGCGCTTCAAATATAATGACGAGATCATGTTTTCTACAGAAGGCTATTCTTCCAAGGCGAGCGCCAAGAACGCTATCGCCTCGATTCAGAAGAACGGCCCCGGCGCCGAAATTGTCGACGAAAGCTAAGGTCTGCTGACCATACAATGGTGATGGGCCGGTCCTTCGCGGGCCGGCCTTTTGCTTATCGGTCTGCGATCGCTTCTGCCGCATCACTGGCAAGCTGGTCCACCCGATCGTTTTCGGGGTGGCCCGAATGGCCTTTTACCCATTGCCAATCGATGGAATGCCGAGCTGCGGCTTCTATCAGATCATGCCAAAGATCAGCATTGCGCACCGGTTTCTTGCTCGCATTGATCCAGCCCTTGCGTTGCCAGCCTTCAATCCATTTGGTCATGCCATCGATGAGATAGCGGCTATCTGTGTGGAGCGTGACATCGCATGGTTCAATCAGTGCATTGAGCGCCTTGATCGCTGCGGTCATTTCCATGCGATTATTGGTGGTCTCGGGCTCTGATCCGAACAGCTCCTTCTCATGTCGGCCCATGCGCAAAAGCGCGCCCCAGCCACCTGGTCCGGGGTTGCCCTTGCAGGCCCCGTCGGTGAAGATTTCCACTTGCTTCATGTGAAGATTCCGCTGCCCCCGTCACGATAAAATTCAAAGCGTCGCATGAAATCCATTGGATCCTTTTTCAAAACCAGTGCGTCGGCAGGCGTTTCGATCCAGTCCTGTGCACGGCTGGAAATAAACCGCATCGCCGCGCCCTGCGCCAGAACCGGCATGGCGGCGTGTTCTTCTGGTTGTAGAGGTCGCACCGATTCGTAACCGGCGATCAGCGCCTGACCGATATCGGCCCGATAGTCTTGTCCGTGATCGGCAAAGCTCCACGCTGCATGGGTCACTGCCAGATCATAGGCCATCGCATCATGGCAGGCGAAATAGAAGTCGATCAGGCCGCTCACCTCATCGCCCAGCATTAGCACATTGTCCGGGAAGAGATCGGAATGGATGATGGAACGGGGCAGGCCATGCGGCCAGCATTCAGCAACGCGCTGGGCTTCATCAATTGCAGCAGGCAGGGCCGGATTGATCTTCGCCAGAGCATCGCTGCCGCATTGCGCAAGCACGCTGGCAGAAACATCGGCACCAAGGTCATTGGCACGGCGAACCGGAAAATCCATTGCCGCTGCATGCATCTGCGCCAGCACCGCGCCGACATTGCGCGCTTGTGCAGGAGTAGGCCTGTCGACCGAAATGCCAGGCAGAAATTCGATCAGGGCAACTGATTTGCCATCAAGATTACGCCACGCCGCACCTTCCTTATCGTGTATCGTGCGCGGCACAGGGGCGCTGCTGGTGGAAAGATGATCCAGCAGGCCAAGGAAAAACGGCAGATCGGCAAGGTCGATCCGTCTTTCATACATGGTGAGGATGAAACGCGAAGACCCGCCCTCTTTATACGTTTCGATGAGCCAGTTGGAATTGGAGACACCTTCGGCAATGCCCTTTGCCGATACCAGTTCACCCACGTCATAATGCGCGATGAGCTCGGCCAGTGCCTCTGCGGAAAGCTGGGTATAGACCGCCATGGTCGCTCTCTATTCGGTCAATTCACGCGGCAGTTTGAAGATCATCTTTTCATCAGCCGTTCGAATCTGCTGTTCCTCTACAGTGCGCCATTCTTCCAGCTTGGCGATCACTTCGCGCACCAGCACTTCAGGTGCGGAAGCGCCTGCAGTAAGACCAAGTGTTCCTACGCCATCAAACCAGTCATGCTCAATATCCGAAGCGCGCCCGATCAGTTTGGAAGTGATGCCCATGCGTTCCGCCACTTCTACCAGCCGCAGTGAATTGGAAGAATTGGGCGCGCCGATCACCAGCACAAGGTCACAACTGGCTGCCATTGCCTTGACCGCCTCCTGCCGATTGGAAGTCGCATAACAAATGTCTTCTGCACGCGGTGCCAATATATCCGGAAAACGTGCCTTCAATGCGGCAATGATCTCTGCGGTATCGTCAACAGAAAGCGTTGTCTGCGTAAGGAAGGACAGATCATCCTTTGCGCCAAAGGACAATTGGGCGACATCTTCCACCGTTTCGACCAGAGTCATCTGGCCCTCGGCAACCTGACCCATTGTGCCGATCACTTCGGGGTGGCCTTCATGCCCGATAAAGATGATGTGGCGGCCCTTCTCAATCAGCCTTTCGGCCTGGCGGTGCACCTTGCTGACCAGCGGGCATGTTGCATCAAGATAGATCATCTTGCGCCGTTCTGCCTCTGCCGGCACCGCCTTGGGTACGCCATGCGCGCTGAAAACCACCGGGGCATCGGCGGGTACTTCATCCAGCTCTTCCACAAAAATGGCGCCTTTTTCGCGCAGGCCGTCGACAACGAAGCGATTGTGCACGATTTCATGCCGGACATAGACGGGTGCACCGAAGCGTTCGATGGATTTTTCGACAATATCGATCGCGCGGTCCACACCGGCGCAAAATCCGCGCGGAGCGGCGATCAGCACAACAAGCGGCGGTTTTACATTGCCATCGCGCGTTTCTTGAAAGGGGGCGTTCATACTCGCCCCTCTAGCGGTTGTCGCGCTCACGGGAAAGGGCTAGGAGCCAGTTCCTTCAGAGGCGGTATCTGCTTGCCGCGCTCTTGCCATATTCAAGGAAGTTTATGCAGTTTCGATCCGCGTTGATTGCTCTTGTCGCTCCCGTCGCCCTGCTTGCTGGGTGCAAGTCCGATGGCGAAATCGTTGTCGACCAAGGGGTGGGCATTACGTCCCTGCGTTCTGTGTGTCCGGCAGTTGGCGTGCCTGACTATACCGGGGACATAACGCTGTTTTCGCCTGCAAATGCCCGCACGGCCGATGCGCTGGACGTGACCGCGATGATCACCAATGTGCGCAGCACATGCAATGATACAGGCGAGCAGGTCCATTCTTCCGCTACGTTCGATGTGATCGCCATGCGTCGCAATACCAGCGGTGCACGCACGGTGGAGTTGCCGTATTTTTCAACCGTTACCCGCGGCGGATCTTCGGTGGTCGCAAAACGCGTTGGCACGGTTACGCTGACCTTCGCGGATGGACAGGAACGTGCGCGGACCAGTGGGACTGCCAGTGCCTATGTCGATCGTGCCGCAGCGACTCTGCCCGACGATATTCGCCAGCGGATTACTCGTCGTCGTCGCGCAGGCGATCAGTCGGCAGCGGTAGATCCGCTGTCCGAACCCGATGTGCGCGCGGCGATTGCACGCGCCACCTTCGAGCTTCTGATCGGCTTCCAGCTGAGTGAAGACCAGCTCGCCTACAACGCCACGCGGTGAAATAGCGCGATAAGGACGCTTTTCGCGCTTCGCCAAACAGGCTAACGGCGCAGCCCATGTCCGAAACGAAAACACTTTATGCCGCCTTTGCGGCCAGAATTGACGCTGTTCTCGCCGCGCTGGAAGCCGAAGGCGCGTTGCCGCCCGATACGTCGCGCGGCAATGTCAGCGTGGAACCGCCGCGTGATCCGTCGCATGGCGATCTGGCGACCAATGCCGCGATGGTGCTGGCGAAAGCGGCAAAGACCAATCCGCGCAATCTGGCCGAAAAGATTGTCGAACATCTCGCGCGCGATCCCTTGATCGAGAGCGCTGACATCGCCGGGCCGGGTTTCATCAATTTGCGCCTCGCCCCGAAAGTGTGGATCGACGAAATCGGCGCCATCGCTGCGCTTGGTGCGCAATATGGCCGGTCTGACATGGGCGCGGGCAATCGCGTGAATGTGGAATATGTTTCCGCCAACCCGACCGGTCCTATGCATATGGGTCATTGCCGGGGCGCAGTGGTTGGTGATGCCCTATCCAGCCTGCTCGAATTTGCCGGGCATGATGTGACGCGCGAATATTACGTCAACGATGCAGGCGGGCAGGTGGATACGCTCGCCCGCTCGGTTCACCTGCGTTACCGCGAGGCCCTGGGCGAAGATATCGGGACCATTCCGGAAGGCCTGTATCCCGGCCAGTATCTTGTTCCTGTCGGCAAGGCGGCTGCCGATGAATTTGGTGATCGCTTCGCGGCAGAACCGGAGAGCGAATGGCTCGCACTGTTCCGTGCCCTTGCGGTTGAACGGATGATGGAATTGATCCGGTCGGACCTCGCGCTGCTGGGTATCCAGCACGATGTTTTTGCCTCCGAAGCGGCGCTGCAGGCGGCGGGCAAGCCAGAAGCTGCGGAAGAATGGCTGCGTCAACACGATCTGGTGTATGACGGTGTGCTCGAAGCGCCAAAGGGCAAGGCACCGCCCGAAGATTGGGAAGCGGTTGAGCTGCCGCTGTTCCGATCCACCAAATTCGGAGACGATCAGGACCGTCCGATTCGCAAATCTGACGGGAAATGGACCTATTTCGGGGCCGATCTCGCATATCACATGCAGAAGGCAGAAAAAGCCGACTCGCTGATTGACGTGTGGGGCGCGGATCACGCCGGGACTGTCAAGCGCATCAAGGCTGCTGTGGCCGCACTGTCCGAAGGGCAGGGCACAGTAATGCCCTTCGACGTGAAGCTGGTGCAGATGGTGCAGCTTCTGCGCAATGGTGAACCCGCTAAAATGTCCAAGCGCAGCGGCAATTTCGTCACCATTGCAGACATGGTGGAAGAAGTTGGCCGGGATGTGGTGCGCTTCTCCATGCTGACGCGTAAACCTGAAGCGCAAATGGATTTTGACTTTTCCAAAGTCATTGAAACTTCAAAAGAAAATCCGGTATTTTATGTGCAATATGCACATGCACGGATTTGTTCGATCCTGCGCAAATCGACGGAGGAAGGCATTTCTGCGTCGTCCGATGCGCTCGAAAAGCTGGGTGAGGACGATCTGGCCCTGATTAAGCAGGCCGCGCAGTTCCCACGCGAAGTCGAGGCCGCTGCCCGCGCGCGTGAGCCACATCGTATCGCCTTCTACCTTTATGATCTGGCTGCGACTTTTCATGCTTTCTGGAATCTGGGAAATGATGATCCGCTAAAGCGCTTCATTGTAACACAGGACCCTGCGATGTCGGCAGCGCGGCTTTTCCTCGCTACCCAAATCGGGCAGGTACTCCGTAATGGTCTGGCGCTATTGGGTGTCGAGGCGGTCGAGGAGTTGTGACGATGGCCTATCCGGGTAATGAGGATGATGGTCTTGAATTGGGTGAAGAACTGAAAGCTTCCGATGAAGCGGAAGAACAGCTTGTTCTTGCCGATGAAGATGAAAGCCTTCCCTGGCTCGAATCCGACGAATATGAGGAAGAAGGCAGCTTCGACTGGCGCCTTGTCAGTTACGCCGTAATCGGCCTCTTAGTGGTCGGCTCGCTCCTCTCCGCGATCTGGTGGTTTACCCGCGACCGTGCAGCAATTGATGTGGTCCCGGACGGCAGCACGATTGCCGCGCCCGAAGGCAGCTACAAGCAACGGCCGGATGACCCGGGTGGGATGGAGGTCGCCGGCACGGGTGATCAGGCATTCGAGGTGGCTGAAGGCAAGGATACAGAAGGCCGGATCGCCAGTAATGATGGCGGTGGATCCGATGCGCGTCCATCGATTGATCGCTCGCAAGGTGAAGATAGCGGCAATTCCGGAAATGCTGAAACTGCCAACGCAGTGTATGTCCAGATCGGCGCCTATGGCAGCCGTGCAGATGCCCAGACGGCATGGAGCAGCGAATCAACCCGCTACAGCGTGCTTTCGGGCATGCGCCACCGCATCATTGAAGGCGATGTGAGCGGATCAACGGTATATCGATTGCAGGTGATCGCAGGGGATCGCGCCAGCGCCGATGCCACCTGCCGCGCCATCCGTAACGCCGGTGGGGCATGCTATATCCGCTAGGGACGCGCTTTTCCCCCACGTCCTGCGGAGAAATCCTTGCGTAAAGAGGAGGTTTCAGGCGTAAATAGCGCTATGACACCCGCAATTTTCAGCCTGTCCGGCCTGGCCCTGACCGCAGACGAGCGCGCATTCTTCAAGGATGCCGATCCAGCGGGCTATATCCTGTTTGGTCGCAACATTGAGGACAGGGCGCAAGTGCGCGCTTTGACCAATGAATTGCGTGCGATCCAGGGCCGCGAGAAGCTGCTTATCTCGATTGATCAGGAAGGTGGCCGCGTTGCGCGTATGAAGCCGCCGCAATGGGATGCCTATCCGCCGCAGGGACAATTCGCCAAGCTTTATAATGTCGCACCCGCCAGCGCGATTGAGGCGGCCCGCGCCAATGCGCAATTGCTGGCGCTCGATTTGCAGGAAGTGGGAATAACGGTCGATTATCTGCCATTGCTCGATGTCACCGTCGAAGGTGCGCATGATGTGATTGGCGACCGCGCGCTGGGGCATGAGCCGATGCAGGTCGCGGCTCTGGGCAGAGCTGTGCTGGATGGGTTGGCACGTGGCGGTGTGGCGGGTTGCGTCAAGCACATGCCCGGCCACGGTCGGGCAACGGTGGATAGCCACAAGGACCTGCCGATCGTCAATGCGACCGAGGCGGAGCTTGCCATTGATATTGCGCCATTCGCGAAATTGACCGACGCGCCAATGGCGATGACGGCGCACATCCGCTTCACGGCATGGGATGCGGATCGGCCAGCCACTCAGTCGCAATTCGTCATAGAAAAGATCATCCGCCAAAGGATCGGCTTTGACGGTCTTCTGCTCAGCGATGACATCGACATGGAGGCGCTTGAAGGCACGATACCAGAACGCTCGAAGCGCGCCCTTGCGGCTGGATGCGACCTGGTTCTCAATTGCTGGGGCAAATTGGCTGATATGCGGGGAACGGTAGAGGCGCTTCCGTCCATCACAGAAAAGGCCGCCGCACGTCTTGATCGCGCACTAAAGGGTGTGGGCAAGCCTGCAGACAGCACACCACGTTCAGAATTGCTGGCGACACGCAATGGCCTGCTGGGTCTTACCGGGGTGGCGCCATGAACCATCCTGTCGAAGAGGGCATGCTTTTCGATGCGGTGGAACAGGATGGCCCGCAGGCTGAGAATTGGGACGGTATCGCATCGGGTGGCAGCGACGATACCGATGCGCTCTACCTTGAACTCGATGTCTGGGAAGGGCCGCTGGACCTGCTGCTTGACCTTGCCCGCCGGCAGAAGGTGGATTTGAAATCAATCTCCATCCTGGCGCTGACCGATCAATATATTGCCTATATCGAGCACGCGGAGGCGCTGAAGCTGGAAATTGCTGCGGATTACCTGGTGATGGCAGCATGGCTCGCCTATCTCAAATCCGCGCTGCTTCTGCCCAAGGATGAGCAGGAAGACCCCAGTCCCGAAGAACTCGCGCTGAAGCTGCAATTGCGGCTCCAGCGGCTGGGCGCAATGCGCGAAGCAGGCGCGCGTTTGATGGCGCGGGACAGGCTGGGGCGCGATGTTTTCGCGCGTGGAAATCCAGAGGGATTGAAGGTGCTGCGCAAGAATGCGTGGCAATGTGACTGGTATCAGCTGATTCATGGCTATGGGCAGGTCAAATTGCGAACCGAACCTGTCGTGCACATGGTGGCGGATCGCCCCGTAATGACACTCGATTCTGCGCTGGACCGAGTATCAGCGATGCTCGGCGTAAGTGTCGACTGGATGGAAATCCGTAGTTTCCTACCCGGGGATGCCGAGCCGCAGCTGAAACGCTCCGCCTTGGCATCCAGCTTTGTCGCCGCGCTGGAGCTTGCGCGCACCGGCAAGGCAGAATTGCGGCAGGAGGCAATTTTCGGACCTTTGCATCTGCGCAGGGTAAGCACGTGACGTCGCCACCGTCTGATCTTGCTCGCGCCGTGGAGGCTTGCCTTTTTGCCGCCGAAGAAGCGATGACGTGTGAACAGATCAGCGCACATCTTGGCGATGCCGATGTGCGCGACGCACTGGAGCAATTGCAGGCATTGTATGACGGACGCGGCGTGGTGCTGGTGGAAAGGGGAAAACGCTGGCAATTCCAGACCGCACCCGATCTTGCGCATTTACTGCGCCAGGAAAAGGAACAGGTCCGCCGATTGAGCCGCGCCGCCACAGAAGTGCTTGCGATCATCGCCTATCACGAGCCGGTGAGCAGGGCCGAAATAGAGGCGATACGCGGTGTGCAGACTAGCGCCGGCACTCTGGACGTGCTGATGGAAGCGGGTTGGGTGCGCGTCGCGGGGCGGCGCGATGTGCCCGGACGCCCGGTAATTTATGCGACCACACCTGAATTTCTCGGTCACTTTGGACTTGAATCGCGCAAGGATCTGCCGGGACTGGATGAATTGAAGGCTGCGGGCCTGCTCGATCCGGTTGATGCCAGCTATGAAGATCTGGTGGCACAAAAGGAAGAACAGCTTGCCGCTGAAGCGAATGTCGATGGCGATAACGATGCAGATGAAGTAGATCAGTCGGACGATGAATCGGGCGGTTATGCGGCAATGCTGGAAAGTCGCGACAAAGATGCCTAGATTGGCAAGGTAAGTTTACCACAAGGAAATTCTCATGCAGCCGGGTATTTGGCAGATTCTGATAGTCGCGATTGTCGTGCTCGTCCTGTTCGGACGCGGACGTATCTCGGAAATGATGGGTGATTTCGGCAAAGGTATCAGCAGCTTCAAAAAGGGCATGACCGAAGAAAACAACACTCCTTCGGAACCGAAGCCGCGGATAGAGACGCAATCGCCACAGGCTGGAACCACCAGCAATGGCACGTCTGCCGGCTCCGGAGCCAAGGCCGAAAAGGTCGAAACGCCGGCCCCGGGCGACAAATCCGCTTCCTAATTCTCCAACGCGAGCGCCGGCCCCATGTTTGATATTGGCGCAACCGAATTGCTCCTCATTGCAATCGTGGCGATCCTTGTGATCGGACCCAAGGACATGCCGCTTGCGCTGCGCACGGTGGGGCGCTGGGTCGGCAAGCTGCGCAAGCTTTCCGCGCAATTTCGTGCCGGTTTCGATGGCATCGTCCGCGAAGCCGAAATGGAGGAGATGGAGAAGAAGTGGAAAGCGCAAAACGAAAAGATCATGCGCGAACATCCGGATGGCGCGCCAGTCGAGATGGAGCCTACGGGCGCTTATCCGCCATCTCCTTATCCGCATACGATTTCACCTGAAAAGCGCGAGGAACTGGAGCGTATCGCTGCAAAGGAGCGTGCAGCGGCGGCCCAGCATAGCGAAGAACCTGCTTCTACAGATAGCGCCGGTGATGCATCTTCTGCCGAAAGTGCCGCGCGCGATCCGGACGCGGGATCAAAGGCATAGACGATGGCATTCAAGCTGAACGATCTGGATGATTCACAGGCTCCGCTGCTCGATCACCTGATTGAATTGCGCGGGCGACTGGTCAAGGCGGTGCTGGCGCTTATCGTGGCATTTGCCGTGTGTTTCTACTTTGCGGATACGATTTTCGGATTTCTTGTCGTGCCCCTGACACATGCCTTTCCCGAAGGGCAGGGGCAACTTATCTACACGCGCCTGTACGAAGCCTTTTTCGTTGAAATAAAGGTCGCGCTTTTTGCCGCCTTCTTTGTGGCATTCCCCATTATCGCCAACCAGTTATGGTCCTTTGTTGCGCCGGGACTTTACGCCCGCGAGAAGAAGGCTTTCTTGCCGTTCCTGATCGCGACACCAGTGCTGTTCATCATGGGCGGGTCTCTGGCGTACTTCGTGGTCATGCCGCTCGCCTTCACATGGTTTCTTGGCTTTCAGGGGGAAGCTGGGGGATTGCAGGCGCAGGCGCTGCCCGCCATGGGGGATTATCTCGATCTGGTGATGCGTTTCATCCTCGCCTTTGGCGTGAGCTTCCTGCTGCCGGTGCTCCTGATGCTGCTCAACCGCGCAGGATTGGTGACGCGCAGCCAGCTGGTGGCGGCTCGCCGCTATGTAATCGTGGCGGTATTTGCTGTTTCAGCGCTGATTACGCCGCCCGATGTCGTCTCGCAGGTCATGCTCGCCGGGCCATTGATCCTGCTGTTTGAGGGATCATTGGTGTTGATGCATCTTAGCGAGCGTAAGGCAGCCAAACTACGCGCCAAGGAAGCCGCTGTAGAAGTGGACGGGCAAGAAAAACCCGACGCTGAAGCAACGGCCGCAGAGGACGCCGCGGAATAAAATCAAGCCTCAGCGGCCTGACTGCATATCGCTATCTGGTGCATCGATCAGGGGATTTGCAATATTGGCGTCGAAAACTTTCCGCCCCGCAATCCATGTTTCGAGCACGCGGATATTACGTATCTCTTCAGGTCCGGACAGGAGAGGATCGGCGGAAAGAAACACGAAGTCAGCACGCTCCCCCGGTGTCAGACGCCCGAAGCGTCCTTCGGCAAAGCCTGCATAGGCAGCGTTCGCGGTATAGGCCGCCAATGCCTGTTCGCGGGACACGGTTTCACCCGGATGCCAGCCGCCAAATGGCTCCCCCGCCGCATCTGTGCGGCTGATGGCAGTCGCAAGCCCTGCCATTGGGTCGACTTTTTCGACCGGTGCATCGGTGCCAAAAGCCAGAATGCCACCGTGTGCGAGGATTGTGCGCCACGCATAGGCACCATCCAGCCGCTCCTCTCCAAGCCGCGCTTCGGCCATCACCCGGTCGCTGGTCTGGTGGACAGGCTGCATGCTGGCAATAATGCCGTGCTGCCCGAACATAGCCAGGTCCGCCGGATTGACGATTTGCGCGTGCTCGATCCGCCAGCGCCGGTCGCCGCCGTAATCGGCGGACAATTGATCAATAGCATTCAGCGCGTCGGCATTGGCGGCGTCACCGATGGCGTGGATGGCGACCTGGAAATTATCGAGCGCGGCACGGCTCATCATATTGCGCAGCTGCGTTCCGCTGGTCAAAGCCAGACCGCGGTTTTGCGGATCATCGGCATAGGGCTGCTTGAGCAAAGCACCGCGCGACCCCAATGCCCCGTCGAGGTAAATCTTCACGCCATTCAGGCGCAAACGATCATCATAAAGCCAGCGCGTCGGCCCCGGGCCACCAATCAACAGCATTGTGTCGATTGAATCGGCATAGGCCATGATACGGATCTGCAACCATCCGGCATCGCCTGCCCGACGGATTGTCATCCAGTCCTGGGGCGTGGTGCCCATGTCGGCCATGCCGGTAATGCCGTGGCTGATCAGCATTTGCTGTGCATTGTAGAGCGCGAGATCGCGGTCTTCGGGAAGCGGTGGGGGGATGCGGTTTTCAATGATGGACATGGCTTTATCAACCAGCACACCCGATGGCGCATCGCTGTCAGACAATCGTTCAATACGACCGCCAGCTGGATCCGCGGTTCGTGCGGAGACATTCCCCGCTTGAAGCGCCATGGAATTAGCCCAACCGGCATGCCCATCCACGCGGCTGAGCCAGACGGGGCGATCCGAGACCACCGCGTCGAGATCGGCAGCGGTTGGGAAGCGGCCCAAACCCCAACGTTCCTGATTCCACCCATGGCCAACGATCCACGGTCTGTCGGGATAGGCCGCGCGATAGGCGGCGATACTGCTAAGCGCCTCTTCCAGAGATCGCGTCTCCGACAGGTCTAGCACCAGCGTCCCAAGGCCCAGTCCCATGAGATGGGCATGCGCATCAATAAAGCCGGGAGCCATCACGCGGCCATTGCCGTCGACGCGGTAATCGATCTGACGCGTTGGCCTGTCATCCGCAGACAGCAGCTCGGTAATGCGTCCATCCTCGTCCACCACCAATCCGGCAAAGCGCGAGACAGAGCCATCGCGTGCGACGGAGATACCATCGACATTGTCGATCCAGGTATCAGCCAGTGCCGGTGTGGAAAGGCACAGCAGCGCCATTGCGGCTGCAAAACGGGTCAGCATTATTTTATCTCCGGGAGATGTCGGATGAGGGCGCTGGTATCCTGCCGCGAACCGCCAGCAGCCTGCACCTGCGCATAGAATTGATCGACGAGCGCGGCGACGGGCAGCGACACGCCTTCCGCCTTTGCCTCGCCCAATGCGATGGCGATATCCTTGCGCATCCAATCTATCGCAAACCCGAAATCAAACTCGCCGCGCACCATGGTCTGCCAGCGGTTTTCCATCTGCCAGCTTTGTGCCGCTCCCCCCGAAAGAGCTTCCAGCACCTTGTCGGTATCAACGCCGCTTGCCTGCGCCAGCCGCACACCTTCAGACAGGCCCGCCAGCACGCCCGCAATGCACACCTGATTGACCGCCTTGCACGCCTGACCGGCCCCGGCATCGCCGATATGGACGATGCGCAAGGCATAGGCTTCCATAATGGGTGTCGCTGCGGCCATTGCGTCAGCCGATCCGCCACACATGATCGCCAGCTTGCCATTTTGCGCTCCGGCCTCTCCACCAGATACCGGCGCATCCACTGCCAGCAGCCCGCGCGCGCTGCATTCCTGCGCTACCTGACGCGCAATGGCGGGGGAGACGGTGGTATGATCAATAAAAGTCGCTCGACCACGCATGGCTGCAAGCACGCCGGTATCGCCAAGAACGATGGAGGCCAGATCATCGTCATTGCCAAGGCAGGTGAGGACGGTGTCGGCATCCTTTACCGCCTCTGCCGGGGTCGGCGCGATGGCAATGTCCAGCCTTTCATCAGCCAGCTTGGCCTGCCAGGCCTCGGCTCGCGATGCGGTGCGGTTATATCCGATAACATTATAGCCGGCACGGGCGATGTGGCCGGCCATTGGCGCGCCCATCACGCCAAGGCCCAAGAATGCGATTGTGCTCATACCCGCCAGCACTGCCTTAGCGCGCGCGATAAGACAATGTTTCTCGGGCGAATGTCTGCCACATGTGCCCTCCATCATGCTTCACGAAGGGCAATCTTTCTTAGCACAATGCGTGCGAGCTATTCCCCTCGCATCACAATCTGGCTAGGCGCTGGACCCCATGACAGAAGCGAAATTGACACTGGCCAATATCAAGGCAGCAGCGCAGCGCATCGACGGTGCGATTGTGCGGACGCCCACACTGCATTCCCAGACGCTTTCCAGCATTACCGGCGCGCAGATTTGGCTGAAGTTTGAAAATCAGCAATTCACTGCTGCATATAAAGAGCGGGGCGCGTTGAATGCATTGCTGCAATTGACTGACGAACAGCGCCAGCGTGGCGTTATCGCGGCATCGGCAGGCAATCATTCGCAGGGGCTTTCATACCATGGCACGCGGCTGGGTGTGCCCGTGACCATCGTGATGCCGCGCACCACACCCACGGTGAAGGTGATGCAGACCGAATCAGTGGGCGGCAAGGTACTGTTGGAGGGGGAGACCTTCGATGAAGCCTATGCGCATGCGCGGACCCTGGAAAAAGAGCTTGGTCTGACCTTCGTTCATCCGTTTGACGATCCACATGTTGCCGCGGGCGCAGGAACGGTGGCACTGGAAATGTTCGAGGACGCGCCTGATGTGGATTGCATTGTCGTGCCAATTGGGGGGGGCGGGCTGATTTCGGGCATGTCGACCGTGGCAAAGGATCGCCAGCCGCCTGTTGAAGTGATCGGGGTCGAAGCGAAGCTGTTCCCATCTTCCTATAATGCCTTCAAGCATGAAGACCTGCCCAGCGGCGGGGATACACTGGCGGAAGGGATCGCGGTGAAGGAGCCAGGCACATTTACGCAAAGCGTGATCGATCGGCTGGTGGACGATATCGTACTGGTGGATGAACCGCATCTTGAAAAAGCGGTCAGCATGTTGCTGCAGATCGAAAAGACCGTTGTCGAAGGCGCAGGTTCGGCAGGGCTTGCGGCAATTCTTTCAAACCCTGAACGTTTCGCCGGAAAGAAAATCGGACTGGTACTGTGCGGCGGCAATATTGATACCCGCCTCCTGGCTAATGTCCTGCTACGCGATCTCGCCCGCTCCGGCCGCCTGGCCCGCTTACAGATTACCCTGCAGGATCGCCCCGGTGCCCTGTTCAAGGTTATGCGTGAATTTGACGCACATAATGTCAATATCATAGAGATTTACCACCAGCGCATTTTCACCAATCTCCCAGCAAAGGGCCTTGTGACAGACATTGAATGTGAAGCGCGCGACCGCCAGCAGCTCGAGGCCCTCGTGCAGGCGCTTACCCAGAAGGGTTACAAGGTCAGCCAAGTCGAGCTAAACTGACCCAACACGGGGCGCATGCGGACGGATGTCGGCTGCCTGTGGAAAATAAGTCTGCACAGCAGGCGATTTGTGGTTAACATGGTTCTCACAACGAATCCCCCATGCAAAAGGATTCAGTACCATGTGCATTCGGGCGCTTGGGGTATAATCACAACTGTAGAGAGGTCCGCCAAAAACGTGACGGCTCCGGTACGCTTCCCCCGCTTTTTCGTAACGAGCCCAGCGCCGTGCCCATATCTGGCGGGCAAAACGGAACGCAAGGTATTCACCGAACTCAAGGGCTCGCATGCCGAACAACTGAATGATGCGCTGGGCCGGATCGGTTTTCGCCGCAGTCAGACGGTGGCCTATCGCCCGTCCTGCGTGGATTGCCGTGCCTGTGTCTCTGTCCGTGTGGCGGCGCTCGAATTTCGTGCGTCGACCTCGCAGAAGCGCAATCTGAAGCGCAATTCGGACCTTGTTTCTACCGAATGTCGCCCCTGGGCAACGCCTGAACAGTTTGCCCTGTTGCAGCGCTATCTTGAGCAGCGTCATCCCGGCGGTGGCATGGCCGCGATGGACGAGGTGGACTATGCCGACATGGTAGAACATACCAGTGTTTCCAGCTTTTTAGTTGAATATCGGGAGCCAAGCTCCGATGGAGGTACTGGCCGTCTTGTTGCTGCTTGCCTCATGGATCGGCAGGGCGACGGGTTGTCGATGATTTACAGTTTCTATGACCCGGAACACGAGGATCGCAGCGGGCTTGGCACTTACGTCATTCTTGACCACATTCGGCGCGCCGCGATCGATGACCTGCCATTCGTCTACCTCGGCTATTGGGTCGAAGGGTCCGAGCGTATGCAATATAAAGTGCGCTTTCGCCCGTTGGAGCAGTTGGGGCCCGACGGTTGGCGCCGCATTTCCGAAGACGAGCAACAGGCGCTCGTCAATCGCGTCACATCCGGGGATGGTGATAGAAAACCTGCCACAGATGGCGGTTCCAAAGACAATACGCCTGGCCTCCAGCGCGAATACAAGCTGGTCTGATCTCTTTCCCAAGCTGAAACCCTTGAATGGGGCCGCCACTGCAATCGCATTGGTTTTGGCGATGTGGACTACCCCGATTATTGCGCAAGCCAAGCAGGACGCACCTGAACTGAAGGATCTCATCCCGGATTCTGCGGTGGATGATCCTGAAAACTGGGCGGAGCAGGGCGTCAGCGCCGGAGCTGCAGCGCAAGAGGACGCACCGCTTCCGCTGGATGCAGAAGCACCGCTGGCTGATATGCCGAGCGTTACAATCGCCTGGCCTGACGAGGTTGATCTGCCTCAGCTCGATCCGCTCGAAGCGGAAGAGCCGATTGAATTTGCGACATTCGAAGAAGAAATTCCGGAGGTGCCCGCAGGCAGCGAAGAACGGATTTCGGATGAACTGGTTCTTGTCTTCCCAACGGACAATTCGTTGTTTCCCGAGCGTGACGAATTCCTCGACCGTTTCAAATCGCTTTCGACCATTGCCGAGTTGGAGGATGACGACAACCTCGCCCGTCTCGCCGTGCAGGCGCGCGGTGATGAGGAACTGCTTCATGAGATGCTGCGCGTTTACGGCTATTATGACGCACAAGTCATCCGCAGCGTAGGCAATGTGGAAGAAAGCGCCGATGTCGAGCTCGACGTGCCAGCGGCCCGGTTCGATATCATCCCCGGCGTTCGCTATCGTTTTGGTGCGGTCGACCTTGGCAATCTGGGCACGGGCGGGAATGCTTTTGAAGAGCTGCGTGCAGTGTTTGAGATTTATCCAGGCGATTACATTTCGCTCGATATGATTACGCAGGAGCGTGCCGATCTCGATATTGCACTGGGCGAAGCAGGTTTCCCCTTTGCGGCCATTGAAGACCCTGATCTGTTGATCGATCATGATCGTCGCGAAGGTGATCTCACCATGCCGGTGGAGCCGGGTGGGCGATATGTCATGCGTGTGGTGAGAAGTGACTCACCAGATTTCCTGTCGAGCCGTCATTTGACCCGCATCGCTCGCTGGGACGAAGGCGATCTTTATCAACGCAGCGATGAAATGGATCTACGCCGAGCCATTCTTTCCACTGGCATTGTCGGTTCAGTCACCCTTACTCCCGTAGTGGTGGAAGAGCCGCAGGGCGATCGGCCGGGCACGGTCGATATCGCCGCTTCTTTGACTGCCGCACCACTGCGCAGCATTGGAGGCAGCATCGGTTACGGCACCGAAGAAGGCATTCGATTGGAAGCGATGTGGGAACACCGCAACCTCTTCCCACCTGAAGGGCTGTTGCGTCTTCGCGGCATTCTGGGAACGCAGGAACAGCTTGCCGGCGTGACTTTTCAGAAAAGCAATTTCCACGGTCGAGACAGGATCCTGACGGTCGATGCCTTCGCCAGCACAATCGATTACAGCGCCTATGATGCGCGCGCCGTCTCTTTGGTCAGCACATATGAGCGTGTCAGCACGCTCCTGTTCCAGAAAGCCTTCAGCTGGTCTGTCGGGGTTGAGCTGGTAGCAACGGAGGAAAGGGAGGTGGACGCTAATGGCGTTTTTCTGCCGCGCGAAACCTATTTCGTCGCCGCGCTACCGCTATATGCAAGCCTCGATAACTCGGACGATCTGCTCGACCCGACCGAAGGCTGGCGTCTGTCCGGTCGCCTTTCGCCAGAGGTGTCGGATAACAACAGCGTGCAAAGCTTCTATCTGCGTAGCCAGATTGATGCTTCCTACTATCAGAGCATTGGGGAGAGGAACGTCTTGGCGGGCCGCGTGCGGCTGGCAAGCATTCCGGGCACGCAGGTCGGGAACATCGCACCATCGCGCAGGCTGTATGCCGGTGGTGGCGGATCGGTACGCGGCTATGGTTATCAGGAAATCGGACCCCTCAGCGATATGGGCGACCCCATCGGTGGACGAAGCCTGGTGGAATTCTCACTGGAAGCGCGCATCGGCACCGGCCTGATGGACGGCGCGGTCAGCGTCGTCCCATTTGTTGACGCGGGATCGGTGGGCGAGGACGACATTCCTGATTTCAGCTCGATCAAATTCGGCGCCGGCCTGGGCCTGCGCTACGCCACAGGGTTTGGTCCGCTGCGGCTGGACGTGGCCGTGCCAATAAATCCCGGGCCAAATGATAATTGGATAGCGGTCTATGTCGCGCTGGGTCAGGCTTTCTGATGGCTGATGAGACTTTGGCGGATGAAGATGCGGCAGTGGAGGATTCCTCGCCGCGCAAAAGCAGGCGGCGCTTTGTCTCGCTTCCTTTTAAGGTCATCAGTTGGGCATTTATCGCGCTCGTCTCGATCCTGTTCCTGTTTATCGCCTTCCTTCACTCTCCGCCGGGCCGACAATTCATTATCGATCAAATCGCGCAGGTTGCCCCTGCATCGGGTCTGACAGTCGAGGTAGGCGATATTGACGGATCTGTTTTGTGGAGCTCGACCCTGCATGATGTGCGGTTCCGCGACGCCAATGGCACGCTGTTCCTCGAAGTTCCGACTATCGATCTCAATTGGCGACCGCTCAAATGGTTCACGAGCGGGCTGGATGTCCGCCACCTCGTTTTGACGGATGGAACACTTTACACCGCGCCTGATCTGATACCGGGTGATCCCGATGCGCCGATACTCCCTGATTTCGATATCAGGATAGATCGTTTTGCCATCAGCAGTTTCACCGTGGCTGAAGGGTTGCTGGGAGAGGAAAGGACTATCGATTTCGCTGCCGAGGCGGACATTCGCGAAGGGCTGGTCTATCTCGATACGGATGGCGAATTTGGCGGAGGAGACGTGTTTACCGCGCTTGTCCATGCCGAACCCGATGGCGACCGCTTCGATCTCGATCTTGATTGGCAGGCCCCGAAAGGCGGTTTCCTTGCCGCCATGGTGGGCGCGCAGGATGATCTTGCGGTCCAGTTGAAAGGCGATGGAACATGGTCAGCTTGGGAAGGTGAACTGGATGCGGTTCAAGGTGGCGAGGACCTGCTCGACTTTGATATTTACAATGAGGCAGGGCAATATCGCATCGTCGGACGTGCGCGGCCCAATGGCTATGTAGAGGGGATGGCGGCCCGTGCGCTGGGTGAAACCGTCATGCTGACAGCTTCGGGCACACTGGAAGACAGCGTGCTGGAGGGCGATTTCATCTTGCGTGCGAGCGGCCTTAACGCCGACGGACAAGGCGCGATCAATCTGGCCGACAACGTCTTCGTCAACGTGGTGCTGGCTGCCCAATTGCTCGACCCGACGCTTTTTGCAGAAGACATCGCGTTGGAAGGAGCCGGGATCGAGGCGACCCTGGACGGTCCATTCCGCGATCTTTCAGTTCCACATCAGATACGCGTGGCCCAGATAGATGCCGCCGGAACCGTGCTGACCGATGTCGTCCAGCGCGGAACGCTGACCTATGATGGCACGCGTTTCACCTTGCCTTTGAACGGCTCAATTGCGCGAATCGTCAGCGGGAATGAACTGGTCGATCCACGGCTCGTCAATGGCACGTTGGGGGGCACGCTAGTTTACGCCGGAAACGAGCTTCTGTCAGATGATCTGGCGTTGGAGTTTCAGGGCTTGCAGGCTGTACTGGGCCTCAACAGCAATTTCGACAGCGGGCTGACGCAGATAAATGGCCCTGTCACCATTGCTGATCTTGCGTTCGACGGTATCGGCGTGGTCGACGCAGGAGCGCAGATCAACGTGGCATTTGGGGGCGGCAATCCCTGGCGTCTCAATGCCGATGTGGATGGACGGATCAGTCAGGTTACCAATTCGACGCTGGTAAATCTTGCCGGCAATAATATCCGATTTGGCGGCGGGATCGGGCTGGGATCGGGTGTACCCATCGCTTTCAATGATTTTCGCATCAATGCCAGCAAATTGACCGCCAAGCTGGATGGACAGGTGGAAAATGGCACCACCACGATCGCGGGAGCAGGCAGGCAAGCCGATTACGGCCCCTTCACCGTAGAAGCGACAATCTCAGACGATGGTCCGCGCGCCACGCTGGTATTTGCCGATCCACTGCCATCTGCGGGGCTTTCCAATGTGCGCGTGACATTGGCGCCAACGGATGACGGTTTTGAAATCGAAACCAGCGGTGGCTCCATGCTCGGTGCCTTTGATGGTCTGCTTTTCCTCAACATCGCGGAGAACGGCGATACTTCCTTAGATATTTCACGGCTGGACGTTTCCGAAACGCGCATCGCCGGTGTCCTGCAATTGCAGAGTGGCGGCGTGGCGGGTGATCTGGACCTGTCACGCGGCGGTATTGATGGCACAATTAAGCTGGCGCTGCGCGATGGTGGGCAGGGGTTCGATATAGATCTGTCGGCACGAAACGCGCGTTTCGGCGGGGACACGGCCTTGCTCATCAACCGCGGCACAATCGATGCCACCGGTCTGATTGCGGAAGGCAACGCGACCATATCAGGAAATGCCAGCCTGCAGGGTCTGTCCTATGGCGATATCTTCATCGGCAGGCTGGCTGCACGGGCTGAACTTGACAATGGCACCGGCCATTTCGACGCGGCGTTGACCGGGCGACGGGGCAGCCGGTTCGAAATGATGGTGAATGGCACCGCTTCTCCTGACAGGATCGCAGTGGCGGTCGATGGTGCTTACGCCGGTCGCGATATTTCCATGCCACGTCGTGCAGTGCTGACGCGTAGTGCTGATGATGGCTGGGAATTGCAGCGGTCGCAATTGTCCTTCGGTGATGGCTTCTTGATCGCGAGCGGTCAATTCGGCGGAAACCAGCCGATGCAGGGTCGCCTTGCTCTATCCGATTTACCGCTGAGCCTTGCTGACGTGGCGATGGGCGAGCTGGGTATGGGTGGCACGATTTCGGGTGTGGTAGAGTTTGCAGCGGGGGCGAATGGTCTGCCCACGGGCGAAGCGCGCCTTCTCGTGTCTGATCTTACGCGAGCGAGCGCATTGTTGACGTCGCAGCCGATGGACATCGCATTGGTGGCGGAACTTTCCGAAACACTTGCGCAGTTCCGAGCGGTCATTTCCGATGAGGGCAGGGCGGATGGTCGATTACAAGGCAGGATTACCAATCTGCCACGTGGCGGTAATCTGGCCAAACGACTTTATGCGGGTGACCTGTTTGCCCAGCTTCGCTTCACCGGTTCAGCGGCCGCACTTTGGCGCCTCGCGGCTATCGACCTGATTGATCTGACGGGCGATGTCGTTGTGGCTGCGGACGTACGGGGGTCCCTTGGCGATCCGCGTCTGCAAGGCTCTCTTTCAGGAGATGCCTTGCGGCTACGCAGCGCGCTGACCGGCACCGATATTGACGGCGTTTCAGCACGCGGGCGCTTTGAGGGTGGGCGGTTCAATCTGACCAGCTTCTCGGGCACAGCGCAAAATGGCGGACAAGTCAGCGGTAGCGGTTATATCGACCTTTCAGGCATCACCGCATCGCGCGGCCCCGGCATTGATATCCGTCTAGCGGCGCGCAATGCAGAAATTCTTGATCTTTCGAATATGGGCGCGACGGTTACTGGGCCAATGCGGATTGTTTCCAATGGAATAGGCGGGACGATTGCCGGGCGATTGCGAGCCAGCTCAGCGCGCTGGGGGCTGGGTACGACTTCAGAGGCAATCGCTGAATTGCCGCAAATTGACACGCGGGAGATCAATCATCCCGGCGATGTAGCGCCGTCATCTGCAAGCACATCTCCATGGCGCTATCTCATCGATGTCAGCGCACCGGGGTCGGTGATGGTGGATGGCCTTGGACTCGAGAGCGAGTGGCGCACCGATAGTCTGCAAATTCGCGGTTCCACTGACGATCCGCGTCTTGATGGCAAGGTCGAAATCGTTCCGCGGCAGGGCTTCTATTCCTTTGCCGGCGTGCGCTTTGAAATCACACAAGGCGATATTTTCTTTGATCGCAATGTCCCGCTCGATCCCCGGATCGATATCGAGGCGGTAACTGAAGTGGACGCATTGACGGTAACCGTCGATGTGACAGGCAGTGCCAGCCAGACCGAGATCGCATTCTCCTCCGTGCCTGCGTTGCCCGAAGAAGAACTGCTCGCTCGTTTGCTATTCGGCGGGTCAATCACCCAGCTTTCAGCCACTGATGCGCTGCAATTGGGGGCTGCTGTCGCCAGTCTGCGTGGCGGATCCGGTGTCGGTCCGATCAACCAGCTACGCGATGCCATCGGTCTTGATCGGCTGCGTATCGTGCCCGCCGATGCGGCGCTTGATCGTGGAACCTCGGTGGCGCTGGGCAAAAACCTCGGACGTCGCTTCTACGTTGAGATCATTACTGACGGGGCAGGCTACAGCGCTAGCAATGCAGAGTTCCGTATTACCAGCTGGCTCAACCTGCTCGCGACTGTCAGTACCATTGGCCGACATAGCGCGGCTGCAGAAGTCCGACGGGATTATTAGTGCAGGCACTATCACCGCTGATACAACATAAGACGCAAAAAAAGGGGAGGCATCTATGGTCGGTGCGCTCCCCATTTATTGCCTTGAATTGTCGGTAGTCAGGCGGCGGGCTCAATATCTTTGAGCACGCTATCGACAGGGATCACCACACCATTTGCGCCCAGCATCTCTTCAGTGACAGAAGAAGAGGCATCCCCATCAGTGGTGGTCACAATCAGCTGGCCCTCATTCAAGCTGAAAGTCAGCGTACCTGCGCCCATAGTCTGCATTTCGACAGGTTCGCCGCTGCTTTCGATGGCAGAAACGATATCGTCACGGGTGAGATAGCCTGGCACGATATGTTCCCGTAATATCGCGACCAGAGCTGGGCGGGCTTCGTCCCCTGCAAATGAATCGCCTAATTCCTCTAACGCCGCATCATTGGGCGCAAATACCGTGTAAGCAGCGATGCCGTCGAATGTTTCGGCCAGACCTGCGTTTTCTATTAGCGCCTCTACCGATGAAAGCTCTGAAGATCCTGCAATGAGAGCCGCGATGCTTTGCGTTCCCGGACCATCGGCAAGCGTTCTGTTTTCTTTGCTATCGTTATCCCCGCATGCGGAGAGAGCGAGCAGACAACTTACCGAAAATACAGTGAGGGGCCGATCGAATATCTTGGAAATCATATTTGCGCCCCCTCAGAGCAGGAGTTCAATTGCGGCTGCAACAAGGCGCGTTTCAGGATCGACCTGATAAACATACCCATCATTGTATCGGTAGTAGGCGTCCGGCCCGTCACGATAATCATCACGATAGCTGTAAGGCACATTGTAGACGTCATACCCACTTGGCACAGGCTGCCCGATGGCGAATTCCTCACCAGTCAGCAGCGCCGCAACCGAAGCTATCGCCGCAGTATCCGGATCCACGCGATACACCACATTATCGGCATAGCGATAATTGTCGCCCAAACCGTAATAGCTTGAATAATAGGACGGCATGCGACTGTAGCCATAATTATCGGGCCATGCATTCCCGATAGACAAGGCACCGCCAAGCAGTGGAATATAGCCCGCAATGCCATCATTACCGTAACGCATCAGATAGCCGTCGTCGTAAAAGTAATCTCCGCGATCATAGGGCAGACCCCACCAGCTAGGCGCATAAGTTGAATAGCGTTGATAACGATCGCTTTGTTGGCGCAATTGGCCCGGTGGGGTGCAGCCGTTGCGCTTCTTGGCCAGACCGGGCGGGCATCCGTCGGCCAAACCGGTTTCTCGATATAATACTCTGTCGATCAGCCCGCGATCACGGCGCGTTTCAATGCGGAAATTCACGCCATCGCCGCGGTCATGTACACGGTTTCGATTGGCATTGCGGTTTCCATTGTCGCCGGTGCGATTGCTGCGCGCGCTGTCGTCAATGTCGCGCCGATCGCTTCCGTTATGGCGCTGGGTCTGCACATTTTCGCGTGCTTCGCGATCCGCACTTTGGCGTTGGGCGCTTCCATTGCCGCGTTGGACGTTCCCATCCTGATTTTCGGCCTGGCGGTTGGCGCCGTTGCCGCGATTGCCACGTTCGGCGTTTCCATTGCCTCCATTCCCGCGCTCGGACTGTGAGTGCTGATCACCGCGAGAATTCCCGTTACTTTTGCCGTTCCCCTGGGCGAGGGCAGGGCTTGCTGCCAATGCCAATGTGGATACTGCTGCGACAAGAAATTTCATCGTAAAGACTCCTCTGCAAAGTCCAACGATAGGGATATGCGGCTGGTTCCTGACTTCCTTAGCCGGTTTTGCACTTCAGCCGCGTTGATAAAGCGCCGATTCTGCTGCCCTCCGCCGCACAAGGCCTTTCATCACGCGACCGCCTGCATGGCACCAACGGCCAAATTCACGCGCAGCCCCTGCATAATCGCCTGCCTTATGCTTGCGGGTGAGCGTAGAACTGCCAATCGCGCCGGTATTGTAGTGAAAGCTGACCAACGCATCGAATTGCCTTTGGCTGGTGGGTGCATCTTCCAGTGCGCGCGCCACATCGATTGCATAGCGCACGAGATCAGCCTCCAGGCGCTTGTCACATTGCAGCTGTGTCCAGAGCGTGCCGCGGGCAATCCCCTTGCCCGTTGCGCCCCAGCCGATGGTCCATGGATCGCCGCCAGTGCCCGGATCGGGATAGGCTGCTACCATACCGTCTTTGCGAATTTTGGCGCAGCCTTCCAACTCCTTAATAAGCGCGATTCCGTCCGGGCTGATGCTGCGCGGCCTGGATATGTCGTTGAGTGCGCTGCACGCATCATCTCTGCCTTGCGCGCATTCGATAGCCTGGTCGATTTGCGCAACCTCGGCCTGGCTGAAGGGCCTGCCAATAGCGCGACGGATAATATCGAAGAGCGGTTTGCGATCCATCGTGAGTCCTTTTCTGATCTGATTCGATGCCTGCGGCTAGGTGCCGAGGCGCTCTGTAGGAAAGGATCGACTACCCGGCACTCTCACGGATTGCAGCAGGACCACAAATGAAAGAGCCGCCCGGTTTCCCGAGCGGCTCTTCCTTGGTGATCTCATATTTGACTGCCGTCCTTGCCGTACATTCAAGCAAGGACAGCGTTTTGTGTCATGAGCTGTAATACATGTCGAATTCGATCGGGCTTGGCGTCTGCTCGAAGCGGTTGACGTCTTCCCATTTAAGCTTTGCGTATGCGTCAATCTGCTCTTTTGTGAACACGCCGCCCTTGAGCAGGAATTCGTGATCTTCGTCGAGGGCAATGAGCGCTTCGCGCAGCGATCCGCACACGGTTGGGATGCCGACCAGTTCTTCTGGCGGAAGATCATAGAGATCCTTATCTGAGGATTCACCCGGATGGATCTTGTTTTCAATCCCGTCGAGACCAGCCATCAGCAGGGCGGAGAAGGCCAGATATGGATTGCCCAGCGCATCGGGGAAGCGGAATTCCACGCGCTTGGCCTTTTCGCCCGCACCGTAGGGAATGCGGCAGGAAGCGGATCGATTGCGCGCCGAATAGGCGAGCAATACGGGCGCTTCGAAGCCAGGCACCAGACGCTTGTAGCTATTGGTTGTGGGGTTGGTGAAGGCATTGACGGCCTTGGCATGCTTGATCACGCCGCCAATGAACCACAGGCAGCTTTCCGAAAGCCCGGCATATTCATTACCAGCGAAGGTGTTCTGGCCATCCTTCCAGATCGACATGTGGGTGTGCATCCCCGAACCGTTATCGTCCTTGATCGGCTTCGGCATGAAAGTAGCCGTTTTGCCATAGGCATGCGCAATCTGGTGCACGACATATTTGTAGATCTGCACACGATCCGCTGTTTCCACCAGCTTGCCGAAAGTGATGCCCAATTCGTGCTGCGCTGCAGCCACTTCGTGGTGCTGCTTGTCCATCGGCAAGCCCATTTCGAGCATGGTGGAAACCATCTCGGCACGGATATCCATGCAGCTATCGACCGGGGCAACGGGAAAATAGCCCCCCTTGGCACGCGGGCGGTGCCCCATATTGCCACCTTCATAGCTCTTGGAAGAATTATCCGGCAGTTCGATATCGTCAAGTTCAAAGCCCGAACCGGTGTAGCCATCATAAAAGCGCACGTCGTCGAACATGAAGAATTCTGGTTCAGGACCGACATACATCGTGTCACCGATACCGGTGGATTTGAGATAGGCTTCAGCACGCTTTGCGGTGGAACGCGGATCGCGGCCGTAAAGCGAACCGTCGGAAGGCTCGACGATGTCGCAGAAGATGACCATCATCGGTGTTGCCGAAAACGGATCGATATAGACCGATTCCAGATCGGGCTTCAGGATCATGTCGGATTCGTTAATTGTCTTCCAGCCTTCGATCGAAGACCCGTCGAACATCAGGCCTTCTTCCAGAGCGTCCTCGTCAATGGCGACCGCATGCATGGAAAGATGCTGCCACTTGCCCTTGGGATCAGTAAAGCGGACATCGACCCATTCGATTTTCTCATCCTTGATCTGTTTCACGATATCCGATGCTGTGGCCATTGTCGTATTTCCTTCTAGATTGGAATTTTCAGTCTGGCTGGAACTGCGACTTGCGCGCAGGGATGTTACAGCCGGTGTTGATTGGTGCGCCCTTTTTAAAGCGCGGCATCATCCTGTTCGCCGGTCCGAATGCGGACAGCGGTGGTAATGTCGGACACAAAGATCTTGCCGTCGCCGATGCGGCCTGTGCGGGCAGCGCCTGTGATTGCTTCCACGACCTGTTCGGCAAGCTGGTCGGGTACGACGACTTCCAGCTTCACCTTTGGCAGGAAGTCGACAACATATTCAGCCCCGCGATACAATTCGGTGTGGCCCTTCTGGCGGCCAAAGCCCTTGGCTTCTGTCACGGTGATACCCGACACGCCCACTTCGTGCAGCGCGTCTTTCACTTCGTCCAGTTTGAACGGCTTGATAATCGCTTCAATTTTTTTCACGTTTTTCCATACCGTCCCTGTTAATTTTTCTGCCGAGCTTCATGATGACCATCGCTGAACGAGCCATGCCTGCGCAATGACTCCAGCACGCATATCAAGAATCATGCCAAAGCGCGTGCCTGCAGATTAGACAATCGTGCAATCGAACGGAAGGGAGGATTCGCAACAAATTCGACGCGGGAGGGTGAATTCGTAGAACAATCGTGCGCAGCGGGCTGGCTGATGCTGGCGCATTTGCGGGCAGCAGTGCCCGTTATTTGGGCATGAATATCCTGTTGGTGAGCCGATTGGACAGGCGTCAGAGCTTCAGCCCTGCCAACTCCGGACAACCTGCCATCAAATTTAACGACTGGATAGCAGCCCCGCTGGCACCTTTGCCCAGATTATCAAGCCGGGCCAGCAGCCGTGAAGCATTTCCTGCAGCATCGCTGAGGACCCACAGATCAAGCCGATCCGAAGCTGGTGCATCACTGCGCAGCAACAATTCCTCCGGAACATCTTCATGGACTGTCACAAGCTCTGCATTGACGTAATAGCGCGCGAGTTCGGAGCGCAAATCTTCAGGATTTGCTGCGCTGCGCATCGCGCCGATGGGTAAAGGAATCTCTACCAGCATTCCGCGGAACGCCGGCACTACAGCAGGAGAAAATACGGGCGGATAAGTGAGGCCGGCCTGCCGCTGCATTTCGGCAAGATGCTTGTGTTCAAGCGATAGGCCATAGGCGCGAAAAGCGATGTCACCATCTTGCTCGAAACGTTCGACCATCGCCTTGCCGCCACCGGAATATCCTGACACTGCATGCACGCTGTAAGGCCAGTCTCGCGGGAGCAAATCGGCGCGCACAAGCGGTGCAATCAGGGCAAGAAATCCGGTTGGGTAACAGCCGGGATTGGCAACGCGCTTTGCCCCGGCAACCGCTTTGGGGCCGACCAGTTCAGGGAATCCGTATATCCAGCCCGGTGCGTTGCGATGCGCGGTCGAAGCGTCGATAATGCGCGTATCGCTGCTGTCATCGATCAGCGCGACAGCTTCGCGCGCGGCATCATCAGGCAAACACAATATTGCAAAATCGGCATAATTGAGCGCGGTCTTCCGGCATTCGGCATCCTTGCGTTCAGCATCGCTCAACCGTACGAGATCGAATTCCGGGCGGCCTTCCAGCCGTTCAAGGATTTCGAGGCCGGTCGTGCCCACTGCCCCATCTATGAAAACCGTTTGTGCCATCAGTCCACCAGTTCCAGTCGATCCCCACGAATATACCCCACCGGACCGTTGATCGAAAGACAACCCCAGGCCCAATCCCCCTCGATAGAGAGAACTTCAAAACTGTCGCCTTCCAACAGGACGCACAATTCCTCCCCGCCGTCAGCGGGTTCCGCTAGCAGCGGCGCGCCGCCGGGCATCACGCTGCGCGGTTGGGGCACTGAATAATGCGGAACAAAGTGCTTCCCGGCCAGCGCAATATGCGCAAGGTCACCACGCAGCGGAACCTTGCGCGGGTCGGGGCGCGCGGCCTTGCCTCTCAGGACATAAGGCCCTTGAGCATGACTTTCGCTGAGAGGTGCATCACCCTTGTTCAACCGGCAAACCTTCGCATAATCCGTATTTTCCTATTGCCTGCGCGCTTAGACGCAGCATTCACCATCGGCAAGTTGCGGCTCAGCCATACCTGCCGCGCAAGGCGTGAAAGGCCGCGCGAAGGCCTAGTGCAGCGCCGCCCTTGGCACGGCCCGGTTTGGCAAAGGGGCGCCAGGCAAAAGTATCGAAATGCGCCCAGTCGATCGGTGATCCATCACTTGTAGTTCCGACGAATTTGTCGAGAAAAGACGCGGCCACGCTGGCACCTGCAAAAGCATTGCCATGTGCATTGTTGGTATCGGCGATGTCCGACTTCAACCATTCCCCATAAGCTTCATGGATTGGCAGTCGCCACGGTTCGTCATCATGTGCACGGCCCGCCTCGATAAGCTGGTCGGCAGTCTGGTCGCGGCGGGTGAAGAGGGCGGGGAGGTCGGGCCCGACAGCAACCCTGGCTGCGCCCGTCAATGTGGCAAAATCTATGATCAGTTCAGGCGAACCTTCGCTGGCAAGCGTGAGTGCATCGCCAAGGATCAGCCGCCCTTCGGCATCGGTATTCCCGATTTCAACGGTCAGCCCCTGTCGGCTGGACAGCACGTCTCCAGGCCTGAAAGCGTTGGCGGCGATGGCGTTTTCTACCGCTGGCACCACGCAATGCAGGCGCAGTTTCAGCCCGGCTTTCATGATGAGTTCGGCCAGAGCAAGGGCGTGGGCAGCACCGCCCATATCCTTTTTCATCAATTTCATGCCTGCGGCCGATTTGATATCCAGCCCGCCTGAATCAAAGCACACGCCCTTGCCGACAATGGCGACGCGGGGGTGGCTTTCATCGCCCCAGCTGAACTGGATCAGGCGCGGGGCGTGCTTGCGTTCTGCGGCGCGGCCCACGGCGTGAACCATTGGGAAACCTGTTTCCAGCGCGTCACCGCGAATCACGTCCAGCTCTGCCTTGTGGTTGCCAGCGATGCGCTTCGCCTCTTCCTCCAACGCGGCGGGGCCGAGGTCTTCGGCAGGTGTGTTCACCAGATCGGCGACAAGACACGCTGCAGTTGCTTCGGCAATCACGAGATCGATTTTCGCAACGTCCTCGGTCAGCAGGATACGCGGCCCTTCAGCGTCGGAATCCTCGCGATAACGGGTGAAGCGGTTTTGCGCCGTCTGCCAGCCAAACATGGCCGGGCCGGGCTGCCCATTGACACGGCGGTAAGTCCCGGCTGGCAGATCTTCTGCCAGCTTGGCCATGCACCAGCTGGACAATTCATCCGGATTGGCCACACCGCCAACCGCGAACCAATGTTCGCCATCAGGCACGATTCCCGTTTGATAGCCTGCGCCGGTAAACTTCTGCGCCGCCAGCGCGGCGCGCTGCGGTCCGCTCAAATCCTTCGCAAAGGCTTCGAACGTATCTTTATTAACAAGGTGGATTGCGACGGCGTCCTGCCCGCGATCCGGCTGGATCAGATTATCTGCTATGCTCATGGAATATCGCTTGCCGTTTTCATTCGCATTTGAAAAGGGATAGAAAGTGATCATGCGTCGATTAACCTGGGCCTTGCTCCCGATTGTCGTACTGGCGGCGTGTGAGCCTGCTGGACCATCCGCTCCGGCTGTCGCCCCGTCAGCGACTGCGACAGGCACGTCTGGGATGGCGCCCACCCCGTCAAAGACGACTGGTGGCGATCCCGCGCCGGTGGTTGGCGGGGCGCGGCAGATATCGGAACAGACCGATACTTTCGTCTTTGAATATTCCTATCCCGCCGAAGCCGGGGATCTGCCTGCGCTTGCTGCATGGCTGGACCGGCGGCTGGATCGGCAACGCCAGAACCTGGCGCGTGAGGCAAGCCGCGGTCGCGACGATGCGCGCGAGAACGGCTTTCCCTTCAACAAATATTCCAGTGGGACTGCCTGGAAGACGGTTGCAGATTTGCCCAGCTGGCTCAGCCTGTCTGCCGATCTCGACAGTTACAGGGGCGGGGCGCATCCCAATTATGGATTTGATACGATTGTA
Organism: Aurantiacibacter atlanticus; assembly: GCF_001077815.2. Taxonomy (GTDB): domain Bacteria; phylum Pseudomonadota; class Alphaproteobacteria; order Sphingomonadales; family Sphingomonadaceae; genus Alteraurantiacibacter; species Alteraurantiacibacter atlanticus. Next base: position 2,495,565 of record NZ_CP011310.1, on the reverse strand, counting down.
TGGGACAAGGAACGCGACCGCGCTCTTGAGCCGATTGCCTTCTTTACATCACCTGCGGCGCTGGATGCCGCACTGGGTGAAAGACTGTGCGATGCGCTAAATGCAGAGCGTGCCGAACGGCGGGGAGAGCGGGTTGAGGGAAACTCTACCGACCCGTTCGAGGCTTGCATAAAGCCCGATGAAACCAATCTGCTGCTTTCGTCGCGCAGCGGGCGTAGCTTTGACCGCATCGGCATCCAGATCGCGCCATATCTGGCCGGGCCTTATGCCGAGGGATCGTATGAATTTTCCTTTGCGGTTGATGCCGAAATTCTGGAAATTGTACGTCCGGAATTCCGAGCAGCATTTACTCCCGAAGACTGATTGGGACGCTAATCTCACTGCTCGGCGTCATCAATCTCGCAATTGCTCGATCAAGTCGCTACATGGGGTCGCATGACGCAATATCAGCACGTAACCAAAGACACATCCGTCTATCGTGACGGCACGATCAAACTACATGGCCCGGAAGGGTTCGAAGGCATGCGCAAGGCCGGGCAACTGGCTGCCAGTATCCTCGATGAAATGGCGCTGCGGGTTGAGCCCGGTGTCACTACCGAAGAACTTGATCGCGTGGTTCGCGAAATGACGCTTGATGGCGGCGCGGTGCCTGCAACTTTGGGCTATCGCGGCTATACGCATAGCTGCTGTATCTCGATAAACCACGTCGTGTGCCACGGCATACCGTCAGACAAGCGGCTGAAGGATGGCGATATCGTCAATATTGATGTCACCCCGCTCCTTGATGGATGGCATGGCGATAGCAGCCGGATGTACCTTGTCGGCGATGTGCCCCTAAAGGCAAAGCGGCTGGTCGATGTCACTTATGAATGTCTGATGCTGGGCATTGAGCAGGTCCGGCCCGGTGTGCGATTGGGAGACATAGGTGCGGCAATCCAGAAACATGCCGAAAGCCAGCGTTATGGCGTGGTCCGTGATTTCTGCGGTCACGGGCTTGGTCGCTTGTTTCACGATGCTCCCGAAGTGGTCCATGCGGCCCGTGCAGGTACCGGTCCGGAATTGAAAGCAGGCATGTTCATGACCATTGAACCAATGATCAATCTTGGTCGTCCTCACGTGAAAGTGCTGAATGACGGATGGACTGCTGTTACGCGCGACAAGAGCCTGTCTGCCCAGTTTGAACATTCAATCGGCATCACCGACGATGGGGCGGAGATCTTCACGCAATCCGCAAAGGGATTGGACAGACCGCCGTATAATTGATCTGGCGCAATGATCAGATTGCATTGGTTCACTATGATTGTGAATTTGAACGGAAGGAACGATCATGCACCCAGTCTGCCTATATCTTGCTGCAGGAGCCTTGCTGCTGGGCGCGTGCCAACATGCAGAGCCAGCGACTGATACACATGCCGACCGGCAGGCGGGAGAAGGCCATGCACTGGCGCAAGGAGCGTGCGGGAGCTGCCATATGGTTGAGCCATATGGTCAATCGCCAAATGCACAGGCGCCCGAATGGCCGCGCATCGCCAATACGCCTGGCTTGACGCGCGAGACATTGACCGAGTGGCTGACCGAGGCACATAATTATCCCGAGCAGATGGATTTCTACCTCGAAGCCGATGAGGTGGAACTGCTTGTGGATTACATGATGACCCTGCGGCGGGACGATTATCACCCCCCCTATCAATAACGGCGCATCAGCTTTCGCGCGCAGCCCTGATTGCGGCGCCACCTGCAAATGGCGCAATGGCTACCAGTATCAGACTTATCGCACTCGTCAGGGCGAGCCCGCCATCGCCAGCGGTTGAAAGGGAGCCCGCGCCGAAAATCAGTAGCGGAACGGCAAGCGGAATGACGAGCAGACCCGAAAGCGCCGCGCCTCCGCTGCGCAACCCCACTGTGACAGCAGCAATTATGATACCGATGGCAGCCAGCCCCGGTGTGCCTGCCACCAATCCCAGCAGCACGATATGAAGGGTCGGCCCGTCAATGCCGACCAGCGCGCTTGCGGGGAAGGCGGCGATGATGATGAAGGGGCCAAAACTCAGCCAATGGGCCAGCAATCGCACCGCTACCACAATCTCCTCCGCTATTCCGCGCAAGGCCCATTGATCGAAGAAGCCATTCTCCAGATCCGGCGCAAACAGTCGGTCGAGCGGGAGAATGGCCGCCAGTAGGGCAGCCACCCAAAGCACGCCGCCGCCAGTTGCGCCCAGAAGTGGGGCATCCGGACCGATGGCGAAGGGGTAGAGCATGGCAACGGCGAGGAAGAACAGCAGCGGCAGCAGCGAATTACCGCGCGCCGATCCGGGCAATAATGCCGCAAGATCGCGTCGCAGCAGAGTAACGAATACATTCATATTGCGAAATCCGGCAAATGCAGATTTTTCTGGTCGGACAGGGCAATCGGTTGATGGCTGGCGACCAGCGCAATTCCGCCGCCATCGCAGTGATGTGCCAGCAAAGCTTCAAGTGTTTTGCTGGCCTGCGCATCCAGACCATTGATCGGCTCATCCAGAAGCCATATCTGGCTCCCGCCGTTCAATAAGCAGGCCAGCGCGGCCCGTTTGCGCTGACCGGTGGAAAGAAAGCGCACCGGAACGTCCATAAGGTCTTGCAATTGCAGTGCAGACATTGCTGCATCGGGTGTGATGCAGCCATCCAGTCGCTGCCAGAAGCCGAGCGCTTGACCCAATGGCAGATGATCGTCCAGCGCCCGGTGATCATCCATTAGCGCGAGCGATCCGGTGCGCATCACATTTCCGGCAAAGGGGCGTAGCAGACCGGCAAGAATACGGATCAGGCTGGATTTGCCCGTGCCATTCGCACCCGTCACATGTATTGCATCACCTGACTGCAAATCGAGGGAAAGACCCGTAAACAGCAGGCGCTCGCCGCGGCGGCAAGCTAGTTGAGAGGCGGCTAATCGGCACGGTTCCATCATCGCCCGCGTTAGGGCATGGAAACCGCAACACGCAAGCACACGCTATAAGAGGGACAGGACATGGCAGTGGAAGGTCTGACACATGAAGAGGCGCAGAAACTGGTTGCGGCGCTAGACTGCTGGGCTTTCACCCGCGATGCAGAGGCCATTGGGCGCACCTTTGAATTCGATGATTTCAGTCAGGCATTTGCCTTTATGACGCAAATTGCCCTGCTGGCGGAAAAGCATGATCACCATCCTGAATGGTCGAATGTCTACAACAAGGTGCAGATTGAACTTACCACGCATGATGCAGGCGGATTGTCGATGCGCGACATGAATATGGCCCGTGCGATAGGAGATTTGCTAACGTGATCCGGATGGCTGCCAGTCAAACTGGAAGCCCCATTTTTCCGCCTCACGCAACTGGGTAAGGTAAGGGGCTGCGTTCGACGCAATGCGGTCAGGCGGCAATTTCCTTGGTCAGGCCTTTTACGTGTTCGGCGCCATTGCGGATGTCCGCGGTCGACACCCCCAGCACATCGCCGACTTCCTCGGCGCGGCCACCGATGCAGGCAGCGAGAAAGTTCTCCGTGATCGCTTTGAAAGCGATGTTGTTTTCCGGGCGATGAAAGCCGTGCCCTTCATCCGGAAACAGAACATAGGTGACGGGCACGCCATCTCGCTCCATTGCATCCACGATCTGGTCACTTTCTGCCTGCTTTACGCGCGGATCATTGGCACCCTGGCCAATCAACAGCGGCTTGGTAATGTCCTTTGCCCGGTATAATGGACTGATATCCTTGAGGAATTGCAGCCCTTCTGGCGTGGTCGGATCGCCCATGCGTTCATGAAACTGCTTTACCATTGGCTCCCAATAGGGGGGGATCGTTTCCAGCAGGGTTTCAAGGTTGGAAGGGCCGACGATATCTACGCCGCAGGCAAATAACTCGGGCGTGAAGGCAAGGCCGACCAGCGTTGCATAACCACCGTAGGACCCGCCCATCATGGCCACCTTGTCCGCCTGAGCCACACCGCCTTCCACGGCCCAGTTCACCGCATCGAGCAGATCGTCATGCATCTTGCGGGACCATTCCAAATTGCCCGCATTGATGAAGGCCTTGCCAAAACCGGTGGAGCCGCGAAAATTGACAGAAAGCACTCCATAGCCGCGATTGGCCAGCCATTGATGCGTGCTGTTGAAGCCATAATTATCACGCGCCCATGGCCCCCCATGAACAACAAGAACAAGCGGCACCGGCGCTTCGGGGGAGCCTTTTCCTTGCGGATCACTCTGCGGCGGCAGGGTCAGATAGCTGGGCAGCACCATGCCATCGCGCGAAGTGATTTCGACCGCGTGCATCGGCTGGAGCGGCGCGCCCACCAGTTCAGGACGTGTGCTGTAAAATTCGTGCAGGCTGCCTTTATCCCGATCGAACAGATAGCTTTTGACAGGGCCGGTCAGCGGATCGTTCCACACCAGCCAGCGGCGATCATCATCGGTGCGCGACTGGATGCCGAAATCGCCTTCCAGCTTGCCGCGCAACCATGTCAGCGCCTCGCCAATATCCTTGTCGAGCGGGTGATGTTCGGTGCGCAGATAGGTTGCACTCCACGCCTGCACCACACCGGTTTTCGGATGGCGCATGGTCCCGCCGATATCGGCCTTGTCATGGCTGGCGATCAGTGTGCGTTCGCCGCTTGCTGTATCTTCTGCAAATAGCGCGGCAGTGTCGCGTCCGCGTGAATCGAGCCAGTAGAGCACCGATCCATCGGTGGTGTAGCCCGCCATGCCAGTGGTCAGAGCATCGTCCAGCCCGGTCACTTCGCGCGGAGTTTCTTCCACCACGCCATCGACAATTTCGTGCATGTCCGTGCCGCCCGCAGCGTTCTGGTGAATGGCCCAGCGCAAGGTCAGCGCGTCATCAGCTTCAAAGCCTGCCCATTCGGTATTTTCGAAAACAAGATCAAGTTCGCCGGTTTTCAAGTCAAGCATGTGGACATCGTGGAAGCGCGCATCGCGGTTGTTGATGCCGACCAGCAATTTGTCCCGCAAGGTCTCGGAGCCACCAATGATCTGGGCGCGGGTATCTTCGAACGGGGTAAGGCATTTCTCCTCGCCACCTGTCGCAGCAACTTGATAGAGCAGGAAATTCTCGTCGCCCTCCTTATCCTGAATATACAGCAGGCTCTGGCTATCGGGCGCCCAGCTGTATGACGGGATCGGGCGATCTTTCGCACTGGTCATGCGGCGAACATCGCTTTCATCACCTGCCGGAGCCAAGAAAAGGTTCATCACCCCTTCCCACGGCGCCATCCAGCTGACCCACTTCCCGTCCGGGCTGATCTGGCCACCGGATCGGGTTGGATTTCCGAACAGGTGATCACGCGGGATCAGAGGGGTGTCAGCTACGTTGTCGGCGGCGGTGGCTTCGGTCATGATCTCTCCGGATGTCCTGGCGTGATACCTAGGTGCCCTCTGGTGTATTTCCAAGCTAGAGCGCGGGATTGTTATAACAGTGCCAGGTGAAGATTGCGGTTGCGCCGCGATGCGGTCGCCATGGTTCGGCCAATGCTCGGGTAGCCTTTTCGTCCGGTCGTTCTTCAAGCCCAAGGATTTTGCCGATGCCTGCCATCACGGCGAGATCGCCCGCCGGCCAGATGTCCGGCCGACCTTCCGCAAACAGCAGATAAATCTCTGCTGACCAGCGCCCGATGCCCTTGATCCGCGTCAGTTCGGCAATCGCTTCCTCATCATCCTGCGGCAGGTCTTGAAGGTTAAGCTGATTCTGCGAGACCAATTCGCACAAGGATCGGGCATAACCCTGTTTCTGGCGCGACAGGCCGCAGGCGCGCAATGTGTCGAAATCGCGTTCGAGCAGGCAGGTTGGAGTGAAATTCTCGCCAAGTTCGGCCTCCAGCTTGTTCCACATTGAATTTGCTGCGGCGACGCTGACCTGCTGGCCGACAATGGTGCGCAGCAAGGTCTTGTAGCCGCGATCCCTGATGCGCGGTTCAGGATAGCCGGCAATTTCCAACGCACGGGCGATGGCGGGTTCACGGTCAGCCACAGTGTCGAGCGCCTGTGTGATCTGTGCCTGTGTTAGTCCCATCCCACGCCATCCTTGCCAAATTTAGCTCAATTGCCTAGCAGCCGCGTCGTCGAACATAAGAGGAATTGCAAGTCGATGGCCAAGCTTATTGTAGTCAACCGCGCCGGCGAGGAAGCCACGATAGAGGTAGAGGACGGCCTCACCGTGATGGAAGCCATACGCGACAATGGCTTCGATGAATTGCTGGCATTGTGTGGTGGCTGTTGTTCATGCGCGACCTGTCATGTGCATGTCGATCCGTCTTTTTCGGACAAGCTGCCGGACATGAGCGAAGATGAAGATGATCTGCTCGATTCAAGCGATAACCGCGACAAGACTTCGCGCCTGTCCTGCCAGCTGGCTTTCACGCAGGAACTCGATGGTCTGAAAGTCACCATCGCCGAAGAAGACTGAGTTTCCACGGGCCAAGGTGTTCTCGCGTTGCGCTTCGGTGTCTCTCATCCTAATTTGTCCTACATGACATCGCCTGCCGTCCATAGCGACACACTCGACCTTATCGGCAATACGCCGCTCGTTCTGCTCAAGGGGCCAAGCGAAGCTGCTGGCTGCGAAATCTGGGGTAAGTGCGAATTCGCCAATCCCGGGGCCAGTGTGAAAGACCGCGCGGCGCTGTGGATCGTGCGTGACGCCATGGCCCGCGGAGAACTGAAGACCGGCGGCACAGTTGTGGAGGGCACTGCGGGTAATACTGGCATCGGTATTGCGCTGGTGGCCAATGCGCTCGGCTTCAAGACCGTCATCGTGATGCCGGATAACCAGTCCAAGGAAAAAATGGACACGCTGCGGGCGCTGGGTGCTGAACTGGTCACCGTTCCGCCGACGAAATTCGCTGATCCCAACCATTTCGTCCACACCAGCCGTCGCATCGCTGAAGAAAACGAAAACGCGATCTGGGCCAATCAGTTCGATAATGTCGCCAATCGCCGCGCCCATATCGAAGGCACTGCGCCGGAAATCTGGTCGCAGCTTGATGGACGGCTGGATGGGTTCACCTGTGCTGTCGGCACGGGCGGCACGCTGGCAGGTGTAGGAATGGGCTTAAAGGCGCAGGACGAAAAGATCCGCATCGCGCTCACCGATCCGCATGGCGCAGCGCTGTATAATTATTACGCCAATGGCGAATTGGAGGGCGAGGGCAGCTCGGTGGCAGAAGGCATCGGGCAGGGCCGGATCACCGCCAATCTGGAAGGCGCGCCCATCGACACGCAATTCCGCATCTCCGATGTCGAAGGGCTGGATTGGGTTGCGCAATTGCTGCGCGAAGAGGGGCTGTGCCTTGGGCTCAGCTCGGGCATAAATGTCGCCGGAGCCGTGGCGCTGGGCCGACAGTTGGTTGCCGACGGGCGCAAGGATGCCCGCGTTGCGACAATCCTGTGCGATACCGGCTTTCGCTACCTTTCCACGCTCTACAATGCTGAATGGCTGGCAGCCAAGGACCTGCCCGTGTTCGACTGGCTAGGTTCATCTTGATCCTGTAGGCTTGCTGGATGGTAATCGACCCGCGCGAATTGCTCAGGACAGGCACGGCCAACAAACGGGGCGGTCCTATGCCTGCGCAAGCGGAACCACCCTCGGTGCCGTTGGGCGGCACCAAGGCAGAGCGGCTGCAACGTCTGCAAATCGGCGGCTTTGGTATATTGGCCATGGTGTTGGCCGTGGCGCTTGCCCAGATTGTGATGAGCAGGGCGCAGGAAACGCAGGATGCCGCGGTCCCCGAAGCGGCTCCTACAGTGGTGGTCAGCGAATCAGCTGCGCCGCGCGATCCACTGGCGGAAGCCGGTATCGTGCCCGAGCTTTCTGCCGAACCCATTCCTTCGCCCAGCACGTCTGCGGCACCTGTTACGGGCGATCTTCCTCCACCAGCGGGGCAAAACGCTTCCCTCCAGTGATGCTGCGTGCGTTCCATACCTTTATAGTGGCAATCGCCACCACTTTGGCCTTGGCTGCGCCCGCTGGCTTGTTCGCGCAGGATATTGCTGCGGCAGATCACAAGGGCGCGGTTGAAGAAGCAGATGCGCGTCCTGTAGTCGCGCTAATGGGGACGATCCCGATTTATTGGGGCGAAGCTGCGGGATTTGATGAATTGCTATCTGGCGGAACGCCTGCGCATTGGGCGCGGGAAGTGTTGGAGCGTTCAGTAAAACTCGCTCCGCTGGATTATTTATCGCAATCTTCGCTCGCCCAGTATCACTATCTCTTGCTGGCCCAACCGCGCGGCTTGAGTGCGGAAGAAAACGTCGCGCTGGATAGCTGGGTGCGCGATGGCGGCAAGCTGGTGATGTTTACCGATCCGATGATGACGGGCGAATCTCGGTTTCATGTCGGTGACAGGCGTCGACCGCAGGATGTTGCCCTTCTTTCGCCCATCCTGGGTCATTGGGGTTTGGAACTGCGCTACGACACTGCCCAACAAGACGGGCTGCATATGCGGCAAGTCGCCGACCAGCCCTATCCCGTTAATCAGGCCGGAGAACTGGCAGAAGCAGAGGGCGGCAACAGAACCTGTTCGCTGGAGAATGAAGGATTATTCGCCCGCTGCAATATAGGGGATGGCTCTGCGCTGATCGTTGCAGATGCCGCTTTGCTCGATCTTGAAGGTCCGCATATTGGCGGCGAAACGTCATTAATGCGGATTATCGCGCAAGGCTTGGGGATTTTGCGGGAAGACTCGGGCCCTGAAGAGGAATTTCAACCATAAATACCTACAATGGAGAGATTGTGAGTTCTTGCGCTAGGAAAAGGCCGCTGATTACTCGCGTAAGTTATCTTTTTATATCAGTAAGTTAAGAGCTTATCCCACAATTTCCCGCAGTTTCCCCTTCCATCCCGCGCTAACCCGCGTTATTCCCCAATTCTATCGGAAAGACCGAAAGTGTTGTGCCCATAGCAGGGCCTGTCCAGTCGCGCCTGTGCGTTTCTGGATGCGGGGAAGTCTTGGCCGACGGGGAAGTCATTTTTTGGAAGTGGGGACGTGTCAGTGCGACCGGCAGGATATAGGGGGCAGGGTTTTTCGCTTCGCGGCGAAAAGAACCGTTTCGTGCTGCCGCCCTCATTTCGCAAGGTCTTTGCCGACAATGGCGATGACAATGTCCTGTGCCTGATCCAGCATGATCGCTATCCCTGCCTGAGCGCATTCGGCCTTTCGCGCACAGACAGTTTCGAAGAACTGCTTGATAAGGAAGAAGAGAACGCGGTCCGTCGCAACCATGAATTCGACCGTGATCTGCGTTCTATGCAATTGTGGGGCTTTGCCGAGGCGGCTTTCGACAAGAGTGGGCGTTTCATCCTGCCTGAACATCTGGGTGGCCTGGTCGGCATTGACGACAACATCTGTTTTCTGGGTGGCGGCCAGTTCATTACCTTGTGGGATATCAATAAGCTGGCGGCGATGGGTGCGTCGTTCGCCGGGCCCCATGCGGCATGCGCAGCGCTGGCCGATGAAGCGCGTGCCAAGGCTAAGGGGAGGGGGAAATGACCGCTCCTGTATCTCACGATGCGCCGCATGTGCCCGTTCTGCTGGACGAGGTGCTTGAGGCACTTTCTCTCCATGCTGGCAATGTCATCATCGACGCCACCTTTGGGGCAGGCGGCTATACGCGCGCATTTCTTGATGCCGGGGCGACTGTTCACGCCTTTGATCGTGATCCTGATGCCATTGCCGCCGGGGAGCAATGGCCTGAAACGCAAGGCGATAGCCCGCGGCTGGTGCTGCATGCGCGCCGCTTTTCCGAGATGGCTGCAAGCATGGCTGAAGCCGGCATTGCGCAGGTGGACGGGATTGCAATGGATATTGGCGTTTCCTCCATGCAGATCGATCAGGCCCAGCGCGGCTTTGCCTTTTCCGTCGATGGTCCTCTCGACATGACGATGAGCCAGTCTGGCCCCACCGCTGCCGATTTCGTCAATGAAGCGGCGGAAAAGGATATTGCCGATGTCCTGTATCGCTATGGCGAAGAACGCCAGTCGCGCCGCGTGGCCCGCGCCATTGTTGCAGCGCGTCCGCTGTCAACCACTGGCGAGTTGGCGGAAGTTGTGCGCAAGGCGCTGGGCTATCGTCCGCATTCCAACATGGGGGGGCCAAACAAGGATCCCGCAACGCGTAGCTTCCAAGCCATCCGCATCCATGTGAACGGAGAGCTGGACGAACTTGAGGCGGGGCTGAGCGCATCGGAGAAGTTGCTCAGCGAAGGCGGCAGGCTCGCCATCGTAAGCTTTCATAGCCTTGAAGATCGCATGGTCAAAACCTTCTTCCGTGATGCCGCCAGCATGAATCCGCGCGGCTCGCGGCACATGCCAGAGGCGCGCACCGCGCCGCTTCCACGTTTCGCGCAATTGTCCAAAGCGATCCGTCCCTCTGCCGCCGAGATCGACCGCAATCCGCGCGCCCGTTCCGCCACCTTGCGTAGCGGTGTGCGCACTAGCGCGCCTGCCCGGGAGAATGTCGCATGACCCACCACAACGGAATGATCGGCTCTCGGCCTCTGCGCCATATCAGCTGGTTTTTCGCATTGGGCGTTTGCATCTTTCTTTACGGGATGCTGCATATCAAGGTGACAGCGGTGCATTCCGATGTCGTGCGGGCAGAGCGTCAGATTGTCTTTCTGGAAGACGAGAAGCTGTTGCTGGAAACGGAGTTTCTCACCCGGTCGAACCAGGTGCAGCTGGCAGCATGGAACAGGGTGGATTTCGGTTTCCAGTCTCCGACTGCGGACCAGTTTATCGACAGCCATCGCCAATTGGCGCAGTTCGGCGTGCCTCGCGCTGCAGATGCCCCGGCGCCGATCCGGCTGGCTGGCCTGCGTTCAGGAGAGGACGTGCCTGAATTTCCGCGCCTCGTTTCCCCGCTCACGGGCAGGACGATTGATGCCAATCTGATCGAGGACAATCATGAAGAACCTGCCAGCGTCGCAATAACGATTGCTCCGGGCCCGCTGCGTGTGCCCATCGCCGGTGTGCAACATGCGGCCACAGGAGTTGCCACGCGGTGACTGCCTACGCTGCCCAGCGCACCGTCATCACCGCGCAGGGCGGGCTGGTGGATCATCGCCGCCGCTCGTTATTGGTGGCGCGGCTGCGGCTTTTGCTCATTATCGCTGTATTCCTGCTTGTTGCCATTGCTGCGCTGTTCAAACTGACCTGGATCGGCGTGGTTCAGCCCGGACCCGCGCAGCAGAGCATGGCCGATGCGTTGCTTCCGCCCCGTGGCGAGATCACCGATCGTAATGGTGTGCCGCTGGCGCGCGCTTTTCCTGCTTATGCGCTGTGGTATAATCCCGCCGCCATGACTGAAGGCGGCGATGGCGGTCCGCCGCTGGTTGGCCCGCCTGAAGAGGTGGCGCGCAAGCTTGTTGATATCTTTCCCGATCTCGATCTGTATGAAGTCACGGCCAAGCTTGAATCCGGTCAGCGCGGTTATTTGCGCCGCCGCGTTCTGCCTGATGATGCCAATAAGGTGACTGCGCTGGGAGAACTGGCGCTGGAATTGCCGCAGGAAGAAGACCGCCATTACCCGCAAGGATCGCTGGCGGCCCATGTGCTGGGCTATGTCGGCGCGGACGGCAATGGCCGCGTGGGCATGGAGCAGTTCTTCAATGAACGCCTGCTCGATCCCGCCAGGCGCGCCGATCCGGTGGCGCTTTCCATCGACATGCGCGTGCAGGGCGCGCTGGAAGACGAATTGCGCCGCGGCATGCTTTCAGTGAATGCGCTGGGCGCTGCGGGCATAGTGCTGGATGTGGACAGCGGCGAAGTGCTGGCGCTCGCTTCGCTTCCCGAATTTGATCCCAATGCTGTCACGCAGGAAGATGTCATCCTCTCGCCTGAACGCAGCGCAAATGGCGAAATGCCGCGGTCATTCAACCGTGTCACCAATCAGGTCTATGAATTGGGCTCCACCTTCAAGCCGCTGACCGTGGCCATTGCCATCGACGCGGGGTTGATCACCGATCTGGGCCGTAGTTGGCAGGCATCGCGTCCGCTGATGGTAGGCGGAAATCCAATTCGTGACAGCCACACTATCGGGGACAGGCTTAACGTCCCGCAGACGCTTATTCATTCATCCAACATTACCTCCGGGCAAATCGCGGCCGAAATCGGTGGGCCGCGCATGCAGGATTATTTCACCCAGCTGGGAATGGCAGAGCGCGCGTATATAGAGCTGCCCGCACGCGGCGGAACGCTGGGCATGAACGGCAAATGGAACGAGGCAAAGGCGATCTATGCGGGCTTTGGCCACGGCATTGCGGTAACGCCGCTTCACCTCGCCAGCGCCTATGCCGCAATGGTCAATGGTGGTATCTGGCGTCCCGCCACGCTCCAGCGGATAGAGCCGGGCCGGGTCCCGCGCGGTCGCCGTGTATTTCGTGCCAGCACCAGCGCACGGATGAACCAGTTGATGCGGATGATCGCCGTTTACGGCACGGGCCGCAATGCCAATGCGCCCGGCTTCCGGGTCGGCGGCAAGACTGGCAGTGCGGAAAAGCCCGGCGTTGGCGGGTATCGCCGTTCGACACTGGTTTCCACATTTGCGGCAGCCTTCCCGATGGATCGTCCACGTTTCGTCGTCATCGCCATGCTGGATGAGCCGAAGGGTACTGCTGCCAGCTCCTATCAGCGCACCGCTGCCTGGAATGCGGCTCCCATTGTTGGCCGGCTGGTTCCGCGTATCGGACCGCAATTGGGGATCCTTCCCGATGCTGACCGCGATATTGACTTGTCAGATGTCCGTTCGCTTGTCGGGGGTGATCGCTGATGTTGCTTGCTAATCTGGCATCCACGGCAGGCGTTGATGCGGGCAAAGGCGGTGACGCGCGCATTACCGGCTTTGCGATAGATCATCGAAAAGTCGCGCCCGGCAATATATTCGGCGCGTTTCAGGGTAGCGCCGTGAATGGCGAGGATTTTATTCCCGCAGCCATCGCCAGCGGCGCCATCGCCGTGGTCGCGCGGCCAGACGCCAAGGTGGATGGCGCATTGCATCTGCCCGATGCCGCTCCGCGCAAGCTTTTCGCCACGCTTGCCGCGCGCTATTTCACCCCGACGCCCGGAACCGTTGTCGCGGTTACGGGAACGAACGGAAAGACGTCCACCGTGGAAATGACGCGGCAGATCTGGCGCATGTGCGGTTTCCGCGCTGCCAGCATCGGCACATTAGGAGTAACCACGCCCGATGAAAGCGTTTCCACCGGGCTCACCACGCCCGACATCGTAACATTTCTGGCCAATAACACCGGGCTTGCGCGTGAAGGGGTGACGCATGTCGCCTATGAAGCGTCCAGCCACGGCCTTTCGCAATATCGCAATGAAGGCTTGCCGGTCAAAGCCGGCGCATTCACCAATCTGAGCCGCGACCACCTCGATTATCACGCCGGTATGGACGATTATTTCGCGGCCAAGATGCGTCTGTTTGCCGAAGTGGTGGATGATGGCGGCACGGCGGTGATCTGGGCCGATGATGAATATTCGCAGCCTGCCATGGATGTGGCCCGCAAGCGGGGGCTCACCCTTTTCACCGTGGGTGCGACGGGCACGGATATTCGGCTGATGTCGCGCGACGTCACGCAATTGGGGCAAAAGCTTGAAGTCGAATATGGTGGAGAGACACGCCGGTTTCGGCTTCCGTTGATCGGGGAATATCAGGTTGCCAATGCGCTGACCGCCGCCGGTCTTGCCATTGCGACGGGGAGTGATGCGGGGCTGGTGTTTGATGCAGTGTCGCGTCTCCAGCCTGTGCGCGGGCGGCTTGAACGGGCTGTCATCGCCGGGTCCGGCGCGCCGGTTTATGTCGATTATGCGCATACGCCAGATGCCCTGTCCGCAGCAATCGCCGCCTTGCGGCCACATGTCGCAGGCAAGCTAATCACTGTTTTTGGCGCGGGCGGCGATCGTGATATTGGTAAGCGCGCACCGATGGGCATGGCTGCCGTGAACGGGGCCGATATGGTCATAGTAACAGACGATAATCCGCGTGGAGAAGATCCCGCGCGCATCCGTGCCGACATCATGGCAGGTGCAGTTGGCGCGCGCGAGATTGGCGGCCGGCGCGAAGCGATAGAGGCCGCCATTGCAGGGGCGGGGCGCGATGACATCGTGCTGATCGCGGGCAAGGGACATGAACAGGGACAGATTATTGGGTCGGGAGAAGATATGAAGGTCTTGCCGTTCGACGATGTAACCGTCGCGCGAGAATCCGCTGCGGAAATCACCTCCGGAAACGCGTCATGAATGCGCTGGCCCAGACGCTACGCTGGCCGCGAACAAGGGTGGACAAGCAGGTTGGTGGCCTGCGTTTTGCACTGTGGAACGCCGCCCAGATTGCTGAGGCAACCGGCGGCAAGGCATCTGGTCAGTTCCAGGTCAGCGGTGTTGAAATGGATTCTCGCGATGTGCAGGCAGGCGACCTGTTCATTGCGCTCAAAGGGGAAGCGATGGATGGCCACCGCTTTCTTGACGCAACCTTCGCCAATGGCGCGGCAGCGGCCATCGTTGATCGTCCGATCGATTACCCCCATGTTCTTGTCAAGGATACGACCGCTGCCTTGTATGCGTTGGCACAGGTGGCACGGGATCGCTCGCCTGCCTGCATTCTTGGCGTGACGGGGTCTGTCGGAAAGACAGGCGTGAAGGAAGCGATTTTCACCGCATTGGAGCGGACCAGCCGCGGCGCGGCGCATCGTTCCGTACGCAGTTATAACAATCATGTCGGCGTGCCGTTGTCACTGTCGCGCATGCCCGCTCCCAGCCGCTTCGGCGTGTTCGAAATGGGCATGAATAACGCTGGCGAAATCGCAGGCCTTACCGCGCAGGTGCGTCCGCATATCGCTATCATCACGACCATTGCGCCCGCACATATCGAAAATCTCGGCAGCATGGACGCAATCGCCGCTGCCAAGGCGGAGATATTTGGCGGGCTGCAAGAAGGCGGCACGGCCGTCATTCCTGCCGACAGCCCGCATTTTGCGCAATTGCGCGATGCAGCGCAGGCGCGCGGGGCAAATGTCATATCCTTCGGGCGTGGAGCGGATGCCGATATGCGGCTGCTCGATGCCATCCCGCAGGACAATGGCGGCGCGCTTGTTACCGCTGCGCTGGGTGCTATCGGCCTGTGTTACACCGTGGCGGAACCGGGCGAACACTGGATCGACAATTCATTGTGCGTCATGGCTGCTGTTCATGCCGCTGGCGGCGATCTTGGCGCCGCGGGTCTTGCGCTTGCAGAAATGGGCGGATTGAAAGGGCGCGGGGCAAGGTTGCGCGCCAAGATGCCGGGTGGCCATGCGCTGGTGATCGATGAAAGTTACAACGCCAATCCCGCCAGCATGCGCGCCACCCTCGCGCAGCTGGGCCAGACCCCCGCTACGCGCCGCATTGCTGTGCTTGGCAGCATGAAGGAACTGGGCGATTTTGCCGAAGTATTCCACGGCCAGCTGGCACAGCCTGTCATTGAAGCCGGGGTGGATTATGCCGTTCTAGTCGGCCCGGAAATGTTGGCACTCGCTCGTGAGATGGGGAAACTTCCCCGTGATGCGCTTGGCAACCTCGTTCGCTTTGCCCATTGCGATAATGCGGGTGAAGCCATCGCGGCGCTACAGGAATTCGGATTGGCAGGCGGGGACGCTGTGCTGGTGAAGGGTTCCAATTCGGTAGGGCTATCCCGCGTGGTAGAGCATTTCGCCGCCCGAGAACGCTGACAGTAAAGGCCGAAGCGCGCACCCATGTTCTATTTCCTCGCCGAACTGCTTGAATTTGAAGGGTTGTTGAACCTCGTCCGTTACCAGACCTTCAGGGCAGGTGCGGCGATGCTGACGGCATTGATCATCGGCCTGGTGATCGGCCCGCGCTTCATCAACATGCTGCGTGTGCGGCAGGGCAAGGGCCAGCCCATCCGCGCCGATGGCCCGCAAAGCCATCAGGCGAAGGTCGGCACGCCTACCATGGGCGGATTGATGATCCTGACCGCTCTCACCATTTCCATGCTGTTGTGGATGGACCTTGCCAGCCCGTTTGTCTGGGCCTGCCTCGCAGTGACGATGGGTTTTGGACTGATCGGCTTTCTCGATGATTACGACAAGGTTACAAAACGCAGCCATCACGGTGTTTCGGGTAAGGTTCGGCTGCTGGGTGAATTTGTCGTGGCGGGCATCGCCAGTTACCTGATCGTCAGCGAGATCAATACCAATCTCTACATTCCGTTTCTCTCCAACACCTCCATCCCGCTGGGCTGGTTCTATTATGTATTCGCCGCCTTTGTCATCGTGGGGGCAGGCAATGCGGTCAATTTGACCGATGGACTAGATGGCCTTGCCACCATGCCGGTGGTGATAGCGGCGGGCGCGTTCCTGCTGATCTGCTATTTGGTGGGGCGCGTCGACTTTTCCGAATATCTGGGCATTCCGCATGTGCCAGGCGCGGGTGAACTGGCGATCATGTGCGCTGCCATCATGGGTGGCGGGCTGGCCTTTCTGTGGTTCAACGCGCCGCCGGCGGCCGTCTTCATGGGTGATACCGGATCACTGGCGCTGGGCGGCGCGCTGGGAGCTATCGCTGTTGCCAGCCATCACGAAATCGTGTTGGCAATCGTAGGCGGCCTGTTCGTGCTGGAAGCGGTGAGCGTCATTATCCAGGTCTTCTGGTTCAAGCGGACAGGCAGACGGATTTTTCGCATGGCTCCGATCCACCATCATTTCGAACAGCTTGGCTGGAAGGAATCGACCGTGGTCGTTCGCTTCTGGATCATCGCCATTGTGCTTGCCGTCATCGGTCTTGCGACGTTGAAGCTGCGGTGATTACGGCGCGCGCCTTTGCCGGTAAACGCTATTGCGTGCTGGGACTGGCGCGGTCGGGCATGGCCGTGGCAGAATCGCTGCTTGCTAGTGGGGCAGAGCTCACCGCATGGGATCGCAGGGGTGAACCCAGGGAAATGCTGGCGTCCCGTGCCACCATAGCTGATCCGCTGGAAATTGATCTGACAGGATTTGAGGCCATCGTGGTATCGCCCGGTGTCCCGCTCAACAGCCACCCGCTGACAGAGAAGGCAGCGAGGGCGGGCGTTCCGATCATTGGCGATATCGAATTATTCGCGCAGGCGCGAACAGAGCTGCCCCCGCACAAGGTGATCGGCATCACCGGTACCAATGGCAAATCCACCACCACCGCTCTGGTCCATCACCTGCTGGAAACAGCGGGCGTCCCTGCGCGGATGGGCGGTAATATCGGTGTGCCCATATTGGGTGAGGCGCCGCTTGAGCGGGCCGATGATAACAATGGTGTCTATGTGCTGGAACTGTCCAGCTACCAGATCGACCTGACATTTTCACTCGCCTGCGATGCGGCAGCGTTGATTAATGTCACGCCCGACCATCTTGATCGCTACGCCAGTTTTGGCGCTTATTCCACGTCCAAGGCGCGACTGTTTGCAATGCAGGAGCCCGGCCAATTCGCCGTGTTCGGCTGTGACGATGCCCCTACCAGCGCAGCCCAGCAGGCAGAGGCTGCTCGGCGTGAACCGGGGCGGGCAATCTGCGTCGATGTGTCGACATGGGCCGATCATCAGGCGGAATGGCCCAGCTTGCAGGGGCCGCATAACTTACAGAACGCCACCATTGCAGCGGCGCTCGTGCAGGAAATCGGGCTAACGCGGGAAGATGTGCTGCGCGGTCTGGCCAGCTTTGGTGGCCTGCCACACCGGATGGAGCGTGTGGCGAACAGCAAGGGCATCCTTTTTATCAATGACAGCAAGGCGACCAACCCTGCTTCCACAGCCCCTGCGCTGGCGGCATTCCCGCCGGAAGGCGGACATCCGCGCATTCACTGGATTTGCGGTGGCCTGCCCAAGGAAGACAATCTCGAAGAATGCGCGCCATTTCTGGGCAATGTTGCCTGTGCCTATACCATCGGTGAAGCGGGCGCGATGTTTGCCGATATTCTGGGGCCGGCAGTCAAGGTAGAACGGTGCGAAATGATGGTCGAGGCGGTGCGCCGGGCGATTGAAGGCGCGCGCAGCGGTGATGTTGTCATGCTCAGCCCCGCATGCGCGAGTTTCGACCAGTTCCGCGATTATGAATCGCGTGGCGAAAGCTTCCGTGAAATCATCGCCGGATTTGGATTTGACGGGAAATCGGCGGCATGAGCGCGAGCCCGATCTTCATTCCACGACCCGGTGAACGTGGTCGCCACTCTGCTGGTCTACGCCACCGCACCGACTGGAAGCGGAATTTGCGCATTTGGTGGCGTGAAGTTGATCGCTGGCTGCTACTGTTCGTATTGCTATTGATGGTGACGGGCACGCTTGCGGTTGCCGCAGCATCGCCTGCCAGCGCGCGCCGCCTGTCCACAACCAGCGTTACCTTGCCGGATCTGTATTTCTTCTGGGCGCATGTGCGAATGCAGATATTGGGCCTGTGCGTGTTGATCGGCACGTCATTATTGCCTGTGGCCATGCTCCGCCGTGCCGCAATCGGACTGGCCGTATGCATGCTGATCGCCATGGTGCTGGTGCCGTTTATAGGAACAGAAGTAAACGGCGCTCGGCGGTGGCTGAATCTCGGTATATCGCTGCAACCCAGCGAATTTCTGAAGCCAGCCTTTGCCATGGTGATGGCATGGATCCTATCGTGGAAATTGCGCGATCCAGGCCTGCCGGTGATCGGCGTTTCGGCAAGTTTTCTGGGTCTTATCGTCGTCCTGCTGATGCTCCAGCCAAATCTTGGTGCGGCAATCCTGTTTATCGGCGCATGGTTCGTCATGGTAATGCTGGCGGGCCTGCCGTTGCAAAAAATTGGCATGATGACGGGCGGCGTGCTGGCGGCCTTGCTGGGTGCGTATCTGTTTTACGACAATGCTCGCAACCGCATCGATTCCTTCCTTGGCGGCCCGGCGGCCTATGATCACGTGGATCTTGCGGGTCGAACTTTGCAGGGCGGCGGCTGGACCGGCAGCGGTTTCTGGCTGGGCAGCAACAAGATGCGTCTGCCTGAAGCGCATACGGACTATATCTTTTCTGTAATCGGTGAGGAATTTGGCCTGTTGATCTGCGCCGCCGTGGTGTTGCTTTACCTTGCCATTATCCTGCGCGTGTTGGTGCGCATGGTGGAGGAAGACCGCTTGTTCATCATTCTGGCCGCCAGCGGTTTGATTGCGCTGTTCGGGGGGCAGGCCTTCATCAACATACTCGTCAATCTGCAACTCTTCCCCAGCAAGGGCATGACCCTGCCGCTGGTAAGCTATGGCGGATCATCCACGCTTGCTGTCTGCTTTACTGTCGGTCTTCTGCTGGCAGTTACGCGGCGCAACCCTTATCTCGACCGCGAGCCGTTCGATCTGAAGGCCTCGTTTGAGAAGGAAGATGTTCTATGACCGCTTCGTCACGCCACTTTGTGCTGGCTGCCGGGGGTACTGGCGGCCACCTGACTCCCGCCTTTGCGCTGGCGCATGAACTGGAACGGCGCGGTCATCATGTCGCCCTTGTCACCGATCAACGCGGCGCGGCTATCCCCGGCAAGCCTGACTTCCTGACGGCGCATGTTCTTCCTGCTGGCAGGTTCGGCAAGAACCCGCTGCGCTGGCTGGGCGGGCTGTTATCCGTCCTCAAGGGACGTTCAATGGCCAAGCGGCTGTATGAAACTTTCCAGCCCAGCGCAGTTGTAGGCTTTGGTGGCTATCCCGCCATGCCTGCGCTTTTGGGTGCAAGATCGCTGGGCATACCCACCGTAATTCATGAACAGAACGCCGTGCTGGGCCGGGTAAACCGCTTCTTCAGTGGCAGGGTGGATGCGATTGCCACGGCCTATCCGCAGGTGGACCGGCTCAACAGGAAGCATGGCGGCAAGGTCCATCTGGTCGGCAATCCCGTGCGTCCCGGTGTGCTGGCGCTGCGCGATGAACCGTTTCCCGCATTTACCGAAGACGGCCTGTTCCGCGTGCTTGTAACCGGCGGAAGTCAGGGCGCACGCGTGCTGTCTGCCGTGGTGCCTGATGCGCTCTCCATGCTGCCTACCGCCTTGCGCAGCCGCTTGCAGGTCACCCAGCAGTGCCGTGCAGAAGATATTGAGGCAGTGCGCAAACGATACGCCGATCATGATATTCCCGCCGATCTTGCCACCTATTTCGAGGATATGGCAGCAACGCTTGCCGATGCGCATCTGTTTATCGGCCGTGCCGGCGCATCGACCATTGCCGAACTCACCGCCGTAGGGCGGCCTGCGATCCTGATGCCATTGCCCATAGCCACAGACGATCACCAGAGCGCCAATGTCCGCGAGATGGTGGAAGCGGGCGGGGCACGTTCTATCCGCCAACCCATGTCAAGCGTGGCCGATCTTGATCATGCTGGCTTCAGCGACAGGGCCAATGCTGATCGCAAACGCCAGTCCGACGTGCTGCAAAAGCTCACCAAGGATATCAGTCGCCAAATACAGGCGATGGCGCAGCGCCCCGAAACGCTTGCCAATGCTGCGCATGCCGCGTGGAATTGCGGGCGGCCCAAGGCGGCAAGTGATCTGGCCGATCTGGTCGAAAGCTTTGGCGGGGCAGATGTTCAGGACGTGATCCGCGTGGGCGAACGCGAAAAATCGGCAAGTGCAACGGCAAAGGCCACAGCGACGCCGGGCATGGGCCGATGAAGGCAATCGGCACCGATATCGGGACGATCCATTTCGTTGGCATTGGCGGCATAGGCATGTCAGGGATTGCCGAAGTCATGCACAATCTTGGCTACCGTGTGCAGGGAAGTGATCTGGCAGAAAGCGCGCGGGTGCAGGCCTTGCGCGATTCCGGCATTGCCGTTTCCATCGGGCATGATGCGGCCAATCTGGGCGATGCTGCCGTGGTGGTCACATCCACCGCGGTTAAACGCACAAATCCCGAAGTGGCCGCTGCGCTTGAAGCGCGTGTCCCCGTGGTGCGCCGGGCTGAAATGCTGGCGGAGCTGATGAGGCTGAAACGCACCGTCGCGGTGGCGGGCACGCATGGCAAGACGACGACCACCAGCATGGTCGCTGCGCTGCTTGATGCAGGCGGCATTGATCCAACCGTCATCAATGGCGGGATCATTGAAAGCTACGGCTCCAACGCGCGGCTGGGCGATAGTGACTGGATGGTGGTGGAGGCCGATGAAAGCGACGGCAGCTTTCTGCGGCTGGATGGCACGATTGCGGTCGTCACCAATATCGATCCCGAACATCTCGATCATTACGGCAGTTTTGACGCTGTAAAGGATGCATTCGTCCAGTTTATCGAGAACGTGCCTTTCTATGGCGCGGCTGTGCTGTGCCTCGATCATGATGAAGTGCGCAATGTCATCGCCAAGGTGCGTGACAGGCGAGTGATCACCTATGGCTTTTCCTCCCATGCCGATGTGCGTGCCGAAAACGTCGCCCCTGATGGCGGTGTCACCCGGTTCGACGTGGTGCAGACGGGCAGGGATGGCAATGAAACGCGGATCGACGGCATCAAACTGCCCATGCCTGGCAGGCATAATGTGCAGAACGCCTGCGCTGCGATCGCCGTGGCGCTGGAAATGGGTTGCGCGCCTGACACTATCCGCACCGGTTTCAGCAAGTTTGGCGGCGTGCGGCGGCGCTTCACCCACACTGGCACAATCGCGCCGGACATTCGCGTGATCGACGATTATGCGCACCATCCGGTTGAAATTCGCGCCGTGCTTTCAGCGGCGCGCGATGCGGCAAGCGGGCGCGTGGTTGCCGTCGCGCAGCCGCATCGCTTTACCCGCCTGCGCGATTTGCTTGAGGATTTTCAGGGCGCATTCAGCGATGCGGATCTTATCTATGCTGCGCCCGTCTATCCTGCGGGGGAAGAGCCGATAGCGGGTGTTGACGAACATACGCTGGTTGCGGGTCTCAAGGCGCGCGGCCATCGCCATGCAGAGGCTGTGACCAATCCCGCGGATCTTGCGGAAAAGCTGGCAGGCGAGCTTGCGCCGGGCGACATGGTCGTGTGCCTTGGGGCGGGCGACATCACGAAATGGGCAGCCGGTCTCGCCGCCGATGTTGCAGAGCGGCGAACCGCGGAGGCGCAGGCGTAATCATGTCAATTCAACCGGGCGACAATCTGTATAGCGGGCAAGCCCCCGGCTCGCATGAAGAGCCGGGCGTAGGCGAGGTCGTCCTGGGCGGCATTCGCGGCGATCTCAAGAAGGATGCCTCGCTTGCCAAGCTGGTTTGGTTCAAGAGCGGCGGCGCGGCGGACTGGTTATTCGAACCCGCCGATATTGAAGATCTTACCGCATTCCTGTCCAGCCTTGAAAGAGGTACGCCGGTAATGGCGCTGGGGCTTGGTTCCAATCTCATTATTCGTGATGGCGGCGTTCCGGGTGTGGTCGTGCGGTTGGGCAAGGCCTTTTCAAGCATAGAGGTGAAGCGCGATCACGTGATCGAATGCGGCGGCGGTGCGCCAGGCATTCTGGTTGCGTCGAACGCGCGCGATGTCGGCATTGCTGGCCTGGAATTCCTTCGCGGCATCCCCGGCACCGTGGGCGGTTTTGTCCGCATGAATGGCGGTGCCTATGGCCGCGAAGTGGCCGACATTCTCGTCGATTGCGACGTGGTGATGCCCGATGGCACATATGTCACCATTCCTGCTTGCGATCTGGATTATTCCTACCGCCATTCGCGCCTGACCGATGGTGCTATCGTCGTGGCAGCGCGATTCAAGGGCGTCGCAGGCGATCCGAAGGAAATCGGCACGGAAATGGACCGTATCGCCGAAGAGCGCGAAAATTCGCAGCCTTTGCGCACCAAGACAGGCGGATCGACCTTCAAGAACCCTGAAGGCAATAAGGCGTGGAAGCTGGTTGACGAGGCCGGTTGCAGAGGCCTCACCCTGGGCGGAGCGCAGGTAAGTGAAAAGCACTGCAACTTCCTGATCAATACCGGTGAGGCGACCAGTTCGGATATAGAAGGGCTGGGCGAAGAAGTGCGCCGCCGCGTGGCTGAGAAAACCGGTATGGCGCTGGAATGGGAAATCAAGCGGGTGGGCCGCCCCTGATGGCCCGTCTGCAACCCCTGCATATCCTCGTCCTGATGGGCGGCTGGGCAAATGAACGGGAAGTCTCGCTCATGTCAGGCAATGGCGTGGCCGATGCACTGGAAAGCGCGGGCCACACGGTCACACGACTCGATATGGATCGCGACGTCGCGGCAAGGATCGCCGCCGCTGCGCCCGATGTCGTGTTCAATGCTCTGCACGGCGTTCCGGGCGAAGATGGCACGGTTCAGGGCATGCTCGATCTCATGGGCGTGCCATATACGCATTCGGGTCTGGCGACCTCGGTCGTCGCCATTGACAAGGAATTGACCAAGCAGGCGCTTGTCCCGCACGGCATTCCCATGCCCGGTGGACGGGTGGTGAAAAGCACAGAGCTGTTCAAGGCTGATCCCGTCGCGCGGCCCTATGTCCTCAAACCCGTGAATGAAGGCAGCAGCGTGGGCGTTGCCATCATTACCGATGAAGGCAATTACGGCAATCCCATCAGTGCGCAGGCCAAGGGCCCTTGGCAGGATTTTGAAAGCCTGCTGGCAGAACCTTATATCCGTGGCCGCGAATTGACGACGGCTGTCATTGATGAAGGCGGCAAGGCCCGCGCGCTGGGTGTGACAGAACTGATCATCGCGTCAGGTTTTTACGATTTTGAACATAAATATACCGAAGGGCAGACCACGCACGTCTTTCCCGCCGAGATTCCTGAAAACATTGCCGCATTGTGCCGCCGCTATGCCGAAGATGCACATCGCACACTGGGCTGTCGCGGCACTAGCCGGACAGATTTCCGCTGGGATGACGAGCGCGGCGAGGATGGCTTGTTCGTGCTTGAAACCAACACCCAGCCGGGCATGACCCCGCTTAGCCTGGTGCCCGAACAGGCGCGCTATTGCGATATCGCCTATCCCGATTTGTGCGAACTGATCGTGGAAGAGGCGCTGCATCACTTTGGCAAGCTGCCTAGCGGATCGGGGGCAGTCTGATGGCGCGCACCGTCACCCGCAAGACCAAGGGTGTGCGGCGGCAGGCCCGCGCGCAGGGTAACAGCAGGCGCGTCCAATCGGCGCGTAACAAGGGACAATCGCTGATCTGGCGCGTCCTTGGCATGCTGCCTTTCACCGAAGATCAATTGCACAAGGCCTTTACCTTCCTGATCCTGGCAGCAGGCGTGGCATTGGCGTTGTTTATCGCCAGCATAACCGGTGCGACCGCTATGGCATCTGACCGGTTTGCACAAATCGCATCCAATGCCGGTTTCCAAGTTGCCAACGTGCAGGTGACAGGCACGCAGCGCATGAATGAAATGACCGTTTACGAACGCGCTTTCGGCCAGCACGATCTGGCAATGACCCGCGTTGATCTGGATGGGCTGCGCGAAGAACTGCTGTTGCAGCCCTGGGTGAAGGATGCCCGCGTGTCCCGCCAGCTGCCATCCACGCTGATCGTTGATATCATAGAGCGAGAACCGCACGCCGTATTGCGCCGTCCAGACAGGCTGATGCTGATTGATCCTACAGGCGTTGAACTGGAACCGATCGGCCGCGATGGAGCAGAAGATTATTTGCTGATCGAAGGGCCGGGCGTACAGGACCGTGTAGAAGATTTAACCTCTCTGCTTGATGCCGTACCCGCCTTGCAGGCGCAGGTGAAGGCCGCAGAATGGGTCGGCAACCGGCGCTGGAACCTCACATTCGTGACCGATCAGCGGTTGGCGCTGCCCGAAGGCAAGGAAAGATCGGCTGCTGCGCTCATCAGCTTTGCGCAGGCGGATGGCGTCCATCGTCTGATCGGTGGGCAGGCAGTGTCATTCGATATGCGCAATGCGCCGCGCATGTATATGAATGTGCCGGGCCGTGCGCAGCAGCAGGAATTGGCATTGGGGGAAGACAGCTGATGGCGGGGCAGGAACATGTGGTGCGCCATATTGGTGCGGTGAATATCGGATCGTTTCGCGTGTCGGCGATGATCGCTGCATTGATGGAAAACGGCGAAGTTCAGGTTATCGGTAGCAGTCATCGCGCCAGCCAAGGCATATCGCGCGGCTTCGTGGTTGATATGGCGGCAGCCACCCACGCGGTGCACGATGCGCTGGACCGCGCAGAAAAATTTGCTGGCATGACCGTGGAAAACGTCTGGATCGGATGTTCGGGCGCTGGACTGACGAGCGAAATCCGTCCTGTCGAAATTTCTATTGGGGGGCGTCGGATAGAGGACGAGGATATCGAGGCGCTGCTGCTTGCGGCGCGCGATGCGCTGGAACCTGACGGCCGCTCTGTCCTGCATGCACAACCCGCCTGCTATTTTCTTGATGGCGCGCATGGCGTGGCCAATCCCAAAGGCCTTCATGCCGAGCGGCTGGGTGTCGATATCCACGTTATGCTGGCTGACGGCGCCCCGGTGCGCAATGTTACAGAAGCGGTGCAAAACGCCCATTTCGATGTCGAGGGTGTCGTGGCATCTCCGCTGGCTGCAGGTTTTGCCTGCCTTACGGCAGAGGAACGCGATCTGGGCGTGGCGATGGTGGAATTTGGCGGCGAAGTCACCAATGTCTCGGTCTATGCTGGCGGGATGCTTGTCGGACTGACCGCGATTGCGCGCGGTTCCAATGACATTACCGATGCGATTGCCTCTGCCTTTTCCATTCGCCGGTTCCAGGCTGAAAGGCTCAAATGCGTCAATGGTTCAGCCATTTCCAGCCCGACGGATCACCGTGAAATGATCCCCGTTACCGCGCCGGGCGAAGAAGGGCGCGGGCCTGTGGCGCGCGGGGCGGATGACCGGAACCAGGTGCCGCGTGCCGAATTGATCGGCGTGATTACTGGCGAACTGGATTTGATGATGCGTGAAGTGGGCAAGGCTCTTGAAGCGATGGGCTTTGCCGGCGGCAAGCCGGGTTCACGCGCGCGGCAAGTTGTGGTTACCGGTGGCGGCGCGGAATTGGCGGGTCTTGCCGATTATGCGCAGAGCACCCTTGGTGTGCCGGTCCGCATTGGCAAGCCATTGGCGCTCAAGGGCCTGCCAGAAGCCCATTCTGCTCCCGGTTTTGCCACCTTGGCGGGGCTGGTGCTTTATGCCGCAGAAGACCCGATCGATATCCGCTCGGTCGGATCGCGCTTCACCCACACGACCTCTTTTGGTCCTGTTGCAACGCTGTTGCGCGTCTGGACCGCGATGAAGGAATATTTTTGATCGTCACTTCATCTGTGGAAACTATTGTAAGCCTATTCACCCCGCGATTCGCTTTGTGGCAAGGTGGCCATCGAATGAACTGCAAGCTCTCCCCGGGAGAACACTACAATGAGTATTAATATCGGCCCGCCTTCCGTGGAAGAATTGCGCCCGCGCATCACTGTTATCGGCGTGGGCGGCGCGGGCGGCAACGCCATTGCAAACATGATCGAATCCGAGATCGAAGGTGTCGATTTCATCGTCGCCAATACCGATGCGCAGGCGCTCAACACCGCTACGGCAGAACATCGCATCCAGCTTGGCCCTGATATTACACAGGGCCTTGGTGCAGGCTCGCGACCCGAAGTTGGCCGCGCGGCAGCTGAAGAAACCACAGAAGATATCGAACGCGCGCTGGAAGGCGTGAACATGGTCTTCATTGCAGCTGGCATGGGCGGTGGCACCGGAACGGGCGCTGCGCCCGTCATCGCCAAGGTCGCCCGTGACAAGGGTATCCTGACCGTGGGCGTGGTGACAAAGCCATTCCTGTTCGAAGGCACGCGGCGCATGCGCTCTGCCGAAAACGGCATCGACGAGCTGCAAAAGAACGTCGATACGCTGATCGTGATCCCCAACCAGAATTTGTTTCTGGTGGCCAAGGCCGATACCACTTTCAAGGAAGCATTCCTGCTGGCGGACGAAGTCCTGCAACAGGGCGTCCGTTCGATTACCGATCTGATGGTAATGCCGGGCCTCATCAATCTCGATTTTGCCGACGTGCGTTCTGTCATGGGTGAAATGGGCAAGGCAATGATGGGCACCGGCGAAGGCGATGGCGACAACCGCGCCCTCGAAGCTGCTGAACGGGCCATCGCCAATCCGCTGCTTGATGGCGTATCCATGCAGGGCGCCAAGGGTGTCATCATCTCCATCATTGGGGGTGAAGACATGAAGCTGCTCGAGGTGGACGAGGCCGCCAATCACATTCGCGAACTGGTTGACCCCGAAGCCAACATCATCTGGGGCAGCGCCTTCAATCCAGATCTGGACGGCAAAATCCGCGTTTCTGTCGTGGCGACAGGGATTGACCAATCGGCTGAATATCCCAGCGAAACGTCGCGTCCGCTGGACCTGTCGTCTGCGCGCGGCCCCTCGCGGCCGGCCATTCCCATTCCCGCAGAAGACGATTTGTCGAATGACGATGCCGACGATGATTCGCTCGATCTGGGCACGATGGAAGAGGTCGGGGATGAAGGCGAGCCCGACTTTTCCGGCGGTGAAGGCAATCAGCATGAGGATTCGCTGACCGAGGCAAGTGATGACAGCGGTTTTGGCCGTCAGTCCGATGATGGCTATGCGCCCGGCAATGCAGAAGACAGTTCGGACGGAACTTTCAATCTCACTGCCGATGCCGAAGCCAATGATGAATCCACGTCGGGGGCCGGAGAGCAAACCGAGATTGACCCGGATGATGGCAATGATGAACTTTTGCTCGACGCAAGTCGTGTTGAAGAGCCGGAAGATATTGTGGAGCCGGGTACTGGTGGCAGGCGTGCTCGCATGCTTGGTGCGGCCAGTTCCCGTGACGAGGGTGATGGTGATGGTGATGGTGATGCTGGCGAGGCTGCCGGCTCAGCAGAGGCTGCGCCTGCCCCCGCTGCGGCGCCCTCTTCGGGCAGCACACTGTTTGAACGCATGGCCAACCTTTCCCGCCAGGGCAAAGGTAGTGATGGTGATAGCGACGAGGATGATGACGACGATGATGATGGTGGTGCAATGCGTATGCCACGCTTCCTCGGACGTCAGAACAACCAGTAATTCGCACCGGGCAACGCATTCATTCTCGCCCGGTTCAGCCAGGCAGGTATAGGGCGCGATCAATGAACTGGTCGCGCCTTCCTGTCCGTATCGCTTCTGCTCCATTTGCCGCTGTCGCATTGGCGGCGCTGGTGGTGCCTTTCCATCATATGCCTGTTTCAGCACAGGAAGTTGTACAGCAACTCCCTAATCCTGCGTCGGAAGATTTGAGCGGTGCCTTGCGCCGCTTGTCGCGAAATCCGGATAATCTTCGAGCGCTGGTCGATGCGGGGATTGCATCGCTTGAACTTGGCGACGTGGACGCGGCGCTGGCATTCCTCCGCCGGGCACAGAATAGAGATCCCGAAGATGGCCGGATGCTTGCCGCACTGGCACGGGTGGCGGTACTGCGGGGCGAGGGCGTTGCAGCGGTCCAGCTGTTCGACAATGCCGATGCGGCTGGCGCTTCGCTTAGCGCGGTCACTGCGGATCGCGCACTGGCCTATGATCTTGTCGGCGATAATGCCCGCGCCCAGCGATTGTATCGACAGGCGCTTGCACGCGAAGCCGATGACGCAGTGACACAGCGGCTCGCGCTTTCCTACGCCATATCGGGCGACGCAGCAGCATCAGAAACGACCCTGCTGCCATTATTGCAGCGACAGGACCGCAGCGCTTATCGCAGCCGTGCCTTTGCGCTCGCTATATTGGGGCGCGAAGAAGAAGCTGTCGCCATCGCTGAAACAATGTTGCCAGCCCGCATTTCAGGACGGCTGGCACCCTATCTGCGCTATATGCCGCGGCTGACTTCTGCGCAGCAGGCGGCAGCTGCAAATCTTGGTCGCTTTCCAGCCGCATCGCAGATCGGACAGGACAGTGCGGAAATTACCGCATTGGCGCAGGCGGACGCAGCTGACGCGGTGCAGCCCGTTTCAGGTTCTGCCGCACGAAGGGGCGCATCATCTGCTGCTGCGAGCGACAGGTTGACGCCGCGCGGGCCTCCGCTTGGTCGCACGGACAGCTTGGCGCAGGCAAGCACGGGCGAATTACCACCGGCGCAGACCCCTGCAAATGTATCGCCTGAGCCAGAGGCGCGCCCGTCCTTTTCGGTGGCAGAGCCTGAACCCGTGCAACAAGCTGTTGCGAAGCAAGTTGTCCAGCAGGTTGCTTCAACACCTCCACCGCAGCAGGCGGCCCAACCTACCCTGACCACAACGGCTGCGACTGAACCCGCATCGGCTCAACCTGCACCAACCCAAGCTTCACCAATTGTCCAGCAAATCACGCTCGCGCAGGAATTTGCGGATTTCGTGTTGCCGGGCGATGGATTGCCTGTCGCTGCATCGGCGGGCGCGGTGGACGTTACCACGATAGAGCCAGCGCGGCCGGAGCCGGTGCCCGCTCCACCGCCACCTCCACCCGCGCATCCAAGCCGCCATTGGGTGCAAATTGCTACGGGACAGGATATTTCGGCTTTCCGTTTCGATTGGAGGCGGATCGTGCGCAATGCAGAAGGATTGCTGGATGATCGCGAAGCCTATACCGCGCCGTGGAACCAGACGAACCGGCTTGTCACAGGCCCCTTCGATTCGCAGAGCGCGGCACAGGATTTCGTCACGCAACTGGCCGAAAAGGGCGTCAGCGCCTTTCGTTTTACCAGTTCTGCTGGCGAGGAAGTGCGTGAAATCGACTGATCCCGCGCGGCGCGGGCCAATGGGGCTCACCCTCGGCAGAGAAGGTTTTGTGCACATCTTGTAAACAGGCGAGATGAGTTTTGCCCGACCGTTTCGGCCCGGCCGATTGCACGAAACATGGCTGCCATCGCATTAAGCATGCCATGACATTTTCAGATTGCAGCACTCGATGAACACCGATCGCGCCATGCTTGAACAAGCCGATGATGCGGCTCCTGTAGAAATGCTCGCCGCGCTGTTTGAAGCGCGCGGCTGGGCCTACCAACATGTGTCCGAGGACGAAGTTTCTGTCGAAATCCCAGGAAGTTGGACAACATATCAACTTCGCGCCATCTGGCGCCGGGAGGATCATGTCCTGCAATTGCTGTGCCTACCCGAAGTGCGCGTCGGTGATGACAAGCGGACTACTGCTTATGAATTGCTGGCGATGATCAATGAACAGCTTTGGCTGGGGCATTTCGATATCTGGACGCAGGGCGGCATGCTGCTTTACCGTCACGGCCTGATGCTGGGAGATGACGGAATGTTGAGCATCGATATGGCGCAGCTTGCTATAGAATCCGCCGTGTCGGAATGTGACCGGTTCTATCCTGCCTTCCAGTTCTTGCTGTGGGGCGACAAGGGCCCGCGTGAGGCGCTCGACGCTGCGCTGGTCGATGCGGTGGGAGAAGCGTAAGCACGCGCCGATGACTTACGAATCGATATTGATCGTCGGCTGCGGCAATATGGCAGGTGCCATGCTTGAAGGCTGGCTCGCCGCCGGCTTGCCGAAAGCCCGTTTCACCGTTGTAACTCCCACGCGCGAAAGCGTGCCGGGCGATGTGGAACTGTTGCGCGAAGTTCCCGAAGGCCGGCATTTCGATGCCGTGCTGCTGGGGTTCAAGCCCTATATGCTTGGTGACATTGCGCCGATTCTCCAAGGTGTTGCAGGAGCGGATACGGTCGTTCTATCGGTTCTGGCCGGGGTCCAGCTGGACACTTTGCGCGAACGGTTCTCGCAAGCGCGCGCTGTTGTACGGGTCATGCCCAATCTGGCCTGCGCGCTCGGCAAATCGCCCGTGGCATTGGCCGAAAGCGGGCTGGACGAAGCCGGCCGCGATGCGCTGTATGCCTTTATCGAACATCTCGGCACGCCCGCTTGGGTGGGGGAAGACCGTTTCGACCTAGTCACCGCACTTGCGGGCAGCGGGCCGGCTTTCGTCTATCGCTTCATCGACGCGCTGGGTGCGGCTGCTGTGCGGCTCGGCCTTTCCGAAGATCAGGCGCGCGAACTGGCGGTTGCCATGACCGAAGGCGCGGCCACCTTGGCAGCGCGCTCAGAGCATACGCCGGGCCGTCTTGCCGATATGGTCGCCAGCCCCGGCGGTGTGACGCGCAAGGGCATGGATGTGCTCGACGAAGACGAGGCATTGACGCAACTTATGACCAAAACCTTGCGAGCAGCGCGAGATCGCAGTGCCGAAATGGCAAAGGAAGCGCGCGATTAGGCGCTTTTGAAGGTTAACCGCAGACAACGTGGATTACGCGCGGTTTCCCTTGAAAAACGTTCACTTTATGCCGATATTGTGATCATTCCGGTCCATTCGTGGAGACCGGGCAAAGGAGTTTGTGAAAACATGGCAAATTGGAACGACAACCGTACGAGCCAGAGCGGCCTCGGTGTGTCGCCGAGCCAGACGGGTGATGTCGCTGGCCGTACGACCTTCGACGCGGGCCTGCGCAAGCACATGCTTTCGATCTACAATTACATGGCATCGGGCATCTTGCTGACAGGTATCGTTGCGCTGCTGACAGCGCGCTCGGGCCTGGCGATCCAGTTCGCGCAGGGGCCGATGATGTGGCTGGTGGCACTGTCGCCGCTCGCTATCGTCTTTGCGATGAGCTTCGGGCGGGACAAGTTCTCAACCACGACATTGCAGGGCCTGTTCTGGGGCTTTGCGGTTCTCATGGGACTTTCGCTCTCGACGATCTTCCTCGTTTATACGGGCGGCTCTATCGCGGCGACGTTCTTCGCCACGTCAGGCGCATTTGCTGGTCTAAGCCTGTTTGGCTACACCACGCAGAAGGATCTTTCGGGCTGGGGCAGCTTCCTCATCATGGGCGTGATCGGTTTGATCATTGCCAGCGTCATCAACATGTTCCTTCAGTCAGAAGCGCTGATGTGGGCGGTTAGCTTCATCGGTGTGCTCGTTTTCGCAGGTCTCACTGCCTACGATACGCAGCGCCTGAAAAAGGAATACATGATGATCCAGCAGATGAAGATGACCAATCCCACGATGGCTGCCGCTTTTCCGATGGGCAAGATGGTGGTGATGGGCGCGCTCAGCCTTTATCTCGATTTCATCAATATGTTCCTGTTCCTGCTGCGCTTTATGGGTGCCGCACGCGAATAGGTCTGCGCCTTGCGGCCCGCTTGGTCGCACGCAGGATTCGTTTGAACGTGCCCGGAGTGCATATGTGCATTCCGGGCATTTTCTTTGTTGAATCACCGCTGTAGTCAGGACCGCTTAAGGCAGGGGCGTGTCAGATCGCTCCATTGAGAGGACCCAAGCCAGATATGAACCGCCACAAGCCCAATCGGTCGCCGATTACCATCACCAAGATTGCCAAGCGCACTGTCGCGGCCGGTGCCGCGGCGATGCTGCTTTCTGCTTGCGCGACACCTCCTCCGCCTCCGCCGCCACCCCCGCCTCCACCTCCGGTGGCCGAGGCTGTGCCCTACCGCCCCGTTCCGCCCCCGCAGGCTGCGTATCAGATGGACATTCCTGTCAAGGATGCGGCCGGCAATCGTACAACGATCAATTCATTCCTCAGCGAGGATGAGGCGACTTGGCATTTCCGTTCCGGCTGGAACGTTGCTGCACTTAACTGCACCCGCGATGTGCACCAGCCCATCCTTGATGCCTATGCGCAGATGTTACAGCAGGAATCGAGCCTGCTTGCCGGAGTGAATACCCGGTTGGACGCGCGGTATCGGCAGCAAGCTGGCGGGGACCGCCGGCAGGCTATCCGCACGCGTGAGACGCATTCGACGGAACTCTACAACTATTTTACCTCGCCACCCGTGCGCGGGGATTTCTGCAATACGGCGCTGGCGATTTCCAATGAATATCTCACCGCGCGTCCGGACAATTTCCCCACCTTCGCAATCAGCGGCTTGCAACGCTATGAAATAGCCTTTGATCGCTTTTATGAGCGGTATGAAGCTTACCAGCTTGCATCGGCAGAGTGGGATGCGCGCTGGGGCAGCCGATTTGGCCGCTCGCAGCCGGGTTGGGTGGCGATCTATGGCTCTTTGCCGCAGCAGCAGGACGCCGGGGTCATAGGTGTGGGCCAGATGCCGAGTGATCCGGTGAGAGTTCCCGATACTGATACCGGCGTGGGCGTCCCTGTCATCCCCGTGGATGAGACGAATTCCAGCACCCCGGTCGTCCAGCCTTTCCCTGACGACAGCATCAGATCGACCCCGTCTGAATAGCAATCCTGCAATGGTTGGGTGCCAATTGCCGCTTTCAAATGCGATGATTGACCGTTATTAGGCGCTTCGTTGTCGCATGGCATGTAGCCGTGTTGCGCGGGCGATACTGGAACGGGGCCGTAGCTCAGTTGGGAGAGCGCGTCGTTCGCAATGACGAGGTCAGCGGTTCGATTCCGCTCGGCTCCACCAGTGTTCTTCCTCCCCTTCGGGCTTGCAGCGCGCTTGTGGCGACACGATCTTGTGGCTAACAGCAGGGCTCATGCGCGCAAACGGGTCCTTTCGGCCCGCCAGCGCGACGCGCGCCCGCACAACCGCCGCAGTCTGCGGCAAGGACAGACTGGGGCGGCAATTGCCCCACGGCGCTTGAGGCCAGATACACATGCATTTTCTTGACCAGGCAAAAATCTATCTCAAATCGGGCGGCGGCGGACCGGGGGCGGTCAGTTTCCGGCGCGAGAAATATATTGAATATGGCGGCCCCGATGGCGGCAATGGCGGCAAGGGCGGTGACATCGTGATGGTGGCCGTGCCCGGCCTCAATACGCTCATCGATTTTCGCTATACCCAGCATTTCAAGGCCAAGCGTGGCGGCCACGGCATGGGCAAGGACCGTTACGGTGCGGGCGCAGACGATCTGATTATCGAAGTGCCTGTGGGCACACAGGTCCTGAGCGAGGACAAGGAAGAAATAATCGCCGATTTCACTCAGGTCGGCCAGCGTATAGTGCTGCTGGAAGGCGGCATGGGCGGGCGCGGCAATGCTTCCTACAAATCATCTACAAACCGCGCTCCACGCCAGCATCAGCCGGGCATTGCGGGCGAGGAATTATGGGTTTGGCTCCGGTTGAAACTGCTTGCCGATGCGGGCCTTGTCGGCTTGCCCAATGCCGGCAAATCCACCTTTATCAATGCGGTGACCAATACCCGCGCGAAAGTGGGTGCCTATGCCTTCACCACGCTCATTCCCAAGCTTGGTGTGGTTAATCACAAGGGCCGCGAATTCGTGCTGGCTGACATTCCCGGCCTGATTGAAGGCGCAGCAGACGGCGCAGGCATTGGCGATCGTTTTCTTGGCCATATAGAGCGGTGTCGCGTGCTGGTGCACCTGATTGACATTAACGGCGAGGATCCGACCGAAGCCATGCGCGTGGTCGATGCAGAGCTGGAAGCTTATGGCGCTGCACTCGAAGAAAAGCCGCGCCTTGTTGCTTTGAACAAGGTTGACCTTGCCGATGCCGAATTGGCCCAGGCTTTCGGTGAAGAGCTGAAAAAGGCGGGCGCAGACGAGGTTTATCCGATTTCCGGTGCAACCGGTGAAGGGATAGAGGCGCTGCTGGATGCGGTGCTCGGCTATCTCCCCCACCGCACGATGACAGAACAGCCCGGCGCTGATCTTGATGATATCGAGAACGGACCGGCCGATACAGGTGATGCTGAAGATCGGCCCTGGTCACCAATTTGATTGAAATGGCGCTTAAGAAATGCTGGCACTGGCCGTGGCCGCGTCAATCCATTAACGGCTCCAATCTATGCCTATACAAAAGCTTTTAGACTTCCGCGATCCCGACGTTTGCGAACGCCTTGTTATCAAGATTGGCAGCGCGCTGCTGGTCGATAGCAGCGGCCAGGTTGAAATCGAATGGCTGCGCACCGTCGTCAATGAAATCTGGACTGCTCGCGAACGCGGCATTGAAGTCGTTGTCGTATCTTCGGGCTCTATCGCCATCGGCGCCAAGAAACTGGGTTTTGCCGGTGGTGGGCGAGAGACACTGGCCGAAGCGCAGGCATCTGCCTCTGTCGGACAAATCGAACTGGCATCTGTCTGGTCGATGCTGCTTGCCGAACGCAAGCTGGTGGCCGCGCAGATGCTTTTGACGCTGGACGATTTTGAAAGCCGCCGCCGCTATCTCAATATCTCGGCAACAATAGGCCGATTGCTGAAGAGCGGCGCAGTGCCCGTGATCAACGAAAACGATACCATCGCCACCGGAGAAATTCGCTTTGGCGACAATGATCGGCTGGCCGCCCGCGTGGCACAGGCCTGCAATGCTGATGGCGTAATTCTGCTGACCGATGTCGACGGCCTGTATGACAGACACCCTGACCACCCCGAAGCGGAACGGCTGGACGAGGTGGACGGCGTTACCGATGAAATTCATGCGATGGCCGATACCGGATCGGGTTCCGGCGTTGGCTCGGGTGGGATGACAGCAAAACTGCTGGCAGCGCAAATTGCCGAACGCGCAGGTATCGCGCTCGCCATTGTCGATGGTCGTCCTGAATTGCCACTGGCCCGCGCCATGGCTTCGCAGGCGGGCACCTTGTTCCTGCCTCAGCGCGAGGAGAGCGGCAGGCGCGCCTGGATTGGCGGACGCATGCGTTTCAACGGTTCCATCGGCGTTGACGATGGCTGTGTCAGGGCGTTGAACCAGGGCAAGAGCGTGCTCGCCGCAGGTATCACGCAGGTTGAAGGCGATTTCGAGCGTGGTGACATCATCGAGGTCAAGGATATCACTGGCCGCGTGGTCGCCAAGGGGCTGGTCGAATATGGCGTGGACGATGTCGAAGCGATCATGGGCCATCAAAGCGACGAACAGGAACAGATATTGGGTCATGCGCCGCGCTCTGCTGTTATTCATCGCAGCCATCTGGTAATGATGTGAATCTGGGGCTGACTGGCGGCACAGGCTTCGTCGGTCAGGCCGTGCTGGATCAGGCAAATGCGCGCGGCTTTTCCATCCGCGCGCTGACCCGTCGTGACCAGTCATCGCGTGCCGCCGTCGAATGGATCGCGGGCGATCTCTCGTCTAGCGATGCCCTGACAGATATGGCGCAGGGGTGCGATGCCATCCTCCATATCGCTGGCGTGGTGAATGCGCCTGATGCTGCGGGCTTCCTTGAAGGCAATGTCACCGGCACGCAAAACGTGGTGCAAGCTGCACGAAAAGCAGGTGTTTCGCGCCTTTTCCTCGTATCATCGCTCGCCGCACGGGAGCCCGGACTGTCCGACTATGGGCGTTCCAAGCAATTGGCAGAAGAGATTGTGCGGCAAAGCGGGCTGGACTGGACGATCATCCGTCCGCCAGCCGTTTACGGCCCGCGCGATACCGAGATGCTGGATCTGTTTCGTGCCGCCCATTGGCGTATCGTTCCCATGCCTCCAAGGGGACGGACCTCGATCATCCATGTCGAAGATCTTGCGCGGCTCCTGATCGACCTGCTTCAGTCGGGGCCGGAGTTGGGTGAACGGATTTTTGAACCGGATGATGGCAAGCCCGGCGGGTGGAGCCATGTAGAACTGGCGCGTGCCATTGGCCGCGCGGTCGGCAAGCCTGTTTGGGTGCCGCATATTCCGGCCGCCTTGCTGGCAGGGGCTGCGCGTCTTGATCGCCTTATTCGCGGTAGTAAGGCCAAGCTGACGCCGGATCGTGCAAGATATATGGTGCATCCTGATTGGGTGGTCGATAAGAAAAAGCGTGTCCCCGAAGAGTTATGGTTGCCAAACATCGTGGCAGTCGAAGGGCTTAGCCAAACTGCGCAATGGTATCGGGATGCTGGCTGGCTCTGATGAATACGTAATTTGTTAATAGCTGACCTTGCTATTGCAGCTTCGAAAGTTATTCTGAAAGCAGGGGGTGCCAGGTAATTCTCTGGCATCGGTATTGGGGTAAAATCATGGCGAAAAGAGCAAGACCGGTTTCGCGCCGTTCTTTTGTTGCATTGGTAACGGGTGCTGCGGCAGCAACTGTTGTCAGTTCACCAGCAGCGGCAGCACAACGCACCGATAGCGATCCAAACGATCCCATCGGCGAGGGCGCCAACTCGGGCCTGACAGACAGCGACACGGGTTCCAATGGTGATCCGCGCGGCAATGGCCGTGGCTCTGGTGTAACGGATGAGGATAGCGGTACCAATGCGGACAGAGCTGGCAATGGCCGCGGCAGGACGTCCGGCATTACCGATAGCGATACCGGAAACAATGCTGACAAGGCTGGTAATGGTCGCGGTAATGGCAGTGGTATAAGTGACGCCGATGATGGATCCAACCGCGATTGCGGTGGACGCGGGCGCGGCAGCAGCACAGGCGTTACGGACAGCGATACAGGCAGCAATGCCGACCGCGGCGGCAATGGCCGCACCGGGGTGACGGATGCCGATGACAGTGACACCGCAGGTTTTGGACGCGGGCGCGGTTCCTGCGCCTGACAATCGGATAGGGTTCATGGCTTGAAAAGGGGAGGGGGCACAGTGGGCGGTCCCCCGCTCCCGGCTGTTTTTCCGATGAGGTTGATTTCAATTCATGATGAATGATCCATCGGCTGCCACTGCGCTGGGAATGCTGATCGCGCCGCTCAGCCCAGCTGAATTCTTTGAACATTATTACGAACGCAAATTTCACCGAAGCCCGGTGAAGCACTCGCAAACATCCGGGCTGCTCACACTCGACCGGATTGACGAAATCATATCCGATAGCGAGTTGCCGCCATCGGCGATCAGCATGGCGAAATCGGGACAGAGTCTTCCCGCTGATGAATATACCTTCAGCAATGGCGTGGTTGATCGCGGCGCAGTGCTCGACAATTTTCGCGATGGCGCCACCATTATTCTGCCACAGCTGCAATTTGCTGATGGCAAACTGTATAATTTCTGCCTCGCTCTGGAACGTCAATTTGGCGCGCGCGTGCAGACCAATGTATATCTCACCCCGCCAGAGGCGCATGGTTTCGGCGTCCATTACGACAATCATGATGTCTTCGTGATCCAGCTTTCCGGAGCGAAGGAATGGGAAATATATGGTGACCGTGAAGCTCTGCCTTTCCGTGGGGAAGGCTTTCGCAAGGGGCAGGATGATACGGGCGAATTGAAGGAGAACTTCGTGCTGGAGGCGGGTGAGTGCCTTTATGTGCCGCGCGGCACATCGCATCGAGCACCTAATCACGGAACCGAGCCGAGCCTGCACATCACGGTCGGCATACTTGTCCAGACATGGGCCGAATTCATGCTTGAAGCCGTCGCAGAGGCCAGCCTGCGCATACCCGAAATGCGCCGTTCGCTGCCAAGGGATTTGTTCTTCGACCGGTCAAAGGCGCAATCTGACCATGCGGCGATGTTTCGCCAATTGGCTGATGACATCGCCGAGAAAGCCAGCTTCGATGCAACACTGGCAGCATTTTCCGGCAATTTCATTCGTGCGCAGGGACCGCGCGTGCGCGGCGCATTGCGGGCGCTGGCCAATGGAATAGGGATGGAGGATCGCCTGACAGTGCGCGATCATATCCTTTTCAGCTTTGAAGGTGGGGACGGTGATCGGCAGATCGTACTCGCCGGATCGAGCATTCCCATGTCAGACAGGCTGGCAGAGCAATTGGACGAACGCATTGGGCAGGGCAGCCTCGCCAAGGCCGATTTCGACGTCGACGATGCAGAAGAACTAGGCGATGTTATTGATTCACTGGTCGCCTATGGCCTGCTGGTCGCAAAACCCAAATGACAATGCCTAACCTGGCGAACTACGCCGAGTGCATCAGCTCACGTTCGTAAGAGACAGCGCAATGGTCGAGCCTGCCGCTGCTTGCGGGGTTTTTTTGCACCTAGAGGAAGGGCTCGTATCCCGGGGGCAGATCCTTTTCATCTGCCTCGACATCATTGGGCGAATGTATGCCGCATTCTGTCTTGTCCCATCCGCGCCAACGCCCCGCGCGGGGGTCTTCCCCTGGCTCCACGGGCGAGGTGCATGGTGCACAGCCTACCGAAAGGAAGCCGTCCGCCTCTAACGGATGGCGCGGAAGATCACGTTTCTCGAAATAGGCTTCGAGATCAGCTTTTACCCAGTCGCCAAGCGGATTGATCTTTAGCCGGCCATCTTCTACTTCAAAACGCGGGATGTCCTGCCGGGTAACCGATTGAAACGCCTTGCGACCCGAAATCCAGCTTTGCAGGCCCTGCTTGGCGCGGGCCAGCGGCTCAACCTTGCGTATTTCGCAGCATCCGTCGGGATCGTATGACCAGCGCAGACCCGTTTCATCCTTGGCGGCCAGAACTTCCGGCCTGGGCTGCACGACTTCGGCGTTTTCAATGCCGAGACGCGATATCAACTCCTCGCGATAAACCAATGTTTCATCGAACATCTTGAGCGTATCTACGAAAATCACCGGAATGCTCTGGTCTGCACGTGCGACAAGGTCCAGCAGCACTGCACTCTCGGTGCCGAAGCTGGACACCACCGCGACCTTGCCCAAGGTGTCTTCGGCAAAAAGGATGCGCAGCATATCAAGCGTTGCCACCCCTGCGAAGCGCGCATTCAGCGCATCGGCATCCGCTGGCGTGAATGCGGGTGCGGTATCAATCCTGTCGATCTTGCGCGCCGCTTCACCCATGGCGCAGGCTCCAGATTGGAACGGCCGGATCGGCTGCTGTCTGATAGACATGTGGAAGGCGTTCCAACGCGGTGGCCACATCGGTTTCGTTCAGCATGGCGGCGGGTGCGAAACTATCAAAACCGCAGCGCCGCATATGGGCGATCTGGTCCACCAGCACATCGCCCACTGCGCGTAATTCTCCGGTATAACCATGTTCGCGCAGCACCCGCGCGGCCGAGTAGCCGCGTCCGTCGCCAAAGCTTGGGAAATTGACTTCCACCAACTTAATGCGGTCAAGATGCGGCAGCAGATCGCGGGCATCGTCGCCCGGCTCTATCCGCACGGCGGCAGAATCCGACTGATCGAGAAAAGCGTCAACCGTCACCTGCGGCACATCCGCCATCGCATCGTCGCGGAAACGAAATTGCACGTTATCGCGGCCAGTTCCCAGGTCTTCAGCCATAAAGCGCCTCCTTGAAGCTATCCATGCCCACGCGGCGATAGGTGTCGAGGAAGCGTTCGCCATCCTGCCGTTGGGCGAGATAGGTATCCGCAACCTTTTCAACGGCATCGACAATGCCGTCCTCGTTAAATCCGGGCCCAGTGATCTTGGCGAGACTGACATCTTCTGCCTCGCTTCCGCCAAGCAGGAGCTGGTAACTCTCAACACCCTTGCGATCCACGCCGAGGATGCCGATGTGGCCCGCGTGGTGATGCCCGCACGCATTGATGCAGCCGGAAATCTTCAGCTTCAATTCGCCCAGAGTGTCACCCTTGCCGGTGGCGGCGAAGCGTTCTGAAATCTTCTGTGCCACTGGGATAGACCGCGCATTGGCCAAGCTGCAATAATCAAGGCCAGGGCAGGCGATGATATCGCCGATCTGGTCCAGATTGGGCGCGCTGAGGTTGGCTTCGTCGAGCTTCTGCCACAATTCGTGCAAGCGGCCGATTTCGACATGCGGCAGGACGATGTTCTGCGTGTGCATAACGCGGCATTCGTCAAAACTGTATTCCTTGGCCAGATCGGCCATCAGATACATTTGCTGCGCCGTGGCATCGCCAGGAATGCCGCCAACAGGCTTTAAGCTGATGACTGCCGATACATAGCCCGGCGCCTTGTGCGGATGCGTGTTGCGATCCATCCAGAGCGCGAAATCGGGATCGGACCGATCAGCCTCCACCGGCAGGCCGCCAAGATAGGCCGGGTCATGAAAAAAGCCTCGAATACGCTCCAGTTCAGCAAAGGGCGGTTCCACACCCTGTCCCAGCAAATGGGCGAATTCTTCTGCTACCTGACGCCGGTATTCATCCGCACCCAATTCATGCACGAGAATCTTGATGCGCGCCTTATACTTGTTGTCGCGCCGGCCATAACGGTTGTAGACGCGCAGCGCAGCTTCCGCATAGGTGACCATCTGGTCAAGCGGAATGGCGGTACCGATAAGCGGCGCGATCATTGGGGTGCGGCCCATGCCTCCGCCTACATAGAAATCCGCGGCGAGTTCACCTGCGTCATCGCGGACAATATTGATGCCGATATCGTGCAGGCGCATCGCCGCGCGATCTTTTTCAGAAGCGATCACGGCGAACTTGAACTTGCGCGGCAGATAACTGAATTCAGGGTGGAAGGTCGACCATTGTCGCAGCAATTCGGCATAGGGTCGCGGATCGACCACTTCATCTGCGGCGGCACCAGCGAAATGATCCGAACTGATGTTGCGGATGCAATTGCCACTAGTCTGGATTGCATGCATTTCTACCTTGGCAAGGTCTGCCAGAATATCTGCAGCATCTTCCAGCTTGATCCAGTTATACTGGATATTCTGCCGCGTAGTGAAATGGCCGTAGCCCTTGTCGTAACGATCAGCGATGTCTGCCAATGCGTGCATCTGGCTGCTGCTCAGCGTGCCATAAGGCACGGCGACGCGCAGCATGTAGGCATGCAATTGCAGGTAAAGGCCGTTCATCAGCCGCAGCGGCTTGAACTGGTCCTCTGTCAGCGTGCCGTCGATACGGCGCTGGCACTGGTCACGAAATTCAGCGACGCGGGTATCAACCATCGCCTGGTCATATTGGTCATATTTATACATCAGATCACCCAGTCCCAGCCTTTTTCCTCGGCTGCTTTCATCGCAAGATCGGGACGCACGGTGGGGCCGAGCGCACGAACGCGGTCCTTGATATGGGCAGGGCGCGGACCGTTATCGGTCAGCTCTGCCGCGATTGAATAAACCGAATTGACGCGACGGGCGGATTCTTCGCGCGCCATGATAGACTCAGCCTCTTCGCCTGCATCGACGGCGTCGGTGATATGTGTGGTCCAGCCCTGGCCGTTCCACCACACGACAGCGCCGCTTTTCAAATCATTGCCGGTCAATATCTTCATGCCGAAATCTCCGAAACGAGCGAGGCCAGCGCGGCGTTTTCGCGCGCGGTCACATCGCCGATGATGATGAGCGCGGGGCTTTTGACCTTATGTGCTTCCACGATGTCTGGCAGCGCCGCCAGCGGTCCACGCAGCACGCGCATGTCAGTGCGGCAGGCGTTTTCGACTACTGCCAGCGGGGTGTCAGGTGCAAGGCCATCGGCCATCAGCTTTTCCGCGATACTGGGCGCGGTCTTTACGCCCATGTAAATGACAAGTGTCCGGCCCTTTCCGGCAAGACCGGCCCAGTCCTGTTCGCTGAGACCCTTGCACTGCCCGGCAACGAAGCTGACGATACTGGCAGCATCGCGGTGAGTGAGGGCGATACCGGTGGCCGCGGCCGCGCCATTGGCGGCAGAAATACCGGGCACCACCTGTACATCAACGCCTGCTGCCTGTGCTGCTTCCATCTCCTCGCCACCCCGACCGAAGACAAAGGGATCGCCGCCTTTCAGCCGCACGACATCGCGTCCTGCCAGTGCCTCACGCACCAGCAGGGCATTGATGTCTTCCTGCGGGAGCGTGTGCTTGGATCGGCTTTTCGCGACGCAGACCATTTGTGCATCGGGGTGCGCCATGTCCAGAATGGCTGGACCGACAAGCCCATCATGCACGATGATTGAAGCGTTTTTGATAAGCCGCGCGGCGCGCAGCGTCAGTAGCTCAGGGTCGCCCGGACCTGCGCCAACGAGATGGATTGTGCCACTTTGCATGGGTGGGGAGATGGCAAATGCATTGTCACCTCGCCAGCGAGAATGCTTTGGCGGGCGTGTAGATGAACTATCAGGGCTGACGGTTGGTGATGCAGTAATCGTCGCGGGGAGGGCGCAAATACGCCATTAACTCATTGTAATCGGCTTGGAAGGCTTTGCAGGAAATCACCGTGAGTGGGAGGTCTGTAGCAGTTAATTTCCGTCCTTCTCGGTGCCATCCATACGTTGCGCAATGGCTGCGACAAGTTGCTGGAACTGGGCATTGTCGCGCAAGTTGAGATCGCGCTGGGGGAACGGGATCTCGATGTTGTTTTCCTGAAAAAGGCCCCACAGCTTGTTCAGCACATCGCTGCGAACATTGCCCACGCCCAGTTCCGGATCGGTGATCCAGCAATGGATGGCAAAGTTGACGCTGCTGTCGCCATATTCGGCCATCCACACGCTGGGACCGGGCGTTTCGAGAACGCGTGGGCAGGACCGGGCAGCTTCCAGCATCAATTCCTGCGCCAGTTTCATATCGCAGGCATAGGAAATGCCGACATGCACCTGCATGCGCACCCTGCGGCTGGAATAGGACCAGTTTTCTACCTGATTAATCATCAGATTTTCGTTCGGAATCAGATATTCGCGTTCGTCACGCGTGGTAATCGATACGGCGCGGATACCGATCTTGCGGATTTGTCCGAATGTCTCGTTACCGGCCTGATCGGCAATGGCGATCACATCACCTGGCTTGATGGATTTGTCCATCAGCAGGATGATCCCCGCGATCAGATTACCGAAAGTTTTTTGCAGGCCAAAACCGATGGCAAGGCCGAATGCGCCGGAAAAGACTGCAAGGGCGGTAAGATCAATGCCAAGCAGATCTATTCCGATCAGGAAGGCGACTGCCCAGATGATGATGGTGATAAGCTTTTCGGCAAGCAGTCTCTGGGAATCGTCCAGCTTGCTGGCTCGCCGCAAGCCTCTGCGACTGAGGCGGGTGAGCCCCCATGCAATTGCCACGGCAAGCAGAACGACGCCGATAGACACGGCGGCATCCCAAAGCGAGACGCGCATGGACCCGACTTCAAGCGCCCATGAATCAAGCGTTGTGACAATGTCGCCGATAGTTTCGCTGCGTTCGGTGACAGCTTCCCTCAGATCGTCGGAAGAGGACAGGGCCGTGGTCGGTTCGACATCGGGAAGA
Organism: Aurantiacibacter atlanticus; assembly: GCF_001077815.2. Lineage (GTDB taxonomy): Bacteria > Pseudomonadota > Alphaproteobacteria > Sphingomonadales > Sphingomonadaceae > Alteraurantiacibacter > Alteraurantiacibacter atlanticus. The sequence goes on along the minus strand of NZ_CP011310.1, from coordinate 2,451,708 downwards.
GGCACATCCGTTTCCGAATTATCCGCAAGTGCGAGCAAGGGTTCCCTTGTTTCGGGGTCAAGCATTGCTTCACCGGTCTCAGGATCGAGGATTGGGACTGCTTCACGCGCTGGTACACCCATCATCTGCTCGCCCGTTTCAGGGTCGATCAGTGGCTTTCCTGTCGAAGGATCAAGCAGTGGCACGGCATCTGCCGACGCGCTGGCCTGATTGTCAGACCCCATTTCGGTCACGGAATTAGGCAGGCTGGCGGTCATGTATGTCCCATGGCAGAAAATCCGCGTGTCAGATCGCGAATAAGGTCGTCAGTGTCCTCTAGACCGATGGCCAGGCGAACGCCAAGCCCGCATCCCCGGTCTTGCCCCCGGGGCCATTCATGAAAGTCTCGGATCTTGCCGGGATCGACTGGAATGGCAAGGCTTTCAAAGCCGCCCCAGCTAAAGCCGATACCGAACAGATCAAGCGTATCAATAAAGCGCGCGCGCGCTGCCTTGTCACCATTGCGCAATATAAAGCTGAAAAGACCGCAGCCGCCGGTAAAATCGCGGTCCCAAAGCTGATAGCCCGGCGCACCGGGAAGCATGGGGCACAGCACTGCGGAAACTTCATCACGCGATTTTAGCCATTTGGCAAGTTCAAGCGCAGTTGAGCTTGTGCGTTCTAGCCTGACATCCATTGTACGAAGCCCACGTAGGGCGAGGGCAGCATCATCAGGTGAAACAACCTGCCCCATATATTGCGCTTGTAGCCGTATCCGTCCGATCAGAGGGTCTTTGGCAGAGGCACTGCCCATCATAAGGTCCGAATGCCCGCCGACATGTTTGGTAAGGCTCATCAGGCTGATATCGCAGCCGTGCGCCAGTGCTGCAAAACCTAGCGAAGATGCCCATGTGTTGTCGATGACCGAGATAACGCCCTGTTCGCGTGCGATGGCTGCAAGCGCGGGAATGTCGCACACTTCCATCGTCAGGCTGCCTGGACTTTCCAGCATAACCACCTTTGTTTTGGGCCCGATCATCTTGGCGAAACCTGCCGGATCAAGCGGGTCGAACGAACGTGACGTGATGCCCATCCGCGAAAGCATACCCGCGGCGATGGCGCGCGTGGGTTCATAGGCATTATCAGTGAAAAGCAATTCATCGCCCGGGGTCAACAGGGCGAGCAGCGTTCCTGAAATCGCCGCGACGCCGCTGGGGAACAGCTCCGTCCCGTCTGCGCCCTCTTCAAGCCCGGTCAGCGCATCGGCCAGCGCCCATTGCGTGGGGCCACCGCGTCGCCCATAATAGAAATGCCCGTCTGCATTGGGGCGCCCTCGCGCCAGGTCGGCGGTATCCTCGTATAAATGGGTGCTGCTGCGCCATACGGGCGGGTTGACCACAGCGCCGGGCTGGCCCGCAACGCTCGTCCATGCCTTGCGCCGCCCCGCTTCCACCAATTGCGTGGCGGGCTTGTGGGCTTTGTCGCTCAAGCACCGTCTCCACTTGCCGGACCTGTTTCGACTGCCAACGTGGGATCCGCGCCCCACTCGCTCCAGCTGCCATCGTATAATGTGCCGTCCTGTCCGATCAGATCCATGGCGAACAGGAGGACGCAGGCGGTTACACCGCCCCCGCAAGTGGTGATGACCGGGCGTTCAAATGCGATTCCGGCCTCGGCAAAAACGCTGCGTAGCTGGTCAGATGGCAGAAATGTACCGTCCGCCGCCAGAACTGCATCGTAGGGCAAATTGCTGGATTTGGGGATGTGTCCGGAAGCGACGTCGGGACGAAAATCTGCTCCGTCACCGCGGAAGCGCCGCGCATCCCGAGCATCCACCACCTTGTTTTCCTGCGTGGCAAGGTTGGCGAGCATGTCCTGCTTATACGATATCGAACCTGTCCCGCCGCTGGAGCTGAAGGCACTGGGAGGGCTGCTTTCATCCAGACCGCTGGCAATGGGGCGGCTCTCGGCCAGCCATTTTTGCAAGCCACCATCGAGGATCGCGAATTCCTTCACCCCGAACAGGCGGAAAATAAACCATGCCCGCGCAGCAGTCCGAAGATCGCTATTGTCATAGATTATGATGCGGCTGGCTGGGGAAACGCCAAGCGCGCCCATCCGGGCATCGAATTGCGCACGCGTTGGCAGTGCGGCTGGAACATCGCTATATCTGTTGGTGAGCGATCTGAGGTTAAGAAAGCGTGCCCCCGGAATACGGGTTTCAGCATATTCCTGGCGCGGATCGCGGGCCGCCATGGGCAGATGGAGCGAGGCATCCAGGATCACGAGATCGGGGGAGCCCAAATGGTTTTCGAGCCAATTTGTGGAGACAAGAGATTGCATCAGCACGGGCCTAGCCTGTGCGCGCGCCAAGGTAAATCACCACGCGCGCGCCAAGGCATGTCAGATCACCAGATGGCGCGGGCGGCCAGTCGCGAATGGATCTTTAATCCGCCATCAAGCTGCAAGGCGCGCAGACGGTTATCGTTCGGCTTGGGTGGATTGCCGATGATGAAGGCCATGCGAAACGGCAGCATGCCTGCCCCCACCAGCCGAAATCGCGCCAGTGGCAGAATAAGTCTGTCAGGCGCATTGTCCACCGGCCGCACTTCATCGCGCATCAGGTGCCACTCGCCCGCCAGACTTTCCTTTTCGCCTGGTGCCAGCAGGGGAATCGCTTGTGGTTGTGCATCGGCCATGTCCGGTCCGCCAAGCTGTTCATTGCTGGGTATGGAACTGTGGGCGCTGACCAGATCGCTCCAGATCCTGAGCGAGACGACATGGGCATCCCCGGTATTGGTCATAGTCAGCCGCCAGTTCAGCGACACCTTGCTTTGCCCGATGGATATCCGGGCCGGGGCAAGCGCCAGTGAAAGCGCGCCTCTCGCCGGGTTGGCCGCTTCCTCAGAATCGTCCTCAATCAGCTGTTCTTTTTGGTCCATTACCAAATATCGCCCTGTTTGCCCGAACTGCGTAATACCAATGAACCGGCCTGGAAAGCGCAACCGCCTTATGACGGCTTGTGCCGCCGCGCGCTTCGCGCCATCAGGCTGCATATGACGAATACACAAGAACCTGCCCAACCGATGCATTTGGGAAAGCAGACGGGTCTGCCCGCCTCTCCTGAAGAAGCCGTGCTGGATTATGTGCCGAACCCGCGTGCAGGGGCGATTTATATGGTGCGCTTTGCCGCGCCTGAATTCACCTCGCTCTGCCCGGTGACCGGCCAGCCGGATTTCGCGCATCTCGTCATCGATTATGCGCCGGGCGAGACGATCGTTGAATCCAAGAGCCTCAAGCTGTTTCTGGGCGCGTTTCGCAATCACAATGGTTTCCACGAGGATGTGACCGTGGGCATAGGCCAGCGCCTGTTTGAAGAAATGGCGCCACGCTGGCTGCGGATTGGCGGATATTGGTATCCGCGCGGCGGCATTCCCATCGACGTTTTCTGGCAGAGTGGGGCTGCACCAGAGGGGTTGTGGCTACCTGACCAAGGGGTGGCGCCATATCGTGGCCGCGGCTGACACACTGATTTAATCACCTAATGCGATGGAGATTGCGCGAACGATCGGGGGATCGGCGTAATCTTCATAAGCTGACCAATTAAAGGAGTTTTCATGCGTATCGTTATGATCGGCACCGGCTATGTGGGCTTAGTTTCAGGCGCATGTTTTGCAGATTTCGGCCACGATGTTGTTTGCGTTGACAAGGACCAATCCAAGATTGACGCCCTGCTGGCGGGAGAGATCCCGATTTTCGAGCCGGGGCTGGATGAGCTTGTGGCAAAGAATGTCGAAGCGGGCAGGCTGTCCTTTACACTTGATGTGGCGCAGGCGATGCCCGGCACCGATGCCGTGTTTATTGCGGTGGGCACGCCATCGCGGCGTGGTGACGGCCATGCCGATTTGTCCTATGTCTATGCGGCCTCACGCGAAATGGCCCCGCTCCTCCCCGCTGGCGTTGTCGTGGTAGACAAGTCGACCGTACCCGTGGGCACTGGCGATGAAGTGGAACGCATCATCCGCGAAGAAGCGCCCGATCTTGAATTCTCGGTTGCGTCCAACCCGGAATTCTTGCGCGAAGGTGCCGCGATTGACGATTTCAAACGGCCCGATCGCGTGGTCATCGGCGTGAATGACGAGCATGCAGAAGCGGTGCTGGCTGAAATTTATCGCCCGCTTACCCGTAACGAATCTCCGCTTGTCTCCATGAGCAGGCGTGGCGCGGAATTGACCAAATACGCCGCCAACGCCTTCCTCGCGACGAAGATCAGCTTCATCAATGAAATTGCGGATCTGTGCGAGAAAGTGGGCGCGGATGTGGGCGATGTGGCCAAGGGCATTGGCCTCGACAGCCGTATCGGCAACCGCTTCCTGATGCCGGGACCGGGCTATGGCGGCTCATGCTTTCCCAAGGATACGGTGGCCCTGCTCAAAACCGGGCAGGATTTCGAATCACCGCTGCGGATCGTGGAAAGTGTGGTGGCCAGCAATGACCAGCGCAAGCGCTCCATGGGTCGCAAGGTTATTAATGCGATGGGCGGAGGCGATCTGCACGGCAAAACCGTTGCCGTCCTTGGTCTCACCTTCAAGGCCAATACCGATGACATGCGTGACAGCCCGGCAATCAGCATTGTGCAGGCGCTTCAGGATTCAGGCATTTCGGTGAAAGCATATGATCCAGAAGGCATGGATCAGGCCGCTGCCGTCTTGTCCCATGTGACCTATTGCGATGGACCTTACGATGCACTGGACGGCGCCGATGCGGCGGTCATCGTGACAGAGTGGGATGCGTTTCGCGCGCTGGATCTGGGGCGCGCAAAAGAATTGCTCAAAGCGCCGCTATTGGTCGATTTGCGCAATCTCTACAGTCGCCCCGATGTCGAGCGACAGGGTTTCACCTATGTTGCAATAGGGCGCTAAGCTGCGGCTTGGGCAAGACAATTGGGCGCAGACAGGATTTTCAGATGAGTTACGGCGCAGTTTAACGCTGCGCTGTAACTCTCGCATAATGCTGCAACGCAGCTGGCGTATCTTCTACTTAAACATGGGGATGATGCTGCGTGGTGCCGGCTGAAGGATTCGAACCCTCGGCCTGATGATTACAAATCAACTGCTCTACCAACTGAGCTAAGCCGGCACATCGCGTCAGCATCTGCGCGGCCCTTTGCCTCAGCTTACGCCGAAGGTCCAGCCCTCCATTTGTGCTATTTTCGCGTTTAGGCCTTCTGGTTGCCAATATGCACCGTTTCGACTGGCAGTGCGGAGCCATGCCGCAGTGACCAGCGCATCCGATGAATGGTCGTCTATCGGACCTGCTTTGCCGAGCGGTGGACTGCCCAGATTGGCCAGCGCGATGTCCAGATCTTCATGGCTGCGGATCTTGCTGCGCGAGGCGCTGCGTCCGGCCGCCATGGCTGCCAGTGCGGTGTAGATTTCCACCACGACAGAACCATTTTGCGGCAAGGAGTCTATCGGCCAGACCGGCAGCCGTCCCGTCAATCGGTGCAGGACGCGCATGCCCGTGAGGCTGGATTTGCCGACCTGAGCCGCGCCCACAAGGTTGAAATTGGAATAGGGTTTGCAGCCCATCAAAGCCTGCGCGCATTCGGTGACACGGAACCGTCCACGCCCACCGCCAAACGCAACGCCTTCGCGCCCGCCGTGGCGGCGAAAATACCGGCTGGCGATCGGATGATCGACAAAACTGGTCGCAGAAAGATGTTCATCAGCTGCGCAGATCTGATCAACCATTGCCCATAACGACCGTGCATCGGGCGGGCTATCCTCCCAGCCGGGGAAAAAGGCCTTGCGATCCAGGAATGGCAGCGATGTGCCCAGATCAAGCCCGATGAGCGAATTGGCAGGGAATTCCTCTGTCAGGAGACGCAAGATTTCCTCGCGCGTCCAGCCTTGCGGTGCAGGCACCAGCACGGGCGGGCCACCCGCCGCATCGGCAATGGCGACAGCTATGCCCCTGTGCCGCGAGCCTATGGCACCTGACCAGTCTATGGCGACGAAGTGGTCAAAGGCGCGTGCTATTTGCTGTTTAGTCACGGCCCTGACGCAGCTTATCCCAATAGGCCAGCCGCTCCCTCACCTTGCGTTCGAAACCGCGTTCAACGGGCTGGTAAAAGCTTTGCGGCTGCATTTCTTCAGGCCAATAACTGTCGCCGGAAAAACCTTCTTCCGCGTCATGGTCATAGGTGTAGCCTGCGCCATAGCCTGCCTCTTTCATCAGCTTGGTCGGCGCATTGACGATGTTCATAGGCGGCATCAGGCTGCCCGTTTCCTTCGCGCTTTTCCATGCGGCTTTCTGCGCCTTGTAAACGGCATTCGACTTGGGTGCTGTCGCCACGTAAATGCAGGCTTGCACCAGCGCCAGTTCCCCCTCGGGGCTGCCAAGAAACTGATAGGCGTCCTTCGCCGCCATGCATTGGGTGAGCGCGGCGGGATCGGCCATGCCGATATCCTCCACCGCCATGCGCACCAGACGGCGTGCCAGAAACAGCGGCTCTTCTCCTGCCACCAGCATGCGCGCCATGTAATAAAGCGCGGCCTGCGGATCAGAGCCGCGCACCGCCTTGTGCAGCGCGGAAATGAGATTGTAATGCCCTTCGCGATCCTTGTCATAGACAGCGACGCGCCTTTGCAGGAACAGCCCCAGGGCTGCCGGATCGAGCGGCGCCGTAACATTCGCGCTATAAAGCGTTTCGGCCTGGTTGAGCAGGAAACGGCCATCGCCATCCGCGCTGGCGATCAGCGCGTCACGTGCTGGCTCGGTCAGGGGGAGGGGGCCTTCCAGTTTCTCTGCACGCGCCAGCAATCTGCCAAGCGCCTCTGCATCCAGCCGGTGCAAGATCAACACCTGCGCGCGGCTGAGCAGTGCCGCGTTGAGTTCGAAGCTGGGGTTCTCTGTCGTCGCTCCCACCAGTGTCACCACGCCGCGTTCGACGAAAGGTAGAAAGCCGTCTTGCTGCGCGCGGTTGAAGCGGTGGATCTCGTCTACGAACAGCAGGGTCCCGCGAAAGCCGGGCGGACCCGCCTTTTTGGCGGTCTCTGCGGCGGCGAAGGCTTTTTTTAGATCTGCAACGCCTGAAAAGACGGCGCTGACGGCTTCGTATCGCATGCCCACGGCATCTGCCAGCAGGCGGGCAATACTGGTCTTCCCCGTCCCCGGCGGACCCCACAGGACAAGGCTGGATAGCTTGCCAGCCGCCACCATGCGCCCGATGGCGCCTTCCGGGCCGGTAATGTGTTCTTGCCCTATCACCTCGGCAAGATTTCGGGGCCGCAGCCTGTCCGCCAGCGGCGCGTCCTCGGATGGCGCATCGGGCCCATTGGCAGGCGGGACATCATCGGCGAAAAGATCTTCCATGCAGACATCTTTAGCGGGTGGAGATTATTTTGCACCGCCTCTTGTTACGATAGGTCTACGATATATCTTAAGACTGGGACGTTAGCAGGAGTATTGGCATGGCCAAGAATGATGAAAGCCGCGCAAAGGGAGGCAAGCCCGGAAGGGCGGCAAAATCCGGCAAGCTCACCAGTCGCCGTGAAAAAGCGCAGGAAGAGGTGGTTGAGGCCGAGGATATCGAGCCGCTGGAAGGCTGGGGCCCGCCTGAAGGCGAGGATTTCGATGTCGAGGTGGATATCGATATCGATATCGATATGGACGACGATGATGAAGACAATGCGGAACGCGCAGAGCGCCGCCGTCGCCGTCGTGAATTCAAACGCCAGTTCAAGCGCGAAATAAAGCGCGAGATCAACCCGCAGGCTTTCTTCGGTTCGGATGGGCCGTTCGGCCCCGGAGGCCCATTCGGTCCGGGTGGACCATTCGGCGCCAAGGGCCTGTTTGGTCCAGGCGGATTTTTCGGTCAGGGCGGATCGCGCGGTGGCGATCGCGAAGGCCGAGGCTGGGGCGCGATGCAAGGCGGTCCACGGCGCAAACGCCAACGCATGTTTGGCCCCGGCGAATTGCGATTGGTGCTGCTTGCCATGCTGGCCGAGGAACCGCGTCACGGATATGAGCTTATCAAGGCGCTGGAAGAAATGACCGACGGGGCATATTCACCCAGTCCGGGCACTATCTATCCCACGCTGCAATTACTCGCTGACGAAGGTGTCATTGCCGCGCAGGACAGTGAGGATGCGCGCAAGCTCTACCAGGCCACCGATAGCGGACTGGTCGAACTGGAAGAGCGCAAGGACGAGCTTGAAGATCTTTGGCACAGGTTGGGCCGCCGGTTCGAGCGGCGTGCACAAGGTGAAAGGCCGACCGGTTCGCCCGATCTGCTCAGATCACTGGGAAATCTTGCTTCCGTCGTCGCCAACAAGGCGTCCAATTCCGGATTCAATGGCATGGATAAGGACGAAGTGATCGATTTGATTGACGATCTGGCCCGCAGGATTGAACGATTGTAGTTCATGTGAACTGAAGCGCTAATTTGTAAATCGCACTTTACGTGATATCTCTCCTCCGGGACAATACGGGGGAGAGGATCATGATTACAGAAGATCGGCCGGCCACGCCATGGCATATATGGGTCGTAGGTGTAGTTTCGCTGCTGTGGAATGCAGGCGGCGCCTATGATTACCTGATGACCCAGTCGCGGAATATGGATTATCTTCAAGCGACTGCGGACAGGGTCAACATGCCGATTGACATGATGGTCGGTTATTACACCGGTTTTCCTGCCTGGGCAGATGCCACATGGACGCTGGGTGTCTGGGGCGCGGTGTTCGGCTCGCTGCTCATCCTCTTGCGCAGTCGGTATGCTTTTCACGCATTTATCGTTTCCGTCATCGGCATCATCGGCACCACGATCTACACGCTTGGTTCCAGCGTGCTCGCTGAACTCACTTCGAACTATGCGATGCTGTTCAGTGCGGCAATCGCGGTGGTGACAGTGCTGCTGGCAATATATTCTCGCAGACAGACGGCTGCAGGCGTTCTACGCTAGGAGGCGCTGGACAGGTTCGCTGCCTGCACCGCCGCGTTCTGACACCAGCCGTAAATAGACATTGGCGACGGCAGAATTGATTGCGTCCCACGCATAATCGCGGCTGCGCCTTTCGCCCGCCGCGCCATGTGCCTCGCGCAGGGCAATGTCGCTGATGTAAGCCTGCACGGCATCGGCAAAGCCGGCTGTATCGCCTGGTGTCACCAGGCGTCCGGTTTCGCCCTCATGCACAAGACTGGTGCTACCCGTCGCGCGTGCAGCGACCACTGGAATACCGCTTGCCATCGCCTCCAGCGTCACATTGCCGAAAGTTTCCGTTATTGACGGGTTGAGCAGCAAATCCATGCTCGCCACGGCACGGCCCAGATCGTTGCCGCCCTGAAAGCCGACGAATACGGCATCGGGGCACTGTTCCTTGAAGAAATCCTTTGCCGGACCTGCACCAACTACAAGCACCTTGTGTGCCACGCCGCGCTTTCGCAGCTCCTCCACCGTCTGGGTGAAGACGTCCAAGCCCTTTTCCAGCACCAGCCGGCCAAGAAAACCGATGGCAACATCATCATCGCCGATATTGTGGCTGCGTCGCCATGCAAGATCCCTGCGCGACGGATCAAAGATCGTGCGGTCCACGCCGCGCGCCCAGATGGCGATGTCGTCTCCCATATCCTGTTCGCGCAGAACTGCAGCCATGCTTTCCGAAGGGGCAACCAGCGCATCGCAGCGATTATAAAAACGCCGCAGGATGGACACGGCCACCGGTTCTAGAAATGCCATCCTGTAATAGCGCGGATAGGTTTCAAACCGCGTGTGCACGCTGGCAAGGATCGGCAGACCTTTGTCACGCGCCCAGCTGACCGCCGCATGGCCGGTAAAGTCAGGGGAGGATACGTGCACGACATTGGGCGCAAATGCCGCCAGATCGCGCTTCACATCGGCATTGAAGCCCAGCGGCAGGCGATATTCACCGCGGCCCGGGATCGGCACATTGGGAACGCCCACCAATTCGCCTGCGGGCGGGAATGCAGGTTCTTCCACCTTGGGTGAATAGACACGCACCTCTGCTCCCTGGCGCAGCAAATAATCGACCAGGCGGTTGAGCGCCTGGTTGGCACCATCACGGACATAATTGTAATTGCCGCTGAAAAGAGCAACGCGGAGGTCGGCAGGTTTCATGCGACAGCCTTTAGGCGAGGGAATCGCACTTGGCGAGCAAAGAAGGTCGCATCGCAACCCGCCACCCCAACCCTTCATTACATTGCTGAAGGGTTGGCGTGGCGGCGTTGAAAAACTCTGGTCAGATCAACAAGCGCCAGGGCCGGTTCAGCCCCATTTGCGCGCGCTTCAGTCCGCGCTCTTGCGCGATTCCCGCTTGCGCTCATGCGGATCGAGATGGCGCTTGCGCAAACGGATGTTCGACGGCGTAATTTCTACCAGCTCGTCGTTCTGGATATAGGCGATGGCCTGTTCCAGGGTCATCCGGCGGGGCGGGGTCAGGCGAATGCCTTCATCCTTGCCGCTGGCGCGGAAGTTGGTCAGCTGCTTGCTCTTGAGCGGGTTGACTTCCATGTCCTGCGGCTTGGCATTTTCGCCCAGGATCATGCCTTCATACAGTTTCTCACCCGGCTTTACGAACAGCGTTCCGCGATCTTCGAGCATGTTGAGCGCATAGGCCTGCGCCTCACCCTGTTCCATGCTGATCAGCACACCGTTCTGGCGGCCAGCAATCTTGCCCTTATAGGGGCCGTATTTTTCAAACAGGCGGTTCATGATGCCGGTGCCGCGCGTGTCGGACAGGAATTCACCGTGATAGCCGATGAGGCCGCGGCTAGGCGCGGAAAAGATAATACGGGTCTTGCCAGCGCCGCTGGGGCGCATGTCGGTCATCTCGGCCTTGCGCAGCGCCATCTTCTCGACAACTGTGCCGGAAAATTCATCGTCTACGTCAACCACGACGGTTTCATACGGCTCTTCGCGACCATCTGGACCATCGCGGAACAGGACGCGCGGTCGGCTAATCGAAAGCTCGAACCCTTCGCGGCGCATGTTCTCGATCAGGACACCAAGTTGCAATTCACCGCGACCAGCGACTTCGAATGCGTCCTTCTCGGCGCTTTCGGTGACACGAATGGCGACGTTGGTTTCAGCTTCACGCTCAAGCCGGTCACGAATGACGCGGCTCTGCACCTTCTCACCTTCGCGGCCCGCATAGGGGCTGTCATTTACCGAGAAGGTCATCGACAAGGTCGGCGGATCGATTTCCTGCGCCGGAACAGGCACGGTGACATTGGGATCGCACAGTGTGTTTGACACAGTGGCTGTGGTCAGACCGGCGATGGCGACAATGTCACCCGCCTTGGCATGGAGCACGGGGACGCGTTCCAGACCGTCAAAGGCGAAGACCTTGGTCGCCCGCCCGGTTTCAACGATATTGCCCGCCACGTCGAGAGCCTTGATCGGCATGCCCACTTCCAGGCGGCCGCTTTCGATGCGCCCTGTCAGGATACGGCCAAGGAAGCTGTCACGATCGAGCAGCGTCGCCAGCATGGCGAAATCGGCTGCCTCATCGAGGTCGGGGGCGGGGACATGTTCGAGAATTTTCTTGAACAAGGGATCGAGCGTGCCTTCGCGCGCATCAGGGTCTTCGCTGGCATAGCCATCGCGGCCACTGGCATAGAGCACGGGGAAATCGAGCTGGTCATCATCGGCATCGAGACTGACGAAAAGGTCGAATACTTCGTCGAGCACTTCTTCATGGCGGCCATCGGGACGGTCAATTTTGTTGACCACCACGATCGGGCGCAGGCCTAGCGAAAGCGCCTTGCCGGTCACGAATTTGGTCTGCGGCATAGCGCCTTCGGAACTGTCGACAAGCAGGATGACGCCATCGACCATCGACAAGATGCGTTCCACCTCTGCACCGAAATCGGCGTGTCCGGGCGTATCGACGATGTTGATGCGCGTGTCTTGCCACTCAACGCTGGTGCATTTGGCAAGAATGGTAATTCCGCGTTCTTTTTCCAGATCGTTGGAATCCATGGCGCGTTCTTCCACGCGCTGGTTCTCGCGGAAGGTGCCGGATTGACGGAAGAGCTGGTCGACAAGAGTGGTCTTGCCATGATCGACGTGGGCGATGATCGCCACGTTGCGAAGGGGCGCGGACATGCTGGTTTATTCCTGGGTCTGGGCCGAAGCCGAAAATTGGGCAGTGCAGTCATGCTGCACATGCGAACCCGCGCGCCTCTAGCGGAGTGTGGCCCGTGCCGCAAGGAAGATGCGTCATCGCAGCGATTTTGGTCTAAATTGACCTAAAGGTAAGAAGTCTGACTGTTGCGTAAAAGCTACACAGGCGGAGTCATTGAAAAGGCGATAGAACCTCGCCGATTGTGCTTCGCCCACTTGCTGGGTAGGAGAGATGGCGACCAAGAGTAGGTCGCTCCGGGCAGGAACGATTGCCGAAAACGGCAGCGCCCACCTTGCTCCGGGGAGAGAGATGGAGAATTCGATGAAAAAGCTTTGTGCCGGCAACGCCGGTGTTTCGCGCAATCTGCTGTGCAGCGTTGCTGCTGCGGCTCTGTTCATGCCAGGCCTCGCCTTCGCACAGGATGAAGCGGATGCCGGTCAGGACGTTTATCCCGAAGCGGGCGGCGAGGAAGCGGCACAGGGCAACCGGATTGTTGTTACCGCAACCAAACGTGAAGCCACCTTGCAGGAAATTCCCGTCGCCGTGTCGGTGACAGGGGCGGAAACGCTGGAGCGTGATCAGATCCGCGATATTCGCGATCTGCAGACGGTCGTTCCTTCGCTTACAGTCGGCCAGCGCCAGTCGAGCGCAAACACGGGCTTCTTCATCCGCGGTTTCGGTAATGGGGCCAACAATGCCGGCATTGAACCTTCGGTCGGAGTTTTCATTGATGGCGTCTATCGCAGTCGCACCGCCTCCTCCATCAGCGACCTGCCCAATGTGCAGCGTATCGAGGTGTTGCGCGGACCCCAGTCGACCCTGTTTGGTAAAAACGCTTCTGCCGGCGTCGTCTCTGTCGTTACGCAGGAGCCGCAGTTCGACTTCGGCGGTTCTGCCGAGCTAACCTATGGCAATTATGACAATATTGTAGCCCGTGCCTATGTCACCGGGCCGCTCGAAGATTCCGTGGCGGTCAGCATTGCGACTGGCCTTGCCTCACGCGATGGCTTCTTTGATGATCTCAATACCGGCAATTCAGCGAATAATCGTGATCGCTGGTTCGTGCGCGGCCAGGCGTTGATCGACAATGGTTCGAACCTCAGCCTGCGCATTATTGCCGATTATGACAGCATCGATGAAATCTGCTGCGGGGCGGTGAACGCACAAAGTGGTCCGCCAGTGCTGGCAATCCTTGGTGCGGGCGGTCAGGTGACTGATCCCAATAATCCCTTTGCCGATATCGTGGTCAACAATTTCGACTCGACCAATGACATCGAAAACCACGGTATTTCCGGGCAGCTCGATTATGATTTCGGTGAGTTCACCTTCACCTCGATCACGTCCAGCCGCACGACCGAAGCCGTGACGTTCCAGGATTCGGACTTCTCCAGCGCCGATCTGATCTACCCCAATTCGCAGGATTTGCGGATCGATACCTTCACCCAGGAATTCCGCCTGGCGGGTTCCATCGGGGATCGTGTCGACCTGCTGCTGGGCGTGTTCTACATCAATGAGGATGTCGATCAGTCCAACCAATTGCTCTACGGAGCTGATTTCCGCAATTATGCCGATCTGCTGATTCAGTCGGCAACGGACGGGGCCTTCACCGTATCATCGCTGGAGCAGGTGTTCAGCGCCAGCTACGGTGAGAACTTCATCGACACATTCTTCCTTGAAGGGCAGGGCTTCACCGAAGCCTATACGCTCGACTCGGAAGCTTACTCGATTTACGGTCAGGTCGATTTCGAGATCTTTGATGGTCTCGTGCTGACGCTGGGTGGCAATTACACCGATGACAGCAAGACTTTCACGCAGGAAGCGGTATCTACCGCCGTGTTCTCCTCGATCGACTTCGATTCTCCGCAACTTGCGCCGTTCCGCGGGCAAGTGCTGACCCAGGGCGCCATAGCGGCCACCGTCGGCGCGCAGCTGAATCTGGGCCGTTCGGCAACTGCGGCAGAGGTGCAAGCCTTTGCCACAGACCCGGCGACCGCACCTTTCTTCCCCACGATCCAAGCCGGTGCGCAGGCCTTTGCAGCGGCCAATGTCAACAATCCGGACGCCAACCCGCTCAACCCGCTCCGCGCGCTGCAATTCCTGCCGCAATTCGTCAATCTGCCAAACTCGGTTGAAGACGGGAAGGTTGGCGATGACAATTTCAGTTACACTGTGCGGCTGGCCTACGATGTCACCCGGGATGTAAATATCTACGCCAGCTATGCGACCGGCTTCAAGGCAAGTTCTATCAACCTGTCGCGCGATTCCCGTCCGGCGCTGGCGGATCAGGCTGCCATTGTTGCAGCTGGACTGGACCAGCCGAACCAGACCTATGGCTCGCGTTTTGCTGGACCGGAAGAGTCCGAGGTGATTGAAGTTGGCGTGAAGGCCAATTTCGACCTAGCATCGATCAACCTCACTGTGTTCGACCAGAAAATCAAGGGCTTCCAGTCCAACATCTTCACCGGCTCGGGCTTTGTCCTTGCCAATGCAGGCAGCCAGTCCACCTTCGGCGTGGAGCTTGAAAGTCAGATATTCCTTACCCCTGCATTCACGATCAATGCCGCAGTGAACTATCTCGATCCCAAGTTCGATAGCTTCGTGCAGTCGGCACAGGGCGACATTTCGGGCTCCACCCCCGCAGGCATCCCCGAATGGACAGTGATCGCAGGCGCGCAATATGAAGCGGATGTTGGCGGCGGGTTGCTTGTCCCGCGGATCAACTATCGCTGGTCCTCGGAATATCAACTGGTCGAGGGCCTGCCCAATTTCGCGGTGAGAGCTCCAGATGGCACGATCGTTGACGGGCAGCCCGCTATTGATGCAGGCTTGCCGTTCACCGGTCGCCAGAACAACTTAACAGCCTCGCTCACTTATGAGTGCGATTGCGGCTTCCAGCTCTCGGTCTGGGGTCGCAACATTCTGGATGATCGGTATTTTGGCACCGTCTTTGACAGCCCTGCACAGCCGGGCAATGTGTCGGGTTACCCCAATGACCCAGCAACATATGGCGTAACTGGCCGCTTCCGCTGGTAGGATGCAAGATAAAAGCTGATTAGGAAAAGGGGGTCCTTCGCGGCCCCTTATTCTTGCATGCTGGATAATTTTGTGATGGCTTGTCACATGGACAGGTACAATCAGGGGAATGTAATATGCCATATGCCGGTTTCTGGATCAGAGTAGGCGCCTACATCATCGATGCCATCGTCCTTGCGGTAGTGGGTGGTATCATCGGCGGTCTCTTCGGCGGTGCGGCCGGTTCAGCCAATGATCCAATGGGGTTCATGGCCGGCGGCAGCCTATTGCTGAACCTGATCAGCATTGTCATCGGCATTGGCTATTTTGCCGGTATGGAAAGTTCATCTTGGCAGGCGACACTGGGCAAGAAGGTGCTGGGCCTCGTCGTGGTCGATGAAAACGGCCAACGCATCAGCCTTGCCAAAGGCATCGGGCGTTATTTTGGCAAGATCCTTTCTGCGCTGATCGTGCTGATCGGCTTTATCATGGTCGCCTTCACTGAAAAGAAGCAGGGTCTGCATGATATGCTGGCAGGAACGCTTGTTCTGAAGGGCGCACCGGGCGAATATGGCACTGCGGGCGTTTTTGATTGATCCGCGCGCACCGAAATTTCAGAAATTGATGGGAGAAAGGGCGACGACGCCCCTTTCTCTTTTGCAAAAGCCACCTGACGGAGCAGCAGCGCCTCATGGAATGGATGATACTCCCGCTCAAACGCTATGCCGATTTCCGTGGCCGTTCGCGGCGCAGGGAGTTCTGGCTGTTCATGCTGTTCTACTCGGTTGTGACAATTGCTTTGTTCACCTTCTTCATCGCCGGTCTCGCCTGGACTGACATCGGGCGCGATGCCACTACGCAACTCTCGAATATCGGCGGGCCATTTTTGCTCGGCGGGGCGATATTTCTAATCTGGTATTTAGCGACGCTAATCCCGATGCTGGCAGTCACGGTCAGGCGGCTACACGATCGGGGGCTGTCGGGTTGGTGGTATGGTGGATTGCTGATTGCAGGCTTCGTTCCGCTGGTGAACCTCCTTATTCTACCCGGCTATCTCGCACTGCTCATATTCTTATGCCTTGATGGGGAAAAAGGGGCCAATAAATGGGGCCCCGATCCGAAGGACCCGGGCGAAGCGAGCGTTTTTCGCTGACCAACGCGCCCTAAAGCGTGCGCAGCACCTGTGCCGGGCGGGCGCGCAGTAGCGGAAGCGAAGCACCAAGAGCGAAGGCCAGCACCAGCACCAATCCGCCAGCCAGGACGGCAACGATCTCTGTCCAATCGGGCATCCAGTCAAATTCGAACATCTGCGTGACGATCAGCCACGCCATGCCGGAACCCAGCGTCAGCGCCACGCCTGCCAGAACGCCTGCCAACAGGCCGAATTCAGCAAATTGCAGTGCCAGCAATTGCCCGCGGCTCGCCCCCAGAACGCGCAGGATGACTGTGTCATAAATTCGTGCAGCGCGCGCTGCGGCAATCGCGCCGAGCAGCACAGCGATCCCCGCCAGGACCGCGACAGAGGCAGCGGCCAGAATAGCCAGTGAAACCTGATCAAGGATCGCTCTCGCCTCATTAAGAATAGGACCAACTTCGATCACACTGGAGGATGGGAAGCTGTCGACCAGGCTGCGCAGCAGGCCGCCCGCTTGCGTGCCTTCCGGAAAATCAATCGTTGCCGCCAGATTATGCGGTGTGTCTTCCAGAGTATTGGGGGTGAAGACATAGACATTGTTGAAGCCGAGGCTTTCCCAGTCGATCCGCCGCAGATTGGCAACACGGGCGCTGCGTTCCACGCCGAGGATCGAAATGGTGATGACATCGCCCACATTGATGCCCGCCGCCTGTGCCAGGTCAATGTCGATGGAAACCAGATGCTCGCCATCATGACCCACATCCCACCACTCGCCTTCGACCACGACGTTTCCATCGGGCAGCGTATCGGCATAGGTCAGTCCGCGCTCTCCGCTCAGTCCCCATGCACCTTCGGGCAATTCTTCCAGATCGGCGACTACGATCGGCGCATCTTCGGGGCCATAGGAGAGGATAGATCCGCGCATGGTGGGCACCGCATCGACGGTGGCATCGGGCGAAATATCCGTCACGATGGTGTAGAATTGCGCAAGCCCGTCCTTGGGAATGTCGAGCACGAAATAATCGGGCGCGCGCTCTGGCACCGAGTGCTGGATATTGCCATCAAGGCTGGATTGCACCCCAGCCAGAAGGACAAAGGCAGACAGGCCAAAGCCCAATGCCGTGACAAGCGAACCGGTTGCGGCGCCGGGACGATGAAGATTGGCCAGCGCGGCACGGATAATCGGGTTGGATGGGCGCGGCGCACGCGTAGCCGCTGCCCTTATCGCGCGACCCAGCAGTGCGAGGAAGCCCAGCGTCAGCGCCGCCCCGCCAAGGAAGCCTGCCGACAAGAGCGGTCGCGGCGAAAATCCGATGGCAAGAATGGCAATACCGCCAAGGCCGATGGCAAGCGGTAGCGCGGCTCCGCGCCATTGCCGCGCCAGCGGTGATACGCGGGCGCGCATCAGTGCCATTGCCGGAAAATCGCGCGCCCGCACCAGCGGCGGTGCGGCAAACACCAGCGCAACCAGCAGCCCGAAGGCGAGTGCCCGCACCAGTGCCCAGACGTCGATTACAAAACCGGTGCTGACCGGCAGGAGCGACCCTAGCGCGCCAGCAAGGATCGGTGTTATCGCCACGCCAACCACCAACCCTGCGAGTGACCCCGCCAGCGCCGCCGCGCCGATTTCCAGCGCATAGATGCGAGTGATGTCGCGCGATGTTGCACCAAGGATCTTGAAGGTAGCAATCGAATTGCGCCGGGCTTCCAGATAGGAATTTACGCCGCCGCCAATGCCAATGCCCGCAATTACCAAAGCGGCAAGCCCCACCAGCGTCAGAAATTCGCCCATCTGGCTGACGAAACGCTCTGCCCCGGGAGAAGCGCGGTCAGCAGTGCGGGTGTCGAAGGGAACCTGGGGGAATGCCTCACGCAGCGCCTCCTCCACCTCTTCGCCATCGTGATTGCCGTCAAAAGCAAGGCGGGTTTTGCTTTCATACATGGCGCCCACCGCCGTCAATCCGGCCTGTTCGGGCAGGGTGAGGGGGACGATGATCGTCTGGCCAAGGGCAAAACCTTCGCTCAACCGGTCAGGCTCTTCAGCTATGATACCCGCAACTGTGACTGTCTGCGTACCGATGGTGATGCTGTCACCGGTTGAAACTCCCAACCGCTCTGCCGCGCCGGGGGCCAGAAATGCATTGCTGCCCGCAGGCGCGCCCGAAGCGCCGACGCCTTCAAGCAGCAGCGTGCCATACATCGGGTAATTATCGGCAACTGCCTTCAGTTCGACCGGGACCGCGACATCGGGCGTGCTTGCCATCGCCTGCAGGCGGTAACCGGGGGACAGCGTGCCATATTGTGCAAGAAATACGCTCTCATCCTCTGTTAGTGGGCGCTGCCACAATTCAACTTCGAAATCGCCGCCCAGCAGCGATTGGCCTTGCAGGTCGAGTTCGCTCTGAATGGCGGAGGTCAGGCTACCAATGGCCGCCAGTGCGCCCACGCCCAGAAACAGACAGACGAGCAGCAGCCGCAATCCACGAAATCCGCTCGACAGGTCGCGCCGCGCAACGCCCCAGGCCTTACTCCAGCTAATAGCAGGATTGCGCATGGCGGTCAGACGCCCTGCCTAGCAGGAATTGTCACATCGCTGGCGATCACGCCATCGCCCAGCGTCACCACGCGATGGCATTTTTCTGCCAGCATTCGATCATGAGTGATGATGATGAGCGTCGCGCCGGTTTCCTCCCGGCGGTTGAACAGCATCTCAATCACGCTTTCGCCGGTGGCCGCATCCAGATTGCCGGTCGGCTCGTCAGCAAAGATCAACGGTGGGCGCGATGCGATGGCGCGGGCGATGGCAACGCGCTGTTGCTCACCACCTGAAAGCTGCGCCGGATAGTGGGTAAGCCGATGGCCAAGGCCGACTGCCTCAAGCTCTTCGGCGGCACGCTGCCAGGCACCACCTGTCCCAGCCAGTTCTAGCGGGGTGGCGACATTTTCGACCGACGTCATGGTTGGCAGGAGGTGAAACGCCTGAAGCACAATGCCGATGCGGCCGCGCCGCGCCAGTGCCAGCGCATCTTCATCAAGCTTGGTAAAATCCTCTCCCGCAACCGTGAGAGCACCTGAAGTTGCACGTTCCAGCCCTGAAAGCACTGCCATCAGCGAGCTTTTTCCGCTGCCGGAAGGACCCAGGAGCGCCAGCGTTTCGCCACTCTCCACATCAAGGTCTATTCCGCGCAGGATTTCTACAGCCGCATCGCCATCGCCAAGGGTCAGGCGCAGGTCACGTGCAGTAATTACATGGGAAACAGGGGCGGATTTGGGAAGGGGACTTGTCACCGCCTGCCGATGGCATAGCTTGGCATCATGAACAAGGCATACAAAAGACCATGGCGGGGCCGTAAAGGCGTTCTACCGATTGTGTCAGCTTCTGCGTTGGTATTCGCGCTGGCTGCCTGCGGGGCGGAGACACCCGTAACCGGGCAGTCTGCCGAGGAAGAGGAAACGCCGCATGAAATGATGCCGGTGATGGGGCCGGAACGGGTCATCCTCGGCTTTGGCGACAGTCTGATGGCGGGCTATGGTCTTGAGCAGGATGAAGGCTATCCCGAACGGCTCGAAGCGGTCATGCGGACACGCGGTATCAATGCGCGCATTATCGATGCGGGCGTTTCCGGAGACACCACGGCGGCAGGTTTGCAACGTATCGCCTTTGTGCTCGATAATCTCGATGCGGAGCCGGACCTTGCCATAGTGGAGCTGGGTGGAAACGATCTGTTGCGCAGTATTTCACCAGAGCAGACGCACGCCAATCTCAAAGGCATTCTTGATGCGCTGTCTGCGCGCGACATCCCTGTGGTGCTGATGGGCATGCGTGCCCCGCCAAATTACGGACCGGCCTTCCAGAATACTTTTGACAATATCTATCCCGCGCTGGCCGAGGAATATGATGCCGCCCTTGTGCCCTTCTTCATGGAGCCGTTGGTGGCGGACCCCGAACTGTTGCAGTCCGACCGCATCCATCCCAAGGCCGAAGGGGTGGAGGAAATGGTCGCCCGGACTGTTGATAGGGTGATCGGTGCCTTGCCGCCCGTGGACGAAGCTGCGCAATAGGCTGCGGTCAACCTGTGGTAGCGGCAAGCTGGGAAAGCATGGGCCTTGGGGCTGTGGCTGCCCTGCTGAGTGAGAATACATAGTCTACGCCCTGTATGGTGATGACCAGCTTGCCCTGCTCGTTCATTTCCACATAGCCCTTAGATTTGAGATACCAGACGTGAAATTCGAAATTGGCGTCCGAACAGCCAGTTTTTCCTGCAATAACCAGCCGACGATACCCGCGTCGGAAGTGTTCTCCCTGCGCCGCTTGTAAAGCCGCAGGAGGATATTGGACTGTATCTTCGCATCGTTGATCGTGGTTTCTTCGTCTATCCCGATGTCACTGTTGAGCGAGAATGATCTGGGGGATTCGCTTTTTTCCGTCGCGTAGGACCGATCATATTCGGCGCGCTTCTCCGGATCCTTCAGGAGGCGATAGGCCTCGACGATTTCGTGAAATCTGCTGGCATCATGCGTATCGCTATTATCGGGATGATACATCTTGGCAAAATAATGGTAGGCGAGCTCTAGAATTCGCGGCTCACAATCATGATCGACCTGCAGCAGGTCGTAATAATCGACGAAGCCCGATTCCCTATCCATTTGAGCAGTCCCAATCCGCCGAAAACCTTGCCCAGGCCACCATGCCTGATACCATTACCGCGGCAATCTATCCAAAGCATTGCGGCCTTGTCATCTCAAATGAAGCAACATCTGCCTTTAGTCGTCAGATAGGGCGGGGTAGTACTAAAGTTCCCCAATATTTCAGTTACTACTGCAATGACTCTCCGCAGTTCCATCGCTGATGCGCCAGGTGGCAGCATCTGCCGATATGCCCTGAAAAGGGCTGCGCTCCGTCCCGGTCAGCCAGACTTGCGATCCATTGTCGCGCAGTCTTTCAAACAGGGCATCTCGCCGCAGTGGGTCGAGATGGGCAGCGACTTCATCGAGCAACAGCAAGCCGGGGCGACCGCGCACAGCAAGATCGGCATGGGCAAGCGTCATAGCGATGAGCATCGCCTTTTGCTCGCCCGTACTGCATTCGGCAGCGGGCATGTTCTTGGCATCCATCACCACCTGCAATTCATCGCGATGTGGCCCTTCGAGAGTGCGCCCTGCTGCGCGATCGCGGCGTCGCCCGGCATGCAGGCGATCGCGCATGGCATCTTCCTCAAGCGCGCCACCGGGGAGATGGGTGAGTGCAGGGCGGGCAAAGGGGCCGGAGGGAAGAGCGCCTAATTCAGCGGACAACGCCTCCACCAACCGCGCGCGCGCCTGCGCCAATTGCGCCCCGGCAAGCGCCATCTGCGTCTCGATGGAATCGAGCCATGCGGGCTCGGGCTCCGGCAAATCGGAAAGCAGCTTGTTGCGTTCCCTCAGTGCATTCTCATAACGGCTGGCATGGCGTGCGTGCCCGGGCGAAAGGGCCAGCGCGAGCCGATCCATATAGCGGCGGCGAGCGCCCGCACTATCAGCGAAAATACGGTCCATTGCAGGGGTCAGCCAGCTTATGGCCAGCCATTCGCCAAGGCTGACCGCGCTTGCTTCGGCACCATTGACCTGCACAATACGCCGCCCTGGCCGCTGTCCTTGCATGCCGGTGCCTAGCGAGACCGGATCAGTCCCGCCGCCAGTGTCCAATTTTGCGCTGATGGCAAAGCCGCCATCTCCGGTCTCGCCCGCCATATCTGCCAATGCTGCGCGCCTCAGC
Organism: Aurantiacibacter atlanticus; assembly: GCF_001077815.2. Taxonomy (GTDB): domain Bacteria; phylum Pseudomonadota; class Alphaproteobacteria; order Sphingomonadales; family Sphingomonadaceae; genus Alteraurantiacibacter; species Alteraurantiacibacter atlanticus. The sequence continues at coordinate 2,429,681 of NZ_CP011310.1, read as the reverse complement.
CCGCGTCCGGGCGCGAAAAGCGAGATTGCCTCCAGGACATTGGTTTTGCCTGCGCCGTTTTCCCCGATCAGAAGATTAAGCTGGCGTGTGTCCTCAAGCCGCGTGTCGGCATGATTGCGAAAGGTGGAAAGGATGATGCGATCTAGCGCCATGGGTGCGCTGTCGTTCCTATGCCAGCACCTATTCCGACACCAGTCGAAAACAGCAATGCTCTAACTTGGTGTGAAATCCTAATTCTTGGGATAGGATCACATGAAACCTTTCTGCTTCTTGAACGAAATTGGCAGATTTCTGCGATTTTTCCGGTTTGGCACGCCTCCTGCACAGTTGTGAAGTATAGGACGCAGCACAGTGCAAACGTCCCACAATGAGGAAATTGTTTTCATGTTCAGCACCAATAATTTCGCTGCCAAATTGTTCGCCGGTCTCGGCGCAATCGCCATGACGGTCACCCTGATGGCCAGCAGTTTTGCAAATCCCAACGCCGCCAGCGTTGCAGGCCTGCTTGCCTGAGTCGCCCCCGACCAAACCAGATACTTCAGGAGCCATATAATGACTTTTACCAATGAATTTGCCGGCAAGGCTGCCGCTGCATTCGGCGCTGTTGCCATCACCGCCACCCTGCTGTTCAGCAGCTTTGCAAATCCCGCTACCACGACTTTCACCGGGATGCTGGCATGAACAAGATTCGTAAAACCTCCAATGGCACCCCGGCCAGGTTTCGTCTTGATAGTGCCAATGGCAAGATTGCCGGCGTGTGCGGTGGGATCGCCAATTATTTCAAGATCGATCCGCTGATCGTCCGGCTGATCTTTGCGATAGGGGCTATAGTTGGCTTTGGCAGCTTTATCCTTTTCTATCTTGTAATATGGTTGCTGGCCAACTGATCGGCCAGCAACCCCACCAAACTCACCATCTGAAAGAAGTCGCATCGGCATTTGCGCAAAACGCAAACATCGCTATCTGCCATATCCACGCGCCCATAGCTCAGCTGGATAGAGCACGAGACTTCTAATCTTGAGGCCGCAGGTTCGACTCCTGCTGGGCGCGCCATTCCTCAAATTTCTTTCTTAAAAGGGGCCGTTAGCTGTCAGTCCGGTTTACGGGGACTTCGCAGTCGTTCCTGCCGTTCATTAAATAACCGCTTCGTTGCAGTGCACCGTCGTCATCTTGAATAGTGATTGCGCGCTGACGAAATCGCGCAAGCCCGCGAGATCGGTGCCCTGTTCGAAGCCCGCCCGGGCGCATGTACTAATCGGCCACCAAGGCAAGATGCTCGATTGTCCGGCCCTCAGCCGTGCTAGGCAATTGCTGACGCAGGTCGAGGTTAGAGCGTGGCAGGATTCAGGTGAGTGTTGCGCAGAAGTCGCAGTTAGCAGCCTCAAGTTGCGTAGACAGGGTGGGGTGCTTGCAACTTTAGGTCTCACCTTTACCACTGGACACCGTAAACATCTTATTTTGGGGGCTTTAATGCATTATAGCAGGTTGAATTCGAAGAGCCGCTCCGTTCTGAGGGCGAGTGTCGGTCTTGCGGCAATCGCACTTTCCAGCGGCGCATACGCGCAGGAAGTGGAGAGCGAAGAAGAACCTCCCGTAGCCGTCACCACTCAGGAGGCGGCTGCACCAAAAGCTATCGTCGTTACCGGCTCGCGCATTACGTCGGTAACTCCGTTCAACAGCCCCGATCCCATCTCGATCGTCAGCCCTGAAGTGGCAAGGCAGGAAGGCAAGTTCGATCTCGCGAGTGCGCTGCAGAGCTCGCCTGTTGCCGCCGGCTCGACGCAGATTACGGCGGCCCTATCGTCGAATTTCGTGACCAATGGCGGTCCGGGTGCGCAAACGATTGACCTTCGCGGCTTGGGCCCGAACCGAACACTGGTTCTGCTCAACGGTCGCCGAGCTGGTCCCGCTGGTACGCGCGGTGGTGTGTCGTCCTTCGACCTGAACGTCCTTCCGCTCTCGATCGTCAATGACATCCAGATTCTGAAGACCGGTGCGTCGTCGATCTACGGGTCGGACGCCATCGCAGGCGTCGTGAACATCATCACAGGCAATCGGGAAGATGGCCTGTCGCTGGACTTCAATGTCTCGGTGCCCTTCGACAGCGGCGGCGAGGAATATCGTGGCAGCTTGGCCTATACGAAGACCTTCGATCGCGGCCATTTCACCATCGCTGGCGATTATTCGCACACGAACGAGCTGGCTCGCAACGATCGTGACTATCTCGCGTGCCCCGAGTCCTATATTTTCGACGAAAGCGGCGGCCGCGCCGATCTAATTGATCCGCGCACCGGCCAGTCGATGTGCGAAGATCTGCGTTGGGGCCATGTCTGGACCTACAATCTGATCGACAACCTCCAGCTTGATGGGCCGGGCGGGCCGAATACGGGTATCCAGACTTCGCCTAATGGAAGCACCGTTCTACTTCAGTACCAGTATCAGAACGGCGTTGCGGCCGGAAATCTCGGCGTTCCTGCCTATGGTTCTCCAGCCTATGGAGGTGACTTCAGTGCGCCCGAAGGATTCTTCCCGACCGGATACAATTCGGAAAGCATGGCGGTGCAGAATGCATACCACCCCTTTGCTGGTGAGCAGACGCTGATTCCGGAAACCGACCTCTATACTGCCTATGCTGAAGGCGCTTACGAGCTTTCAGACGCAGTCGAATTGTTTGGCGAATTCCTGTTCAACCGCCGCGAAAGCTATCAGAACGGCTGGCGCCAGTTCTGGAACTTCGGTTACACCGGTGAGCTCTACGGCACCGGACCGGGCACCACTTTCAATTATTGGGGCGATGGATTCGAAGGGGTGAACTTCATCAGCCCGACGGCGATCACCAACCAGGCCGACAACAGCCAGAAGGTCGATTACTACCGCGGCGTCGGCGGCATTCGCGGCAACTTTTCCTCGGTCGGAAACTGGCAATACGATGCCTATGTCCAGTACAGCCGCAGCGATGGCCGCTATCGGTCGCAACAGATCCTACAGGATGCCTATGACACCGGGTATTTCCAGACGAGCTCCTGTGTAGGCACCGTGACGCCGATCTCTGGCCGCAACTGTATCGATATTCCATGGGCCGATCCCGAATTTCTGCGCGGCAATCTGACGCAGGAACAGATCGGCTTCCTGTTCGACTGGGAAGAAGGTCGCACGATCTATACCCAGCTGACGGGCGAAGCAGTCGTCTCCGGCGAACTCTTCGAACTTCCTGCCGGACCAGTCGGTCTCGCCGCGGGTATCACGGTGCGCCGCGACAAGATCAAGGACACGCCGGGTGACATCACCCGCGCCGGTAACGCCTGGGGCGCCAGCTCTGGCGGTATCACCGCTGGCAAGAGCCTGACCAACGAGGCTTTCGGCGAGCTCAGTGTTCCTTTGCTGGCTGATCGTCCGTTCTTCGAAAACCTCACCCTGTCTTTGGCAGGCCGTCTCACCAATGTGACGGCAACGCGCCAGTCCGACGGTGTGCAGGACGAGGACAACGGTAACTTTACCTACAAGATCGGCCTCAACTGGGCGCTGACCGACTGGCTTCGTTTCCGCGGCAGTTACGGCACTTCGTTCCGCGCCCCCGCGCTGTTCGAGCAGTTCCTTGCCGACGAAACGAGCTTCGTAAATCAGCGTATCGACCCCTGCATCAACTATGGTGCCGGGGTGCAGAACGGAACCACCTCGCAGCGGGTGGCCGACAACTGCTCTGCCGACGGGATACCCGATGACTACCAAGGAGGCGGTATCACCGCGACTTCCTTCGCATCGGGCGGCCTTGGAATTCTCGAGGCCGAAACCTCGAAGGCCAAGACCTTCGGGATGGTCCTGACGCCCAACTTTGGCTTCTTGCCGGATACGGAACTCAGCTTCGCTGTCGACTATTTCGAGATCGAGGTGAATGGCGAGATTTCGCAGCTGGGTGCCCAGAACATTCTTTTCGGGTGCTACGATTCGGAAGACTTCGCCAGCGAACCGCTCTGTAATCAGTTCACGCGCGGCCAGAATGAGACTGCAGTCTATCAGATCGATGAAATCTATGACCAGTTCATCAACATCGCGAGCCAGAAGAATTCGGGGATCGATTTCTCCGCAAATCTGTCTCACGATTTGGGCAGTGCAGGTCTCTTCACATTGCGCGCCGAAGCAACTCGCCAGCTCGACAGGGATTTCCAACTCCTACCGACCTCGCCAGTCGAATCGAGCAACGGAGAGGCCGGTTCACCCAAGTGGATTGCGGACTTCCGCGCCACGTGGGCGCATGACTCGGGCCTGACGTTGTTCTACGGCATTAATCTGATCGGGGCGACTTCGGACCAGCAGGATTTCGAAGATCGCTACGGCGGCCCATGCCTGAATTCGTTCAACAACCAGGGTACAGACGACCCAAGCGACGATTTGCCGATCTACGGAACCTACTGTCCTGATCTTACGGTCGGCACGACTTTCTATCACAACTTCTCGTTGAGCCAGGAAATCGCCGATGGCCGTGCGGAGCTGACCGCGGGTGTGAGCAATATCTTCGATACCCGTCCGCCGCGTGTTTCGGTGCGCAACGGCGGTCAGATCTCGATGCTTGGCCCGGTCGTGGCGGCATCGCAGTATCCCTTTGTGGGACGCCGCGCCTTCGTCAACGTCTCGCTCAAGTTCTGAGGCCGACAGCCACGGACGGGTGACCGTTCGGATGCGATGGGGCGGCATGGCAAGATGCCGCCCCTTCTGTTAGGCTCCCGGGAAGGAGCGGACATGCCGGAAATCTTCATTCAACGTGACAATCTCGACGAGGTCGGTGAGCGGTTCGACCGCAAGCCTCTCGAGCAGGGCGTGTTCCTCAATTCCATCCCCAAAAGCGGAAGCCATCTCCTTCGCAACGTTTTGCGCATGTTCGTACCCACCGATCAGACCTACGCAGCGGATTTCATCCAGTGGGGAAATCTTCAGGCCCATCGCGCTGCCTTCGATCCGGCTCGCCCCCAACTAAGCTGGGGCCATCTCTTCTTCGCCGATGCTTCGCTGATCGAAACTGCCAATCTTCGCCGGATCCTGCTTTATCGCGATCCGTACGAGTGGATCATCGCCCGGGCCCGTTTTATCCTTTCCCAACAATTTCAGGGAAATGTCGATCATCTGCGCACCGGCGTGCTGTCGAGCGATGAGCTGTTAACGATGATGATCTTCGGTCTTCCGCACAAGCTCCCGTCGCTCAACGACATATACGAACTCAACGCGGCTGCATGGCTTGGGGCGCGATGCCATATCGTCCGATATGAAGAACTCGTCTCGCACGTTCGAGATATCGGTAGCAGTGGCACAGCAGATTTCTTTGGCGAACTGCTCGGCGCTTGCGGCATTGCCATCCCGGACGATTGGGCCGAGCGCGTGAAGACCGGCTCCGCGCGCAATGAAAGCGCCACTGCGCGCGAAAATCTGACTGGCGTGGCGATCGACCTTCCCGAGACCTTGCCTGAAAGGCATCGAGCATTGGTAGATTATCACGCGCCGGGTCTACGCAAGCTCCTGGGTTACAGCTGATGCAAACGAAAGCGGTTCCTTCCGTCCATCCCGGCCTGTTTCCCATCAGGGAGTTGCTGGAGGACAGCAAATTCGAGCTGGCATCGAAACAGCTGATCGGGTTTCTCCGCAACAATCCCGATCATCCCCAAGGACTTGCCATGCTTGGCGAAGCAGCGGCGAAACTGGGGGCATTGGGCCAAGCGGAGCATTTCCTGCGCAAGGCGATCAATGCCGGCGCACGAGATTACGAGACGCGGCGGCAGCTTGCCTCGGTTTTCAATCAGCAAGCCAAGCCTGATGCAGCCCGTGAGATGTTCGAGACTTTAAGCCGGGAAAAGCCCGACCCGAATACGGAACTCATCCTCGCGGCGATCTACGAAAAGACCGGTCGCAGCGAGAAAGCCAGAGAGATGTATTGCGCGATATCGGAGGCCCATCCAGGGCATCTTCTGGCATGGGTCGCGTTCGGTCACAGCCTGCGTGCGAACGGACAAGTCGACGATGCCGTCGCTGCCTATCGACGAGCCATCCTGATCGATGACGGCTTCGGTGATGCATGGTGGGGCCTGGCAAGCATCAAATCGCCCATCCTGACCGACGAGGATGTGAAAACGATGCAAGCGTCCTTGGCGATTGCCGTGGACGAACGGAATTCGGCTCCCCTGCATTTTGCGTTGGGCCGCGCGTTCCACGACAGGAAAGATTTCGACGAAGCTTTCGAGCACTATCAAGCAGGCAATCAGATCCGCGCAGAATCGCTCAATTACGATCCAGAAGAACTTACCCAGGAGGTCGACGAGATCATCTCCAGCGTCGATGCCGATTATATAGCCCGACTGCCCCAGAGGGCGGTAGGCGATGCCGTGCCGGTATTCATCGTCTCGATGCCGCGTTCGGGCTCGACATTGCTTGAACAAATGCTGGGATCCCATTTGCAGATCGAACCAGCAGGCGAGCTGCCTTACATTCCGGCAATGCTGCGCAGCTTCATGGAAATGGCCACGCGCCGTAGTAAGGTCACCGTTACCCAGGCTATCCACGAGATGAGCACCGACCTCGCGGAGGCGCTTGGACGGGATTACATGGCCCGCGCGGAAGTTCATCTTACGGAGCGGACCCCGTTCTTCATCGACAAGATGCCGCCGAACTGGAGCAATGTCCTCTTTATCCGGAAGATACTGCCACAGGCCAAGTTTATCAGCATTCGGCGAGACGCGATGGACTGCTGTTTCTCGAATTTCACGCAATCGTTTACCAGCGCGCACGCATCCTCATTCACGTTGGAACATGTCGGGCGGAGCTACGTCGAAAATGTGCGATTGATGGATCATTTTTCTCGGCGATGCCCGGGGCTTGTTCATCCTATCGATTATCCAGCGCTGGTCGAAAATGCACAGGGACAATTGGAGCCCACACTCGAATATCTGGGTCTCGAGTGGGAAAGTGACCTGCTTGAATTCCACCGGCTGAAGCGAACCGTGCGCACGCCCAGCAGCGAACAGGTTCGCCGACCGCTCAATCGTGACGGGATGGAAGTCTGGCGGCCCTATTCTCATCACCTTGAACCCTTGCGAAAGGTCCTCGGTAGATTGGCTGAAGTTTAAGCTCAGGAGCCATTAAATCGTTTGCACTGATAGCGCTCCGTTGATCCATTGGTGGCATCAAGGCGCGCTCAACGGCGGCAAGCCTGCTAAAAATGTGGCTCTACCCAAGACGTATCGCGGGGCACCAAAGGCGGACTGAATTCTAAGCTCCACACCGTCTGCGATGGGCGGGGCGACCGTTAATCATGCTGGTCAGCGAAGGCTGGATGAGCGATTAAAAGGGTGCTACATTTATGATCGATCCCTTGCCCCAAGGCCTAGGCGTTGCTCGCCGATCGGGGCTATGACGGCGACTGGTTCCGTCGCGCCCTGGCCGACGGCGGAATCGCCGCCTGCATCCCATTAGAAAGAGAAACCGCAAGCTGCCCATCCCGCACGACACCACCCTTTACCGCCAGCGCCACGAGGTCGAGAACCTGTTCGGCAAACTAAAGGACTGGCACCGCATCGATACTCGCTAGGACCGATGCGCCCACCAGTTCATGTTTGCCATCCGCATCGTCGCAACGGTCATCTTCTGGTTGCTACTCTGCATCCGCAAGAACGCAGCCGAAGCGAACACCGCTTGCGCGAACCCGGTCGATCTCGGCCAGCGCGATCTCTTCTGTAAGCGCGACAATCTTCGGGAACTCCATCTTGGTCCATGCAGGCCACATCGCTGGCCAAGCTCATGGGAAGGGACAGGGGGAAGCCGACCATGGTTTGAACTTCGCCCGATGCCAGCGTTATCTACACCAACGTCTAGCAGTTGACGTTCTTGCCAAGCGCCAAGGGATATTACGGCGTTACACCAACCGAATGGCAGCCTCTTTTTGGGCAGCGCCGTATCGTCGCTGATTAGCCAGGCTTCGTCGTCGCCAATCTGTCGGTAAGCTTCAGTCAGCAACGCCACTTCCAGCGGTTTTTCATCCCACACTCCACTCGCAGTAAAAGGATGCAACCGGTCCTGGCTGACACCGTCGTCGCGCGCAGCCATCGGCTGAATGCTCTTGCGATCCCCCGGGCCGAGCAGTCCCGCAATATGGCCGGACACATCCGAGGTCGCTCTTGTGCCGCAACGCCGCTACAAACGGCATCCACCACTCATCAAGTTCGCCACGCCAATCCGCTTCCATCACCAGCCTCCGCTAAAAATGGCTCTATATGAATGACCGGATCAGTCGCGGAGGATTCCATGAGGCAAACCTATCAACAAAAATCTTCCAAAGTAGCGCTAGCTCCCACAGACATCACGATTTCGTTCATTAACTGTCCATCGTCACTGAAATTTCCAGTGTTTTAAGTGCCCATTTTTGTCACGCCCGGCGCGCCAAATTCCCCCTATGAAGGGGCGCCCACAAAGATGCTTTTGGGGTTGGTAAACGCTTTCAGGCCAAAACCGCCATGTTCGCGTCCATAGCCTGAATTCTTCACCCCGCCGAAAGGCATGGTAGGATCGGCTACCCCGTAAACATTGATATAGACCATGCCTGTATCGAAATGCTGAGAGGCCATCTTGATCGCGCGGTCGGTATCTTTTGTCATGATGCCGCCGCCCAGGCCATATCGGCTGTCATTGGCAAGGCGCATGGCATCATCATCATCCCGGGCACGGATGACCGATGCGACAGGACCGAATAATTCATCATCATAAGCGGGCTGTCCCTTGGCGACGTCAGAGAGCACCGTGGCGGGATAATAGTTTCCCTTGCCATCGGGGATTGACCCGCCGCATTCGATCCTCGCTCCGTTGGCAACCGATTTTTCAACCTGTTCCTGCAAGGTATCGCGCAGATCCGATCGCGCCATCGGGCCCATGTCGCTATCGTCGGCATTGGGATCGCCCAGTTTCACCGCTTCGAACAGCGACACGAATTTTTCGAGAAATGCGTCATAGACCTTTTCCGTCACGATGAAGCGCTTGCCGTTGATGCAGGTCTGGCCGTTATTATAAAGTCGCGCCTGCGCGCAAATCTGCGCGGCCTGATCTACATCGGCATCTTCCAACACCATATAGGCATCGTTTGAACCAAGTTCGAGCACCGCTGGCTTGAGCAGCTTTCCCGCTTCCTGCGCAACGTGCTTCCCTGCATTGTCCGATCCGGTAAGTGTGACGCCTCTCACCTTGTCATGCGCGATGACTTCGTCCGAAACATCGTGGTCGATCACAAGCACTGTAAACAGATCTTCTGGCAGGCCCCCCTTGGCAAAAATATCCGCCAGCATCAGCCCGCTGCCGGTGCAATTGCCGGCATGTTTCAGCAGCACGCCATTGCCCGCCATCAAGCTGGCAATAGCATAACGCACAACCTGATAAGCAGGGAAGTTCCACGGCTGAATCCCATATACCACGCCGATTGGAGAATAGGTGACGATGCCGCGCCCGGCGTTGGCCGGATCGCGGCTTTCATCAGCCAGTTCTTTCGGTCCGATTTCAGCGGTATAGTCGCAAATGCTTGCGCACAATTCTATTTCGTCGCGGCTGTCACCGATCAGCTTGCCGACCTCATCAGTCATCAGTTGAGCAAGTTCCTCCGTATTATCCCGCAGGCTTTGGGCGATGCTGGTGATAATCTTGGCGCGATCTTCGTGCGAAACCGTCTTCCATTCCAGAAAGGCTGCGTGGCAGGCATCCACCTTTGCACTCGCAGCCTTTGCATTCAGCGGCTCGTAGCTATTGATCTGTTCTCCGGTCGCGGGATTGATGGTTGTAATCATTGTCATGGAACGGTTGCCTTTGGTCTTGAAAATTAGGGGCTTGCATCAAATACGCATGAAGACGCGGCAAAGGTCCGCGATTGTCTCAAGGCCCGCCCGCAAATGCGGCGAACTGGCGGTGCGAATGTGACTAACCGGAAGCGTCGGTAAATTTTACACAAATGCGTTGCGTTAAGTTTTTGCTAACCATCGTCTTGCTAGAAAACCCTGAGTTTCGCAAAACTGGCACGCTGCATGCAACAGGTCTTGTGTATCCAAAGTCTTCGATAGAGGCGGGACCTTCCAACGGTCTCCAACCAGTCTCCCGGTCCCGCCTCCCCGAAGCCTTCTTCCGAAATAGCCGAAAGCGCCTATCGCCGTCCCGCCCAGGGTTCGTCCGTATGGTCGACCTGTATTGTGCCGCCGTAAGGCTGGCACGAGCTACGGGCATGGGCCGGATCGCCATCAAGCCAGATCGGCCAGTCTTCGGGCGCAAGGATCACTGGCATGCGATCGTGCAGGGGTTTTATGGTGTCGTTAGCGTTGGCCATAACCATGGTGAAGGCGCGACCCCATTCCACCGTATCGCGCCATAAGCCGGCAACCGCAAAAAGCGGTGCAGTGGAAGGGCTGAACCATGTGCGCGTTTTGCCGCCGACTGGCCCCTTCGCCTCAGCAAATGCAGATATGGGTATAAGGCAGCGCCGGGCATTGAAGCTGGCTGACCAGAAGGGGCCATCCAGCTTGTCCTCCCGCGCATTATTGACCGGCTTGGGCTTGAGTGGCTGGCGCTTCACGCCCTTGCGCTGAAGCGGGAATCCCCAGATCATCTGCTGCAGGCTGCTTTCTGCCAGCACCATGCCAGGATAGCCTGGATATACGCTTTCCGGCGCATTTCCTGCCATGGCGAAGGCCATGTCCTGTGCAATTGCTTCGAAGAATTGCGCAACCTCGTCATGACTGCTGCTCATCTTGTAAAGATTGCACACGGGATCGCTTCCTCAGCCTAGGGCGCGACTTGCACCTGATCGGCGGGCATGGGTTCGCCGACTGTGCCGCTGACCACGGGCCACATCGTATCTCCGGTGGTTACGCCCAAACGCATCGGCAATAATGTGGATAGCAGGATATGCACTGGGCTGGGCGTTTCTGCGCCTTCATAATTGGTGAGATAGACCTTGGTGGCAAGATCGGCGTCGTTGGCGGACCAGGTGATCACTTCGCAGGTATCGGTGATAAGATCGGGCGTGCCTTGCAGCCCGAATTTATCGAAACCGACGCGGTAATGCCTTCCCAGCGGAATTGCACCTTCTTCTATGGGGCCGTTCAGGACGTAGGCATCAAAGGTGCCATTGTCGCGCGGGGGCAGGACGATTGTGGCAAAGGTGACAGACGCGGTCACCGATGCGCCCGCGCTCTCATCAAGGCAGAAGGCATTGTTGCCGGCAGCCAGCACAACGCGGGGGGCAAAACTGCGCGCCTGCGCCATGGCTGACGCGGTGCCAGTGAGTAGAGGGATATTGCTTTGCGGGTGAATGGTTTCACTACGGATCGCACCATTCGCGATCTCATATTCGGCCAGTTCGAGCCAATCTGCATCGGGTTTGTCGATATCCTGCCGCCCGACAATTACAGCGCGCCAGACGCCCGGCTCATCAGTAGGGAGAGCTATTGCGCCTTGATATCCGGCACCAGGCCCCCCGGTAACCATGCCGACATATTGGGTCTGGGCCAGGCTGACAGCGGTTTGCACTTCGCCCATGAGTCGCGCGATTTCCTGAGCATCGCGAGCCTGATCCATCAGGCTGGCGGGCTGGGCGAGAGTTGGCTGGGCAACAGCGGTGTCGCCAGCAATGTCCTGCGCGGCGAGAGGAGCTGACACAATCAGGGCAGCGATTATTGCAAATATGCGGACCATGCAGTCTCCGGAAAAAGCGTAGGCGAACGACAGCTTCGATCACCTGTAAAGGCGGATTGCCGCAAAGACCGCACCGCAGATTTACCGGAGATGAAGAGAGCCGGGCGCCGCCATTTCAGGCAAGGCGCGCAAGGTTGGTCAATCTTCTGCCTTGGCAACCTGCTTTTCATTCATCAACTGCAGCAATTCGCCATCTTCGAACATTTCCATCATGATATCGCTGCCGCCAACAAATTCACCCTTCACATAGAGTTGGGGAATAGTCGGCCAGTCCGAATATGCCTTGATGCCCTGACGGATCTCCATGTCCTGCAACACATCGACACTGCCGAAAGCCACATTACAGTGATCAAGAATGGCAATTGCGCGGCTGGAAAAGCCGCATTGCGGGAACAGCGGCGTACCTTTCATGAAAAGGACCACGTCATCCTTGTTCACTATCTCGGAAATGCGTTCGCTTGTCTCAGTTTTCAAATCGGTCATCTGTCCCACCCGGAGGATTTTAATGTCCAGTTTCAGTTGGGGACGCTGGTGTGCAGTTGCAAGGCGTGGAGTTCGCCGCCCATGCGATCACCCAATGCTGCGAAAACCATCTTGTGCTGCTGAATCCGGCTTTTCCCCGAAAATGCGTCAGAGGTAACGCGGGCGAGCCAGTGATCATTATCTTCGACCAGTGCCTCCATCTCCACCGTGGCATCGGGCAGCGCGGCCTTGATCAGCGCCTCTATTTGTTCTGCAGGCATTGGCATGGACAATAACTCCGGATCGTTCGCTCAGGATTCGCTCATCAACTGGCGCTTGGCTTCAATCAATTTTGCCTCAAGTTGAGCGCGCACGGTGGCTTCGTCCGTATCGCATCCGGCCTGGGTCAGATCGCCGAGCAGTTTGCGGATTACGTCTTCGTCTCCGGCTTCCTCGAAATCGGCTTGCACCACCGCCTTCTTGTAAGCCTCGGTCTCTTCTGGGGTCAGCTTCATCAGCCCGGCTGCCCATTCACCGAGCAGGCGGTTGCGCCGCGCTGCGACACGGAAGGCATTTTCACCATCCAGCGCGAATTTGGCCTCTTCGGCGCGTTCGCGGTCCTTGAAATCTGTCATGTCTGTTTCACTTTCTCGTCAAGATGTCGCCCGGCCCGTAGCAAAAATCGGGTTAGGGCGGGAAACTTCAGGCGCCAACTCCGGTGCCGTGGGCGATCCACGGACGGTCTGCTGCCAATTGGCCTTCAAACCCTGCAATCGCATCATCGCGGGCCAGCGTCAGCCCAACTTCGTCCAGCCCTTCCATGAGGCAATGCTTGCGAAAGGGATCAATATCGAATGCGAAGCGGTCCTGAAACGGAGTGGTCACGGTCTGCGCTTCAAGATCGATGGAAACGGGATCAGTCTCCGCAACTTCGAGCAGGCGATCCACCGCGTCCTGCGGCAAGGCGACTGTGAGAATGCCGTTCTTGAAAGCATTGCTGGCAAAAATATCGGAAAAGCTGGGCGCGATGACGGCGGTAACACCCATGTCCAGCAGTGCCCAGGCGGCGTGTTCCCGACTGGAGCCACAACCGAAATTATCGCCTGCAATCAGGATTGGCGCATTGGCGAAACGCGGCTGGTCGAACACATTGTCCGGATCATCCGCCCGAACAGATTCGAAAGCGCCTTCGCCCAACCCTTCACGGCTGATGGTCTTGAGCCAGTGTGCAGGGATGACAAGATCGGTATCGATGTTCTTGCGTCCGAACGGGATGGCCCGACCTTCAACTGCGCGCAGTGCCTGCATCAATCGGTCTCCGGCTTTTCGCCGCTTGGAATAGGGCCGGGCTGGGTCGGCTCGTTCCGCTTCTTGCGCTTGTTTACATACAGGAGTGCAGCAGCCACCGCTGCCGATCCGATGGCACCTGCCGCGATTGCGGCTTTTCCGGGGATTTTGTTGGTCATGCTTCTTCAATGCGCTCGCGTTGCATGTGTTTCAAGATATTCGCGCAAGTCCAGCCACAGCTTTTCTTTTTCAGCAACAGGCATGGCTGCATAGGCAGGGCTGGAAGATGGCAAATCGAGACACGCGTAACGGCTGCAATCCACCAGTGAACGCCCCAGCTTTGCCGCCGTCTTGCCGTTGAAGCCGATAGCTCTAAGTTCTGGTAATCCTTCACAGAAATTGCCCAGCGGGTGGATGGCCGCATCGCGGATGGCGGAATCGAGACTGCCTTTGCGTGTGCCAGCCGCCACCACATCCCACAAGCCGATCCTATGCGCGCGGAGCCTTTCCAGCCGTGCATCATAGGGCAGGGCGGGCAGGTCTTCCGCGATAATCCTGCCCGCAAAATGCCAGAACATATTGCGCGGGTGGGCATAATAGCGGTGCTGCGCAAGAGACAGATCGCCGGGCAGGCTACCGAGGATCAGCACGCGCGTCTCAGGAGAGACAACGGGGGCGAACGATGTTTTTCGTCTTTCGTCAGGCAGGCTCACGCTGCAACTCACGCACGTCGGTCAGGCGGCCAGTGACCGCGGCAGCCGCTGCCATTACCGGGCTGACAAGATGCGTGCGAGCGCCGGGCCCTTGCCTGCCAACGAAATTGCGATTGCTGGTGGAAGCGCAGCGTTCGCCTGCGGGCACCTTGTCCGGGTTCATGCCGAGGCATGCGGAACAGCCAGGCTCCCGCCATTCCATGCCCGCGTCGATGAAAATGCGGTCCAGACCTTCAGCCTCGGCCTGCATCTTCACCAAGCCCGAACCAGGCACGACGATCGCCCATTTTATTCCGTCCGCGATTGTGCGGCCACGCAAAATCTCTGCTGCGGCGCGCAAATCTTCTATGCGACTGTTGGTGCAACTGCCGATGAAGATATTCTCGACAGCAATGTCACGAATCTGCGTGCCCGGGGTGAGGCCCATATAGGCAAGACTTTTGCGTGCAGCTTCCTGCTTTGCCGGATCGGCAAAATCTGCCGGATCGGGCACGCGTCCGCCGATAGCGACAATGTCTTCCGGGCTGGTGCCCCACGTCACGGTCGGCTCTATTTCGGCAGCATCAATGATTATGGAGGCATCGAATTGCGCGCCTTCATCTGTCTGCAGGCTGCGCCAATAGGCCACTGCCTGATCCCATTCAGCGCCCTTCGGGGCATAAGGGCGATCCTTGAGATAGGCGAAAGTCGTGTCATCGGGCGCAATCAAGCCGGCGCGCGCGCCGCCCTCAATGCTCATGTTTGAAACAGTCAGGCGGCCTTCAACGCTCATCTCCTCGAACACGCGGCCGCGATATTCGATGACATGGCCTGTGCCGCCTCCCGTGCCGATGCGGCCGATGATGTGCAGGATCAGATCCTTGGGGGTCACACCGGGGCCAAGCGATCCCTCTACCCGGACTTCCATGGTCCTTGACGGGGAAAGCAGCAGCGTTTGCGTGGCAAGTACATGTTCAACCTCGCTGGTGCCGATGCCAAAGGCCAGCGCGCCGATGCCGCCGTGGCAGGCCGTATGCGAATCGCCGCAAACAATAGTCGTGCCAGGAAGCGAAAAGCCCTGTTCGGGGCCGATGACATGGACAATGCCCTGCTCCCGAGCGATTGCTCCGAAATAGCGAATGCCGAAATCGGCAACATTGCGTTCCAGCGCGGCAAGTTGTTGCGCGCTTTGCGGATCGACAATCGGAATGGGGTTGCCAGCATCATCCACACGCGCCGTGGTAGGCACATTGTGATCGGGCACGGCAAGGGTCAGCTCGGGACGACGGACCTTGCGGCCTGCAAGGCGCAGCGCCTCAAATGCCTGCGGGCTGGTGACTTCATGGACGAGGTGGCGGTCGATAAAGATAAGACAGGTGCCGTCATCGCGGCGTTCCACCACATGGGCGTCCCAAATCTTTTCGTACAGTGTGCGGGGTCGGCTGGACATGCTGCTCGCGCTAGTCCCGCCGACCCCGGCTGACAAGGTCTGAAAGTTTCAGCGACGGTAGGAATTACCGCCGATCATTTCGATAATCGTGATTGTCGCGCGCTTTATCTGTGATTTGTGCACGCACGCTGGTCACTTGGCGATCGAGCTGGCGCAGCTCGGTGCGGGTGAAGCCGCCGCGGGCATAGCTGCGGTATAGCGACTGGAGCCGCGTGACCTGGCTATTGAGTCGCGCTTCCTCGAGGCGGGACAGGCCACGGCTACGTTCAATCTGCCGGTCAAGCTGCTGGATCTCGGCGCGGATCTGGCCACCATTGGCGGCCGCGGCACTGGCCGGAACAGTAAATAGCGCAGTTGCCGCAAGTGCAAGCGGGGCGGCAATAAGCATCTTATTCATGGCATCAATCCTTTTCTTGGCTGCGGCATTCAGGTTTCTGCCTGTGCCGATGAACGATATATGCCGATAAATATGCGATCTGTCCGTCAGCAATGGTAAGATTGTGTCGCAAGTCGCGACATAGCTTTCGCAATGCTGACAGGGTTTATTTTCCCAAGCGGGGGAGACCGACTTGGAATGTTAATCTGCGACCCCTAGCTTACTGCTATGCCAACGAAAAGCTTCGCGATTCCCATTCGTATCCTGCCTGAAGATATCGATTTCATGGGCCATGTAAACAATGCCCGTTATCTGAGCTGGGTGCAGGACGTGGTGTTTCAGCATTGGCAAAAACTCGCGCCCGCAGAAGAGGTGGCGAGCAAGGCATGGGTCGCTCTCAAGCATGAAATCACCTATCGCCGCCCCGCATTCCTTGAAGACGATGTCATCGCTGAAACCGTGCTGGAAAAGATTGCCGGCGCCCGCAGTTTTTACAACACCGTTATAAAACGCGGAGAAGATGTGCTGGCCGAAGTGCAAAGCATGTGGTGCTGCATCGATAGCGAAACGCTGCGCCCTTCGCGCATCAATCGCGATGTGGCGGAAAGCTATTTCGGCCTGCCGCCGAAGAACCAGCCCACCACTGGCGAATAGTCGCGCTTTGCGTCTGACGCATCGCGGGCGTATATTGCCATCATGGAAATTTTGCTGCCCATTCTGATCGTGCTGGCAACCGTACTGGCGATGGAATTCGTCGCATGGTCGAGCCACAGATACATTATGCATGGCTTTGGCTGGGAATGGCATCGTGACCATCACGAACCGCATAATAATGTGCTGGAGAAGAACGATCTTTATGGGCTTGTTGGCGCAGCCATGAGCATTTCAATGTTCGCACTTGGCAGCCCTCTGGTACTTGGCGATGCCGCGTGGGCTCCGGCAACATGGATCGGTTTGGGTATCCTTGCATATGGCATCATCTACACGCTTGTGCATGATGGGCTGGTCCATCAACGCTATTTTCGCTGGGTCCCCAAGCGGGGCTATGCCAAGCGGCTGGTTCAGGCGCACAAGCTGCATCATGCGACCATTGGCAAGGAAGGCGGGGTGAGCTTTGGCTTCATTTTGGCCGCTGACCCTGTGCGACTGAAGGCAGAACTGCGGCGCCAGAAGGAGGCCGGTATTGCGATCGTACGCGAGAGTGCCGGGGCCTGAGCCGCGCGGACATGCCGCAATCGCCGGGTGATATATCGGGAGAATGGGACGGGCAATTTGCCTATCCAGCCGGTGATGGTCCGGTGACGCCCTTCATTGCCGCTATTGTTCAGCGCGGCGGCAGCTTCACCGGCACAATTCTCGAACCCGATCTCTATCTGGGGGGCATGAAGGCAGAAGCGACGATCATGGGTATTGTGGGAGGTTCGTCTGTGGACTTCACCAAGACTTATCGCTCCGCCAGCATGGGCTATGAAAACCCCGTCGATTACGTCGGCAAATTGTCTCAGGACTGTGAACACATCACCGGCATGTGGAGCCTGCTCGACATGAATGGCAGTTTCGAAATGACCCGCCGATCACGCCCCTTGGCACAAGAGAAGCGCGTGGCAGCGACCGAAGTGCATCGCTGACACGCGTTTCATATACTTGATTGGGAATGACCCGGATTAGCGGGCGTAATTCACGTAAAGACCGTGGATCAGGCCTGGGATAAAGCCCAGCAAAGTCAGCACCAGATTGATCATCGTCGTCTTGCCAAGGCCGTGCTTTGCAGCAACGCCCAATGGCGGAATAAGAATGGTGAGGATGAGTACGATAATTGCCATTTTATGCTGTCCTTTTCAAACGTTACGCCTGCCCGTCATTTGTTCAGTTAACGGGCTGTATGGCGCATCGTTCCGCAGCGGCAGCTTCGCGCAGCGGCGATGATCGTCAGTCTTCGGCTATCCGCGTCGCATGTTCGCGCACCAGCGCAATCATATTGGGCACACCCTGTGTGCGATTGGAACTGAGCTGGTTCCTGAGATCGAACGGGGCGAGGGCAGCTGCAACATCCATCTGCGCTACCTCGGCGGCAGGTTTGTCTTGCACAGCGGAGATGACCAGCGCGACGATGCCCTTGGTGATCGCCGCATTGCTATCCGCCATGAAGTGCAGTTTTGACGCGTCGCCAGTGGGATAAACCCACACTTGCGCCGAACAGCCGCGCACCAGCGTGGCGTCTGTCTTCAGCGCATCCGGCATCTCTTCCAGTTCGCGGCCAAGTTCGATCAGCAGGCGGTATCTCTCATCGCCTTCGAGGAAATCATATTCTTCGTGAATGTCTGCAAGTGTGCGCATGTCAGCGCATCTAGTGACTTCGCGTCAGAGGTCCACCCCATTGGCGATAGCTTCCAGCTTGCGGATGCGTTCCTTGAGGTCCGCAATTTCGATCCGCGCCATGCCTTCGGGTGAGCCATTTTCCATTTCTGGCGGCAGACGCCGCATATCCAGCTCACGATTCTTTAGCGAAAGCCAGCCTTGCCAGCCTGCCAGCGCAGTGCCGGCCAATATTACCAGCCCAACCAGCATGGTGACGGCAACAAGCATGTCGATTTCCATCATCATCATGTTCTCCTTGCCTCTTGTCCCTTACTCGTCCCGCAGTTTCTCGATTTCCTCGGCAGTGCGGCGCGCCGGATCGGTGGCGATACGTTCGAGCACTTTGACGCGCTCACGCAGGCTTTCCACTTCCGTTTCCAGTTCCTCTTCACGCTCGCTCGGCAATTCGCGTTGCTGCTCGACTTCGCGTTCGCCTCTTTTCGAGCGGCTGCCCAAAGTGCCGGCGATTGCCGTTATCAACACGATGAGAACGATGGCTGTCCAGAAGGTCATCGCGCCCTTTCCCCTTCGGCCTTGATGTCGCGCAGGCTCTCTATCTGGCGCGAGATGTCGGCGGATGGATCGGTGACGATCCGTTCGAGGACGCGCAACCGATCTTCAAAAAGCTGCTGGCTCTCATGCCCCTGGCTCATCTGGGCCTTCTTCGCCTGTTCGATCTGCAGTTTGAGTTCCAACTTACGTTCTTCATGCTGTATGGAACGGCGGTGAAACACCTGCGCCATGCCGAAGGCCAGTGTGGCGGCGAGCAAGATGAAAACGAAAATCCCAGCCAAATCACCATCCATCAGTTTGTCTCCATTTCCTCATTGCGCAGGGCTTCGATTTCCGCAGCCAATTGAGTCGGGCGATCGGTGGCGATGCGTTCCAGCACGCGGACACGATCTTCAGGGCTTGTCCTGGTTTCGCCGCGCGGTGCGTGCGCTTGCCTTGCTGGCGGTCTGCGCTTTCTGTCGCGCAGCTTCAGTGCCAGCACAGTCAAACCGATACCGCCGCCCAATGCCAGCGTGGCGATGATTATTGCATCCTGCACAAGTGGCCAATCAGCGCCCATCAGTTCGCGCCCTTTTGGGTGCCACGCAGAGTTTCGATCTCTTGCGTCAGATGGTAACCGCTATCGGTGACGATGCGTTCCACATTGGCGAGACGATCCTTCATTGAGCCGAGTTCGGCACGTAGCGCGGCGTTTTCCTGGCTGAGCAGTTTGACCCGTTCTTCATTCTCGGTGCTCTTTTTTGGATAGACTGCCTTGCCCCAACTGTTTTCCAGCGGATATCCGTGGCGCACGCGGATCAGGGTATTGATGACCCATGCCAGCGAGATCGAAACAACGCCTACGCCAATCACGGCTGGTGTAAGAATTTCCAGATCCATTACGCTTTCTCCTTTTTGGCGAAGTTCATCTGCACACCGCT